>NZ_JAGGLO010000004.1 GCF_017874475.1 Anaerococcus degeneri
GGGTAAATGATTAAATATGTCTTCTTTTTTTACTAAAAAATCGTGCTGACAGAAGTTTCATTTACTTCTACCAACACGATTTATTATAGAACCTTTTTTCAGGATTAAGGTTGATACACAAAATTGTTTACAGATCCGGGTCACCTTATTTAATTTGGTAGCTCTTTTTAATTGTATCATATTATAATTCTTTTATATTTGTACAAAGTATAAAACATAGTTTATCGTTTATTGGCTAGCTTTCAAATCCATAGTAAATACAGATCCACTTGGTATATTATCCGTTACACTTATTTCGCCACCATGGGCCTTAACTATAATCCTACAAAGATATAAGCCTAGACCTATACTCCTCTTGCTATCGATGATTTTGTTATTAGCCGAATAGAATTTTTGGAATATTCTTTTCTTATCGGTATCTTCAATTCCTTTTCCATTATCTGCCACTTGGATTATGACTTTGTTTGCATCTTGGTAGGCTCTTATATTGATACTTGACCCTTCAAAAGTATATTTTATAGCATTATCTACAAGGTTTATGATGACTTGTATTATTAACCTCACATCCATATCAGCCATTAGGTAGTCATCATCTATATCAACAGTTATATTGTGATTTTTTTTATCTCTGCTTACATGCTTTAGGGCCTCTTCTATGACTTCTTCAACCATTTGTGGCTCTATTTTTAGTTTGCTTTTACCTTCTTCAACTCTAGTTACTGAAAGTAAATTTTCTATAAGATTCAGTAGCCACTGTGAATCATCATAAATATCTCTATATAGCCCTAATTTCATTGTTTCTGTTAAGTTTTCCGAATTATTAAGTAGTATATGAGAATTTCCATAAATAGTTGTTAGGGGCGTTCTTAAGTCATGGGAGATTGATCTTAAAAGATTTGTTTTCAATTGCTCATCTTTTATTCTCAAATTAGCTTCGTTTTTATCTTTTAAAATTTTTTCTTTCTCTAAAGCCAAAGACATATCTCCAAGGATTGCTAGTAAAATTTTATTTTCTACGGAATCTAGCCTATCTTTACCCAAATGTATACCTATAACCCCATACACACTTGTATTAAATCTGATTGCATAATATAAGTACTTGGCATCTGGCAAATATTCTGTGCCAGCACCTGCACTTTTGTTTTTGGCAAATACCCACTTTACTATTTCTAATTCTTTGAGAAATTCTTTATCAGCATCCCTAAAATCATCCTTGAAAATTAGTGGATCCTGAATTTCCCCATCTACTATATCGTAATAAACTATATTTCTATTTAGTAGGTTTGATAATTGATTACAGCCTGTTTCTATGATTTCGTGTTTGGATATTTTAGTCTGTAAAAGTTGATTTGTTTCTAACAAAAGCTTTGTTATATATGTCATATTTGATGAGTTCTTTGCATTTTTTCTTATCTGGCTTGCTAGCTTACTTGTCAAAAATGATACTATTAATAAGACTAAAAAAGTAATAATATATTCAGGATTAGATACTGATAAACTTAAAGTTGGCTTAGTAAAACAATAATTAAAGGCTAATACGCATATTACAGATGAAATAAAACTCACTAATTCATCATAAGTTACAAGGGCAATAAAAAATACACCTAGTATATAGATCATTATTATATTTGCATCACTGTAGCCAAAATCATAAAATATATAACCTATTAGAGTGCTGATTGCTAGTATTATAAAAGCAATTAACAAATCTTTTGATATATTTTTGTTTTCTTTAAATCCATAAGTTTTGACCTTATCATTTATTGGAACAGCGTAAATATCTATTCTGTCAGATTTTTTTACCACTTGATCATATATGCTGGTATTTAAAGATAATAGCTTAAAATCATTTCGTTTTTTTCCTATTACAATTTTTTTTACTTTATATAGTTTTGCAAAGTTTACTATTTGGCTTGCTATATCGTCATCATATATAATCTCAACCATGGCCCCCATGTTTTCCGCTAGACTTAAATTGTCTTGTAGGTAGTCATTGTCCTTTTTTTCCTGAAACTTATCTCTATCAGATACATATAGAGCAATTAGTTTAGCTTTTTCATTTTGAGCTATCTCATTGGCTTCTTTTATTACCTGACTATTAGATTGGGATTCAGATATACATACTAATATCAAATCTCTATCAACTAAATCCATTTATTTCATCTTCCCCTGATTTATTGATTCTAATCATCTTGTAGCCAACTCCAACATGAGTTTGGATATACTTATCGTCAGTTAATTTTTCTATCTTTTTTCTAAGAGAGGTCATATACACTCTCAAAGAAGAGAGATCAGATGCTAGGTAATTGACCCAAATGTTTTTTAGGATGTACTGATGTGTGAGAACCTTGCCAACATTTTCTGCTAATAAACATAATAAACTATATTCTATTGGCATTAAATGTATTTCTTCACCTTTAATAAATACGCTTCTCGAAGGATAATCTATTCTTATATCTCCATTTTCAAATGAAATTTTGTCTTCAACACTATTATTTTCAACATAGTTTATTCTTCTTAAGGTTGACCTAACTCTTGCAAGAAGTTCATCAACATTAAATGGCTTGGTCAAAAAATCATCTGCCCCTGCGTCCAAGGCTTCTATTTTATCTTCATCATTGGTCCTAGCGCTAATTACTATAACTGGAGTAGTCGAAAAATCTCTGAATTTTTTTATTATTTCTATTCCATCAATGTCAGGCAATCCCAAGTCAATAAAAACTATGTCATATTTATTTGAAGTCATTAGCTGTAGAGCATTTTTACCATCAATCGCTAGGTCATATTCATAATCATTTATCTGCAATGTTGTTGATATCAAGTTTCTCACAGCTCTGTCATCTTCTACAATTAATATTTTTATATTTTCATTCATATATACTTACCTTCTTTATAGCAAAATATTGGTCAAATCATTCTAAGCCTCAAGTTATGATTACCTGAGGCCTTATATTACAATATTATTTTTTCATTTCACTTACTAAGTCTATGTTTAGTTTCAATACATTTACAGTTTGTTCACCAAAGATTCCCAAAGCTTTTTCACTAGTATTTTGTTTTATCAGTTGTTCTAAGTTTTCTTTGGAGAGATTTGTATTTTTTGCTACTCTATCAACTTGTAATTGAGCTGCTTTGACAGAAATGTGTGGATCAAGACCTGAGCCTGATTGGCTTATGATGTCTTCAGGGATATCTTCTTTTGATACCGCAGGATTTTCTTTAATAAACTTATCTATATCTTCGTTAATTCTTTTCTTTAAGTTAGGGTTACTTACTGCTAAGTTTTTACTACCAGAAGCTAATCCATCATACTTGTCTCCATCTTCATAGACATTGTAGTTAACAGCTGATGGTCTCGAATGAAATAATTTTGGATCAGTAAAATCTTGACCTATTAATTCTGAGCCAACTACTTCATCTCCCATCTTTATTAAACTTCCATTAGCTTGTTTTGGAAAGATAATTTGTGCAAGTACCGTCATTAAAAGTGGATATATAATACCACAGACTATAAATGCAAATATTGTAACAAAAAAAACTTGTTTATATTTTTTAATAGTTCTCATTATAACTCCTTAAATTCCTAACATTCCAAGTAAAGGAAATACTAATATATCTATTAGTTTTATACCAATAAAAGGACAAATTACACCACCAAGTCCGTAAATCAACATATTCTTTCCTAACATTTTTGAAGCTGACATCGGTTCATATTTAACACCTTTCATTGCCAAAGGAATTAGACAAGGAATAATAATTGCATTAAATATTAGTGCTGAAATAATAGCACTTGATGGACTATTCAATCCCATAATGTTCAATACTTTCATTTGAGGTATAGCAAGAGTAAATATAGCTGGTATTATAGCAAAATATTTGGCAATATCATTAGCAATAGAAAATGTTGTCAAAGAACCTCTTGTTATAAGTAGCTGTTTACCAATCTCTATAACTTCCAATATTTTGGTTGGATCTGAATCCAAATCAACCATGTTTGCTGCTTCTTTTGCTGAACTTGTACCACTGTTCATAGCAATACCAACATCAGCTTGAGCCAAGGCTGGAGCATCGTTGGTTCCATCTCCTGTCATGGCTACAATTTTACCTAGGGTTTGTTCTTTCTTTATGGCTTCTATCTTATCCTCAGGTTTACATTCTGCTATATAGCCGTCAACACCAGCTTCTGCTGCAATTGTAGCTGCAGTAAGAGGGTTATCTCCAGTACACATTATGGTCTTTATCCCTATTTTTCTAAGTCTTTCAAACCTTTGTCTAAGTCCTGGCTTAACCGTATCTTTCAAATAGATAATTCCATAAATTACATTATCTACACAAACGACTAGTGGAGTACCCCCTAATTTTGAAATACTTTCTACTTTTGCTTGTAGGTCGCTTGGTACATCTCCACCTCTTTCAGTAATAAACTTTATTATCGCTTCCCCAGATCCCTTGCGTATCATGACACCGTTTTTTAAATCAATCCCACTCATCTTGTTTGCTGCAGTAAATTCTACAAAAGACGCATCTTCGTAATCTGCTGGATTAACTTTAGAACCCAATTTTTTTGCAAGTTCAACTGTAGATTTACCTTCAGGGGTGTCATCTTTTAGTGATGATATCATGGCATATTCTATTAAATCTGATTTGTCGATTCCATCGACATTTATAAAATCACTAGCTAACCTATTTCCAAAGGTTATTGTTCCCGTTTTGTCTAGAATCATTGTATCAACATCACCACAAGCTTCTACGGCCTTGCCTGACATTGCTATGACATTGAATCTAGTAACCCTATCCATACCAGCTATACCGATTGCGCTAAGTAATGCACCAATTGTAGTAGGGATTAGGCAAACCATTAAAGCTATCAATGTAGAAACTGAAATTTTTACATTAGAATAGTTAGCTATTGGATATAGGGTTATGATAACTATCAAAAATATAATAGTTAAGGAAACCAACAAGGTATTTAGAGCAATCTCATTTGGTGTTTTTTGTCTAGAGGCTCCTTCTACAAGAGATATCATCTTATCCAAAAATGATTCACCAGGATCTGAGCTTATACGAACTTTAATCCAGTCTGATACAACAAGTGTACCTCCCGTCACTGAAGAAAAATCTCCTCCACTTTCTTTAGTTACTGGTGCGGATTCACCAGTGATTGCAGATTCATCAATACTTGCTATACCTTCAATTATTTCACCGTCATTAGGGATTATTTCGCCTACTTTTACTAAAACTACGTCTCCTTTTTTTAGGTCATTACTAGAGATTTCAATTTCTTTTCCAGCATCTAAAATTTTTCTAGCCTTAGTATCCTTTTTTGTTTTTTTCAATGTCTCTGCTTGTGCCTTTCCCCTACCTTCAGCTACGGATTCGGCGAAATTTGCAAATAGTAAAGTTATAAACAAAATAATGGAAACAAGCATACTGTATTTACTTGCATTGTCGCTTCCATCATTTATCAAATTTGGTAAAAAAGCAAGTAATAGACAAATTATAAATCCAATTTCTACTACAAACATTACAGGGTTTTTTATCATATACTTAGGATTTAATTTTAAGAATGCCCCTCTAATAGAAGTCTTCATTATATCTTTACTTACAAATTTTGTTTTCTTATTAACCATATTTCCTCCTATAGTACCAACCATTCTGCTATTGGTCCTAAAGCTAGTACTGGCAAAAATGTTAGTGCTGCAAATATATAAACAATTATTACTAAAATAATTGAAAAAGTTAAGTTATTAGTTTTTAATGTTCCAGCAGTTTCATTGATATCTATTTTTTTAGAAAGATTTCCTGCTATTGCTAGCTGGATAATAATAGCTAAATATCTTCCAAAAAACATTACTAATCCACAAGTTATATTCCAAAAGATTGTATTGTCAGCCAAACCTTCAAAACCAGAGCCATTATTCGCTGCTGATGAAGAATATTCGTATAGTATTTGACTTAGTCCGTGGAATCCTGGATTAGTAATACCCTCAAGTCCAGGATTTATACTAACTGCTAGTGCAGAAAAACCTAGAATCAAAAGTGGGTGAATGATAATTGATAAAGCTGCAAGTTTCATCTCATTACCTTCAATTTTTTTACCTAGATATTCCGGTGTCTTACCAATCATAAGACCGCATATAAATACTGCTAAGATAGCATAGATTAACATATTCATAAGTCCTACACCTGCTCCACCAAATACAACATTTAACATCATGTGAAGCAAAGGAACTAGGCCACCCAAAGGTGTAAGTGTATCATGCATATTGTTAACAGTTCCAGTAGTAAATGACGTTGTAACTGTTGTAAATAATGAAGATTGGGCAATGCCAAAACGCATCTCTTTTCCTTCCATATTTCCCATATTGTGAGATATTCCAGAAAGACTTGCCCCGTTTACACCATTAAGCTCATTATGATAGCAAATACCCAAGCCTATTACAAATAATATGGACATGGCAATAAATATTGACTGGCCTTCTTTGCCCAGCCAAACTTTCTTAGCCATAGCTTTATCTGTGTGCTCTGGTATTTGTTTATTTTCACTTGCTGATTTTTTAATAAACTTATCATGTGCCATCTTTCCAAAAATGAAAACACATGATCCTGGCAATAACATCATAGAAATTAATTCTATAATATTTGAAATAATATTAGGGTTTTCAAAAGGAGTTGATGAGTTGGCTCCAAAAAATCCTCCACCATTAGTACCCAAATGTTTAATTGCTTCCAATGCTGCGACTGGACCAGCACCAAGTTCTTGGTTTTTGCCCTCAATAGTTTTAATTAAGATATTAGAATTAAAGTTTTGGATAACTCCTTGAGACACCAATAATAATCCAACAATAATAGATGCTGGTAATAAAAATCTTGTTATGATTTTTATAAAATCTACAAAGAAGTTTCCCATCTTCTCTCCAAGTATTCCTCTTATCATTGCTACGCAAGCTGCATATCCACTAGCTGCTGAAGTGAACATCATCATAATAATCACAAACATTTGAGAAAAATATGACAAGCCTGATTCACCAGCATAGTGTTGCAAGTTAGTATTAGTCATAAAAGAAATAATTGTATTAAAAGCTAAAGTTTCCTCCATAGAGCCTATTTTATTTGGATTAAATATCCCTATAGATTGAATTCTAAGAACTAGATATGAAAGTAGAACCAAACACGCATTTAAAAGAATCAATGACAATGCATATTCTTTCCAGTCCATATCACTTTTTTCAATCTTTAAAATTTTAAAAATTCCTGAATCCACTTTATCAAATAAAGGATCAGCAAATGTTTTTTTATTGTTAGTCATTTTATATAAGTAATTTCCACATGGAAATATAATGACTAAGAATATTAGTAATGTTAATAATATTTGTAACATAATCTCTCCTACTTACACAATTTTCTTACGAAAATATATATTTTTTATTTGTGCCATATATTGCTAAATTTCCCAAATTTTTACTAGCAGGTTCATAGCAAGGGTCTAATGCCCAAGCAGCCCTGAAGTGTTTCATAGCCAATTCATGGTTTCCTCTTATTTCCATCAAAATACCTAACAAATTGTGAGGGACTGGACTATGTGGATATTCTTTCATTTTATCTTTTACCAATTCTAAACATTCGTTAAGATTTCCCAAATCAATTTTTAATTTTATTAAGGAACAAAAATCATTCAAACAATTATTAAAATCACATTTAGTTAAATTCATAATTTCCTTCATACTTATCTCCCAAAACTATATTTAAAATTTCTCAGGGTTAATCAGTGCATAAAACAAATAGCATAAAACCCCTAAAATAACAATTAATAATAGTAACATATAAACCTCCACAATAATTAATTACTTGTAATTTTTTTATCTATCCAATTGACAAATAATTTTAATATTAAAAATGAAATGATAATTATAGCTATCATAATAAGGTCTAACATTAATCACTCCTCCTATTCTCTAACTATATGTGTAATATACCAACTTTTACCTTAAAATAGTTTTAAAATATACACCATAGACATTAAAATTGTATTAAAATTCACTGATTTTGCCTTTTTTTTAATATATATAGTAAAATAAAATCAGAAATAAATAAAGAAGGATAATTTTATGGAAAAAAAAGGTGAATTGACAATCTTCTTCGGATACTGTGCAGGTGTCGGCAAGACATACAATATGCTAGAAGTTGCCCACGAAAAGTACCTAGAAGGCATAGATGTGGTTGTTGGTTATGTAGAACTTCATGATAGAAAAGATACTCTAGCATTAATGAATGGTCTAGATATAATAGACTATAAAAAAATAAACTATAAAGATCATATTTTTAATGAACTGGATATAGATAAGGCCCTAGATAGAAAACCTGACATCATATTAGTAGATGAGCTTGCCCATACCAATGCACCAGGCAGTAGACATAAAAAAAGATACCAAGATGTAGAGGAATTACTTAGAGCAGGCATTGATGTATACACAACATTAAATGTCCAACACCTAGAGAGCCTTCATGATATAGTAGAATCAATTACTAATATAAAAGTCAATGAACGTATACCTGATTATGTTTTTGATAATGCTGACCATATAAAAATAATAGATATTGAAGTAGAACAATTAATTGAAAGATTAAAGGAAGGAAAAATATATAATTATTCCCAGTCTAAAAAAGCCCTAGATAATTTTTTTACTATAGATAATCTTATCTCGCTTAGGGAAATAGCTTTAAGAAGATATGCTGATAAAATAAATTTATATACTGACGAAAAAAATAAACCATTTTTAAAAGAACATATACTAGTGTGTCTTGGCCCATCACCTACTAACCAAAAAGTAATCAGAACTGCTTATAGGATGGCTAACTCTTTCCATGCAGAGTTTAGTGCCCTATATGTAGAAACATCTGAAAGCAAAAATTTTTCTAATACAGAAAAAAATAACTTACAAAAAAATATAGACTTGGCTAAACATCTAAAAGCTAATATCGTTTCTTCTTATGGTGATGATATATCATTTCAAATTAGCCAATATGCAAAACTTAGTGGAGTATCAAAGCTTGTCTTGGGAAGATCCTCACAGAAAATATCATTTTTTAATAAAACAACTATAATTGATGAGATTACTAAGGATGCTCCAAATCTTGATATATTCATAATCCCTGATGCTAACAGTGAGTATAAGAAAAAAAATATAAGGCTAGATGAATTTGTGCATTTTGATAGAGAAGATCTGATAGTAACTTTGCTCATACTGTTAGCTACAACTGTACTATCTTATGCCTTATTTATTTTTGATTTTAATACAACTAACATAGTTTTGCTTTATACTCTATCATCCTGCATAGTTGGATACACAACAAAACACCCTATATACAATATGCTTGCTCTCTTGCTAAATATACTTATTATAGATTTTATATTTATACCACCCTATTATTCTTTGAAGATTTACTCAAAAGAGTATCTGATGATATTTATAATAATGATCATAGTTTCTTTTTTCATTAGCCTAATGCAAAATAGACTAAAAAAGGAAAATATACTAACAACTCAGCAGTCACACAGCTTAGAGGTTCTGCTTAAAACAAGCCAGAGATTGCAGCTAAGCAAAAACTATGATGAAGTAATGTATGAAACCTGCTATCAACTACATAAGCTCCTAAACAAGGTAATAATATTTTATCCTGTTTTCAAAAGCTCGCTTTTGTCGCCAATAATTTATAACCCAAAAAACGTCGCAAATATGAAAGAAATATATTTGCAAGACTCCGAGAAAACTGTAGCAAAATGGGTATTTTTAAATAATGATAGTGCTGGTGCAGGCACAAATACTCTAACTAATGCTAATGGCTTATATTTTGCCATTAGAAAAAATAGTGCAGTCTATGGCGTTGTCGGCATAGATATGTCAGATAAAAGTATCGGTAGTCAATTGTCAGTAAATGATAAATCTCTGCTTATAGCCATGCTAAACGAGATCGCTCTGGCAATTGATTCATTGGAAAATAATTCTTGCTATATAAACCTTAATAAAATTTAATATTATAACTTCATAATTTTTCTATTGAATACTTTGCTATATTATGGGTGTATTTTTATGTCCGAACTAATGAACAAATAATAAAGTATTAAGATCATTTCATAATCAATATATAAATGGGCAAATCAAAACTACCGGCTCAGCTGGTAGTTTTGATTATAATATAAAAAGGGGTATGCAATGGTTATTTTAAAGAAGATTTCATTTTCAAATGAGGAAGTTGTTTATGAGTATTACCCGGAAGGGAAAACTGAATTTCTGGGTGTAATCGTCGCAGATTTAAAAGAAAGAAAAGTTTTCCTTAAAGAAAGCTCGAAAAAGGATTTCTATAGAGAAATAATTGGATCAGAACTTAATGATACGAGGTATAGTATTAATAAGATGCGAGTTGAAAATGGCGAAGAGCCGTATACTGAAGAATTGTACATTTGTAATCCTGATAAAGATTATGGTGGTTATGTATATGCAGAAAAAGCTCTATCTAAACTTGAAGAATTTCTTGAAACTAATAATTACAAAGATTAATGTATAGTTGCTTAGTATTAGCAAAAATTATGTTACTAAATTTTTATAGATTTTTAAAATTTTAATTCAAAAGAATGTAAAGAAAAATCTATAGATATGAGTGGAGATTCAGCCATTCAAATATTTTATCACAAGTATATTTGTGATAAAATACTAGACAAGAATACTTTATCTTAATATAGAGAAAGCAATGGAGGAAATTATGATTGAAAAAATTATTGACGACAATGAAAATATATTGTGGCGAGGAAAGCCCAATGCTTTTCTTTATATTGTAGGCAAGCCAAGCATTTATTTAATTGCATTAATTTGGGGGATTTTTGACTTCTTTTTTATATCTATTTTTTTTAGAGAATTTAGCTTTATGAATGGATTTTTTATAATTTTCTTTATAATTCATCTTTTTCCTGTTTGGTTTGCAATTTTAATGCCCATCTATAGGGTTTTAAATTATGGAACAATTGAATATGCAATTACAGATAAGAGAGTTTACATCAGCCAAGGCATTTTTGGAAGAGATGTAAATAATTATGAGCACAGAGAGCTTACAAATTTGAAAGTAGATGTAAATTTTATGGAAAACATCAAGGGACTTGGCACAATTATCCTAGTTTATAATGGCGAAGGTGGTAATTCATCTTACAGCTTTAAGACTGACGCAGATAAATTTATTTCCATAAAAGATCCCTACGATGTCTACAAACTTCTTAAAAAAGTATCTCTCGATGTTGCAACAGATCAAGCCTATCCAAACGCCTATAGACCAAAAGAGAATGAAGGCTACAACACAAAATATAAAAGATAAATAAAAGGCAACAAAATGGTCACTGAGAAAATTTTCATGTCAGAATTTTTATCGGTGACTTCTGATTAATGAGGGAAATTTCTGTAATATTTTATTTTAATAGAGCCTTCTTTGCCTTATTTTTTAATAAATAAGAATAAATAATAAGTTATAAGAAAGAGTTGACAGGTGATGCATATCCTATGTTACCTTCTAAATATTCTTTTACTATTTTTAGTTTGAATTCTAAATTGTATTTTGACATTAAAAGACCGCAGCTTTTAACTACGGTCTAATTTTTTGTCCAAATGTAAACCACTTGGAACTATTATTCAATTTATTCTTTTTTACAAATGTTCCCATTTTAATCCCAGTTACAGTTTTTCATCTTCTGTAACCGTTGATTTTACAAAGTTTTTAATTTTTTTGCGATCATTCCCATTCTTCTTTTCCAAACGTCCGATATATACCAAACAATTCAAAATACTATATTCTATTTTTTAGAGTACCACTAAATTCACCTAATTATAAGACGTTTTCAAATTTTTAGTCCCGTCCCAGTCCCAGTACCAGAGGAAAAACCTTAAAATAAAACTTCTTTATTCAAACCTGTATCACTCCAAGAAAGTTTATATGCATTTTTATTAGGGTTAGATTTAATAACGTACATCTTATAATTATCCCAAACAACTGCCACTTGATTTTCTATTGCAATCGCATTTGTTAGCTGTCCAGAATAGAAATCATCAAAACCTACTCTTTCAGGCTCATCATAATGAGGACAATGTAAATAAGGTATGATTCCTAGGCCTTTAACCCATATAGGTTTTGGCTTTTCAATACCTTCTATAAACTCACTATCACTATGGCCTGCAATAAACCAGCATATAGAGCCCGCACTTAAGCCGGAGAGCACTTTGCCGCTTTTATAAGCCTTAATTAGTGCCTTATCTAAACCGTATTCTTCCCAAACTTTCATCATGTACTGGGTATTGCCACCACCAACATAGATTATATCTGCATTTTCTATCTTTTGATTGACCTCATCCTTGTCTACTTCTACATTAGATAAATACAAGGTGTCAGTTTTGCATCCTAGCCCAGCATATAATTTATCAATAATTTTTACATATGCTGGGGCATCTTTACTTGCTGTCGGAATGAATAGAAAATTTGGATTTTCTTTTTTTGATGACTCTACAATAAATTTATCTATCTCGTAAGTTTCATTTAAGGCTACTTCCCCGCCTCCAATAGCTATAATCATAAATTTCCTCCTGTGTTTAAAATCTGTTTCTTTAGTAAAAGTCTTGAACTCCCTATATTTTACATAAATATTTGAAACTATTACTATTAGATACACGAAACCTTATTCATGTATTAACTATAATCCATTTCTTTTTCGTTGTAGAAGAACAATATATTGTAATATGCTTCTTATCCTGCTGTCATTGGAATTCTTTTCATAAAATCCATACATATTCATAAGCAAAAAATCTAATCTTCTAATTTCTTCACTTAATTTAAGTTTATTATAAAAACTGCAAATCACGCTGTCCGTTATGTATTCTTTTTCTATTCTAATATAATAATCCTCATCTCTGTAAAATAATTTTGTTATACTTCCATCGTCAACATTAAACATAGAAGAATATTCTTCACTCCATTTAAAATCCCTTTTTGCCAGATTGCATTTTCTACACGATAAAACCAAATTATTTATCTCACCAGCTTTTATAGAATCACCATTAAATGATGCCTCGCAAATAAAGTGATCTATTTCGAATAGTTCAGAACTTATTACATCTGTTGTGATACCGCAATAAGCACATTTATTACTATATATTAACCTAAATTTTTTATTATATTCACTACCTTTTTTATTTATTTGATTATATATAATTTTAACTCTAGGATGTTCCTTTTGTATTCTCTTCCCTAAAGAATTTTTTTCAGACACAATATCATTTTTTAAATTATAATATTTTGTATTTCTATAATCATTGTTCATATAGTTTTCTCATTTCTTCAAAAGCATTAATCAGATTATCTATATCAACCTTTGTTAAATTATCATAATCTAACACCCCATTTATTGAATTCTCCATTTTCTCAAATAAAAATTTTTCAACATATTTTTTAGATGAAATATTTTTCAGAATATTTCTATTTAAAATAATGTTTTCTGTGGCCTTCTCTATTACCCTGTCCCAATTCTCATTGAAAAATAAGTTTGGATCACAATGATAGGTACTAGAGTTGTATTTTTTTAATGTACTATACTCCATTTTTTCTTGATACTGCGTGATAACTATTATTTCTTTAAAAGGAAATATCTTTTTTATTATCAAGCCAAGCTCTTCTCCTGAAATTTTATTATCTAGTACAGTACCATTTTCAAAAAGCATTGAATCCAAAAATAATATATCAGATTTTTGAATTTCTTCACTGTTAAGTAAATTCTCATATGAATAATTGCTTTCAAATTTCAATTCCAAATATTCATAACGAGCCTTATCATTTGAGTATCCTTTTAAATATTTTGAAACAAACAAATCTATTTTATCATCTACATAAAGCATAGTTATCAGTTGCATGTTATAAAGTCTCCTCCATCTCAAAAATAAATTCAAATCCTTTTTCACCTGAAATATTAATAATCTCTCCATTTTGAAAATTAATTGTATTATTAATTATCCACATCCCAAGCCCATGACCATTGGCTCTGCTTGTTTCATGTGGTTCTAAAATAATTCTTGGATTATTTAAATATTTTTCTGGCAATCCTTTTCCATTATCATAATAAGAAATTTTCAACTTATTGCAGTCTTTACTGATCATAATTTTTATTTTTAATTCATTTGATTGACTGTTTTGTTGAACGCTATTTAATATTAAATTATCAAATATTGTATAGAATGTGTCTTTTGATATGTTAAATTCTAAAAAGTCATCCACGCATATTTCTACATTTAACCAAGCATAGTCTCTTTCCCATTTTTTTATTATTTGACTCACAATTTCTTTGACATTCAATTTCATAGCAAAAAATTGTCCCTTTTCTACTTTTTCTAAAATCGCATCAATGAACCTAAGTATCTTTTTTACTGCAGCATGATTATTTTCCAATAAACCTGGTATGTCTTCAAATGCAAATTTTCTATTTTCCGGATCATTAACTATGTCCCAAACTTTATATTTTTTTAAAGAATTTATTATGAAGTCATAAGAAGGTTCGATTTGATTTCTATCATTGTTTATCTCATGTGCTATTGATGTTGCTTTCATACCCGATGTTGCTAAAGCATTCAAAATTCTTACATCATATCTATACCTATTTTCAACATCCGCTTTTTCTTGTTTAAGTTTTTTACTATCCTGATTAAACAACTTAAGTTCTTTAATAAGTTTCACCTTATCGTTTTTATTTAAATTATTTATCATTTTAGGATTTCTTACGATTTCATCTGATATTCTCTCAGTAAAGTTTTCTTCAACAATATTTTTTTTATTAATATTTCGTATTATTTTTTGTCTATAACGTTCAAATTCTTTGATACCAATTAATATTATTTGAATGAATAATTGATAATATATATTTTCATCTAATCCTTGTCTATTCATAAGGTCTTGTAGTACTTTATTTTCTTCTTTATCTATTAATACGAACCCAGATATTTGATTTTCTCTTACTCGCCAAGCACCTGTTGGATGTGATGCAGCTGCTGGTGACTTCCTTGATCTTTTTCCTAATCCTAGCCAATCTTTCTCGCCTTCAAACGAAGATATGCTAAAAGCATTTCTATAAAGAACAACACCACTATCTAAAATTTCATCAGTTCTTAGGTATTTATATAGAAACTTTTCTTTATCATAATTTGTAGCATTTAAATTGAAAAATAAATTTGCCGAAAATCTTCCAAGTTTCTCTAGAACTGTAATTAATCCTTCTCCATAAACATCAAAAATTTCATTACCTTCCAATTCATCTATAATATTTATTTTTCTATTGTGTTGATTCAAATCCATTCCTTCACAATACTTTTTCGCATCAATAGAAAACTCGTCTGAAAATACTGATACCAATAACTCGCCTTTTATATACTCTAAATTAATAAACGACCTACAATTTTTTCCTGGCTCAGGATCTGGAAAATGTAAATTCACAAATTCATTATAATCATTGGCTATAATTTGTATTCTCATAGCCGTATCATTATATGTTTTTTCAAGATATTTGTTTAATTTCTTAATCCTATTCAGAGTCCACTTTTCCCTAAGATTATTTATTATAATACAGGTACCTTTATTCTCTATACTTGAATTTATCTCTAATGTAGATGTATTCCAATCCGTTGCCCAAATAACGCCGTCTTTATGTTCCTTTTTACTATATAACTGAATATTTTTACCTAATCTTGATAAAGCAAATCTACCTACACCTTTTGCTCCGGCTTGAACCCTAACTTTATTGTTTGAATCTATTAGGTCATATCCTTTATTGCTTTTTCCAATATGCATCCAGTGCTTTTTTATATCCTCTGAATCCATACCAACTCCATCATCAGTTATTTTTAACGTATTTTTATCTATGAATTCAAGTTTAACAAGCAACGCTTTTGCATCATATGAGTTCTTAATCAATTCTAAAATTGCAGCCTCGTCTTTGGAAAAATTTTGTACTCCTAATAACTCCGCAATTGTACTATCTTCAATACTATACTTGAGATATTCCATGATCCCTCCTATTTAAAAATAAAAATCTTCGATATCTTTAGATGTAATTCTCAATGAACTTCCGCTTATATTTATTCCAATATTTTTAACATATTCAAAAAAATTTTCACTCTTTAAAATTTTTTTTGCAAAATCTAAGTCATATTTTTGATTTTGATTTCTTAGAGAAATATACATACCAGCATACGGAATGCAATCTTCACCTAATTTATAAATACAAACTTTGTCTGTTATAATAGTTGATATAAGCAATTTTTCACATTTAATCCCTGAAAGTGCTTGGGATCTCCCATACTCAAACCACTTTGCTTTTTTATCAGATTTTCTTTCCATTAATTCTTCTTTGAATTGATTTAAATATGCAAAAGCGCATGGATATGATTCTTCAAATTCTTTTTCTTCATATCTCTCTATCTGATTATTAACATATTTATATGGAAAAATAATTTTTTCAACCTTTCCATACCTCATAGTTCTCGGCGTTGCTGTTGGCATAATTATATCTTTTTCAATCAATAAATTCCCAACCCTATAAAATTTTTCAACTTCTTCGTACATATTTTCATTAATTACATATGCTTTATTTAACAAAGTAGCTACCACATGAGAAACTTTAAAAAAATCACCAAAACGTTTCTCCCCAACATTAAATTTATGAGAAAAAATCCATTTGTTATTAATTTCTTTTTTACAGATACATAACCTACGATTACTACTCATATCTACATATTCAATTTTTTTGCTAATATGTCCTCTATCAACTATCAATATCGCCGATTTTACTAGTGCATTATCAAATATTTTTTCTTTTGTGTAATCTTTTATTCTAATAGTATTATCTATCATAAATTCTCTGAGGTTTTCACCAAAAACTGTTTTAAAAATGCTGCTAGGTATCAAATAGGACATTTTTCCTTTATTTGATAAGGAGTTAATACTGTGCTCTATAAAAGCATAACAATAGTCAAACTTTCCTTGTCTGCAAGTACTATATTTTTCCTTAATAAACTCCCTTTCTTCCTTAGATAAATCACTATAAGTTATATATGGTGGATTACCTACAATAAAATCAAATTTTTTATTAACCTCACTTTTTAAATAATCTTTATTATAAATATTCCATTGCACATCATGTATATCATTTTCTTTCGCAACTAAATTCAAATTATAAATACACTTTTCAAATTGAACCTTATCAATCTCAAATCCAAAAACATTATCTTGTAAACCTTCTTTTATTCTTTCTTTAGAATATTTTTGTTTTATTGCTTGTTCAATATATCTTTTAACTATTTCAACAAGTATATTACCATCGCCACAAGAGTTTTCTAATATAGTTTTATCTAATATATCCTCACAATATCCAACTGAGTCCAGTAACTCCTTAACATAATTTTCTGGGGTGAATATTTGACATTTATCAGCTATATTTTTTATGTTTGTTTTTTTTTTCATCAAATCACTCCAGTTTATTAATTGATTCGCTATCTAGTCTCATTAAAGCAAAAATTTGTTTTCTAGCAAATTCTCTAAGCTCTATCATTCTTTCTTTTTGTTCTATTCCTTTGCTAATAAGAACGGCATTGTAGCTTTCCATATTTGCAAGCACCAATAACTCATTTAAACTTGCATAGTCTCTCATATTTCCTTTTAAATTAGGATTTTCTTTTCTCCACTCTTTTGCTGTTTTATTAAACAGTGCTACATTCAGCATATCCGCCTCGCTTGCATATTTAAAAGATAATTGGTCATTAGTTAAATCTTTAAGCAAGTATTCTTTAATTGCATCTGTATGAATTTTATAATTAATCTTTGATATTTCTCTATGCAGATTCCAAGTTAATGATAATTTTGAGTTTTCATCTTCTTTTAGTCTTTTATAATCCTGAATAATATATAGCTTAAATTCTGGAGAAAGCCAAGACGCAAATTCCATCGCTATATCATAATGAGCATAAGTTCCACCATATCTACCAGATTTTGAGACTATTCCAATAGCTCCAGTAGATTCTATCCATTTACTTGGTGTCATTGTAAATCTATTTAAACCTGCTTCATTTCTAAACGTGTCGAATTGCACACGGTTAAAATTTGGATTATTAAGTGCTTCCCATAAGCCTATAAATTCAAGCGTATTTCTATTTCTCATCCAGTTTTGGATTACAAATCTTGGATCATCTGTGTTTTTATACTTTGCTATATCCGTTAAGCTTATATAATCATTTTTAAAATCTTCAGTATAAACTTGAATTGAAAATCCCTTAGCAGAAATTTGCTCTTTATTTATTTTTGACAATTTACTCCCTCCTTACACTAGTGTACTCCTTACAATAGTCATTATATAATCATTACTCTAAGCAGCACACCAACTATTAATTTTTCGAGTTTTAAACTTTAGTAAAAATCTTGAACTACTTATATTTATATAACTATATATCTCTATCGCTACTATGACACGAAACCCACAATGAAATCTTATAGTATTATTAATGCTTTCAGACACTATCTTTTCGATCTATTCAGACTAATTGTTTATCACATTAACCGAAAAATTTATACTTTGGAAATTTATTTAGATACTTTTTACCATTGTTATATTATTGTATCGTGTTCCATCCTTTAAAATAAATGCATCCGGTATTTCTCCCACTTTGACGAATCCTAGTTTCTCATAAAGAATCTGACCTCTTTTATTACCTGAAAAATAGTCCAGTTCAATTTGGGTAAGCCCCCATTCATTAGCATAGTCTTCAAGACAAAGGAGCATCTTCTTTCCTATTCCTAAGTTCCAAAATTCTTTCAGAACTGTAACAGCGACATTTCCTCGGTGACGCATTTTCATTTTTTTTGATCTTGAAATCTGAGCACTTGCAATCAATCTTCCATCAATCTCTGCTATAATCATAAGAATATCTTCAGATTCATTAAAACCTTTTATCATCTTCTCTTCCTGTTCAACAGTCAGAGTTATTTCTTCTGGATAAGAGTATAAAAAGTTAGATTCTCCCATAACGGTTTTCAAATATTCAACAGTTTCTGCAGCGTCTTTTACTTGAATTTCTCTAATTTGGCAAATCCTACCATCTTTTATTTCAAAACTTACTGGTGTGTATTTCATATTTATCCCTCACTTAATTTTTATTGTAATATTTTCCTCTTTCTAAATTGTTTTACAAATTTACTGTAAAAATCATTCAATCCTTATTTTTGTTTTTTGTTTCTACTAATATAACTAATCTATCATTTTCAAATCTTATATCTAAGTATTGATGGTTTGTATCTGTGTCTCCTTTTTCTAATCTTTAATTTTTTTGCAACTGTTTTAAGTGTTTGAACATAACTAAACTCTCCTGATTCAGAGTTACCAATCTGATACATGTTACCTATTTTTTATTATTTCGTATCTATTCATTTTACTTACCTCACATACTCCATAATATCTTCAACTCCACATTCAAGCACACAACATATCTTTGCAATAGTTTCTAAGTCAATTCTTTTAACTTTGTTATTACAATAAGAATTAAGTTGCGTTCTTTGAAGATTTGCTTCTTTTTCCAATTTGTTTTTGCTTATATTTTTTTCTTCTAAAACCTGGTCTATTTTAAAAATAATTTTCCCAAAGTTTTGCATAAATTTCTCTCCCTTGTAATTTTAAAAATCGGCATTTCAATTAATTATATTATATCATATTTTTAAAACTTCTTACAGGTCTAAGATGTTTAAAGGAAGTTATTCTATTTATTTCTGTTTAATAATAGGAATGTATATCCCAAATTTCTTTTGATAATTTTTCTATTTTTTCTCTCATATAGTCAATATCTTTCTTATAAATAACACCAGTTGTATTAGTAGCTTTTGCAATCTGGTTTATGTTATTTGTTGCATTTGAAAGCAGCCATTGGAGATCTCTAAATGGTTCTAAGTCTACAATATAAATTTCTTTTTCCAACACACATTTCCTAAGAAAGTGGGACATAGTTTTGCAATTAGCAAGTTTCATTTTCTTTTCAAAAATTTCTTTTTCTTCATCTGTTAAATATATTTTTAGTTGATTTTTTCTTGTTCTATTATCCATATATTTCTCCTTTGCATTTATCTTTTGGAGTCTTAGGGTTCTCCCTAACAAGGTAAAAATCATAAAATTAGATAGCCTTATAAGCTATTGATTTTTTGATTTTTTCGTAAGTGGGTACTCACTTACTGTGCTTGCTACTAGTAACAAGTCTTTAATCTAATTCCCCGTAATTTTTCAAATAGGAATTAATAAGTGTAACTGTAACTTACAAAATAAAAACTTCCAAAATTAGGCGAGCTTGTTTCAAGAGTCTGTGACAACCCCTTATTATCAAGCCATTAATTTATGTAATCCTAATTTAAGAAGATTTATAACGATGGGTTACAGGTTACAAAGTTACATTTGTATCTTTACTTGATTTGCAGTATCTATTTCTAATTAATTTTCTTTTTTCCATTCTTCTGGCAATAAATTCTTGTCAACTTCTATAAAGTCAGTTTCATTTTCTTCTTTCTTTTCATAATATAGTTTTACTGGAATTGAGACTCCACTTGGTGATATTCTCTTGGTCTTTGATGACCTAACTGGAATCCACTCTTGAAAATAATTATCCATAATCTCTGAAAAAGATTTTGACTTTATTTGGTAGCCTTGCATGGTTAGTTCTTTGAAACAAGTTATATTTGGATCTGCACTTTTTGGCTTATATTCTTCTAAGAAATACCTAATGTCTTCCACATCTGGGTTTAGATATTTGAACTTTTCTTGTTCCTTATACAAGTCTTTTAAGAGATTTTTTGGTATAGTCCATACGTGTGTTTTGTTTTTAAAGATTTCATATCCCAATGCTAAAGCCTGATTAAAATCTTCTCTTATGCATGACATATATTCTTTATCCGAAAATTTTTCCTTGTTACTTTTATCTGGATATATAGTCCATTCTCTTTGATTCGGGTTACATTCAACAGGTAAATATCTTCTTTCTCCAGTATGGTCATTAAGAAAAGTTCTTTCGTTTAATGTCCCTATAAAGATACAAGTTCTAGGCACATCTGTTGCATATTTCTCGTAGGGTATTCTTATCCTATCGCTTAATTTTGATAAAAAAGATTTAGCTTCATTAGCCGATTTTGCATTTCTTAAAGCAACGAATTCTTCGATTTCAACGACAGTTTTACCCATAAGGTTCATGACGGCATCCTTGCCTTGAATGTTTTCAATTGTGCAAAACCAATCATCTGTTATGGACAAGTATCTTGCAAAAGTCGATTTGCCTATACCTTGTCCACCAACTAAAACAATCATCTCATCAAACTTAGAACCTGGATTAAAAATTCTTTTTATCATACCCAATATCATATGTTCCATTATCCAATTGTTAAGCTCTGTATCATCCGCTCCCAAATACCTTGGTAAAAGTTTTCTAATGGCATTTTTATCTCCATTCCATTTTAAATTTTGAAGGTATTGCTTTGGCGGACTCACTTCATATTGATGAGCTACAAAACGAATAGCTTCCCACATTTTGTTGGCGTTATAATTAATTCCAAAATGTTTTTCTATCTCTAAGCCTAGTCTATTATTTAAAGAGTCATCCCAAAGTCGTATTTGATTATCCTTTATATTTCTTTCTCCAATAATTTTCCCTTGGAATTTTATTTCATTAGTAAATTTATCAAAGAATATTTGTCCTTCAATGATTTTTTGGTTTTGGCAATATTTGGGGTTTAAAATAGCAGTTACAATATTACCAGTAATTTGTCTAACTGTCCCCTTATCCGTGGTTTGTAAGTCTAAAAAGGCGTAAGTCTGATCTATTTCTGGGAATTTTAATTTAATATCTGTCATAAGCCTTACTCCTCTTCTTTTTACAACCATCTAATCTCTTTATTGTTTTATATTTATTCTCCATTTTATCCTCCTGTCTGGTATAAATAAGACTCCTGTGGTAAAATGAACTTGTCTAGAGAACACTTCTCACAGGAGTGTATGCCTTTACTCTTTGTAGTAGGGGCTTTTTTCTTTTTTGATTTCTTCATATATTTCTAAAATATAGATTAAAATATCAGCTTCATCGTCATTGAGTTTGCCGAACTTCTTAATAACTTTTGCTAATTGAAATATTTCCTTGGCTATATTATCAGAAAGTCTGTAATCACTTACTATCTTAACTTCGTGATTTAATAGCATTTGTAGAAAATAATCTTGCTTTTTAAGTCCACTTATTTCAATCTTTTTATTTATTAGATCATATTCTTCTTCAGATACTCTAAAGTTTAAAATGCGATTTCTTTTTCTATTTTTCTCTTTATTTCTCGTTTTTTTAGAAATTTCATCTAATGAATGTCTTCTAAACATCTTTATCATCCTCTTCTAATAAATCTTTCCAGTCATTTGCCTTATTACTTCTTACTTGAGTTAAAAACAGAGCCATTTCTTTTTGCTTGCTAGGGAAGAGATGAGCATACCTATAGGTGATGTCAATCGATTCATGTCCAACCCTATCAGCTATTGCAGTTGCAGAAAATCCAAGTTCAATCAAGAGAGAAACGTGAGAATGCCTTAAATCATGTATTCTAATTCTTTTTACTTGAGATTTCTTAGATCCCCTATCCATTTCATGGTGGAGGTAGCTCTTAGAGAAATTAAATATTAAGTCTTTTGGTTTTAACTTATAAAAACTATCTATATATTCTTTGATCTCATCAGTTAAAAATTCAGGCATAACTATTGTCCTGATACTTTTTTTAGTCTTAGGAGCAGTTATTACATTTTTCCCATCAATCCTTTACAAAGATTCATCAATTTTTAATGTATGCCTTTCAAAATCAAATTTCTCTTTTGTTAAGGCTAATAATTCTCCCATCCTAAGACCACACCAGTATAAAAGTTCAAAGGCATAGAATGATTCAGGTTTATCTTTAATGGCTTCTATAAATCTTTCATATTCATCTTGAGTCCAAAATAGCATTTCATCAGCTTCTTTTTCTCCCATAAATCCAACATCACGAGCAACATTAGTTTTTAAATTGTAGTACCTACAGGCATGATTTAAGATGCTAGATAACTGAGAATGAATAGTTCTCAAATAAGTAGGAGAATATTTTTTTCCATTATTATCCTTAATCTTCATAAGCTCATTTTGCCATTGAATGATGGTTACATTATTAATCTCATTAAGCATTAAATCACCAATATAGGGAAGTATTTTTTGATTTACAATTGCTTCTTTTGTCCTCCAAGTATTTTCTCTTATTCTTGGTTTTCTATCCCTCTTGTAAAGTTCAAAAAAATCCCTAAAGCTCATCTCAATTGATTCAGAATGTTGATTTAAAAATTCTTTTTCCCATTTTAATGCTTCTTTTTTTGTTAAAAATCCACGTTTTTTCTTAGTTAATTTTTCTCCTCTCCAGTTGGTGTAATTAAATTTACAAAACCAAGTCTTGTTCCCGCTTTCATCTCTAAATGCTGGCAATTTAAACCTCCTTTGCATTTGTTGGTTTATAGCAATACTTTTCCATAAAGTATTCTCTATTTACCTTTCCTCTTTGCACACGATAACCTAATTTAAGTAGATCTTGATTCATATCGTTTATTATCTGATATGCTGTTGTCCTACTTACATCAAGAAATTCTTGTACATCTTTTGCATTCATAAAAATACCTTTCATAATGTCCTCCTTTTATAGTTTGTAAGGTTCTACATCCACAAAAGGGCGAGCATTAATTTTTATATCTTACATTATCCGTTCATTATTGAACGGTATGTATATATAATAACAGTTCATATTTGTTCTGCCAAGTTTTTTCTATTTATTTTTTTCTAAAATATTCAGTTCTTTGCTGATATTTGTAACAGAACAGTTTTGTTGAGCTTTTGTTCGTTTTGTGATAAAATATTTATAGTTATTGTGAAATATGGAGGAGTAAGTTTGATTTCTGGAGAAAAATTAAAAAAGTTAAGACTTATGCGAAACTTAACTCAAAAAGAACTCGCTATTAAGTCTGGTTTGACAGATGCTGCCGTAAGAAATTATGAACTTGGAAATAGATCTCCAAGTAAAGAACAATTACAAAAAATATCTGAAGCACTTGATTGTGATATATCAGCATTAATTAATCATGAACCTAATTCTATTTTTGAAATAATGCATATAATTTTTGATTATGAAAAAGACATGAAGTTTAGACCTTCAGCAGAAGATGGAGAGATCACTGGACTTTTATCAAATGATGTAGATTTCAATAATTTTCTTATAGAATGGAATGAGATGAGAAAAAAGCGTTACAACGATGAAATAACAGACGAAGAATTTGAAGATTGGAAGCTATCTTACCCTAAAAAATCAAGATTTTTAAAATAAAATATGTACGCAAAAAGACCGCAGCTTGAAACTACGGTCTAATTTTTGTCCAAATGTAAACCTCTTGGAACTATTATTCAATTTATTCTTTTTAACAAATGTTCCCATTTTAATCCCAGTTACAGTTTTTAATCTTCTGTAACCATTGATTTTACAAGTTTTTTTAGTTTTTTTGCTACTTCTTTTAAAATGTACTATACAACTAAAACCGTTCAAAATACAAGGTTCTTTTTTATAATTTCGTTAATCCGTATAAATATAATACGTTTTAAAATTTTTAGTCCTGTCCTTGTCCCAAAGCCTTAATCTCAATCTATTTTCTAACCGTATTTGATACAATTAAACAATTTATCTTGACCCTGAAACTCTTTACATTTGGGCATAAAAAAAGCACCTACTAAAGATAAGTAGATGCTTAGCTATGATTATTGATATTTATTATTTAGATACTTTTCATTTGCCTTTAACAACTTTTTATAGTAATTATCATAGCTTTTGCTAAATTTTCTAATAAGTGGAATTGCTATTTCATAATATTGATTTTCCTTCATAAAGTTTTTAAGCTTATCCTGGATCTGTTTCATCATGCTATTTTGATACTCTTCACTATTTTTATAGGTTTCATATTGAGAAATTACATCCTCATTATCTTTCATCCACTTTTCAAAACTCTCTATAGCGTCGAGTTTAGCCTGATTCACATCTCTTAAGGTTTTCATATCAAAGGATGAGCTAATATTCTCAATATATTTTTTCTCTTCTTCAGTTAATTCAAAAGTAGGAAGCCTATCAAGATAAGCTATATATTTGTAAAAGGAATCCTTACCATCATCTTCTAATGGTTCATTCAAAAATGGTTGATAGGCAGCAAATAACATTTGTCCAAAATATCCCGGAAAAGCAATTTCTAGTTTTTCATAGATATTTTCTTCCACCTCAAGTAGCGAAACTTTCTCATTGATTAGTCCATTACTTTCACCTTTAACAATCATTTCTAGTATTTTTTTTCTTTTTTCATCAAGGTCCAATTGATGTTGTTTTTCCCTTAAAACAGAAGACAGACTATCTCCACCTGACGATATACACTGATAAATATCTGAGATACTCATTCCCAATTTTCTAAATATAGATACCTTTTTTAGAATCTCTAAATCCTTTATACTATAGTCTCTATAACCATTCTCAGATTTCTGAGGATTGATAAGTCCTTTATCCTCATAATACTCTATTGCCTTCCTAGTTAGACCCGTTTCTTTTTGAATTTCACTTCTTAACATGGTTATATACCTCCTTTGATTAAAGGATAACACGGTCCCCAACGGACAGGTCAAGCCCTATACACTATATAAAATTCCACTTATCTATAAACCAAAACATTTCCTCAATATTTTTGAGAAGTGCTTACTTTCTATTCGTTAAGCCTTATTCAAATCGCCACTCAAACCGACATTTTATTGTCGCATTATTTATTTGTTTGCTAAGTTATATAAAATATGTATACAAAAAGACCGCAGCTTAAAACTACGGTCTTATTTTTTGTCCAAATGTAAACCACTTGGAACTATTATTTAGTTTATTCTTTTTAGCTTCCAGTACCATTTGAGTACCAGTAACCATTTTTCATTCTCTTTATAGCTTGTAATTAAGCCATTTTAGAAAATTTTGCGACTATTCCCATTCAATTGTCCCTGGTGGTTTGCTGGTTATGTCGTAGACTATCCTGCCTACTCCTGCTACTTCGTTTATCATTCTGTTTGATAGTTTTTGTAGTAGGTCGTATGGGAGGTTGGCGGCTTCTACTGTCATGGCGTCGGTGGATGTGACGGCTCTGATGGCTACTACGTTGTCGTAGCTTCTGGCGTCGCCTTTTACTCCTACAGTTTTAATTGGGGTCCAGACTGTGAAGTATTGCCAAATGTCTTCATTTAGGCCAAAGTTTTTGACTTCTTCTCTTAGGATGGCGTCAGTTTCTCTGACTATTCTTAGTTTGTCTTCGGTGATGTCGCCCATGACTCTGATGCCGAGGCCTGGTCCTGGGAATGGTTGGCGCCATACCATGTCGTGTGGGATGCCTATTGCTTCGCCAACTTTTCTTACTTCATCTTTAAAGAGCATTCTTAATGGTTCTACAAGGCCTTTGAAGTCCATGTCTTCTGGTAGGCCGCCTACGTTGTGGTGGCTTTTGATGACACTTGCCTTGTCTTTGCCAGATTCTATTACGTCTGGGTAGATGGTGCCTTGGACTAGGTATGAAGCTCCGCCGATTTTGTGGGCTTCTTCTTCGAAGACTTCGACAAAGTGATTGCCGATGATTTTTCTCTTTGTTTCTGGATCTGATACGCCTTTTAGGAGATCTAGGAATTCTTTTGATTTGTCTACCATTTTGACGTTAAGGCCAAGATTTTTGTAGGTTTCCATTACAGATTTGGCTTCGTCTTTTCTAAGTAGACCATGGTCTACAAAGATACATTGGAGATTATCTCCTATGGCCTTTGAGACGATTGTTGCTGCAACTGAGCTATCTACACCGCCTGATAGGCCGCAAATCATTTTTTCGCCAGCGTATTTTTCTTTGATTTCTGCTATGATTTCTGTAGCAAAATCTGCCATTTTCCAAGTTTTTTCTGCCTGGCAAATGTTTAGGACAAAGTTTTCTAGAATTTCCCTGCCGTATTCAGAGTGGACTACTTCTGGGTGGAATTGAACTGAGTAAATATTTTTGTCAGTATTTTCCATGGCTGCCACTTCTGTGTTGGCTGTTTTTGCAATTGGCTTAAAGCCGTCTGCAATATTTTTAACCCTGTCTTTGTGGTTCATCCAGATTATTGATTTTTCTGGTAGGTTTTTAAATAGGTCTGACTTATTATCTACGATTAATTCTGTCTTACCATATTCTGCAAGCTTTGGAGTTTCAACACTTCCACCATATAATTGGTTTATAAATTGATGTCCGTAGCAGATGCCTAAAACTGGTACGCCTAGGTCAAAGATTTTCTCATCTGTCCTTAGGCTGTCGTCGTTATTTACAGATTGAGGACCGCCTGTTAGGATGATGCCTGCAAGATTATTTAGGTCAAGGTCATTTAGGTCGGTGTCACAGTCATGGATTTCCGCAAATACACCCATTTCCCTGACACGTCTTACGATTAATTGGTCGGTTTGACCGCCAAAATTTAATACTAGGATTTTTTCTTTTGCCATATTTTCCTTTCCTTGTCTTAGCTCTTTTCTTCCCTTTCTTCTGGGAATTTTTCGAAGTAATATTCGACAATTTCTGTCGCTGTCTGCTCGATTGTATTTTCTGTTACATCAATTACCTTGCAGTCAAGGTCTTTGAAGACTTCCTTGGCATAGGCGAGTTCTTCCCTGATTCTCTCCTTGTCAAAATACTTGCTTTCTCCAACAATGCCCATGGTTTTGGTCCTCTCAGCCCTGATGTTGGATAGTTTATCAGGGTCAATTACAAGGCCAATTACCCTGTCGGGATCAACCTCAAAGAGTTCTTGAGGTAGCTTGGATTCTGGAACTAGGGGTAGGTTTGCTACCTTGAAATTTTTGGTGGCAAGTATCATGGTTGTAGGTGTCTTTGATGTTCTAGATACGCCTACAAGGACAATATCCGATTCCAAAAATCCCCTCGGATCCTTGCCGTCATCGTATTTGATGGCAAATTCAATGGCATCAATCATCTTGAAATATCCACTAGAAAGGGTCCTTGTAAGGCCAGCTTCTCTAATGGCTTTTTTGCCAGTTAATTTTTCGAACTTGTTGATTCCATAGGAAAGAATATCGAGCACAGTTAGGTCTTTTTCTTTGGCCTTCTCTCTGACATGGAGGGCTAGGTCCTTATTAGCGACTGTTATTACAATCACAGAATCCTTATCTAGTTCGTCCATAATTTGGTCGATTTCAGCTTTGGTTTTTATATCTGGTTTTCTTATTATCTTTGTTTCTAGGTCTGGAAATTGGCTAGTAACAGATTTCATATAATTGATTGCAGTTTCTCCTGTCGAATCACTTATAATTACAACCGTCAAACAATCGTCCATCAATTTCTCCTATCTTACTATTTCAGAAATATCAAATACTAAATCCATTCTCCTTTTTAGGGAATTTAGCATGGCTAGTCTGTTGTTTTTAACTTCCTCATTGTCTACGTTAATCATTGTATTGTCTAGGTAGTCATTGCCTACAAGGTTAGTTTTTTGGATACTTTCTAGCTCTTTTTTGTAGTCAAGGCTGCTAGCAAGTCCTAGGTCTTTAAGACTTGAAATTTCCTCAAAGAACTTTCTTTCAAGGTCTGTTTCAAGAAGGTCTTGTCTTATTTCTGTCACTTCGCTATCTTTTGCGAGATTATTTATCCTAATTAGGTAAGAAAGTGAATCGTCATTTTCTCCTATAAATTCACTTACAGCCTTAACTTTTTCGTTCATTTTTAAAATATTTGTAAAATCTGTGTTTATTACTGAGTTTACTATATCATACCTATATCCATCATCTAGAAGCTTGTTTTTGAGCCTATCTTTGATGAAGGTTAGGGTTTCGTCCATTGTTTTGTCATAGTCAAAGGCTAGGGCGTTGGTTTCTGTGTAAACTAAGAGGGCCTCTGCTATTAGTTTTTTGATGTCTACATCAATGCCATTTTCTAGGATAATGTTGATTATACCTAGGGCTGCCCTTCTTAGACCGAATGGGTCACGGCTTCCTGTGACGTAATTTTCTATGGCGTAAAGACCAACTATGGAGTCCATCTTATCTGCTATGGCAAGGAGGATTCCTGCTATAGATTTTGGAATCTCTGAGTTTTGGTTCTTTGGTAGGTATTGTTCCTTGATGGCTGTGGCAACTCTTTGGTTTTCACCAGATTTTAGGGCATAGATTGCACCCATAGTTCCCTGAAGTTCAGTAAACTCTACTACCATCCTTGTAACAAGGTCTGCCTTTGAAAGGTAGGCTGCTCTTTTTGCATCTTCTGCTATATCGTCACCTAGGTTTAATTCTTTTTGGTAGCGGCCTACAAGGTCTACAAGCCTCTTAGTTTTTTGGCCCATATTGCCAAGTCCTTCGAAAAATACAAGACTATCAAGATCTTTTACATAGGATTCAATCTTATTTTCAATATCTAGGTTATAGAAGAATTTCGCATCTTCTAGCCTTGCAACTAAAACTTTCTTGTTGCCTTCAATTACATTTTGACTTTCATAATCATCCCCATTTCTAACTATGCAGAAATATGGGAGGAGCTTTTTCTTATCGTCAAGGATAGGAAAATACCTTTGGTGGTCCTTCATTGGAGTTGTGATTACTTCCCTAGGAAGTTCTAGGTAGGAGTGATCAATTTCGCCAACTAGGACTGTTGGATATTCAACTATATTTACTACCTCATCTAGGAGGTCTTCATCTTTCATATATTCTCCGCCAACCTGACTTGATAGGGAATTTAGGCCCTTAAGGATTATATCTCTCCTATCTTTGCCCCTTAGGATGACGTAGTTTTCCTTTAATTTTCCTTCGTAATCTGAGATTTTTTCTATAAGAATCTTATCAGAACCTAGGGTCCTGTGGCCTTTTGTGATATTGCCGACTTCAATGCCTTCTGCATCAAAAGATAAGATTTTATCATCAAGTAAGGAAACAAACCACCTAATTGGTCTGGCCCATCTGATTGATTTTCCGCCCCATCTCATTGACCTTGGGAAGGAAATTGACTTTACTAGTTCATAGACATTTTCTTTTAGGAGGTCTTCTAGGGATTTAGATTCTTCCTTTTTTTCTACAAAGATATAGTCTTCGCCTTTTTGTTCTTTGATAATCACATCTTCAAGACCCGCCTTTTGGCCTTTTAAAAATCCTAATAAAGCTTTAGATGGGTTACCGTCTACATCATAGGCGATTTTTACACTTGGTCCTCTCACAGAAACGACTTCTGCTTGGGCTTTTTCTGCTACATTTTTTAGAAGAACCATAAATCTTCTTGGTGTAGATTCGATTTCGATTTCTTCATAGGATAATTTATTTTCAGATAAAAGTTTTTCAAACTTTTCCCTTAGTTGGGCCTTGGTGGATTTGACATAGTCTGAAGGTATTTCTTCCACACCAATTTCTAATAGATAATTATGCATGCTTTTCCTTTCTTAAGAGAGGGAAGCCAAGTTCTTCTCTTTTTTCGATGTATTTTTGGGCAACAAGACTTGATATATCTCTAACTCTCTTGATATAGTGGTTTCTTTCTGAAACAGAAATCGCACCTTTGGCATCGAGGGTGTTAAAGGTATGGCTGGTTTTTAAAACATTATCGTAGGCTGGATAAATTAAGCCTAGTTCGATTAGCCTTGTCGCTTCTTTTTCGTAAATATTAAATAGGGTTTCTAGGGTTTCGTTGTCTGCGTCCTCGAAAGAATATTTTGAATTTTCATATTCTGGAAGTTTGAAAACATCACCGTAAGTTAGGTTTTCTGACCATTTGATGTCATAGACATTGTCCACATCTTGGAGGTACATACAAATTCTTTCAAGACCGATGGTTATCTCTCCACTTTCCAAAGCGCAGTTTATACCGCCTACTTGTTGGAAATATGTAAATTGGGTGATTTCCATCCCGTCAAGCCATACTTCCCAACCAAGTCCCCAAGCGCCTAGGGTAGGGCTTTCCCAGTTGTCTTCAACAAACCTAATATCGTGTTTTTTTGAATCTATGCCGATAGCTTCAAGGCATTTTAAATATAAGTCTTGGATATTAGATGGGGTTGGTTTTAATAAAATTTGCATCTGGTGGTGTTGGTAAAGCCTGTTTGGGTTTTCTCCATATCTGCCATCTGCAGGTCTTCTGGATGGCTCAACATAGCAAACCTTCCATGGTTCAGGACCTAGGGCCCTTAAAAATGTGTGAGGGTTCATTGTTCCTGCACCCTTTTCGATGTCGTATGGAATCATGACTGAACATCCCTGTTCTTTCCAATACTCCTCTAGTTTTAGTATTAAATCTTCAAAGTACATTTACATTCCTTTCGAGTGCCTTTTTGACCCATTCCAAGGACGGATAGGTCCCTAAATCTAGGTTCTCTAGGCAATAGTCTATTATTATTTTGCCGATTTTCGGATAAGATTCTACCAAATTTATATCTTCAAGGTCTTCTGATCTGGTATATAAAAGTTTGTTAAAATATACAAATTCTTCATAGGTCATAAAGACCTTGTCAAAGACTTGGTCTTTACACTCATCACAAATAACTGATGATTCTGATGGGGAAAAATACAAATATTTGCCCCTTATATTTTTACCGCAAATCCCACAAGTTTTAAAGTTTGGTTTAAAACCTGAAAAGGAAATATATTTGAGAAAAAATCCCAAAAATATATTTACATAGTTTTTACGGGCCTTCTCAAAGGCATCAAAACTATTTGTAAGGAGGGTAAAAACTGTGTCTACTTGGATATGGTCGATAGTCCTTAATAAAAGGTCGCAAATCGCTGACTTATATAGTATTATATCAAAGTTTTTGTTTGATTTGTAGTAGGGATTTAAAACAAGACCCTCCCTCAAACCATAAAAATCCTTGCCGGACCTATATAGGTCAAAGGATGCTAGGATAAACCTGTTTGTAAGAGCGAGGTTTTTAGAATTTTTCTTTAAAACCCCCTGGCAATTTATGGAAATTTTTCCCATGTCTTTTGTGAAAACTTCGATAATTTTGGAAGATTCTTTGTATTTAAATTCCCTGAGGACTATACCCCTTATGTCCTTAAGGTCTGCCGTAGCCAAACCTATCCACCAACTTTTCCTTCTTGCGCCAATCTTTTTCGACCTTGACCCATAGCTGAAGATTGACCCTAGAAGCTAGGAAATCTTCTATCTCACGTCTAGCGTCGATGCCGATTTGTTTTATCATTTGGCCATTTTTACCAATTACAATTTGCTTGTGGGAATTTTTCTCAACAATGATTGTCGCCCTGATGTCGATTAAATCCTTATCTTCTCTTTCTTTGAAATCGTCAATTCTCACTGCAAGGCCATGGGGAACTTCTTCTGACAAGAGTCTTAGAGCCTTTTCCCTGATTATTTCTGAGACTACAAACCTCTCGGTCTTGTCTGTAATCATATCCCTGTCATAGTAGGCTGGTCCCTCTTCTAGGTAGGATTTTACCCCTTCTATGTAGGCATTGACATTGGTATCATCAAGAGCAGAAATAGGGATAATTTTATCAAAAAGTCCGACTTGATCGTAGAGTTCTTCGATTTCTTCGATTTCCTCTTCATTTAGAAGATCAATCTTATTTATAAGTAAGATTATCGGAACTCTAACATTTCTTAGTTCGTCAATTATCATCTGGTCAAGTTTGCCAATTTCCTTAGACTCGTCAACCACGTAGGTTACTAGGTCTGACTCGTTTAGGGAATCCTTAGAAAAGCTTAAGAGCCTTTCTTGGAGGACATTTCTTGGCTTTTGGATGCCAGGCGTATCTATAAAAATAAGCTGGCTGTCCTCGTCGTTGTATATTATATTTATCTTATCTCTGGTGGTTTGGGGCTTGTTTGAAATGATGGAAATTTTCTCTTTTAAAATCTTTTCCATAAGAGTTGATTTTCCAACATTAGCCCTGCCAACTACCGATATAAATCCTGATTTCATTCTAAATCCTTTTTGCTAAAACTTTCTGGCAAGAGTTCGTCAATCCTATAAGTTTTGTAATTTTCAGGGTCCCTGGCTACAATTATCTTTGTGTCGCAATCCGCAAACTCTCTTATAAATTGCCTGCAAACTCCACAAGGATAGGTATAGTCGGAATCGCCTGTTATTACTATGTAGTCAAAATCTCTTTCCCCCTCTGTAATGGCTGTAGAAAGAGCATTTCTTTCAGCACAAAGACTTGGAGAATAGGCCGCATTTTCTATATTTACACCCTCAAAGACCCTTCCAGATTTTGTCATTACGACACAAGCAACGTGGAAGTTCGAATAAGGGGCATAGGCCCTTTTTTTAATCTCTATGGCTTTTTTTATCAAACCTTTTATCTCTGTCATGAAAATATCCCAAATATAGCCATGGCCATGGAGGTCCCAAGGATGGCTCCTCTAATAATTTCTCTGGCCGAATGGATGTCGGCTTCGTACCTGGATTCTGCAACTATGATGGCAAGGGCTACTAATAATAGTCTCACCAAGGGTTCATTTACTAGCAAAATGCCTATGGTCGATAGGCAAAAGGCAACTGAAGTGTGGCCTGAAACAAAACCGCCCTTAAAGGCTGTGCCACGGCCTTCATAGAAAACTCCCTTAAGAAAAATTGTTAAGATTATTACCAAGGAAATGGTAATTAAGGCTAAGTGTGAAGGTCGTCTGGCAATTTTTAGGATAACTGAATCGTAAAAATTTAAAAATTTGTCAAAAAATATCAAATAGCCAACAAAAACTGCATTTAGGGCTGCAATAAAGGTTGCAGCTGCAGATACGTCCTTGCCAGCCTTGGCGAGTTTTGAGAACTTACCCCCACTTGCCAAGTCTACAATCTCTTCTATGGCTGTGTTTAAAAGCTCGAGAGCCACTACAAAGGCAATTGAAAATACCAAAAACATCATTTCAACCCTGGAAAGGTTGAAAAACAAAGATGCAATTAGGACTAGGATTGATGCCAAAATATGAAATTTCATATTTTTTTCGTGGTTTATGGCATAAACCAAACCCTCATAGGCATAGTCAAAGCCCTTGAGGAATTTTTGGCCGTGGGTTAATTTTAAGGGCTCAAAGTCCTCTCCATCTTTCTTTTGGAGTTCCTCGAGGATTTCCTTTTTTAAATTTTCTTTAAGGTCGTCATAGTTTTTATCCATTGATTATTTAAAAACTCCTAGGTTTTTCATAACCTCTTTTTCTTTTGATCTCATGACCTTTTTGTCGTCTTCTTCTATGTGGTCATAGCCAAGTAGGTGGAGGGTTGAATGACAAATGAGATACATGATTTCCCTTTCTAGAGAATGGCCAAAATCTGCCGCTTGACCCTCCGCCACATCTAGGCAAATGACTATATCTCCAAGAAGGATTAGAGGATTTCCCTCCATATCAAAACCTTCTTCATCCAAGGGGAAAGATAAAACGTCTGTTTCCCTGTCCACATTTCTGTAGTCCTTGTTGAGCTTATGAATTGTTTGCCTATCAACAATAGAAAGGGAAACTTCAGCATTTTCGCTTATATTTTCCACCCTAAGGACTTCAGTTATGGTTTTTTCTGCCTTTTTCCTTATAAGGTCAAGGTCCAAATCTTCATTTGTGTCATTGGCTATCAGAAGATTCATTTTCTTTCCTCTTTTTTTCTTCTTCTAATCTCAAATCGTTCTTTTCGTAAGCATCGATTATCCTTTGGACAAGTGGATGACGAACAACGTCAATTGAGCTAAAGTTTATAAATTCAATGCCTGGGACATTTTTTAAAATCTGAGCAGCCGAAACAAGGCCCGATTTTCTGCCGCGTGGCAAGTCGACCTGGGTCTTATCTCCTGTAATTATAGCCTTTGAGCCATAGCCCAAACGGGTTAAGAACATCTTCATCTGTTCATAAGTTGTGTTTTGGGCCTCATCAAGAATTACAAAGGAATTATCAAGAGTCCTACCCCTCATATAGGCAAGGGGAGCAACTTCTATAATGCCCTTTTCAACTAGGGCCTGGTAGGTTTCAAAACCTAAAATTTCAAAAAGCCCATCGTAAAGAGGTCTTAAGTATGGGTCTACCTTATCTTGCAAATCTCCCGGCAAAAATCCTAGGCTCTCGCCTGCTTCTACAGCCGGACGGGTGAGGATAATCCTGTTTACTTCGTTGTTTTTGAAGGCACGGACAGCCATGGCTACAGCAAGATAGGTCTTACCAGTACCTGCAGGTCCAATTCCAAAAACCACATCATTTGCCAAAATCTTTTCTATATAGGTTTTTTGTCCCAAGGTCTTTGGCTTGATTGGCTTGCCTGCGGCTGTTGTGACGATTACTTGGTCAAGGATGGCTTTTATTACATCCTTGTTTTCCCTTTCTAGCATATCTGCATCGTATTTTAGTCTTTGAAAATCAAGTTTGTCATCTCTCTTAAGCTCGGATAACAGCTGGATAATTAGCTTTTTAGCAAGGTCAACATGGCCCTCATCGCCATTTATCTCTAGCCTATTGTCCTTAAGCTTGAGTTTGACATCAAACCTGTCTTCGATATATTTTCTATTTGAATCAAAATTGCCAAAGAGAGAAATAATTCTCTCTGGCGCTTCTATTTCTAAAAATTCTTTAATATTTAACTCCTAGCGTCTTTTGGAAACTGGCGGACCAAGGATTTCTGCCATGATAATGGCATCCTTAAGCCTTTTTCTATTTTTATCTTTCGCCATTTTTTCCCTAATTTTGTCTGTTTTTTCTTTTTGCTCAGCGTCTCTTAGCCTCATTAAGGCCTGATTGTCCCCTTCCTCAGTCTTAGCCTTGATAGAGCCGTTCTTTCCATCATTAGATCGGATTGCTTCCAGGCTTTCTTTGGCTAAGATGTCAATCTCATTTCCTAGGGAAGTGGACTTTTTGAATTTATCTGCATGTTTTGTTCTTAAATCCGCCTTGAGCCTTCTTTGGGCTTCAAGGTCTGGCTTTTGTGGTTCAGAAATTTCGCCGAAGTTCCTGTCCATATTTTCTACCAGATCATTTAGGTAGCCTATTATGGATGGGTTCTTTCTTGCAGATTTTTTTGCCTTAAGAGGACTGGTGTCAATTTTTTTGTAAAAATCTCCCATTTCACTTTCCGTCTTGATTTCTTCAACCAAGTCGTCTAGAAATGATAAAAAAGATTTATTCTTATTTGACATCTAAGTCAGCCTCATCGTTTGAGATTGACTGGCGCATTTTTGTGTCGGCTTTTATGTTTTGTAGGTTGTAATAATCCATAACTCCAAGATTTCCTTCTTTGAAGGCTTGGGCAATGGCAAGTGGAATCTCACTTTCTGCTTCCACAACCTTGGCCCTGTTTTCTTGTTCAAGGGCGATCGCTTGGGCACGTCTTTCTTCGGCCTTGGCTTGGGCTATATTCTTATCAGCCTCTGCCTGGTCTCTTTGAAGCTCAGCTCCTACGTTTCTTCCAACGTCCACATCTGCTATATCGATTGATAAAATCTCAAAGGCTGTACCTGAGTCAAGTCCCTTGTTTAATACAGTTTGAGAAATATTATCTGGATTTTCTAGTACTTCTGCGTGGGTTTCTGAAGAACCAACTGTAGTTACAATACCCTCGCCAACTCTGGCTATGATTGTCTCTTCGCCTGCACCACCGACAAGTCTTTCGATATTGGCCCTAACAGTGACTTTGGCAATTACCTTTACTTCTATACCATTTTTGGCAACTGCAGCTATGACTGGGGTGTTAATCACCTTTGGTGTTACAGAAACTTGGACAGCCTCAAATACATTACGACCAGCAAGGTCAATGGCTGCGGCTTCTTCAAAAGAAAGGTCAATTTTTGCCCTTTCTGCTGCTATAAGTGCGTCAACTACTTGGTTGATATTACCACCTGCAAGGTAGTGGCTTTCAAGGTCATTTGTTTCTATGTGGATACCTGCTTGGTGGGATTTGATCATGGCGTTTACAATTTTTGATGGAGATAATCTCCTAAATCTCATTGCCACAAGGCTTGCCATGGAGATTTTAACTCCTGAAAATCTCGCTGTAATCCAAAGTCCAACTGGTACCATTGTAAAAAATACTATGACTAATACAAAAATTAGTCCCATAATTATAAATTCCATTACATCTCCTTTACTATAATGTGGCCATCTTTAACATCTATAACAGAAATTACCCTAGATTTTTCGATAAATTCTGCTCTGGCCATAGCGTCATAAATTTCTCCGTCAATTTCAATCCTGCCCGAAGGCCTAAGGATTGTCTTGCTAATTCCAACACTGCCTATAAGCTTACTCAAATCCTTAGTCTTATAGGTTTTAATTTTGTTTTTCTCCTTCACATTTAGGACATAGGAATCAAACAAATTTGCCCTAAAGCCAAGCTTTACAAAAACTGTCATAGTTATGACAACAGCAAGGCCTGTGGCGATAATTACAAAAAATCCAGTTTGGGGATCTGTGAATGAATCCATTACCGAATAAGTCGTAAGGGCAAGACCCGCCACACCGATTATTCCAAAGCTAGGAATAAAAAGCTCAAGGCTAAGAAGGGATATACCCACAATGAAGGTGATGACTGTGACATTGTCAGCTATATTATACTTGGCGTTGGCCAGGTAAAAATAGGCAAATAAAATCACAGAAAGTCCCGCAAAAATTAGCTTTTTTTGGGTAAATAAGAGACATATCAAAGATATGACTGCGAGAATAAAACTTGTCGCAATAAGTAGGTCATTTCCTAGCATATTTTTCTCCATTTCTTAAAAGCAAATCCTTATTTTTTGAAAATATTTATAAAAAATATTTACTAAATTTAAGGATTATAATATTAACTTCCTTAATAATTATTATCTAGTAAATGAGGTTAAAAATCAACATAAAGAGCCTAGTTCTTATTTATTAAAACACTAAAATAATCGCAAGGCTCAGAAAAATATTTTTACAAAAAAGGAGCCTAGGCTCCTTTGATTTTTATTTTGTTTTCTTTTTCCTAGCGAAAAATGAAGATGCTTGATAATTTAAGATGTGTTTTTTATAAACCTTAGATGCGAGAATGTATGAAATATAAAGACTTCCTATTAAAATCATAATAGAAATCCCTCCGTCCATTATTCCTGCATTTCCCTTTATCAACCTCAAAGGCATAAAAAATACGGAAATATATGGAAGATAGGATGCAATTTTCACAAATAGATTTACAGGACGGTTCATAAAAATCATTGCTACCATAAAGGCTCCTACGATTGTAATCATCAAAGGACTGGCGACTTTTGACGCATCTTCTTGTTTGCTGGCAAGAGAGCCTAGCATAGCTGCTATTATCATATAGGCCAAAAGGGAAAGAATTATAAATACAAATATCTCTCCAATTACTATAAGACTTCTTTGGTCAAGGCTAATGTTTATATTTATCATGTCCAAAAGGCCCTTGGATTTTGCCACGAAATAGGAAATTATTCCCAAAATTATATAGATTATCGAATGGACTATGATGGCTAATAAATTGCCCAAAATCTTCCCTGCAAAGTAATCCTTAGCAGATACTGACGAAAAGATAAATTCAATCATCTTTGAGCCTTTTTCTGTGGCTATGTCAACAACCAAGACATTTGAGTACATGATTAGCATAAAGTACATGAACATCAAAAGGATGAAATAGGAAGCGTAGACCATAAGGCTCTTGCCCTTATCAATTTGGTTGATTTTTATATCTGCCTTAGTCGCAAAAATCCCAACTTGCTTTTCATTTAAGTCTGCATTTTTGATATTAAGAGCATTTTGAATCTCATTTGCGACTAGGGGCAATTTTGAAATTGCCTTAGCGTCCATGGTTTTAGTCTTAATCACTAGGACAACTTGGCCATTTTCTTCAGAAATTTCTCCATAAGACTCGATTTTTTCTGCTTTTAAGGACTTCTCCGCCGTATCTTTTGAAACTAGTTTATATTCACTTTCCATCCCCTTAAAGAAAGGACTAATATTTTCATCTGCTACTATTTGGTATTTATTGCCGTCACTACCAAGTTTGGCCTGATCTGACTTTGCAAGGAAATAATTAATTCCTACAGGCACTAGCATGACAAGGATAGGGATAAATACCATGGCCCAAAAGGCAACAGATTTCATTTGTTTTTTGAAGGAGTCTAGAGCGACTATTAATTTTCTATTCATCTTCTTCCACCTTTCTTGCAAAGATTTCATTTAGGCTTGGTGGCTCCTGGCTAAACATTTCAAGGTAGCCGAGTTTTTCTGACAATCTAGCAAAAATTTCCCTGCCGTCTGCTTCATTTTCTAATCTGATAGTCCAAAGACTCCCCTCTCTTTTTAGGTCATACTCTCGGAAAATCTCTGATAAATTCGCTTCTGTCCTGACTTTTACAAGGTCTTTTTCATAAGAATTCCTAATCTCGTCTGGAGAACCCTTTAAGACAATTTTTCCGTTTTTTAACATGATGAGCCTATCGCAAAGATATTCGACATTTTCCATGTTGTGGGAAGAGAAAATTATAGTTGTGCCTTCTTCATTAATTTCCTTAATTATTCCCATCAATAAATTAGCATTATAAGGGTCAAGACCCGAAAAAGGTTCGTCTAATATTAGAAATTCCGGCTTATAGATTAGGCTTGCTAAAAGCTGGACCTTCTGTTGATTGCCCTTAGAAAGGGATTTTATTTTATCATCTAAAGTCCCCTTGATTTCAAAACGGTCAAAGTAGGCTTGTAAGGTCTTTTCATCTAGATTTGACATTTGGTTGAGCCTAGCGAAGAATTTCACCTCTTCTCTAATGGTTTTCTTTGGTGAAAGCGAGCGTTCTTCAGGGAGAAAGCCAATTTTTTCTAGAGGAATATTTGCCATTGGCTTTCCTTCGTAAAGAATTTCTCCATCAAAGTGATCGTAGAAATTCATCATGGAACGAAAAAGGGTAGATTTGCCCGCTCCGTTTTGACCGATGACTCCGAAAAGTTCACCTTTTTCAACCTCAAAGCTCACATTATCAAGAGCCCTTAGGTCAGCAAAATTTTTAGATAAGTTTTTTATTTCAATCATTTTTCTCTCCTGCAAATCCGTTTGTTAAAACCCCTACCAAACAAGGTACGAGGACAATTAGAGCTATCACTGGGCTTATGTTTTCGTAGAGGGCTGAGCAAAATAGAATTATTATTATCACAAATTGGCAAATAAGCATTCTTTTAAAGGCCAAGTAGCCTTTTTTGTAGTATTTGACCTTATCTCTCTCGTCAGATTCGGCCATAAACTTGCTTTCAAAAAAGAAGTCAAAGACATCTGTCTTTCTTTCTGGTTCGATTTTTCTGACAAGTTTATAAGTTAGATAAGTTAAAATTAAATTTATAGTTGTAAATACAAATATAATTACAAGTATAATTAAAGTGTTTTTTAAGGGATCAGAACTTTTTTTCATCTCATTATAAATAATTATAATAAGAGACAAAAGAGTAAATAAACCCGCATCTCTCATTGCATTTGCATAATCTATATACTTTGTTTCAATAAAACCATCTTCCCTAAGACCTTTTTCAACTTCTTTTTTGGCTTTTATATAAAAATATAGGCCAAAAAGGGCGAATATACTACAAAGTCCTATAGTCAAAAATAAGATATTTTGGCTTAAAAATCTATTAAGACCTTCTACAAGTCCACCTACATTTAGTTTATTAAAAATAAAACTAGATCCAAAACCAACTAGCAATCCAAATCCAGCCATATAAAGTACATTAGTTAGGAATGTTTTCTTATTATTTTTCATCACTATCCTCCAAGCTAAAAATCTCATTAATATCCACACCTAGAACTTTGGATATTGTTAGGGCCACGGTCACAGATGGGTTATAATCTCCTCTTTCTATTAGGCTTATGGTTTGACGGCTGACTCCGACGAGTTTTCCAAGGTCTGCTTGATTTAAGCCACTCTTTTTTCTAAAGTCCGCCAAATTATTTCTTAGTTCCATCCGCCCTCCTTTCTCAAATAATTGACAACTATTCTTGTCATCATTATATAATTGACAACTTTATTTGTCAATTATTCTTTCAAAAAAATTTTTTCATAAGTTTTTAGAAATTTTTATGAAAATTCATTAGATAAGGAGATAAGAGCTTGATTTTAATATTCAATTAGAATTTATTAGGAGATATTTTGAATAAAATATGAATAAATAGAAAAAATTACATTATCTATGCATTTTTGGGATTTTCCTATATAATGTATGTAAGAATATATTTTAGGAGATGCTTATGCTAGGTGTTGGCGTGAATGCTCTTGCGGTTTTTATCACGGGTATAATCGGACTTAAACTTGCAAACTACATAGAACCTTGTTATAAGGATGCAATTATGAAATTTTTGCCCCTTACCATTATGGTTTTGGGCATAGAATCTGCCCTCAAAGGCGATGTGATAATTGTTCTTATTTCAATAATTTTGGGGGTTATTATTGGAGAGTATTTTGATCTGGAAGGAAAACTCAATAATTTTGCCAATACCCTCAAGGATAAATTTATAAAAAACGAAGATAATGATTTTGCGACAGGTTTTGTTTCAGGCACCCTTATTTTCTGCGTGGGATCTTTGGGAATCCTAGGCGCTATCGAAGCTGGTGTCAAGGGAGACAATTCAATTTTATACACAAAGGCCATAATCGACAGCCTTTCATCAATCTTTTTATCAACCACACTTGGAATCGGTGTTGCCTGCTCGGCTGGGGTAATCTTCCTCTACGAAGGCCTCATCGTTCTTCTTTCAAGCTTCCTAGCGCCAATCCTCACCCCAGAAATTTTGGCAAATATTTCTGGAGTTGGCGGAATTACAATTATAGCTGTGGGCCTTTCCATGCTAGATCTTGTAAAATTCAAGCTAGTAAATTCCCTACCTGCCATTGTAATTCCTGTTATAATTGGTCTAATAATGAATTTGTTATAAAAAAATCCTCCGACTTGGAGGATTTTTTATTTATAATTTATAATATAGATAGGTGTCAAGTTTTTCAAAACCATTGGCAAGAGCTCTTTCCAGCTCTATTTTTTTATCAACTTCTACAAAGTATTTTATGGTAGAAATTTTTCCAAATTCATCAATAAGCGAATTTACCATGGCATTTAAAAGTTCATTGCAAATCACAAATTTCTCTTCATTTTCATCTATAAAAAGTCCGAAGATTTCTCCCTTACAAGGATTTTCTCCGTAGACTTTTACAAGGAGACTTGCCACAATCTCTCCTTGATTTTCTTTTACAAAAACCCTAAACCTATCAAAGTCTCTCAAAAGATTTTTGCTGTTATAATACATATTTCCAGAAAATTTGTCGTGGAAAGCCTCATATTGTAGGAAATCTTCTTTGCTTAAGATTCTTATGCCTGCTGTATCCCCTAGCCTTTCTCTTAAGTTTTTTGCTTCTAAAACGTGTGAATGCTCGATAAGTTGGGCCTTATCTTTGAAATCTTCTTCTTCATTTAGCCAGCAAGTGTGGGATAGGCCGACATTTAGGCTGTAATCCTTAAAGTCTTTTTTTATTTGAGAAATAAGATCTTCAAATACTTTTATATCCTTATTTTTAATAACAATAAGGGTTGTTTGAATATATTTTTCATCTTCATCCCAAAAATAAGTTGCAAGGCCTTCTAGATTGCCATTTTCCTCAATAACTAGACTTTCTGTCGCCATAAATTCTATTGAATATTCTAGCTCCCTAAAAATGTCATTTATTTTGTAAAAACGAGGATAGGAAAAATGAGTCTTATCACTTATAGCCAGGTCTAACAAAGGCCTAACTTTTGCCAAGTCAGGTCTTTGCAGAGGACGTATTTGCATTAAATTCTGCCCCTTAATTTTAAGGCTTTTTCTATTCTTGAAAGGCTTAGGATGAAGGCTGCTTTTCTGTAATTTACCTTGTACTTATCTGCAGTTTCAAATACTTCTTCGATTGCTTTTGTCATATCTTTTTCTTGTTTATTCCTTACTTCCTCTTCGTCCCAATAGGATCCTGTAATATTTTGAATCCATTCATAGTGGCTTACTAGGACCCCACCAGAATTTGCGAGTATGTCTGGAATTAACGAAATATTTTTCTCATTTAAAATCGCTTCTCCAGCTTCGGTCACAGGACCGTTTGCTGCTTCTACAACTAGCCTTGCCTTTACATTTTCTGCGTTTGTTTCATCAATAACATTTTCCATAGCAGCTGGAATTAATATATCGCAGTCTAAGGCGAAAAATTCTTCATTAGAAATTTTCTTTGCATCAATATTTAGGGCAGAGCCAGTAGTTTCTCTTGCCTTTTCAAGAGTTTCTGGATCAAGACCATTTGCATCGAAAACAGCAGATGAGCCGGATTCAGCATTTTTGTCTTTGGAGTTTAGGGCAATTAATTTGGCCCCGTCTTCTACTAGATATTTTGCCGCAAAAGAACCAACATTTCCAAAACCTTGTAATGCAAATGTTGCTCCTTCAAGGCTCTTGCCAATTTTTTCGTAATATTTTTTGATTGTTAGATATACACCAAAACCAGTAGCTTCTGCTCTTCCAAGTGAGCCTCCCATATCTACTGACTTACCAGTGAAGGTTGCAATATCATGACGGCCACCATTTAGGGCGATGTATTCATCTGTGAAATATCCCATAATCTTCGCATTAGTATTTACATCTGGAGCGGGAACGTCGATTCTTGGTCCAATGTAGTTGTTTATTGCCCTTACAAAGCCACGAGAAAGACCTTCAAGTTCCCTTTCTGAAAGCTTTTTAGGGTCAACTACTATTCCACCCTTGCCACCTCCAAGAGGAAGACCAAGGAGGGCTACCTTTAGGCTCATGAGGGTTGATAAGACTTTGACTTCTTCGTAGGTCACAGATTCGTCAAAACGGACTCCGCCCTTTGATGGACCAAGGGCTGATGAATGGGCAGACCTGAAGGCCCTAAAGGTCTTGGTAGTGCCATCATCCATTTTAACTGGAATATTTGCCTCGATTATCCTTTCAGGTTCTTTTATAATATTGTAAAAAGATTCAGAAAAACCTGCTAGGTCTGATACTTCCTTTAATTTCTTTTGTAGATTTATAAATTGATCGTAAGCTTTTGTCATAGTGCCTTCTTTCATAATTTCGTATTAAACTTCTAAAGTATTATACACCTTTTTTCTCCACAGAAAACTAGTTTTTTATCAAATTTTATTGAAAAATATTCAACCATAAGAGAGAAATTCTTTCAAAATCGTTTGATTTTCCCAGCCGGAAGTAAGATTGAAATTTCATAGTTTCTTACAAAAAAACTGGTCCTAAGACCAGCTTTTTAATTTTCCCTTATCTTTTCCCTGGCTGCTGCCATCATGAGCTTGACCCTATTTACCTGGTTTACCTCGCTGGCACCTGGGTCGTAGTCGATTGCTACGATGTTTGCCTCTGGATAGATTTCTCTGATTTTTTTCATAACACCCTTGCCGGTAATGTGGTTTGGCAGGCAACCAAATGGCTGGATGCAGACAATATTTGGTGCACCCGCCTCGATTAGTTCAACCATTTCGCCAGCTAAAAGCCATCCTTCGCCGGCTTGATTACCAAGACTTGTGACTTCGCTTGCCAAATCTGAAATTCCATCAATATATTTAGGCTCGTCAAAATGAATACTTTCCTTGAGGGCCTTTCTGATCGGCTTTCTGAAATTTTCTATAAGGACAATTCCCATGCGGGCAAGAGTCGCATTTACAGGACTTTTGCCGTAGAAATCTCTTTTTAATTCTGCATTTTTAAAGCAATATAGGAAAAAGTCTGTAAGGTCAGGGACAATCACCTCAGCCCCTTCCGCCTCAAGAACATCTTGGAGGTGGTTGTTGGCTTCTGGGAGGAATTTCACCAAAATTTCCCCAACTATACCTGCTTTTGGAATTTCCTTGTAGCAAACAGGAATCTCATCAAAATCCTTTACAATTTCCTTGATGGCCTTCCTATATTTTGGCCTGTCCATGGTCCTTATCTCTTCTGTAAGTCTTTCTATCCACGCTTCTTTGAGCCTGTTTGTGGCATCTTTTTCAATTTCATATGGCCTAGTTGCGTTGGCCACCCTATTTAAAAGGTCGCCTAATAAAATCGCCCTGAGCATTTTTTTCATCAGCGGAATATTTTTAAAACTTAGGAGGTCAAAGCCTGGGCTCTTTTCAATTCCTTGGGCAGATAGGGCGATTACTGGAATATTAGGATAGCCTGCATCCTTTAATCCCTTTCTAATATAGCCAACGTAATTAGATGCCCTGCAAGCTCCCCCTGTCTGGGTCATCAAAAGGGCTATCTTGTCTGTATCGTAGCGACCAGAATTAACTGCCTCTAGCATTTGGCCCACAACTGTAATTGAAGGATAGCAAGAGTCGTTGTTTACGTATTTGAGCCCTTCATTTATAACGTCCTTGTCGATTTTATTCAAAAACTCAATCTTATAAGGAGAATCTTTGAAGGCACCTTCCATAATCCTAAAATGTTCTCTGGCCATTTGTGGAGCAAGGATTGTATAACCTTCTTCACGCATTTCCTTAGTGAAATCCTTGAAATCATAGGCCTTATCTAGGGATTGGACTTCAAAGTCTATGCCTTCGAGTTTTTTCTGGTTTAGGGCCTCAAGGAGGGATCTTACCCTAATTTTAACCGCTCCAAGGTTTGAAATTTCGTCAATCTTTAAAAGGGTGTAAATTTTGCCAGCTGATTTAAGGATGTCTTCAACTTGGTCAGTTGTCACCGCATCCAGACCGCAACCAAAAGAGTTTAGCTGAATAAGTTGGAGATTTTTATTTTCTGCCACATATTCACTGGCCCTATAAAGCCTTGCGTGGTAGGACCACTGGTCAAGGACCCTGAGTTTTTTGTTCAAATCATCAAGATTATAGGCGACTGCATCTTCGGAAAGAACTGGTATATCCATAGACTCGATTAGGTCTCCTATGCCGTGGTTGATTTCTGGATCAATGTGGTAAGGTCTACCGGCTAGGACTATAGCATTTAGACCTTTTTTATTGACCAAATCTATTATTTCCTTGCCCTTTAGTTTTATTGCATCGTGGTAGTCTTGCTGGGCCTGCCAGGCCTTTTCCACAGCATTTTCGATATGATTTTTAGATAAAATATTTCCCTCAAACTCATAACCATCAAAAACTTCCACCATCCTCTTTTTAATAATATCTTGGCTTTCAAAAGAAATATAAGGGAAAAGATATTTTATATCCTTTAGGCCATCAACATTATTTTCAATTACATCTGGATAACCAGACACAACCGGGCAATTCATGTGGTTTTTGGCCTTATCATACTGTTTGTATTCATAAAAAACTGCTGGATAGAATATCAAATCAGGATTTTTCCCAATTAGGTTTTCCATGTGTCCATGGGCGAGTTTGGCTGGATAGCAAGCAGTTTCAGACGAAATCGAACCTAGGCCCTTTTCGTAAATTTCCCTAGATGACTTGTCGGATAAAACTATGTCAAAGCCAAGGGAAGTGAAAAATTTATGCCAGAATGGATAGTCTTCATAAATGTTTAAAACTCTTGGGATGCCAACTCTCCCCAACCTGGCCTTTGCGCCAAGTGTATCCCTATTAAATAATAGATCGTACTTAAATTTATACATATTAAGGTCATCCTTGGACTTATCAAGCTTGACCCCAGCACCCCTTTCGCATCTGTTGCCAGTTATGTATTTCCTACCGTCTGAGAAAATATTAATTATTAGGGCACAGTTATTGGTACAACGGCCACATCTTGCTGATTTTTGCTCGTAGGAAAAATCTTCAAGGTCAGCAAGACCAGCAAGTTTAGATGTGCCTGTAGACCTATCCTTGGCAATAAGAGCCATTCCCATAGCCCCCATAAGCCCTGCAATTTCGGGTCTTGTTACATCTCTTTCTGATAATTTCTCAAAGGCCCTGAGGATAGCATCTCCATAGAAAGTGCCGCCTTGGACTACTATATTTTGGCCAAGGGTCTTTGGGTCTCTAATTTTAATTACCTTCTGGATGGCATTTTTAATTACAGAATAACAAAGGCCGGCGGCTATATCTGCCACTTCTGCCCCTTCCTTTTGGGCCTGTTTGACCTTGGAATTCATAAAAACTGTGCAACGGGAACCTAGGTCTGCTGGCTCTTTAGACTTGATGGCCTCAGCTTGGAATTCTTTGACATCCATAGAAACTGATGCGGCAAAGGTTGATAAAAATGACCCACAGCCAGAAGAACAAGCCTCGTTTAGCTGGATAGAGTCAATGACTCCGTCTCTAATGTGCATGGCCTTCATGTCCTGGCCACCAATGTCTAGGATAAAGTCAACGTCGGGATTAAAAAATCTCGCCGCCCTGTAGTGGGCAATGGTCTCGACCTCCCCATTATCAACGTGGAGGGCATTTTTTATAAAATCTTCCCCGTAGCCACAAATCCCAGATGAAGCGATGTGGGCCTTGGGATTTTTCTTCTGGTAAGCATCTTTTAGCATGTCTATGCATACTTCTAGGGGATTACCCAGATTCATCCTGTAATCATCAAGGAGAATTTCCATGTCTTTTGAAAGCCAAACCATCTTTGAAGTTGTAGATCCTGCGTCAAGCCCAACATAGATTGGTCCTTCATAGGTCGCAAGATCCCTGTATTTTACCTTAGAAGTCTTATGTCTTTTTTTGAATTCTTTGTATTCTTCTTCAGATTCAAAAAGCGGTTCAAGTCTCTTTGTGGCCTCTATTTCAATTTTTTCCCTAGTATCTAATTTTTCTATAAGGTCTGTAATTTTAACAAATTTTCCATCTTCGCTTGATAAAATCGCAGCACCCTTGGCCACGTAAACTTCGGCATCTTCTGGTGTATAAAACTTGTTAAACTCTTCGCCAAGAGTCTCTATAAAACGGTCTCTTAAGGCAGGAAGGAAGTGCAAGGGTCCACCCAAAAATGTGACATTTCCCTTGATTGGCCTACCGCAGGCGAGGTTTGAAATTGTTTGGTTGACAACTGACTGGAAGATCGAAATAGCAATATCTTCCCTGGTCGCCCCCTGGTTCATAAGAGCCTGGATGTCAGTTTTAGCAAAAACCCCACATCTTGAAGCGATTGGGTAAATTTTTTGGTAGGATTTTGCAAGGTCATGTAGTCCCAGAGCGTCAGTATCAAGAAGTGAAGCCATCTGGTCTATAAAAGCGCCTGTTCCACCTGCACAAATCGAATTCATCCTCTGCTCAACAGAACCAGAAAGATATGTAATTTTAGAATCCTCACCCCCAAGTTCAATTAAAACGTCAGTTTCCGGAATAAATTCCTTGATCGCCCTGGTTTCTGCTATAACTTCTTGGACAAAGTCAGTCTCAATTAGGTCGGCAAGAAACATTCCACCAGAACCTGTTACAGCCACAGTCACCCTGTCGTCCTTGAATTTTTCACTAGCATCGGCCAGAACTTTTTTGACAGTCTCCCTCACATCCGACTTGTGACGAGTATATACAGAATATATTGTATTAAATGAGTCGTCAGTTATAACTAGCTTTACTGTTGTAGAACCAACGTCTAACCCCATGTGTAAATCCATATTCTCCCTCTTTATTCGAATAAATAATATTAATTATTTATATTTATTTAACATCTTTAAATAATTTTTATATATCCACCCATTTTACTAGGGTAAATGTACTTATATTATACCATTGATTAAATAAAGTAAAGTCCATACATCATAGTTATATAGCTAATTTCTAAATTGTAGGCAAATGTAAAATTAATTTTACAAAATAAAAATCTATTGTTTTTTAAAAATCTTTATTAGTTGTCATTCATACTATAATTTAATTTTTATACAATAGTTATCCTTTATAGATTAAGTAAAAGACCCAGTCATCTGACTAGATCTTTTGCATAAAGATTTGATTTTTTAATAATATCCTAAAACTCTCATATAAAAATTTACTTACTATAAGGCCTTACTAAAATCATCAAAAATTATTTTTGTTAATTCATCAAATTTTCCCCGGCTATATTCTGGGTGCCACTGAACTCCCATCATATAAGAATCGTAGTAGGGATTTTCTATGGCTTCAACTAGGCCATCATCACTTGTGGCTGTAGGAAGAAGTCCGTTTCCCAAAGCTCTTATGCCCTCGTGGTGCATGGAGTTTACTTCCCTAGAATTTTCCCCGCCCAATTTATGATAGAGCCTAGAAGATTCATTAAAGTTTACCCTATGATAAGTAAAACCATCAGACCCTTCTCTGTGAGAGATACTAATCCCAAATTGGCTTGGTAAGTCCTCGTAGAGACTTCCTCCGTAATAGATATTTATAAGTTGCATACCCCTACAGATTCCCAGGATTGGCTTGTTTTCTGCTATAGCAAGGCCTAGAAGGTTTAGGTCAGACCTATCCTGGGCTGTAGAATACTCTTCTATGAGATCATAGGCATCTGATCCGTAAAGGCCTGGGTCAAAGTCGGCTCCTCCTGCAAATATGACCCCATCCACACTTTTTATAATATCTCTAGATGTATCTTCATTTGTCTGAACTGCGGTTAATATCTGAAGGTCATAATTATAATTATTAGCAATTTCATAATAGGTAGACTCAATTGTCTCGCTAGTGCCAATCACCAGAACTTTCTTCTTATTTGATTTTATAAAAATAAATATCGCTAAAATTATTAGACCAAGTATGATAAGATTTCTAATAAATCTAAAAAATTTCCTCATAAAAAGCCCTCCTTATTATAAGTATAACAAGAAAGGCTAAATGTTTCCCTACAATTTTTGTAAGCTATTTTATCCCACAAGCATCCTTGGCAAGCCTGTCGGCTAGGTCGTTGTATTTGTCATTTGAGTGGCCTTTGACTTTTACAAAGGCGATTTCTATTTGTTTTTTTCTATCATTTATAAAGGCCTTGTAGGACTGAGTGAGGTCGTTGTTGGCCTTCCAATCGCCTTCGGCCCAGGCTTGGATGCCTTGGTAGTCATGGTGGATGATTATTTTTTTATAGGCTTTTTCTATGGCAAGGTCTATGGCAAGCTCACTCGCCTTTACTTCTCCTGCCACATTCCTGTGGGTGTAGTAGGAGTCGGTGTAGGCTTTTTTGAAATATTCTTCCTCGCCATCCTTGATTAGGACTACACCTGCACCATAGGTTTTTTCTGGCAAGTTAAAAGACCCATCGACATAGGCGACAAGGGTGTCTGCGTCAAGTTCGATTTTCTTTTCAGCCCCTTCCATAAAAGCGACTGCCTCGTCCTTGGTTTTAAAAGACTTATAGATTGCACCTGAAAATCCCTTTACTTCCTTAAGACAAGAATCCCAGGATGTATATATCCCAGGATTTCTGCCCTTTCTTACTGCGTAATATTTCATTTTTGGCCTAGGCTTTCCTTGTTTGCCCAGTAGGTTACCTGACCAGGTCCTACTGTAAAGACGCCGTTGCCGTTTTCATCTATGATAATATCCTCATTTTTTCCAGAAAGGTCAACATAAGTTGCTCCAGCTTCAGATTCGCCAACAAACATTTGTTTTTCCGCCATGTCCTTAATAGAAATTAAAACTGCTAGAGGTTTGTGGTCTTCGTCTCCTCTCCTTACCCAACCAATTACAGATGGGTGGTCGAAATAATCATCCTCTTCTCCGTAGTTATATGCCTTTCTAACAGCCATCATCCTATCAAGCATATCTTTGAGTGGGTCTTTTTTAACAGGGCCAATAAGGCCGTAATAATCGCCCGCAAAGATACATGGATAACCGTCTTTTCTAAATAAAATCAAAGCGTAAGCTATTTCTTTAAACCAGTCTTCTACCCAAGAATCGAGGGCTTGGCCTGGTTGGGAATCGTGATTATCGACAAAGGTTACAGCTTGGGCTGGGAATTCCTTGACAACTGTGCCGTCAAAGATTTTTCTCATGTCATATTCGCCCATGGACTTGCTGGCCTCTGCCATGTGAAAATGAAGTGGCACGTCAAATAAATCTATCTTATAGTCTGAGTTTTGGAGGTAATTTTCGATAGCGCCTGTATTATATTGCCAAAATTCTCCAAATAGATAGAACTTGTTTTCGCCCATATTATCGTATATATGTTTGGAAAGTTCGTAAATAAAGTCACCTGAAATGTGTTTTAGGGCATCGTACCTAAAGCCGTCGACCTTGGTTTCCTTAATAAACCAATCAACCCATTTAAAAACCTCTTGGCGGACTTCAGGGTGGTTGTGGTCTATGTCGCAATTCATTAGATAATCAAAATTGCCCTTTTCATTGGAAACGTCCTCGTCCCAATACTTGCCAACTCCCAAAATCCTATAAATGGCAGAAGTTTCGCTCTTAGCATCGTAGTCTATGCCTGTGAAATGGTAGTAGTGCCAAATCATGTCGGAATATTTGCCATTTCTGCCCTTAAAATCAAAACCTGTCCAGCCTTCGATTTCTATCTCACCAGACACGTCTTGTTCTCTGTTGTTTTGATCAACCATAACGGCCTTAAAACTTTCCTTAAAATCAGCATTGCCCTTGTGGTTTAGGACTATATCTGCGTAAGATTTTATCCCCGCTTCATGGAGGTCAGCTATGGCCTTGATAAGTTCTTCCTTGGTTCCGTACTTGGTCCTAATTGTGCCTTTTTGGTCAAATTCTCCCAAGTCCCATAGGTCATAGATTCCATAACCTACGTCATTGTCCCCTCCACCCTTACAGGCTGGTGGGAGCCAAAGGGCGTCAATGCCTGCTTTTTTTAAATCTTTAGCATCTCTTGAAAGTTTTTTATAAAAATCTCCAGACCCGTCTGTGTCCCATTCAAAAGATTGCATCATTACTTCATTGGCCATATTTACTCCTTACAAATATCAATTGACTTTGATGCACCAATCCTAGATGCACCTGCTTCAACCATTGCTAAGGCCTCTTCTCTGGTGTGGATACCACCGCTCGCCTTTACTTTTGCCTTATTACCAACAGTTTCTGCCATTAATTTCACATCTGCAACAGTTGCTCCACCTGTAGAAAAACCAGTCGATGTCTTTACAAAGTCAGCTCCAGCGGCTACAGATATTTGGCAAACCTTGATTTTTTCGTCATCTGTCAAAAGGCAAGTTTCTATAATTACCTTTAGGACATTTGAGCCTATAGCCTCTTTAATCTCTCTGATTTCGTCTTCAACATAGGTATATTCACCGTCTTTAAGCCTGCCAACATTGATTACCATATCAATTTCACAAGCTCCGTCTTCTATGGCTTTTTTTGCCTCAAAGACTTTTGCTTCCTTGGCCATGGAACCTAGAGGGAAACCTACGACTGCGGCTATCCTTACGTCCTTGTTGTAATCTTTTATAAGTTTAACATTGGCTGAATTTACGCAAACAGAATAAAAATCGTACTTGACAGCTTCATCAACTAGGTTTTTAATATCTTTTATACTTGCATCAGCCTTCAAATTTGTGTGGTCTATATATTGGTTAAGTTTCATATTTCTTCCTTCTTTTCATATTCTAATAGGGCAAGGGTAAAATCATCTGCCATGGCCTGCCAGTTGTAGGATGTGATTATATCATCAACAAAGGTCAAATCACGTGACTTGGAGAAAGTCTCCCTCAACCTTTCAAGACCAAATTCATTACCCTCTTCGTTTTTCGCCTCGATTGCTCCATCTGTGAAAAATAATATCTTATCACCTGAGGATAGGTTTAGGCTTTTTTCTATATATTCGTCAGGCTCGATTATATTTGAGATCATCCTCCCATTAGCAAGGAGGTATTCTGCCTCGTTTTTCTCCTTAAAATAGATAAGTGGCGGACAATTGTGGCCAGCATTGGAAAATACCAGGCTATCGTCCCTAAAGTCGAAAATCCCAAGCCAAGCTGTAAAATACTGGCTAGAATCAATCTGCAATTTAGTAAATTTATTCCTAAGATTTAAGAAAACCTGGCCTGGGGAAAAATCTGGGTGCTTATCAAAAATCGCACTCATAGTCACCTTCAAAAACATAGTCATAATCGAAGCCTTGACCCCATGGCCCATGACGTCCGCTATATAAAAGGCAATCCTATTTTCATCGATTTTTATTAGGTCATAAAGGTCGCCAGAAACATCATCTGCGGGGTTATAAATCCCAGACAGGCTTAGCTTGCCATAGGTCCCATTTTTGGGGAGAATTGAAGACTGGATACGCCTTACAAAACGTATATCATCAAGCATGGCCTTATTGGCATTATAAAGGTCGATTTTGAGGATAGACTCACTTGTAATATCCCTGTAGACTTCGATAGTGCCTGTAAAGGTCTCGCCAAGATAAATTGGACTTGATTTGATCGAATAATACTTGCCATCTATTAGCTTTTCCTCAATCATAGTCGCACTCTTTGACAAAGTATTAGAGTTTGAAATAATTAGGTCTATATTTTCATCAAGATAGGTTTTAAGTTTTGGACTTTTCTTTAGGGCTTCTTTTAGGGCATCATTAATAAAGGTCACCTGACCAAAATCATCAATAATCCTCACCCAATCATCCATGGAATTAAGGATAAAAAAGTTGATATTCTCTTGTAAATCTCGGTTTTTATCAAAAGATTTCCTCATTGCGACCCCTTTACTGCCTTTATAGTAACTATATCTTTTTAATATAGTAATTCAATCGAAGTTTTTAGGCAAAATCCTCCAACGAAAGTAGACTTTTCCTCTAATTTTAAGGTCTTTACCTGTAAATAATTTATGAAAGTAAATTAAATTTACCAAAATAAAAAGGCTAGGACTGGATTTAAGTCACCAGTACCTTAGCCTAATTTTAGGATTTATTATAATTGAGCTAAAGATTTTTCTACAAGATCAATATTCATTTTTAGCTCTTTTATAATATTAACAAAGTCTATTCTTTCTTGGTCGCTTAGGTCTCCTGTCTTGATAAGATTCTCTATGATATCTATGATTTTTTTAATCACCCTTATATCCATCTTCAATTTATCATAAGACTTCGTATCCATCTTCTTATCCCTAGAAAGTGTGAATTTTTCAACATATTTTTGGGCAGCAACCATGAGTTTGTTATATTTATTTAACTGTATTTTTAACTCTGTACGAATATTTTTTTGACGAATTTGTTCGTCAATTTTTTCAAGAGTCATTTCAGAAAGACCCTTCCAAACATCTTCAGATTCTTCTTCCTTTATAGGGTTTTCTAAGCTTGGTTTTTCTAGATTAGGAATTTCATGCTTATTTTGATTTCCAGGCTTAGAATTTTTGAGTTTTTGGATTTGGTCATTAATATCACTTATCTTTTTGTCTAAATCTTTTATTTTATTTTCAAGATTCTTTACTTTGGCCAATTCTTTAGATTCTTCTATATCTTTGATTTCTTTTTTTAGTTTTTCAATTTCTTCACTATTTTCAGCAATCTTTTCTTTTGCTTTTTGGATATCTGAAGGACTTGTATTATCAAGCTTATTTTTCTCTAAAGCTAGGGCATCATCTTTTTGGCTTAACTCATTAAGAATAGCGGCCTTCTTTGCTAGTTCAGCTTGTGCTTCATTCATTTTATTTTTTAATTCTTTTACTTTTTGATCGTAATTAGAATTCTTTTTATCCTCTATAAATTTTTTGAAATTCTTTGCTACCTCTAAGAAATTTTCACTTTGTTCGAATGCAGCCTGTTCATTTTTGTAGTCTAAAATTTTATTTTGAAGTTCTTCTGCGTTCTCTTTTTTAGCTTTTTGTATCAAATCTAGGGATTTTTCAGCCGCTTGTGATTTTTGTTCGTAGAAAGCTTTTTCTTCGCTTAAAGATGCTTCATTCTTCTTGACAAAGGAATCAGTTTTGTCTTTTAATCTCTTATCCAAAAATTCAGCAGCCGCCTTTAATCTTGCAATTTCATTTTTCCTCTCTTCTTCTTGTATTAATATGCCCTGATACTCAGCTTCTGCCTTTTCTTTATTTTCTTTCTCAATATTTAATGCATTTTTTGCTTTTTGTCTTTCTTTTTCTTTTTCCTCAACAAGTTTATTTAAGTCTGTTATCTTACCGGCATCATAATTTTTTTGCAATTCTATGGCTTGTTCGTGTTGTTCCCTGACTTTTAGTTTATCATCCCTATCTTGTTGGAAATTCTTTGTGCCTTCGCTAATGCCATTTATAGCATTATTAATACCATTAGCTTCACCCTTGAGTTTTTCGATTTCTTTATCAATTGAGCCAATTTCTTGATCTATGCTTCTCTTAAAATCCTTATAATCTTGACTTTCTATTTTATCTTTGTTAGATTTTTCCTTTTCATAATTCTTAAAAACATCTTGGATTCCAGCTTTTTTGTTACCGAGTTCTTTTTGCTTATCAATATTTTCTTTTAATTGATTTTGAAAGTCACGTTCTTTATTTTTCTGTTCGCTAAGAAGTTTATTAGCTTCGTCATACTTCCTGTTTAGTTCTGCTGTCTTATCTTCTTTGACAAATTTTTCCTTATCAGCAGCCTGTTTTTCCGCCTCCTCATGGGCAGACTTTGCTTTATTGAAATTATCCTCAGCAGCCTCTTTATCTTTTTTCGCCTTTTCAATTTTTGGAGCCAAGGCCTCACGCTCTTCATCTATTTTCTTGATTTGCTTATCTTTTTCAAGAACTTTTTGATTTTCTTCTAGCTCTTTTTGCTTTGCTGTAAGCTGATTTTCTAAATTTTCCTTTTTAGCTTTTTTATCTGTTGCATCTTTATTTGCTTGTGCTAAATCTTTTTCTGCATTTTCCTTTTCATCTTGGGCTGCTTTTAGGTTTTCTTGGGCTTTGTCTAATTCAGACTTTGCTTTTTCATTAAGGTTTTGTGCTTCATCCGCTCTTGCAGTTTCCATTCCGCCGATAAAAGGCAGGACAGATGCCATCATTAGGCTTGTAATTATAATTTTTCTCTTCATTTTTTATCTCCTAAAATTTTATATTTCTATAATAAAATATTGCTTGTTAAAATTATGTTAAGGATGAAAAAAATTTTTTCTCCATTTTTATCTCCTAAAATTTTATATTCCTATAATAAAATATAGCTTGTTAAAATTGTGTTAAGGATGAAAGAATTTTTATCTCCTTATTCCTGTTTTTTTATACCCCCAATAAAAGAATTTGTCATATTAAATTTTAGTTAAGTTGATATTTTTTAATCTCTCCTAAACTTGCTAAATAGATATTAGATAAAAAGTTTTCGCCTAAAGATCTCCAGGTAAAATAAATATTCCTAAAATCCTCAAAATAAAAAGACCAGGCCGTAAATTAGTTACAAGCCTTAGCCTTTAATTTTTATAGAGACGCTTCCAGTTTTGCTAGATATTTTTCTACAAGTCCTATATTTACTTTTAATTTTTCTATCAATTTGACAAGCTTCGCCCTCTTATTAGCATCCATCTTGCCTGTTTTTGCATAATTTTCTGCAAGTGTTACGACTTCCTTGGCCCTATTTACACTTCCCTTTAACCTTAAGTAGGAATTTTTTAGACGAGCTTTCTTGTCCATTTTCTCAAGGCTGAAGCTTGATAGGTCAATATCATAATCATCAGAAATATTATCAAGACCCATATCGCCTATCCTATAGTCTGGCCTCATAGATTCATTCTTATTTCTAGCATTTTCTAGGATATTAATTTGCCTTTGGAGTTCTTTTATTTGTAGGTCTAAGGCTTTGATTTGGTAGTTGATAGCTCTAAGATTTTTCAATTTTTCAGATTCTTCTATATCTTTTATATTTTTCTTAATTTTTTCAATCTCAGCTTTTTTACTTTGAACCTTAGCTTTTGCGTCTTGTATCTGGCTATCAGTTAGAACTCCAAGATCATTTTTCATATTTAAGAGTGCTTGTTCTTCTTTTCCTATTGCTTCAAGCTTTGTTTTCTTCTTATCCAAATCATTTTGAGCTTGGGCAAGTTTTTCCTTGAGGGATTGTAAAATTATTTCTTTAGCCTTTCCATTTTTCTTAGCTTTTACAAACTCTCTTAACTCTTTTATACTCGCCAAAGAATTTCTATATGTTTCGTATTCATCTTTCGCAGCCCCATACTCGGCTTCAATTTTGTACTCCAATTCTCTTTTAAGTTTATCATTTGACTCTTTATTTTTATTTTTATCTTGAATTAATTTATTTTTTCTATCTTCGTGGCCTTGGGCTATTTTACTTAACAATTCTTTATTTGCTTTAGCAAAGCCATCCTTGTCATCAGCAGCCTTATCATTTAACCACTTAGCTAGGGCAGATGATTTTTCCAAGTCTTTTTGCTTGTCAGCTTCTTTAGATTTTAAAGCCTCATATTTTTTTATAGCTCCTTCTATATCCTTGCTGATTTCATCAAATTGTTTTTTTGCATGTTCTAAATTCTTAGCCTTCTCTAGCTCCTTTTCAGCTAATTTTTCATCTGTAGTGTAATTATCTTCAAATTCTTTTGCTAGTTTTTCTTTTTTGTAGGCATTGCTCTCCTCGTCCCTACTAGCCTCACTTTTTTCTAGCCTATATTGATTTTCCGCTATTTCTTTTTTCTTTTTTTCTATTTGTTTTTCTATATTATTGTATTTATCTTCTATATCTTTGACTTCAGCAAGGGACTTATCCTTAAATTCTAGATATTCTGGAGTATTTCTTATATTAATATTTGCTGGATTTGATTCAAATTCTTTGAAAAATTCTTCTATTCCCATCTTTTGACCATAAGCTTTGAAAAGTTCATTTTCTAGATTTTCCAACTCTTTTTCGAGTGCTTTTTTCTTCTTTTGGTCATCTCCATGATGTTCTTCAGCAATATCATATTGATTATTTAAATCATTAACTCTTTGCTCGCTTGTTAAGTTCTTAGTTGAGCCTGGATTAGCTTTTTCAGTTTCATATGCTTGTTTTGCATTTTCATATGTTTGTTCAGCCGCGTCTAATTCATTATTTACTTCTATTTCTCTTTGCTTAAGTTCTTCAATTTTCTTATTTAGTTCCTTTATTTCCTGATCTTTGGCAAGGATTTGTTCATCTGATTTAATATTTTCTTCTGCTTGTGCAATTTTATCAAGTTCCGCTTGTTTATCTGCTTCTTTTTGTTTTACTTCAGCATCATTTTTTGCTTGTTCTAATTCTTTTTCTAATTTTGCCTTATTTTCTTTAGCAGCCTCTAGTTTTTCCCTTGCTTGATCTAGGTCTGACTTTGCTTTTACACTTTGGTTTTTTGCTTCTTCGGCTTTTGCAATTTTCATTCCACCAATAAATGGCAGGACCGATGTCATCACTAGGCTTGTAATTATAATTTTTTTCTTCATTTTTTATCTCCTGAAATTTTATATTCCTATAATAAAATATTGCTTGTTAAATTTATGTAAAGAGGATGATTTTTTTAGCAACCCCTATAAGCATTGATATAAAGACATCTATAATAAATATACCTTAGCCTTATGGTGGTGCGAAAGTAAAATAAGCATAAAATTCCTAAAGAAAAAACACCCCAAAAGGGGTGTCCTTTATTTAAATTATAATCTAAATAAATCTATAAGCCCACAGCCGCGAATTTCGGGCTTTTATTTATTAAACTAGTTCGATGATTGCGCGTTCTGATCCGTCGCCTCTTCTTGGTCCTAGTTTTAGTACTCTTGTGTATCCACCGTTTCTGTCTTCGTATTCTGGTGCGATTTCAGAAAATAGTTTTTGTACAAGTTTTGGCTCGTAAAGATAGCTTGCTGCTTGTCTTCTTGTGTGAAGTGTGTTTCTCTTACCTAGGGTTATCATTCTATCAGCCATTTTTTGTGTTTCTTTAGCTCTTGTTAGGGTAGTTTCGATTCTACCGTGTTCAAGTAATGAACCCACTAGGTTTCTAAGCATAGCATCTCTATGGTCTGATCTTCTACCAAGTTTTCTTTTGCCTGCCATATTTCCTCCTATTCATCTTTTAGGGAAAATCCAAGTTCATGGATTTTATCTATTACTTCAGTTATTGATTTTTTACCGAAATTTTTGATTGTCTTTAGTTCTGATTCTGGAACTGCTATTATTTCTGCCACAGTGTTGAAGCCTGCTCTTTTTAGACAGTTGAATGATCTTAATGATAGGTCTAGTTCTTCGATTGTTCTTTCTAGATCTTCGTTTATGTCTTCTTCAACTATTTCTTCTTCAACTTCGATTTCTTCTGGTGGGAATGTCTTTCCTGGTAGTTCCTTGAAGAAGGAGAAGTTGTCGATTAGGATTGATGAGCCTTCTGCTAGGGCTTCTTGTGGAGTTACTGTTCCATTTGTCCATACTTCTATAATTAGCTTATCAAAGTCTGTAGATTCTCCTACCCTGGTGTTTTCAACTGTGAAGTTTACTTTTTCTACTGGGGTGAAGGATGAATCGATAGCGATAGTTCCTATAGGATCTTTTTCATCTTTATTGTCTTCAGATATCCTATAACCATTTCCATTTGTTACATCCATAGCTATTAAAAGTTTGCTTTTATCGTTAACTGTTGCTATATAATGCTCTGGATTGGCTATTTCAACTAAGGCATCTTCTTTTATATCTTTGGCTGTTACTATCTTTGGTCCTTCAATTTCTAGAAATAAGGTTACATCTTCGTCTGAATGTTTTTTCACATTTAGGCCTTTGATGTTTAGGATTATTTCTGGAACGTCTTCAACCACTCCATCAATTATAGAAAATTCATGAAGTACTCCATCGATTAGTATTTTTGAGACGCTAGAACCAGGTAAGGATGATAAGAGCACCCTTCTCATGCTGTTTCCAATGGTTGTACCATATCCTCGCTCAAGTGGGTATAGGGCAAATTTACCGTAGTGGTCTTCTTCCCTTATATCCAATATCTCTATATTAGTTTCTATTTTATCGATCATGGTAGCTCCTTAGTTCTAACTATTACTTAATCCTACTTAGAGTAGAACTCTACTATCATACGTTCTTCAACTGGAATGTCTATTTCTTCTCTTGTTGGGAACTTTACTACTTTTACTTTTAGATTTTCGATGTCGCTATCTAACCATTCAACTACACCAAATGATGCATTTACTTCTTTGATAGCTTTAAATAGTGTTTTTGTTCTAGATTTTTCTCTAACTTCGATTACATCACCTTCTTCAACTAAATAAGATGGGATGTCTACTTGCTTACCATTTACGAGTAGGTGGCCGTGTGTTACGATTTGTCTTGCTTCTCTTCTTGTTCTAGCAAGGCCTGATCTGAAGGCTATGTTGTCTAGTCTTCTTTCACAAAGGATTATAAGTTGTTCACCTGTTTGACCCTTCATTCTGCTTGCTTTGTCGTAGTAGCCTCTAAATTGTTTTTCGCTTACTCCGTAGATGAATTTAGCTTTTTGTTTTTCTCTTTGTTGCATACCATACTCAGATAGTTTGCTTCTTCTTTTTGGAAGAGCTCTATTTGAAGAACCTGTGTATCCTAGGTAGGCTGGAGAAATTCCTAAAGCTCTCGCTCTTTTGTATACTGGATCTTTGCTTACTGCCATAATATCTCCTTAATTAAACTCTTCTTCTCTTTGGTGGTCTACAACCGTTGTGTGGGATTGGTGTTACGTCTTTGATCATTGTAACTTCTAGTCCTGCTGCTTGTAGACTTCTGATTGCTGCTTCTCTTCCTGAACCTGGTCCTTTTACATAAACTTCTACAGTTTTTAGGCCTTGGTCGATTGCAATTTTAGCTGCTGTTTCTGCTGCTTCACCTGCTGCGAATGGAGTAGATTTTCTACTTCCTCTAAAGCCTAGTTGTCCTGCGCTTGCCCAAGAGAGTGCGTTTCCTTGCATATCAGTAAGTGTTACCATTGTATTATTGAATGTTGATGAAATGTGAGCTTGGCCACGTTCAACATTCTTTTTAACTCTTCTTCTACCTTTGGTAGATTTTTTTCCTTTTGGAGCCATCTATTAACCCTTTCTGCTTTTTCTTGTTCTTGCGTTGTTCTTTGTGTTTTGACCTCTTACTGGAAGACCGTTTTTATGTCTAAGTCCTCTATAAGAACCATTTTCTCTAAGTGCCTTGATGTTAAGACTTATTTCTCTTCTTAGGTCACCTTCGATTGTGTAGTGGTCTAGTTGTTCACGGATCTTACCAAGTTCTTCTTCTGTAAGGTCTTTCATCTTTGTATCAGGATTGATTCCTGCTTTTTCTAATATTTCGTTAGCAGTTGCTCTTCCTACACCATAAATATATGTTAGTCCAATTTCTGCTCTTTTTTCTCTAGGTAAATCTATACCAGCTATTCTTGGCATTGAACCCTCCTAACCTTGTCTTTGTTTGTGTTTTGGATTTTCGCAGATTACCATAATTTTACCGTTTCTTTTGATAATCTTGCATTTATCACACATTTTTTTTACTGATGCTCTAACTTTCATGTTTGCTCCTAACTTAAGTTTATATCTTTTTTAGATCTAACTTTTAAAATTAAAAGTTAATGTCCTTTGCCTAATGGTAGTTATACTTATAAGGATTTTTCAAATCCTTCACCCAAGATGATGGGACTATTTTTGTCTCCAAGTTATTCTACCTTGGCTAAGATCGTAAGGAGATAGCTCTACAGTTACTGTATCTCCTTCTAATATTCTAATGCTGTTCATACGAAGCTTGCCTGATATGTGAGCTTGTACTTCATGTCCGTTGTCTAGTCTTACCCTAAATATTGCGTTAGGCATTGCCTCGACAACTTCTCCTGTAACTTCTATAGCATCTTTTTTTGACATTGATAGAACCTCCTTTATAAATTTTCTAAAATGTCTATTGAACGCTTTTGTTTTATCAACGACTTCGATCTAGAAATCTTTGTAAGATTCTATCACATCTAATTTTTTCTTAGCATAAATTAGTTTACTTTCCTAATTTATCGTTAAATTCGTTAAAAACTTCTTCTGGAGTTTTAGCGCCATCTATTTTGATTAACTTTCCTGCCTTTTCATAATATTCTACGAGTGGGCTGGTGAAGTCATTATATACTGCAATACGGTTTTTAACTGTTTGTTCATTATCATCATTTCTTTGGATGAGCTTTCCGCCACATTTATCGCAAATACCTTCTTTTTGAGGCTTATTGTTCATTATGTGGAAGGTTGATCCACAGTCTTCGCAGACCCTTCTGCCAGTAATTCTTTCAATTAGGATTTCATCATCTACATCAAAATAAACTACCTGGCTTATTTCAGTATTTCTTTCTGCCATTCCCATATCTAGGGCCTTGGCTTGGTCTAGGTTTCTAGGGAATCCATCGAATAGTACTATTCTTTGATCCCTATCTTCCACTTTGTCAAAGGCATCCCATACAAGATCAATTGTTAATTCATCTGGTACAAGATCTCCTCTATCCATATAAGATTTTGCTTTCATTCCCAGTTCAGTTTTATTTGAGATATTGTATCTGAATATGTCACCTGTTGCTATCTGAACTGCGTTTAATCTGTCTATTATTTTACTTGATAGCGTACCCTTACCAGCTCCTGGTGGGCCTAACAATATTATATTCATTTCTTACCTGTTTAAAAATCCTTTATATTGCTTCATAGTCATCATAGCTTCGATTTGTTTTACAGTTTCAATAATTACACCTACAACGATGATTACTGATGATCCACCAAATGATATTTGTAATCCTAGGAGTCTGCTTGCTATAGCTGGTACTATTGTTAGTAGGGCTAAGCAAATTGAACCGATGAAGGTTATTCTTGTTGATACAGTTGCTAGGAAATCACTGGTTGGTTTACCAGGTCTAATTCCTGGAACGAAACCACCATTTTGTTGTAGTTGTTTTGCATATTCTACAGTGTTGAATTGGATTTGGTTATAAAAGTATGCGAATATTAGGATAAGTACAGTTTGTACTAATAGATATACCGCAAAACCAAATGTTGACTTGTTGAAAAATGCAGTTAATCCGCTTTCTCCACCATTTCCGAAGAATAGGGATACAGTAGAAGGAATAGCAAGTACTGCTGATGCGAAGATGATTGGCATAACTCCGCCCATGTTTACCTTTACTGGAATATGGGTTGATTGGCCGCCGTACATCTTACGTCCTACTACTCTTTTTGCGTATTGGATTGGGATTTTTCTTTCACCTTCAGATATCATTACTACTGCTATTACTATTAGGACAACTAAAAGTGACATAATAGCTATAGCAAGAACGCTTGTAGTATTGTAGTGAAGGCCTTCTTGCCATCTAGATATGGTTCTTGGGAAGGATGCTATAATACCCATGAAGATTAGTAAACTTGTACCGTTACCAAGTCCCTTTTCTGTCATAGTTTCACCCATCCATGTTACAAACATTGTTCCACCTATTAGGGTAACATTCATGGCTATCTTTTGGAAGCCTGTTGCACTTGATAGGGCTGCACCGTAAAGGCCGTTTGTAATGGCTACTGCCTGGAATATGGCAAGTACTATTGTCATATACCTGGTGTATTTTTGGATGGTTTTTCTTCCCTGTTCACCCTCACGGGTTAATTCTTCTAACCTAGGGATTACTACTGTTAACAACTGCATTACGATTGATGCTGTAATGTAAGGTTGAACTCCTAGGGCAAATATTGATAAGGTTGATAGTCCACCACCTGTTAGCATATTTAGGTAGTCAACTAGGGTTCCTTCAATGTTTGAATATGCGTTTGCTAAGGCCTTTGTATCGATAAAAGGTATTGGAATGTTGTTTCCAAGCCTATATATTACAAGCATCAAGAGGGTAAATCGGAATTTCTTCCTGATTTCTTCTTCCCCTGCTGCTCTTTTAATTATATCTAACATAGCTACTTCTTTCTATTAAGCTTTTTTAGATGGTTTTACCCACTTTTTCACTTCTATAGTTTCTACACTTCCACCTGCTTGCTCGATTTTTTCTACAGCAGATTTTGTGAATTTATGAGCTTTTATTGTTAGTTTCTTTTCTAGTTCGCCATCGCCTAGGATCTTAACTCCAGCTTTAGCTTTGTTTTTCTTTAATAGTTTTGTCTCAAATAATAATTCTGGTGTAACTTCTGTACCATCTTCAAAGACGTTTAGGCTTTCAACATTGATTGTTTCGTAAATCTTTCTGTTGATGTTCTTAAAACCTCTTTTAGGTAAGAGTCTAAATAGAGGCATTTGACCACCTTCGAAACCTGGTCTAACTCCTCCACCACTTCTTGAGTTTTGTCCGTCTTGTCCACGACCAGATCTTTTACCTAGTCCTGAACCAGCTCCTCTTCCTTTACGTTTCTTATCTTTTAATTTAACGTTTGGTTGTAAATCATGTAATTTCATTTTACACCTCAGTCTATATTCTTAACTTCAACCATGTGTCTGATTTTGTGAACCATTCCCTTGGTTGCGTCATTATTTTCTTTAACAACTGATTGACCGATTTTTCTTAGGCCAAGCGCTTTTGCTGTTGCGATCTGTCCATCTTTTTTACCGATAAAAGATCTTTTAAGTGTGATTTCAATTCTTCCCATTGTACTCTCCTTAATAGTCAAATTCTTCTACCGATATACCACGAAGTCTTGCAACTTCTTCTACAGTCTTCATGTTGTAAAATGCATTGATACATGCGTTAATGATATTTCTTGGGTTACTTGTTCCAAGGTTTTTAGCTTTGATGTCTTTAAATCCTGCAAGTTCGCAGATAGCACGTACTGGACCACCTGCGATGATTCCTGTACCTTCTACTGCTGGCATTAATAATACCTTTCCTGCACCATCAGCTCCTTGGATTCTGTGTGGAACTGTTGTTCCTACTACTGGAACTTCTATCATTTGCTTTTTAGCATTTTCTGTAGCTTTTCTGATTGCTTCTGGTACTTCTGTAGCTTTACCTGTTCCAACACCTACAACACCGTTTGAGTTTCCTACAACTACTAGGGCTGTAAATCTGATGTTACGTCCACCTTTTACAGTTTTAGCAACTCTGTTGATTGCAACTACTCTATCTTCGAGGTTTAGTTTTTCTACTTCACTTTTTAATAAATATTTCATTTTACCAACCTCCTAAAACTTAAGACCAGCTTCTCTTGCTGCTTCTGCTAGTGCTTTGACTTTTCCGTGATATAAATAACCATTTCTATCAAATACAACTTCTTCGATGCCAGCTTCAAGAGCACTCTTTCCGATTGCTGCTCCAACTTTTTTAGCTGTTTCAACGTTAGCGTGTTCGCTTTCTGCTACATCTTTTTGAAGGCTGTTAGCACTTGCAAGTGTTACGCCGTTAACATCGTCAATTAGTTGTGCATAGATATTTGTGTTTGATTTATATACTGAAAGTCTTGGTCTTTGAGGAGTTCCTGATATCTTTGCTCTAACTCTTTTTTTACGAGTTATAAGTCTATCGTTTTTATTCTTTTTAGCCATTTATATCTCCTACTTACCTGTCTTACCAACTTTACGTCTTACATGCTCATCAGTATATCTAATTCCCTTACCCTTGTATGGTTCAGGTTTTCTCTTAGCTCTGATATTTGCAGCATGTTGACCTACAAGTTGTTTGTTATATCCCTTAACAATAATAGTTCTATCATTTGGTACTTCAGTTTCGATACCTTCAGGATCTGGCATTGTGATTTGGTGAGAATAACCTAGGTTTAATACTAAGTTCTTACCTTGTTTAGCTGCTCTGTATCCTGTTCCTTCGATTTGAAGTGTTTTTTGATAACCTTCTGATACTCCTACTACCATATTGTGTATTAAAGATCTATAAAGACCGTGGTCGATGTTTTGTTGTTTTGTATAGTTTTCAGGAATTGTAAGGATTAGTTCGTTTTCTACTCTCTCAAGTGTAACTCTATCGCTTATTGTTAAGCTATCTTCTCCGTTTTTTCCTTTAACTTTTACATTAAGACCATCTATAGTAACTTCTACTCCAGAAGGTATTACGATTGGTTGTTTACCTATTCTTGACATATATTACTCCTTACCATACGTAACAAATAACTTCGCCGCCTACATTTTCGCGTCTTGCAGCACGGTCAGTCATAAGTCCTTTTGATGTTGAAATAATCGCTGTTCCAAGACCATCTAGTACCTTTGGAACTTCATTGGCTTTTACATAAACTCTAAGGCCTGGTTTAGAGATTCTTCTAAGGCCAGAGATTACTTTTTCGCCATTTTCTGTATATTTTAAATCTATTGTAAGAATACCTTGTTTATTGTCTTCTTCTACGTTAAACCCTGTTATAAAGCCTTCATCAAGCAGTATTTGGGCAATAGCTTTTTTCTCATTAGAAGATGGAACAGTAATCTTTTTATGATTAGCTTTGTTACCATTTCTGATTCTTGTTAGCATATCCGCTATTGGATCTGTCATCATAATTATCTTTCCCCCTTAATTACCAGCTTGCTTTTCTTACTCCTGGTATTTGTCCATTATTTGCAAGTTCTCTAAAGCAAATACGGCAAATTCCATATTTTCTTAAGTAGCCGTGTGGTCTTCCACAAAGTTTACATCTTGTATATTCTCTTGTAGAGAATCTTTGTTTTCTTTGTTGTTTAGCTATAAGTGACTTTTTAGCCATTTTTGCTCCTTCTATTTCTTAAATGGCATTCCCATTAATTCTAAGAATGCTTTTGCTTCTTCATCAGTTTCAGCAGTAGTTACGATTGTGATATCCATTCCGTGAATGAAGTCTACATCATCGTATTTGATTTCAGGGAAGATCAATTGTTCTTTGATACCTAGTGAATAGTTTCCACGGCCATCAAAAGAATTTGCGTTGATACCTCTAAAGTCTCTAACTCTTGGAAGTGAAATTGAGATTAACTTATCTAGGAAGTCATACATCTTATCTCTTCTAAGGGTAACTTTTGTACCAATTGCTTGACCAGCTCTTAATTTAAAGTTTGCTACTGATTTTTTAGCTTTGATTTCGATTGGTTGTTGACCTGTTATAAGGCTAAGTTCTCTCTTAGCTGTATTTAATAGGTTTTGGTTGTCTTTTGCTTCTCCAAGTCCGATGTTTATAACAATTTTATCAAGTTTTGGAACTTGCATTACATTTTTATAACCGAACTGTTCGATAAGTTTTTCAACAACTTCGTTTTGATATTTTTCTTTAAGTCTCTGTGTCATAATATCTCCTATTACCTAGTCGAATTTTTCGTCAGTCTTTTTTGATTTACGAATCTTTTTGCCATCTTCGTAAACAATTTCTGTACGAACACCTTTTTTAAGTTCTTCTGAGTATAGAAGTACATTTGATGCATCAATTGGACCGTTTTGTTCAAGTCTTCCTGACTCACCGCCCATTGTTGTTGCTTTTTGGTGTTTTATTTGCACGTTGGCACCTTCAACTATAACTCTATTTGTCTTTGGGAAAGCTTGTAAAACTTCTCCTACATGTCCTTTATATTCACCTGATATTATTTGGACTTTATCGCCTTTTTTTATATGCATTTTATCCCCCTATAATACTTCCGGTGCTAGTGAGATAATTCTCATGAAACCTTCAGATCTTAGTTCTCTTGTTACTGGACCAAAGATTCTTGTTCCTACTGGTGTTTGGTCATCTTTGATGATTACTGCTGCGTTATCGTCAAATCTTATAACTGAACCATCAACTCTTTTTAGGCCTCTTTTTGTTCTAACAATAACAGCCTTTACTACTTGACCTTTTTTTACCGCTCCGCCGGGTGTTGCACTTTTTACTGAACAAACAACTACATCACCAATATTGGCATATCTTCTTCTAGTTCCTCCAAGAACTTTGATTACTAAAAGTTCTCTTGCGCCGGAGTTATCTGCTACTCTCATTCGAGTTTCTTGTTGTATCATAATAATCTCCTTATCAATTAAACAATTTCTGCCGCTTGGCTAATGCGTACTAGTCTCCATCTTTTTGTTTTAGATAGGGCTCTTGTTTCCATTATTACTACTTTATCGCCAACTTTAGCTTCATTTTTCTCATCATGAGCTTTGTATTTTTTACTTCTAACTATTTTCTTTTTGTACACTGGGTGGCTAATGATATCTTCAACAAGAACTGTTATAGTCTTATCCATTGCGTCAGATACTACCACGCCTTGGCGCACGTTTCTTCTATTTCTTTCCATTGAGATTAAGCCTCCTTGCCCGCTTCAATCTTTCTTTCTGTTTGGATAGTCTTAACTCTAGCTATATCTTTCTTAACAGTTCCTATAGCTGCTGGGTTTTCTAACTGACCTGTGGCAAGCCTAAAACGAAGATTAAAAAGCTCATTTTGTAAATCAAATAGTTGTTTATCTAAATCTTTGTCAGATAAATTTCTAATTTCTGCTATTTTCATCCTTATTCCTCCGAACCTGTTACTTCAAGTCTTTGGATGAATTTTGTCTTGATTGGAAGTTTTTGTGCAGCAAGTCTCATTGCTTCTCTTGCTACCTCTTCACTAACACCACTCATCTCAAATAATACTCTACCTGGTTTTACAACGGCTACCCAGTACTCTGGTGCACCTTTACCAGAACCCATTCTTACCTCTGCAGGCTTTTTAGATACTGGTTTGTCTGGAAATACTTTTATCCAAATATTTCCGCCTCTTTTTATATATCTTGTCATCGCACGACGAGCAGCCTCGATTTGGTTTGCTGTCATCCAGCAAGCTTCTAGAGCTTGTAAGCCAAACTCACCATAAGCAAGTTGGTTACCTCTATTAGCATTACCCTTCATTCTGCCTCTATGTTGTCTACGATATTTTACTCTTTTAGGCATTAACATAAATAATACTCTCCTGATTCTTTAAGACTAATTTTGTCCCTGATTATTTCTGTTTGGACGTCTATTATTTCTTTTCTTTCTTCTGTTATTTTGTGGAGCAGCTAGTTTTGGTTCTCTTTCAGCTTTTTCTCCTGGAAGAACTTCACCTTTGTAGATCCAAACTTTGCATCCGATTTTACCGTATTCTGTGTCTGCTTCTGCAAAACCGTAGTCAATATTTGCTCTTAGTGTTTGAAGTGGAATTGTACCTTCTGAGTATCCTTCACTTCTTGCCATGTCTGCGCCACCAAGTCTTCCTGAAACCATTGTTTTAATACCCTTGGCTCCAGCTCTCATTGTTCTTTGCATCGCTTGTTTCATGGCACGTCTAAATGCGATTCTGTTTTCTAGTTGTGTAGCTACGCTTTCAGCAACTAATTGAGCAGATAAATCTTGGTATTTGATTTCTTCAACGTTGATGATGATTCTTTTGCCTGGAGCGATTTTTTCAATCTTAGCTTTTAGTTCTTCTACTCCAGCACCACCTCTACCGATTACCATTCCTGGTTTTCCTGTGAAGATTGTAATCTTTAGGTTGTTTACTGCTCTTTCAATTTCAATGTCTGCAATTCCTGCTTCGAATGCTTGTTTTTTGATAAATTCTCTTATCTTTACGTCTTCTACTAGAAGGTCAGAAAAGTCTTTTTTATCAGCGAACCATTTGGAGTCCCAATCTTTGATTACGCCTACTCTATATCCTTTAGGGTTTACTTTTTGTCCCATATTAATCCTACCTTTCCTCTATATCCGCTAACACTACGCCGATATGACTTGATCTTTTTAATATTGGGTATGCAGCACCCTTAGCTTTAGGTCTGTATCTTTTCATAGTTGGAGCATCATTTGCGTATGCTTTTTCTACGTATAGATTTTCTCTATCAAGTCCGTTGTTGTTTTCAGCGTTGGCAATGGCACTTTTTAGTACTTCTTCAAGTAGTCTTGCACCTTTCTTGTTAGTAAATCTTAAGATGTTTAGTGCTTCGTCTACTTGTTTGCCTCTGATTTCTCTTGCTATATAGTTAACTTTTAGAGGAGATATTCTTTGATATTTAGCTATTGCTTGTACTTTCATTTATCTCTCCTAACGCATTTTGCTTTTCATTTCAGTTGCCTTTTTAGCGTGGCCTCTGAATGTTCTTGTTGGCACAAATTCGCCAAGTTTATGACCTACCATATCTTCTGTGATATAGATTGGAACGTGTTTTCTTCCGTCATGAACTGCTATTGTGTGTTCTACAAATTCAGGGAATATTGTAGAACGTCTTGACCATGTTCTAATTACTTTCTTTTCATTTTTTTCATTTAATTGGTCTATTTTCTTCATTAAATGATCATCGACAAATGGTCCCTTTTTAAGTGATCTAGCCATTATATCCCCCTATTTTTCGTTTCTTCTTCTTACGATGTATGCAGAAGATTGTTTTTTCTTATTTCTAGTCTTAACACCGATAGCTTTTTTGCCCCATGGTGTCATTGGAGCTGGTCTACCAATTGGTGCTCTACCTTCACCACCACCGTGTGGATGGTCTACTGGGTTCATTACTGATCCTCTTACGTGAGGTCTCTTGCCTTTATATCTAGATTTACCTGCTTTACCTACTCTTATAAGTTCGTGTTCAGAATTTCCTACTGTACCAATAGTAGCTTTGCAGTTTAAGTGTACCATTCTCATTTCACCGCTTGGTAGTCTTAGTGTTGCAAATCCGCCTTCTTTAGCCATAAGTTGTGCGCCAACTCCGGCACTTCTTACAAGAATTGCTCCACGGCCTGCTCTAAGTTCTATTGCGTGTACTGTTGTACCTACTGGAATGTCTTTTAATTCAAGAGCGTTACCTGGTTTGATATCTGCGTGTTCGCCAGATTCGATTACATCGCCTACTTTTAATCCTTTTGGAGCTAGGATATATCTTTTTTCACCATCAGCATATGCTACTAGTGCGATATATGCACTTCTGTTTGGATCGTATTCGATTGTTTGTACTCTTGCTGGAATATTATCTTTATCTCTCTTGAAGTCGATAATTCTGTATCTTCTCTTTACTCCGCCGCCACGGAATCTTACTGTTGTTCTACCTGTATTGTTTCTACCAGCCTTGCTTTTAAGGTCTGTAGTTAGTGCCTTGTATGGCTTTGCTGTAGTAACTTCTTCAAAGGTACTTACTGACATATTTCTATGTCCGTTTGATGTTGGTTTTAATTTTCTAATAGCCATCTAAGTCCTCCTTATAGTCCGTCGAAGTATTCAATAGCTTGGCTATCTTCTGTTAGTTCAACGATAGCTTTTTTCCAGTCAGCTCTTTTTCCATAACCATATCTAGTTCTAACTTTTTTACCTTTATAGTTCATGGTATTTACTGATTTAACTTTTACGCCATCAAAGATTGCTTCTACTGCTGCTTTGATTTCTGGTTTATTAGCGTTTTTGTCTACTTCAAAAGTATATTTGTGTTCATCAAGCATTTCCATGCTTTTTTCTGTGATTATTGGTCTTTTGATTATTTGATAAGGTGCTTTCATTAGATAAATACCTCCTGAAGTTTAGCAATAGCGTCTTTTGTTATTACTAACTTGTCGTGTCTTACTAAATCATAAACATTTATTAATCTAGCTTCAGCTACTTCTACACCTTCAATGTTTCTAAATGATCTATATACTAATTCGTCTTTTTCAGCTGTTACTACATATGCTTTTCTGTCAGCATTTAAGGCTGTAAGTGCTGCTTTAGCTTCTTTAGTCTTAGCGTTTTCTAGTTGTAAGCTGTCTACTACTATTAATTCATTATCATTAAGTTTAGATGTAAGTACTGAGTAAAGTGCTTTTCTTCTTAATTTCTTTGCTAGTCTGTAGCTGTAGTCTCTTGGCTTTGGTGCAAATACAACACCACCACCTGTGTAGTGTGGAGCTCTTATAGAACCTTGACGAGCACGTCCTGTTCCTTTTTGTCTGAATGGCTTTCTTCCACCACCACGTACTTCAGCACGAGTCTTAGCTGATTGTGTACCTTGTCTTTTATTTGCTAGTTGGTTTTTGATCACTTCGTAAACTGCGTGTTCGCTTACCTTTGTAGCGAAGATTGTTTCGTTTAGTTCAAGTTCGCCAACATTTTCTCCCTTAATATTTAAAATATTTACTTTAGGCATTTTATCCTCCTTAGTCTAGGCTTTTAATAGCTTGTTTAACTTCAACAAGTCCACCTTTAGGTCCTGGTACTCCGCCTTTTACTAAGATGTAGCTATCTTCAGCGTTAACTTTTACTAGCTTAACATTTTGGATAGTTACACGTTCGTGTCCCATTTTTCCTGAACCTTTTCTACCCTTGAATACTCTAGATGGGTCAGAACCTGCTGCTCTAGCACCTGCTACTCTGTGAGATTTCGAACCGTGGCTTGCAGGACCTCTTCCGTAGTTCCATCTTTTGATAGCACCTTGAGTTCCCTTACCCTTTGAAATAGCAACTATATCTACTAGTTGTCCTTCTTCAAAGATGTCAACTGTGATTTTATCACCAGCTTTTAATTCGGTTTCTTCTTCACCAAGGTTGATTTCTCTTAGGTATCTCTTGTATGAAGCACCTGCCTTATCAAAGTGACCTCTGATTGGCTTTTTAACATTCTTTTCTTTCTTGTCAACTGTTCCTACTTGGATAGCATTGTATCCGTCTACTTCATTTGTTTTAACTTGAACAACTACGTTCTCGTCAGCTTTTAGAACAGTAACAGGAGTAATAACTCCGTCTTCGTCGATGACTTGAGTCATGCCTACTTTTGTTGTAAATATACTCTTCATGAGTCCTCCTTAATTACAGCGGATTGATCAATCTAGTTAATCCTTATTAACCTTTAACCGTCAATCATCCTAATTACAGTTATAATTTAATCTCTATATCAACACCAGCTGGAAGATTCAACTTCTTTAGCGCATCTAATGTCTTAGCATTAGGTCCGATGATGTCAATAAGTCTTTTGTGAGTTCTTTGTTCAAACTGTTCTCTGGAATCTTTGTACTTGTGAACCGCTCTAAGAATTGTAATTCTTTCGATTTCTGTTGGTAATGGAATTGGTCCACTTACATCTGCTCCGCTTCTTTTTACCGCTTCTACGATTTTCTCTGCTGAGCTATCGATAACTTCGTGATCGTAAGCTCTAAGTCTGATTCTTATCTTTTGTTGATTAGCCATTTTCCTCTCTCTTTCTTTTACGCCCGTCCGGGCGTTTGATAATTTTTGGAAATCGCTTAGGATTATTCCTAAGCTCGCTCTGTCAGAGTTTCCTTATGCATTGGCCTATACATAAGCAACATCTAACTTCAAAGCACTTATATATAATACGACAATTAAGCGTATTTCGCAAGTTTTTTTCTAGATTTTACATTTCTTTTTATTTTTTAATAAGAAATTATAATCCTAGTAAAAAACTCTGCTAGTAAATATACCAGCTAGGTTTTACTTTTCAAGTTTATATACAAATATTTTTATTTTTTTATTCCCCTCTTTATATATAGGGTTAATATGCTTGCCGCCCCAACTGAAGCTGACAAGGAAACAATGAAAAAAGGCTTGCTAAACAGGTCTTGGGCCAAGATCTAAACCCAATCCACCTGGGAATGCCAGATGCCCTTATCGATGTTTCACCAAAATTGATGCAAGTTTATGATGAAATCGGCGTTGATTACAGGACTGAACCAAGCGAAAAAGATGGGTCTATTACTGTAAAAATCAATCCAAATGAAAAATCTAAGAAAAACGCAGAAGCAATCACCATCCCATCTAAAAAAGCAAATGCCAAAGGTGCACCAAACCTAATCGCAACCTTTGTTAAAAAACTAAATGATTTGGGAGTTGATATTTACCTAAACACCCCAGCTACAGAATTAATAAATGATGACGGAGTTATCAAAGGAGTGATTTCTGATTCCAAGACCGGAAAGAAAACCTTTAACGCTGGCGCAGTAGTCCTTGCAACAGGCGATTACGCAAGAAACCCTGAAATGGACAAGGAATACAACAAGAGGGGTGCTGGTGAATATTCTGCATCTGCTATAGGCAATACCGGTGACGGCCACAAACTTGCCTTAGAAGCAGGCGGTGTAATGAACCCATTCCAAGAATCAATGTCAGGCGTCTTTAACGCCAACCCACACGACTACCCAATGGTAGGCGATCCTACAAATAGTTATCCATTTGAGGCCATTCTATTAAACATGGAAGGCAAAAGAGTATTTAAGGAAGACGGCGGTTCCCACCCACAAAAATTTGAATTCGTAAGAGAAGACGGACAAAATTCTGCTTGGGCAATCAGGGATAAGGAAATTGCTCCAAACCTTCCACACTTGGAAGAATACCTTGAGAAAACCGCTAATAATGATAAGATTATTAGAGTTTACAAGGCAGATACTATTGAAGAATTAGCAAAATTAATGGAACTTGACCCAGAAGTAGTCAAGAAAGAAGTAGATAGGTACAACGAACTAGCTAGGGCTGGCGAAGATACAGACTTCGGCAAAGACCCTAAATTCCTCAAAGAATTTAAGGCTGAAGGTCCTTACTATGCAGCCTTGATGTATGATGCAACCCGTGGTGTTTACGGCGGAATCAAAACTTCTCCAAGAGCTGAAGTTGTAGACAAAGATGGCCATGCAATCCCTGGCCTTTACGCATCAGGTGTAATCTCATCAGGTCAATTCTTTGGCGACTTCTACCCAGGTAGACAAGCTATTGGCGTTGCAGGCTATATGGGTTATATAGCAGGTGAAAACGCAAGTGCCTTTGCAGATGAAAGTGTCGCAAATGACTTTGCAGGCAAAAACGATAAAAATAAATAAAAATCTAATATAAATTATAAAACCCTCTTTGCTTTTAGCAAGGAGGGTATATTTTTGTTATAATTGTATTTTAACAAGTGAGAATTCTTTACAATTAAAAAATCAAACATTTTAAAAGTCTAAGTCAAGAAAGATTAATTTTTATAAAAATATTTCATCCAAAGACTAGCCGCAAGAGGTATTAAAAGTGAAGTCAAAATCACAACCGTCCCCAATTGAGCTGCAGCTAGTTGTGCATAAGGCTCCCAAGATGGATCAAGATTAGCCACAAGAGCAGGCACAATTACAGAATTACCCGCTGCTGTATAGGTCGAAATCGCAGCCCAGCCTGGTCTCTTATTAATAAAAATATCTGCAGGCAAGGAAATAACAAAGCCAGCTCCTACTGTAAGGAGGGATAAAACAAGGCCTGGCAAACCACCCTTAAAGATAGCCATTATATTAATACCAGCCCCAATAGCAAATCCCAAAAAAGGCATAATATATTTTTGAGTCCCAGCCAGGAATTCACAAAAATTCTTATCGATATTGCCAAGAACAATCCCCGCAAGTAGGGGTAAACTAAGATCTAAAATGGAAGTCGGAGTAATATCCGCAATCCCAAGCATCGACAAGGTCAAAAAAGTAAATATCGGCACAGAAATAATAGCTGTAATAGCAGCGCTCGCCACATCATACTCATCCCCATAATCAGAAATAAGACCAATAAAAAGTGCATTGTTATGGTTAGAAATCGCTGCAATAAAAGCAAGAGCAGAAATCCCAAAAAATCCATCTCTACCAAAAAAATTAAAAAATAAAAATCCCAAAACAATGGCAGTAAGCCACTTAGACAAAAATAAAACAAGGCCCCTCTTAAGGGCAAGCTCAAGCCTCTTAAAAGTAAGCTGGCTACCAACCGCAACCAAGGTCACATCAATCAAAGCATTAAGACCTTCCTTGCTAGTAAGTGCAGCAGTCATAGGCCCAACCTGTAAAAGGTCAGGCACAAAAGTATTCAAAATAGAAGCCAAAAACATAGGCACCACAATAACCCCCGCCGGCACCCTCTTAAAAAATCTAGAAATCATAAAATCCTCCGTGATAGGGTTATTATACCGAAGTAGATTCAATGTCAATAATAAATTAATTAATTTCAAACACAGATTTATTTCTACGTATATTCAAATAGATTCAATAGAAATACCAGGGCTGTCATTTTACAGCCCTGGCATAATAAGATAATAAGTTATGTTAATTGTTATCGTCTTTATCAAAATCTTAGCTTAATGAATAGTTTTTTACTATCTTACCTTATAATAACCCTGCTAAATTTGGTAAGAATAGTGATATTTCAGGAATAAATGTAACTAAAAGAAGTGAAATAATAATTACCACAAAATATGGTATCATATCTTTAATTACGCTTTCTATTGTTACTCCTCCCACCTTACAACCTGTGAATAATACTGTTCCTACTGGGGGAGTTATTATACCCACAGCTAAGTTCATACAGATAATTATACCAAAGTGTACTGGATTTACTCCAAGAGAAGTTACTATTGGTAAAAGTATTGGCGTAAATATTAATATTGCAGGTGTAGCGTCCATAAATGTTCCTACTATAAGTAGAATTATATTTATTAATAGTAGAATTAAATATTTATTATTTGTTAATCTTAATACAGCTTTAGCTATCATATCAGGAATTTCTGTAAAGGCCATCGCCCAACTCATAATTGATGATACACCAATCATAAATGTAATGATTCCTGTTGTAACTGCTGATTGAAGAATTATTCTTGGTAAGTCTGAAAGCTTTATTGACTTATATAAGAATGATAGGATTAATGAGTAAACTACTGATATTGCTGAAGCTTCTGTTGCGGTAAATACACCTTTCATAATACCACCAACAATAATAACTATTAGTAGTAAAGAAGGAACTGCTTGCCATAATACTTTAAGTTTTTCTTTACCTGTAAGGGCTACTTCATTAACATAACCTCTTTTTTTAGCTTCTCTACTAGCCAAGATAATACATCCTAATCCCCAAATCAAGCCAGGTATGTAACCTGCTAAAAATAACGCAGCTATCGAAACACTACCTGCAACAGTCGAAAATACGATCATTGTATTTGATGGAGGGATTAGAGTCCCTGTTGGAGCTGATGCTACGTTAGCTGCCACAGAATAATTTGGATCATATCCTTCTTCTTTTTGGATAGGTCCCATTGTGCCACCTATAGCAGCTGCCGCAGCTGCTGCAGAACCAGAAATTGCACCGAAAAACATATTTGCTATTATGTTTGTGATGGCAAGTGCTCCTGGTCTTTTCCCTGCTAAAACCTTAGCAGCATTTACTAGCCTAATTGCAATACCACCATTATTCATTATATTTCCCGCTAGAACGAAAAAAGGTATCGCTATGAGGGAGAATGAGTTCGAACCTGCAAATACTCTTTGTGCACTTGTGGCAAAAGCAATATCTGCTGGCGTAATAATTAGCATAGATATAGCAGAAGAAAATCCTATAGAAACAGCTATCGGAACTCCTATTGCTAAAAATAAAACTATTAATCCTAGCATTGTTAATGCTATCTGTGTTATTTGACCCATTATTTTTCCTTTCTAATCAATGATTGCTGAATCTTCAACAATTTCTTCGCCTTTAGCATACAAATTGATATTGTAAATACTATAAAAAATTATCAAAACTCCAGCTATTGGTATACAAGAATATATTATTCCAGTAGGTATTCCTAATATAGAATCAAATTGGAGCATATTTAGATTAGTTACCTTTATACCTCCATATATTAAAACCAATATTGAAAATGCAATTGTAACTAATTCTATAATAATATTTACTTTTTGTTTTACAGGCTCTGACATCTTTTCTTTTAGGTATCCTATATTGATGTGATCTTTTTGGCCAAATACATAGGCAGCTGAATATAAAATCAACCAAACAAATAGGTATCTTGTCAAAGTTTCACTTACAGCCGAAGGGCTAGAAAATACGTATCTAACTATTACCTGATAGGTAGTGAAAACAACCATTAAGCTGAAAATTATTATACAAAGCCACCCTAATATTTTATCTAAAGCTTTTTTAAGATTAGTCATTTTTTTCCTCCCTAAGTTCATTAATAGCATCATAAACTTCCCTAGTTAGCTCTGATTGATTTGCTATACTTTCTGTAAGTGGTGATACCATTTCTCTGAGTTTTTCAGAATCAGGATAGCAGAATTTTGTTCCTTTTTCTTCAATTTCTTTCTTTGCTTCGGCAACCTTTTCCTTAAATGTATCAAACTCATATTTCGCAGACTCTTTAACTAGTTTATATAACAATTCTCTGTCTTCTTCTGATAAACTATCTAGGAACTCTGTTGATGCAACTGCAACGTCTGGGTGAACTATGTGCTTTGTGTATGCATAATAAGGTGAAACCTCATAGTGTTTAAAGTCCCTGAATACCAATTCAGAGTTTTCTGCAGCATCTATTACGCCTTGTTGAAGGGCAGTATATACTTCTGATTGAGCCATTACAGCACCTGAGCCACCCATTAACTCTGTCATTTTTATATATGTAGGTGAATCATTTACCCTTATAATCATTCCTTTAAGATCTTCTATATTGTCAATAGGTTTTTTAGAGTAGACATTTCTCTCTCCTGCTGTATAAATTGTTATGGGTTCAAAACCGAATTTATTTGCTGATTTAAATAATTTATCATATACTCCAGCTTGCACAGCTCTACTCATGTGGTCTATGTCATCGTATAGGTATGGTGCACCTACGATGGCGAAGTCTTTACTATAACCTTCTGGAGAAGATGTTGGAACTATTGCCATTTGAAGGGCTCCAGTCCTAATAAATTCTAGAACCTCTGTTTGTGATCCCAATACTCCGTTAGGATATATTTTCATTTTGTATCTGCCATTTGTTTCTCTCTCAAAATCCTCGCCCAATTTTTTCATAGCTAGATATTGAGGGTGTTCTGTGTTTTGGTTAAATGCTACTCTTATAATTTGAACATCTTTATTCTCCGCATTAGATGCTCCGCATCCTGCTAGGAAAAATATTGATAGAATAGCCATTAACAGTGAAAGTCTCTTTTTCATTTTTACTCCTGATTACTTAATAAACTTGTCCTAATTTTTACTACAACCTTTTTTTCGTCTGCAGGTTCTTTAAATGCTATTTGTGGTTTATGAACATCTTCTGGGAAGAATACACTTACACAACCTTCGACAGCGTGAACATATCCTTCATCTTCTACACTTTTATAGAAGATTAAGTCTCTATTTTCGAAGTATTCTTTTACAGAATATGAATCCTTAAGTCTTGTTATTCCGATTTTTTCTTCACCTTTTACGACAAATTGGCAATCGATATATTCCTTGTGACTTTCTGGAGATCTTTTTTCAAGTTCTTCCGTTTTTATTTCATGCACTTGATAGAATATATCTCTACCTTCCAATTCATATTCACCTGGTCCTATATCTGAAAAATCTGTTTCTTTTAAGAAATCTATTACTTTTATTAGTACAGGGTGAAGTCCTTGGCTTTTATAGTCGCTGTATATACTTGTAAAAATCATTTTTTCTCCTTTTCACTTATGTTTTTTAATTCCAAGGCATGGATTAAGTCTACTGCCATTTCTGAGTATGGAGTCTTCACTCCAAATTTTTCTCCCGCTTTAACTATGGCTCCGCTTATTGTATCAACCTCTGTTCTCCTAGCATTTTTAATATCTGCATATATTGATGTGTAGCCATCTGGGTTATTGATACTTACTTCTTTGACTTTTGCTACTTCACTTTCAGTGTCAAAGCTTAAACCCTGAGCTCTTCCAACTTCAAGTATTTCTCCTATCAATTTTTGGCAAAGTTTCCAGGTATATTCATTTCTTGCAATATGACCTATTGAAACTTGGAGTATTCCAGTCAACACACTTAAGGAAGCGTTTGTAATAATTTTATTCCAAATTAGCTGTTGAATATTTTCCTCTATGTTTATCTTAAAATCAGCACCTTCAAAACAAGACTTTAATTCTTCAAAATCAATGGAATTTTCTTTAGCATAAGCGCCTAGATTTGTCTTACCTTCTCCACCATGTCTGATAAATCCTAGGTCCAGTACAGCCCCATTATCTTCTGTTGTTCCCAATACGACCCTGTCATCACTTACAAATTTATTTAAAATTTCACCATGGCCTGCACCATTTTGGAGTGACATTAATAGGGTTTTATCGCTTATTAAATGTTTGTTTTGCTCTATGGCCACTTCTGAGAAGATAGATTTTACAAAAACAATCATTAAATCAACTGGCTCAAGATTTTTCGTATCATAATAAGCTTGAGGCTTATAATTGTTTTTTTCACCTTTTTCTTCCAAGAAAACACCATCTTTATTTATTTTCTCAACGAGTTCTTTATTGGTATCTATTAAAATTACCTGATTGTTTTTTGATAGGTGGCCGGCGTAAATTGATCCCATTGCGCCGGCACCTAGTACTGCTATTCTCATTAATTTTCCTACTTAGAAAATTCTGCTAAACCTTCGATGGCATAGGCTCTAATTGAGCATGAATCCAATCCTTTGATTGGCATTGGTGTGTATGACATAAAGAATACCTTTGAGTTTAAGTGTTCTAGGTTTTTAAGGACTTCCAAGAATACAATATCTTCAGCCATTAGGATATCATGGAATGGTCTAACGTCTTCGTTAGAATTTTCAATTGAAACGCCATCTCCAAAACCTACGCATTTAACTTTTTTGTCTCTGAACCATTCAGCACTTTCTTTGCCAATTAATAATCTTTTGTCTTCTTCAGTGTTTGTTTTCTTGGTAAATGGTGGGAGCTTATATGATGAATCTAGAATGACTATGTCACCTTCTTGGAGCAAACCTTCAGTTGCTCTGTCTAGGTCTTCTCTTGTAATGTGTGTGTATGGTTTTACAGTTTCTTCAAAATCAATGTAGATTGCTCTTCCTAGAAATGTTGTTAGTGGAAGTTCAGAAACATCCTTCCAATCATCATCATGGTGGTAAGGACATTCAACGTGTGTTCCTAAGTGTGAAGTAATATCCATATGTGTGTGGTAATCAGGAATTGGACCGCCTGTATTAAATCTGTCTAGAGATAATCTTCTAGTTTCTGTTGCTGGGTCTAATTCCTTTGTTAAATCAACTACTCTTAAATTTCCTAATTCGTATACTGGTTTCATAATTATTTCTCCTTTTATTTTTATTTTATATATTTAGTCGCATTATTAAATGAAATATCTTTTACCATTTGACCCAGATATTCCTCTTTCCATGGGTATTGGCCTTTGGCTACTTTTTCTCCTATGAAGTTGCATAGGATTCTTCTAAAGTATTCGTGTCTTGGGTAAGATAGGAAGCTTCTTGAGTCTGTTAGCATTCCTACAAAGTTTGCGAATACTCCTGTTTGGGCAAACATGGTCATTTGTTTTTCCATGCCGTCTAAGTGGTCTGCAAACCACCAAGCTGTTCCTATTTGAATATTTGATATGCCTGTTTCGTTTTCTCTGTTAAATGATCCACCAATTGTAGCTAGTGGATAGTAATCATTTTCGTTTAGTGAGAATAAGAGGATTTTTGGAAGTCCATCGCCTTCTTCAAAGTCACTCATTAGGTTGGCTAGGTTTTCTGCTCTTAGTTCGTCATTTACAGCGTCATTTCCTACGTCTGGGCCTAGTCTATCAAACAAGGCTTTTGAGTTATCTCTAATTGCTGCTACGTGAATTTCCATTACCCAATCACGTTTTTTATATTCTTTGGCTAGGAAGATTAGAAGGGCTGTTTTATAAGCTTCTTCTTCTAATATTTCGATTTTTTCTCCCCTTAGTGCCTTTGCTACTATCTCATCTATTTCTTTTTCATCTTTTTTGATGTATGGGAAATATTTTAAGGCATGATCACTTGCCGAACATTCATTTTCTCCAAAGAAGTCAATCCTTTTTTCAATGGCTGCCCTTATATCTTTAAAGTCTTTGATTTCAATTCCTGATGCTTCTTCAAGATTTTTTATGTAATCTTTGAAGTCTGCTTTTTCAATGTTTAAGGCCTTGTCTGGTCTGAATGCTGGTTTTACTTTCACATCGAAGTCTTCTTCTTTTAATAGTTTATGATATTTTAGGTCATCTGCTGGATCATTTGTTGTGCATATGGCCTTTACATTTGATCTTTCTATTAGGGCTCTTGGCTTAAATTCATCCTTTTGAAGAAGTTCGTTGGTTTTTTTGTAGATTTCATCTGCTGTTTGTGGATTTAGTTCTTCTTCTATGCCAAAGAAGTTTTTAAGTTCTAGGGCTGTCCAATGATATAGGGGGTTTCCCAATAATCTTGGTACTACATATGCCCATTTATCAAACTTTTCTTTGTCAGTTTTATTCCCTGTTATATATTCTTCAGAAATCCCACAAGCACGCATTACACGCCATTTATAGTGGTCTCCTCCGAGCCAAACTTGTGTTATTGAATCAAAGTTTTTGTTTTCATAAATTTCCTTTGCTTCCAGATGGCAATGAAAGTCAAAGATTGGCATATCTTTGGCATATTTATGAAAGAGTGTCTTTGCATATTCGCTTTGTAAAATAAAATCGTCGTTGATTAATGCCATATTTCCTCCTATAAGGTTACTCCGTCTTTAAAGATTGAAATTTCTCTAAAGTCGTATTTTTCGTTGTTGGTTTCTTTGCCGCTTGCTACTTCAAGTAAGTAGGCTATAAATTCATCTCTTAATTCTTCAAAGCTTAGGCCTTCGCTTATGACTCTGCCTGCGTCAAAGTCTATCCAATTTGTTTTTTTCTTAGCTAATTCTGTGTTTGTTGACATTTTCACTGTTGGTACAATGGAACCAAACGGATTACCTCTACCTGTTGTGAATACTATCAGAGTACAACCACTTGCTGCAAGGTTGGTGCATGATACTTGGTCGTTTCCCGGTCCGTTTAGGAGGTTTAATCCTTTCACATGACTTTGTTCTCCTAGGCCTAGGACCTTTTCTACTTCTGAACTGCCTCCTTTCTGTATACACCCTAAAGATTTATCTTCTAGGGTTGAGATTCCACCATCTTTATTGCCTGGTGATGGGTTTTCGTATATATTTTGTCCGTGGCTTTTGAAGTATTCTTTGAAATTATTTATCATATTAACAATATCTTCAAAGGTTTCTTCATCTTTAGCGCGGTTCATAAGGAGTTTTTCTGCCCCAAACATTTCTGGAACTTCGGTTAACATTGTTGTGGCTCCGTTTTTCACCAGTTTGTCTGAAGTATATCCGCACAATGGATTTGCAGTAATTCCTGAAAATCCGTCTGAACCTCCACACTTAAATCCAACTGTTAATTTAGAAATTGGAAGCGCTTCCTTTTTGAACGTATTTCTATAAGCAACTAGGTCATCAATTAGTCCTAGGCCCGTTTGGTATTCGTCTTCCACTTCTTGAACAGTGAAGAATTTTACTCTTCTTTCGTTATATGGATTTATATATTCTTTAAATTCGCTAATTACATTGTTTTCACAACCTAGGGATACAACTAAGACTCCAGCTGCATTTGGATTTTTGATTAATCCTGCTAGGATATCCCTGGTCATTTCTAGGTCATCGCCTAATTGTGAACATCCATGGGTGTGGGTTATGGCTTGGAAAGTCACATCTGGATATTTTTTGCTGGCCATTTTTACAAGATTGTTGCAAGTTTGGTTAATACAGCCAACTCCTGGCACTATCCAAATTTCGTTTCTGATTCCTGCCCTGCCATCTTCCCTTAAATAACCTTGGAATTTAAGACTTTCATCGACTAAGTCATCCTTTAGACTAACTTCTTTTTTGTCATAATCATAAGAAATTATGTCAGAAAGGTTGGTCTTTAGGTTGTGAACATGGACCCAGGATCCTTTTTTTATATCTCCTAGGGAATGGCCTATTGGCATGCCGTATTTTACTATATCTTCGCCTTTTTTTATATCTTTTATGGCGAATTTGTGACCTCTTTTTATATCTTCTGTAAGGCTTAGGTCAAATTCCTCGATGTTTAAGCCTTTTTCTAGGTCTTTTACAGCTATGGCCACATTGTCGTTGGGATTAATCTTCAAATATGCTTTCATATTTCCTTCATTACCTCCCTTATGGACTTAGCCTTGATTTCTCCGTAATTTTTTTTAACCGTTTCTTTGAAATCACCAAGTTTATTTAGGTCGTATTCCCAAATATCAGAATCTAATACCTGGTCTATATAGTTTTCATCCTTAGCTTTGGCTGCGAAAAATTCTAGCAAGTCTTGGTCATCTTTTACTGGATAAGCCTTGCCATTTTCGTCTTTGCCAAAATAGCCTTCACTTGTTTCTTCTATTTCATAAAACCTAATTAATGATGCTAGAGAAAAGGCAAAGTGTTTTGCAACTTTTCCGCTCTCATTGTAGAAATCAACTATGCTTGGTAGACACCTAGCGTTGAATTTTGAGATTGAATTTAGGGTTATGGATAAAAGTTTGTGGTCTACGTAAGGATTGTTGAACCTTAGGAAAACTTCATTTTTAAATTTAACCAAGTCTTCTTTTGGAAGGTCGATATTTGGAATTACCTCTTGGTCAATCAAATCATTTAGGTAGTTTGCAAATACTTCATCTTCCATAAAGTCCCTTACAATGTCGTGGCCGTGGATAACAGCTGCTGGCACTGTTGAAGTATGACCACCGTTTAGGATTCTTACCTTTCTCTTCTTGTATGGGGCTACATTGTCAGTCCAAATCACATTGCAAGGAAGGTTTTCGAATCCAAAGTCCTTAGCTCTTTCCTTATCACCTTCTATAACCCAAAGGTTAAAGAGTTCTGAAAATACTAGGAGTTTATCTTCGTAGCCATTTTCCTTGAAAAATTCTTGGGCCTCTTCTGGAGAAGGTCTACCAGTTACAATCCTATCTACAAGTGTAGATGTAATGTGATTGGCTTTTTTAAACCATTCTTTGAAGTCATCCCCAAGCCCCCAGTGATCTATGTGTTGGTTTACATATTTTTCTAAATAGTAGCCATTATTGTCAATTAGCTCGACTGGGAAAAATACCAGCCCCTTATCTAAGTCACCATCATATTTTTTGTATCTAAAGTATAAAAGTTGGGCAACTTTGGCTGGGAAAGAATCTTGAACTTGGTCTTCTTTGAAGTCTTCTTCATGATAGGAAATACCAGCCTCTGTAGTGTTTGAAATTACATACTTGAGGTCTTCGCTTTCCACAAATTCTTTGTAAGCCTTAAAATCAGCATATGGGTTAATACCCCTTGAAACCGACTTAATCACCCTATTTTCAATCTTCTTGCCAGTCTCACTATTGCCTCTCATTGAGAGAGTGTAGATGCCGTTTTGTTCGTTAAGCAAATCTACAATACCATTTGCAATAGGTTGGACAATAACTACATCGCCTGGTTTGTTATCCCTTTCATTTGAAAGATCAATCATCCAGTCAACAAAGGCCCTAAGGAAGTTACCCTCCCCGAACTGTAAAATAGTCTCTTTTCTCTTTTCTTTTTTCACAATCTCCGAAATGTTTTCCATTATGTTGTCTCCTTTACTACCAGTTCTGGTTTTATAACATTATCTCTTTTAACTTCTTTATCATTTATCAACTCCAATAGGAGGTCTACAGCAACCTTGGAGTGGTCGTAAATCTTATGGTCGATCGAACTTATTCTTTTTTGTGTATAATCAGTTGTTAGCTGGTTATCAAAACCGATAATTCCAATATCACCAGGCACATCCAAGCCCTTATCTGTGAAAAACTTAAAAAGTTTAATTGCTATATTATCGTTTTCACATTGGATTGCATCAATCCCTTCAGCCTTAATTTTTTTAAGTAAGTCTTCATAAGAATAATCATCTAAGAAAATTTCGATATAATCCTTATTTTCATAATATTTATTTAAAGCTTGTTCATAACCCTTCTTTTTTTCGTTGAAAGCCCTATTGTTTTTGCTTCTTGTTATGTAAACGAAGGCAGGTTTTTGGTAATTATTTGACCTTAAATAGGCCAAAGCTTGGTCCATACCATCTTTTTCGTCACAATAAACGCTCACAAGATTTTCATTATAGTTGTTAAGTTGAACTATAGGTATGGTTTTATTTAACTCCACAGCCTCATCAATAAATTCTTTCTCATTGTAATCAGAACCGATTGTTATAATCCCTTCAACCATTTGGTGTTTTTGAATCTTCAAAATTTTAATTTTTTCGTCAAGGTTCTTAGTTGTGTTTGATAACAAGGTCCTATATCCATGGTCCTTTAATAAGTTATCTATCTCATAGCAAGCCTGGGAATGGAAATAATTTCTTATATCAGGAACCAAGAGGCCAATCAAAGAAGATTTATTAGACGCCAGGGATCTGGCAATATTATTTGGACTATAATCTGCTTTTTTAATAATAGCTTCAACCTTATCTCTAGTCTTTTGACTAACACTGCCCGAATTATTCATAACTCTAGAAACAGTTGAGATTGAGACATTGGCTTCTTTGGCTATATCATAAATATTTAAATTGTCTGTCTTGATATAATCGCCCCCATAAGTGAATTTTCCTAAAATTGGAAGCGCTTCCAATTTGTGTAAAAATAAAAACATTTTAGGAGATTTTTTGTTAATTGTTATTGGTTAGTTGGAATTTCATTTAAGAAAGCGCTTCCTATATGTTTGATAACAATATATCACATATAAAAACGATTGTCAAATGTTTCTCATATTTATTTTATTTTGCTAAAGACTAACCATGCCTTATTGTTGAAATTTAAAAATTACTAATGCTTTTTATTTTTTGAAAATTTAACATAATTCCCACTTATTTTCTATATTTACATAATTTATTAAAAAATTTAATATGTTTTTCCTTTTTTTAAAAAATTTTATCCAGCAATCTTAAAAATCCAACAAAAAACACCAAATCTATTTTCTTAGCTTTGGCGTCTTGTGATTTTTTAATGGAACATCATTCTCTTGTTGCCTGATATTAGAGACCTTACTTGTCTTTCTGTGAAAATTGCGAAGTCGCCTTCCATGGTATGTTTTAGGGTTGAGAGGGCTACTCCAAATTCTAGGGCGTCGTAGATGTCGTTTCCTTTGAATAGTGAGTTTATAAGGCCTGCTGCGAAGGCGTCGCCTCCTCCTATCCTGTCTACTATATCAAATTCGTAGGCACGGGTCTTTATGTATTCGTCCCCACAATAAGCTCCTGCTGATAGGGAGTTTCTTGATGCTGAGTAGGATGTTCTGATTGTTGATATGGCGTATTCTAGATCGTATTTTTTGTATAGGTCTATTAGCATATTTGATAGACTTACGTTGTCAAATACTCCCTTGAATGATGGGTGAAGTGTTGGGAGGACTCCTATTAGGATGTCTACGTCGTTTAGGATTGTTTTATAAAAGGCAGCCGCTTGCTCGAGTGGCCAGAGGTTTGCCCTGTAGTTTAGGTCAAAGATGACTTTTACTCCAAATTCTTTTGCTCTTTTTATGGCATAGGTGGTAAGTTCCCTGCCTTCTTCTGATAGGGCTGCTGTGATTCCTGATAGGAAAAATATTTTTGCATCCTTAAATATCCCCTGCCAGTCATATTCAAAGTATTGGGCCTTACTCATGGCTGAGTGTTTTCTGTCATAAATTACCTTTGATGCCCTAAGGCCTATGCCGTTTTCTGCAAAGTAGATTCCGATCCTGTCTCCACCTAGGGCTGTATAGTCCATATCTATACCGTAGTTTCTTAAGTTGTTTAGGCCTGCATAGCCTATTTCATTGTCAGGTAGCCTTGTTATATATTTTACTTTTTGGCCAAGGTTGGCTAGGGCTATGGCTACGTTGGCTTCACTGCCCCCATAGATAGGTCTGAAAGATTCAGCCTGGACTAATCTCTCAAAACCCGGTGGAGAGAGTCTTAGGACAAGTTCTCCCATGCATACTATTTTATCTTTCATTTTCCACCTCGATTTTTATAAAAAAACAAGCAGGATGAAGACTCACCCTGCCTTATTTAGATATCTATCTTTGTACTCTTCCTGATGTGTCTCCACCAACTAGAACTTCTACTTCTTCTCTAGACATGTGGTTGTAGTCACCTTTGATGGTGTGTTTTAGAGCTGATGCTGCTACACCAAAGTCAAGGGCATCTGCAGGTGATTTGCCGTCTAATAGACCTGTAATTAATCCTGCTGCAAAGCTGTCTCCGCCACCTACTCTGTCTACGATTCTTACGTCATATTGTGGAGCTTTGTGGAAGTCTTTGCCATCATAAATTAAGGCTGACCAACCATTGTCGCTTGCTGAGTATGATTCTCTAAGTGATGAAGCTATCATATCAAAACCAAATTCTTCTCTCATTTGTTTGAAGATTTCGTGGTAGGCTTCTACATCTAGCTTGCCGCTTGTTACGTCAAGTCCCTTAGGGATAAATTAATAACTACATATAAATAGCAAGGCCCTTAACCCTCGCTATTTTCCATGTTTTCTTCGGCTTTTTCTATCCAACTTTTAACCTCTTCTAGCTCTTCTATATCGGCGTATTTAAGTATATAATTTTTGCAGCCGCTTCTGTAACTTCTTTTTGTCTTATTATGTTTATTTTTGCTGTCCCACTTGTCGCGCGCCCTCGCCTGGGCTTCGCTTGTCTTTTTTTTCGTCATATACACTCCTTGACACTTTTTATTTATTGTACTATAATTAAATTGTAAAAGTTATCCGCATTAGCGGAGGTGGCTCTACTTTTTAAAAGTTAAGAGCAAATAATTTTATACCCGCATAAGCGGGGCAATTAAGCCCTCTAAATGAGGGCTTTTTTAATACCAAAATTCCCACAATCTTTTAATAGACTATACTTTAACAAAATTCAATCCAAAATCTAGTATGTTTTACAACATATTCCTCTTCGCCATCTTCGCTTTCTTCGGTATATCTTTCTGTGTCTATCTCGATAGGGTTGCCGTGATAAAATTCATTAAGTGCATGAATCCAATATTCCATAATAACTTCTTCGTCGGGATCCTCTAACCACTCGCTTCTTTCGTATGTTTGAGTATAAACTGTATCATCATCTTCGCTACAATTATCATCAACAAAGTGGGATTCACCATCTTCGTTGATTTCAAGTCTTACAACCTCGTGTTCAGGTTCTCCGTTGTAATCAACCTCTCTAAACATATCTAGCAAATCTTGACCGCTAACCTTTACGTCAACATCTATATAAATATCTCTTGTCATTTTCTAATCTCCTTTATAATTTAATGTGTATTTTCATAAGCCCCTTGCGGGGCTATTATTTACTTTTCTCTGATTTCTCCATTTTCCATAGCTAGGTTAAAGTTTTCTTCATCGTCGAAAAACCACTCATCAATTTCTTTACCTTCAAATACGCTTGCGTCTACATCTACTAGAGTACCGTCAAAAAATTCTAGTGTGTATTGGTTCATTGCTTCGTCGTAATAAGTTGCGTTTAAGTTTGTGATTGTTAAGTTCTTTTTCATCTTTGATCTCCTTTAAATTTTTTTTATTTATTTCTTACTTTCTATTTAAATTATACGCTAAGCGTATAATTTTGTCAAGGCTTTTTGAAAAGTTTTTTTAAAAATTTTTTAAGCACTAAAAAAGACCTAGCGTTTAGACGCTAAGCCCCTTTTTAGTGTAAAGTGAGTATATCTATTTGGATAATTTTAAATTTTTTACTTCGGCTTCGATTGTGTTTTCTAGCCATGCGTTCACGTCGCCGTAAGCTTCTTCAAGTGCTTTTTTTGTGTCTTCTGAAAGAATTTTTATTATTTCTTCTTTGGCTTCGTTGAATACCTCTTCTTGCTTTTCCTTTGTAAATTGGCCGTTCTTTTTAAGCGTATCTACTGTTTTTTGCGCTCCGGCTTTTACTACGTCGATTATTGTTTTTGTGGCAAGATCTATATATTTATTTAGCTGTTCTTGCTTTGTTCCTTTGTTTTCTTCTTTTAGCTTTTGGGCTTGGTAATTTAAAACATTAGCAATAAAAGTAGCTAATATAGGTACTACTGCTATGATTAAGGCTGTAAGTGCTGTATTTAATGTATTTTCCATTTTTTTCTCCTTATACTAATTTGTTTACTTCGGCTTGTACTTGGTTATAGTTGTATCCGGCTTCTTGAAGTTTTCTTTTTCTTTCGTTACCGTTACCCCATTTTCCGGCTATAACCTCTTTTGCTACCTCGGTTACTGACTTTGTAGGCTTTCTTAATTGCCTGTTTACCTCGGCTTGTACTTGGTTATAGCTGTATCCTGCGGCTTCAAGCTTGCTTTTTCGTGTGGATCCATTGCCCCACTTACCTTCTAGCACCTCTTTTGCTATTTCTGATACCGATTTTCTAGGTTCTGGCTGTTTTGCTCCGCTTAAAATCCTGTTTACCTCGGCTTGTACTTGCTGGTAGTTATAGCCTGCCGCTTCTAGGTTAGATTTTCTTTCGTTTCCGTTGCCCCAAGCTCCGGCTAGCACCTCTTTTGCTACTTCTGTGTTAGTTTTCTTGCTGCCTTGGCTTGGGCTTTCTGGTTGGTATCCGGCATTGTAGTTGATATAAGGAATTTTTCCGTGCCTACTCCAACGCCTGCCGTTAAGTCCTGCTATAGGTCCGTGGTTTAAAAGCGCGGTTTCCTGTACTCCATTAGTCCATTTTGGGGTACACTCTATAACCCTTCCATTTCCTACATATACGCCTATATGGCCCGGAAGCCAAACTGCTTCGCCTGGCTGTATGTTATTAAAGTTTGAGGATACTCCTATACACTTATTTATCATTCCGTCCGCTGAAATATCCGGAACGCCATTGCTTGCGTAGACTGCGCCGCCCCAAGTGGCGTTTCTGTTGCCATTCCAACCCCAAAGAATACCTTTAATTAGGTTGACGCAATCAAAGCCGAAGGCTCCTTGGCTGCCTGCTCTCTTCATTGCTGCTTTTGTGGCTGCGTCATACATATATGGGTATTGCTTGGCTTTATTTTCCACCATGGAATTTGTCATTATTCCGCCGAAGCACCCCCAAGCGTATATTGTCCTGTAGTTATTTTTTATATTATATAGCTTTTTTATAAAATCATTTACATTCATTTTCCCACTTACTCCTATTCCCGCAGCACTTGTAGCCGCGTTCCATTGGTTAAGATTGTTTTCTTCTATAATTTGTATTAATTTATTTGCATAGTTAGGGTCGGTCGCGTATCCTGCGGCTTGAATTTCTCTACAAGCTTTCTTGTAGTCTTTTTCGCCCACTACTTTTTTATACCTGCTAAGTCCGGTTAGTAGTTCGCTATGATCTTTGATTGATTCCGCCCAAGAATTGTAGGCCCTAAATCCTGCGGTTATGGTTTCGAAGTTTCTTCCGTCGAAGCACTCCTGGGTTTTAGTGTTATAAACTTTTCCGTGCCAGTTGCTGCCAGCCTTAATTCCAAAAAGTGCGTTACCTTTTACGGTTAGTCCGGATTTGCCCCAACCGCTTTCTAGTATAGCCTGGGCTATAGTTAGGCTTGCTAATACTCCGCTTCTTTCTTCTTCCGCCCTTGCTAGTGGCCCTATTTTAGCTATGAATTCTTTATTATTCATCTTGCCCCCTATACACTTGTGTTATTTACGTCTACTGTATAACCTTCTGTTTCTTCTGGGTAAAGCTGCTTCAATTTTATAGCATTTTCTGTCCTAATTACATAGCAATAAGAAAGTATGGCGCCTGTAGTTGGTGCGCCTATAAAGGTAAGCCAAGGGGCCAACTGACTATAGTCATACTTAAAAACTATATAGGCCCCAAATCCTACCCCTAAAAAATAGGTGGTTAAGACGGAAGCAACCACTATCTTTTTGAATTCCGGTTTCCTTCCGCCTTTATTTCCCTTTTTCTTTTTGCTTTCTAAGATTTTTTTAAGACAAAAAGTTACTAAAAAGAAGCTTGCTGCACCTAGCAAAAATGTAATTGCTAATTTATACAACTTGATTGCCCCTTTCATTAATTAAGTTCATTATGCTGTCTATCCTTTTTTCTGTGCTTAATTGCTGCGCTTCAAGTTTTATAATTCTTTCGGCATACTTGCTAATAGATTGATTAGTTTCCTTTGTAGTCGACTTGATCTCGTTTATAGCTTCGCTTAAATGTGATATTTGCTGACTAATTGTTGCTGACTCTTCACCGTCTTTTTTTGACTCGGTTTTTAACCCTTTTTGGTATGCGATTACCGTCGAAATTATACCTATCACGGTAGCAACCAAGCCAATTATTAAGTTCGCTTCATTCATAGCGGCCGCCTTATTGTTCGAATTCTTGGCCAGTAATTATTTTGAATTCTTCCGGGGTAATATCTCCCCAAGGTGTAGCCTTTGTTATTACTAGAGTTTTTAACTCTTCTAGTGTGATCCATTGATATTCCCAAGCCAATTTTAAAAAGTCCATCATTTACCCCTTTTTAATTCTGCAATTTCTTTTTTTAGTCTACTAATTTCTAGCATTTGCATTGCAAATTGTTTGCCTAAAGTTTCTATGATTTTTTCTTTTTCGTTCACGTCTACGGTAATCTTGGCAATTTGTTTTCCAACTGCCATAAAGCCTTTCTGTTTGTCGGCTTTTTCTTTATTGATTCCAATTATCGAATCTTTCCTGTGTGTTACTGCCATGCTAGGCCCCCTTTCTACTCAAAGTTACCGCCAGTAGAAGAAATGTAGCACTCGCCTTCGGCTCCGTTTCTTTTGACTGATACGCGGATATTCACGCCCCACTTGCTAGCGGTTTTTGTTTTGTTTGATAAAAAGATTTTAGAACCCTTTTCCACCTTCAAAGTTACATCTTCCCAAGTTGGGTTTTTGTCGTATCCATTGTTGCAAATTTCAATTTTGCTTACTGCTCCACTTGGAAGTTTTCCAATAAGTGTTAGCAAGGCTTTTGTTACCATTGCGTCGGAATCTAGCGGATTTTTTAACTCGAAAAGAATTTCGGTTTCGTTCTTTGAGAATTTGAATTCTTTTTCACTTTGTCCGCCTTCACTATCAGTAGCTATAATTTTTATAGTTTGTTCTCCGTTTAGTATTTCTAGCCATTCTGTACTTGAAATATTAAAATTATAGTTAGTTCCGGAAGTTGCGGTAAAGCTCCTTTTTTCTACCCCGTTAAGATATTCTTTGACGGTTAGGCTTTGCCCTGCGTCCGGGTCGGTAACGCTATAAGCAAGGCTAAAGGCTCCGGCTTTTGTTCCAAGGCTACTGCTTGAATTTGAATTTATAACCGGGTCTTCGTTATTGTTTACCATTCTTTCGTTGGAAGTAGCGTAGCCGGATTCTAAGCCGTAATTGTCGTAGGCCTTGACCCTGTAGCTTACTTTTTGCCACCCTTTAGTGATTTTATCTTTGTAGCTTCTGTTGATTCCCTTGTATATCCTGTCGTAGCTTCTTTCGTCTACTTTTCTTTCAAGTGTATATCCTACCGAATTTCCTTCTGGGTCGGTCGAACTGCCCCAAGTAATTTCTACAGTTTTCCCTGCTTGTACTTTTGTTGGTACTGTAATTCCTGTTGGTGTTGTAGGGGGTTGATTCCACTCTATGGTGTATGCTCCGTCCGAATCTGTATCGTTAGATACCAAGATTCCGGATTGTAGATTGCAAAGCGGGCGAACGCCATAGCTGCCATAGTACGCGTAGTCCCAGTACAAAGAACCGTCGCTGTTGACATAGCGGACGCGGTACGAATAGGACGTATAAGGGGTTCTAAGCCACCAATGCCAAGAACTAGAAGTGCTTGCACTGCTATAGTTGTTTTTGTTTACTGCTTCTTGGGTTAGATATGCTTTTCTGCTTGTATCGCTATCAAATATAGGGAATTTGCTACCTTCTGCGGTTCCGCCTTCGTTAGCTAGGCCAACTTCTGTAGTCGAAGCCAAAAACATTTTACTAACTACGTTTTCGCTTCCGCCACCGTCTAGGCTGTGCCTAACAGTTTTTAGGCTGGTTTCTAGTATGGATTCTTTAAAGTTTTTTGAAAAGTTATATAAAAATCCTGGCTCGCTGTCGTATGGGTTATAGGTTGTATTTCCGCTTGTTGGTGGTGCGTCGGCTCCGTGCTGGGCTGTGTACCAAGAGTTTTTGTCGCTGTTTAGCCATTGAAGCAAGTTTGAATACTTATAATTATTATTTCCGTAACTTTGCCTGTTGCTGTCGCTGTTTCTTGATTCTTTTCCGTCAAAGGATTTTATTGATATTATCTTATCGGAAATTAGCGTTACTGAATTTGAAGGGTATCCGCTGTGATTTTTATCTGCAATTTTCCAAATTATAGGCTTGCCATTGTATTTGGAAAGATTGTCTTTGACCTTTGCCCCCACCGGCAAATTACTTAATTTTTGCGCCATTTGATTTCTCCTTTACGATTTTTTGATTGTAGTATTGGTCCATTTTCTTTATTAGGTAGTAACAGTCGCCGTGCGAAGCGTGCGCCTTCCATGATTTGTAAGACTTTTCCACTTCATCTGGTGTAATTTCTCCTTTTTCAAGCATGCTTGCATACTTACGGATTTTCTTTTTCATTCGATTTTTGCTACCACGCCTTAACTTTCGAACTACTTTGCCGCTTTCTGTCAAGTAGGTGTGAAATCCTAGAAAATCTATACCGTGGCGAAGCGGGAAAATTTGTGTCTTTTGATTAAGTTCTAGTCCAATTCCTTTTAGATACTCTTCTATTTCTCCTAAGCAATACTTTAAGTAGTTTTTGTCTTCGTGGATCAAGTAGAAGTCGTCCATATATCTGCCATAATATTTTATTCCTAAGCGTTCTTTTATAAGATGGTCCATTTCATTCAAAAATAATAAGGCTAGCCATCGTGAAAGCTGATTTCCTATAGGAATTCCCGGGTCCACGTCTGAATCTATAATGTGGTTTATTAACCATCTGACGTTTTGTTCGTGGAAATACCTTCTTACCATTCTTTTTAATTCTTTATGCTGTATGTTGTAAAAATACTTTTTTATATCGCATTTTAAAACATATCCTGTAGAATAGCTTTTTATATCCTCTTTGCTTGGCCTTTTCCCTTCGCTTCTTCGCTCTTTTTCTATTTTTGCTTTTCTTGAAAAATAGTAATTTCTTAAAAAGCCTTGTAATCTCTCTAGTCCAAAGTGCGTTCCTTTCTTCGGCTGTGAAGCGTAATTATCTTTGATTAGTACATTTTTTAGGATAGGTCTTACCACCTCTTCGCATAGCGCCTGTTGTACTACCTTATCTTTAAAGCTATTTGTTTTTACAAGTCTTTTCTTGGGTTCGTAGACGTAAAATTCGTAGTATTCCGAAGTTTTGTACTTACCCGTCCTTAAAAGATATTGTAAGTATAAAATAGCTTCTATTTGGTTATTTTCGAATCGGGCTACGCTCTCTTTTTCCCTGTTACCAAGTTTTGCTTTGTTAAAGCCTTTGCGTAGACTCTCGAATTCTGTTAGATCTCTATAATATTTCATTTTTTATCTCTAATTGTGTATAACTCCTTGCCCGTCTTACCTTTTTTGTGCGGTGCTTGGGTATCAATTATCCTGTGTTTACCTTTACGGTGGGAAATGGCTTCCTTTGATTGATAGGGTATTGCTTTCTGCTTTCGCTTACTCGGTCGAACTTACTATCTAAGCGGGCGAACGCCATTGCTGCCATTGTACGCGTTGTTCCAGTTCAAAGAACCGTCGCTGTTGACATTGCGGACGTTGTACGAATTGGACGTTACAAGCCATTCCCCAAATTTATTTATTTTCTTTGTTTATCCTTCATGTGCCAGCTAACGGCCATGTTTTTGACATTTAATACATACCTAGCCCAATACTCGGCTTGGCGGTCGTCAATACCTATATTTTCGTTTTCCAAGCATAGAGTAATTAAAAATAACAAAGTTTTACACTTTGTTATCGCTAAGTTTTGTAATTTCAATCTTTCTTTTAGTGCTTCTTTATCGTTTGTGTTAAGCTCGTTTGCCGCATTTATAAGCTCGTATATATCCAAACTTATATTTTGCATACGGTTTACAAAGGTAAAGCGGTACTTCTTCGGAAATCTCCTTGGATTATCAGTAATTTTTATAGTATGATTTGCAAGGTCTTTCGCCTTTGTAAGTAGCTGAAAGTCTTTATCTATTTCTATCATATATGCACCTGCCGCCCCTTATAGCTTGTAGTTCTTCCTCGATCTCTTTATCTCCTTCAAGATAAAACACGCCTTCTTCTTTGATATACATTGTCGCTTTTTTGCCGTTGTAAGTTTCGCCTTTTATGATAATTGCTTCTGTATCTTCGCTACACTCTTTACACGGCAATTCTAAGCTTTGGAAAAGGTGTGCAACTATGCAAGAAATTTCTTTCTTTGTTGCTGCGTGTTTTTCCATTTTTAGCACTCTATACGGTTTTTACTTTTATTGTAATTACCTTTAATTAGTTTTATTCCCTCTAGGTCTTTGAAATTTACCGTAAAAGGATTGCCGGTAATATCGTTGAATACTCCATCTTCTAGCCTTTTTAATTTTCCTTGTATATCTGATAAGTCTATACCAAGCGATAATAGGCCCGCTTCGTTCTTTTCTGCTTTGTTTTTTGCGTTTTCCCAACCGTCTTTCTGGCCTTTTGTAACGTGTATTTCTAAGTTTTCTATATGCTCGGATAGTCCTATAAAGGCCTTGTCATAGTTGGCCACCATTCCTGGTGTAACGTGTATATCTTGATTTCCGACGTGTGAAATAAATTGTCCGTTATCTGCAAATTGCCCTTTATGTGCGCCTGGGTCCCTGTCGTGATTTTCAAGGTCGGCTTTTGTAGCTGATACTGTGAAAGGGTCGACTTTTAGTTCGATCACCTCGGCGTTTGCAATCTCCATATAAATTACTAGCTTGACTTCGCCTGCTGCGCCTGTAGTAATGATTACTTTTTCGGTATCCGGGCAATTTGCAATAACAATCAAATTTCCGTCGTCGTCAAAGGCTCCAATTTCTCTTATTGTGAATCCGCCTTCATCTGGTGGAATTACCGCTATGATCTCTATTAGGTTTGGGCTGTCGGGGTTTACCTTACATTCTTGCACCGCTCCACGCCATTTTTCGCCGTTAAGTGCTGTTTGAATTTCTGTAGGTTGGTAGTATTCGCCGCCCCCGTCGCCTGCTGCAAACTCGGTAATATTTACCTTTTTGCCTTCAAGGATTGCTTTTGTTATTTTTTCTTTTCCTTTTGTGGTTACTATAGAACCGTATTTTGCCATTGTTTTTGCTCCTTTCTTATTTTGGTTTTACGCTTACTTCGATTCTGTAAATCACGCAATTTGCAAAGCCAATAAACCTGGTATTTGGAATCTCTCTTTTTACATAAGGATAAACCTTCACTTCTTGCCCTATTCCCTCGCTCGCTCCTATATATAGCCTTCCGGATTGGATAATATCTTCTGGCGTAAAAGGATATATACCTAAAGTATTGCCAATAAGGGCTGCGCTGCCTGCGTATAAGTTGGCCTTGCTTTCCATGATATAGGTTATTTTATTTAAGTGTGATCTTAAATTTTTATAATACCTAATTCTATCAAGGGCCATTTCCTGCAAGTTTGCTGGCGCCCCATTTTCCGACGCATTAATCTCTATAGAAAAAGTGTAAGGCTTATCGCCTGTTTCGAACCATTCTTTTATAGTGGTTTTTGGAAAAATATTTCCAAGCGCCCTTTTTACTGCGTAAGGCGTTCCAAGTTTTCTGTATATCTTTATACAATCTTTTATGATTTCCCTTTTTATCTCTAGCTTATAGTCGTAGTCGTACCATAAAACGTTAAGGTCGTAAGCTAGTATATCTAGGGTGTCTTCGTCTAACTCGTCGATTCGCGAAAAAATAATGTTTTTTGGAATCTCTGTATTAATTTTTTGTAATTCAAGCGATATTAGTTTTCCAAGTGCCTTTATATCCTCGTTTTCTGCTATAGCTGGCGGAATAGTCTTCGTAAGTTCGAAATTGTCTATCCTATTCATCTTCTACGCCCCCGTTTATAAGGTTTGTACTTTCTGCTATTGCTACTGCCGTGTCGCTTACTGCTTTGAATTGTGGCTGCCTTATCTCTACACGCTTGATACCTTCTTCCATAAGCATTTGGTTAAGCTTTGATGGGTTTATATCTCGTCCCATTTTTTCGCTTTGCCAAGCCTTGTACTTTTCTACCGCATATTTCGCAGCCTTTTCTATTCCTTCGGCGCTAAGTTGTCCGTGTTTGAATCCATAATAGCTTATATCTATCTTGTAGCTTACTTTATCCGCCGCCTTGACTACTACCTTATCTGTTAGTGGTCTTATATCTTCTGCGGATAGAAGCTTTTCTATAGCTTTTATAGTTTCTTCTTCTGGCAATCTTCCATCCTTCATAAGCACCCTAATTTCGGCTACTCCTGGTGTAGGCGATACCGTCTTCACGTCCGCTATACTGGCGTTGGCGGTTTTCGCATAGAATCTATACGCGCCTTCCGGCCCTGCTGTACTATAAGTCGATAGGGCTTCCCTGTACCTGCTGTATAAGCTGTCGTCGCTTTCTGTATCTGCTCCGCCCGCTGTCGCTGTAAGGTTTTCTATTTTTTCAAGATAAGGTACAAAATCTACTATCTTTGAAATTTGACCTGGCAAAAATCCGTTTCCAATCTCTCCTACAACCGTACATACCGCTTCTATATCTCCTGCGGTTTCTCCAATAGGGATTACAAGGTCTTTTGTGGTTTCAAAAAATATTTTGCCATCTACTGTTGACCTGCTGCCTTTTGGAATTACTGTCGCTGTTTCTCTCTTTGTAGAAAGCGTGTACCTAATTCTAGTTGTAGCCGCCTGTGGTGGCAATCTCTTAATTGTGTTATTTAGAAATTCTACAAGGTTGTCTAAGTATTTACCTTCGGCAAATCTCGGTATATTTTGCTTGGCCGAATAGTCGATAAGTACGCGCTGCTGCACCATAATATCTGCTACCCATAAAATAAAAAGCCTTAAAGGGTCGGCGGGGTATAATCTCTTATTTGCTATGCTTTCGTAGCCTTTTATCAGTAGGTTTACTAGCTCTTTTGTATCCGTGTTTACATACTGAATATCGGGCTTTTTTCTTTCGCTACTCATCTTTTATTTTAACCCCCACTACAGGTATAAGTTTTCCTGCTTTTGCTTCGTCTACTTTAAAATTAATCTTTGTAATTTCCGCCCTTGGTTCGTACTTTTCTATAGCGTCGACTATCTCCATGATAAGTTTAGGCTGTGCCACGTTTACTGGTGTGTCTAGCTGCTTATGGCTCGTTCCGAAATCTCTATCTAGTGGTACGCTATATTTAGGGCTTATCAAAATCATCTGTACATTTTGTGTTACTTCTTCTATAAGGTTTTTTGGAAATAAATTAATTTGTGAATCTTGATTTTCTATTGTGATTTCCATTTTGCACCCCTTAATTGTAGGCTTGCAAGGAAATATTTATCTTCGCTGAAAGTAAGTTGCCGCGATTGTCAAATTTTTCTAGGTCTTTAGAAGTTTTAGTAATTACCCACCTTCTGCCATAGATTTTATTGCCAATTACTAGGCGCATTACTTCGCCTGTTATCCTTGCCCTTGCTATATTGTTTATTTCTCTTACAGGATCTATTCCATAAAAAACGGAAAAAGACATATCAAAGCTAATATTATCACTTTCGATTCCTGTATATTCTAGTTTTGGGGCTTGTAAGTGTACGTCATGCGACGCATATTTCGCCCCGGATTCCCACTTCATGTTATCAAAGGTTTTTATGGCATTTCTTGATACATGAAAAGTTATATCTCCTAACGCTCCGATTAGTGCCACGTTTTAGCCCCCTTTCTTAAAATCCGCCTAGTATGAAGCCGTCGCCAGCACCTATTGACGGAAAAGCGCATAAAACGAACTGGCCTACATAAGGTAACCATGGGTGAATTTCCACGTTTAATTCGTGTGTATGTGGTTCGCCCTGGTAGGTGATAACTTTTTTTAGCTTGATTGTATCCGGTAATTCTTTTTTGTAGCTGTCGCCACCTAAATTTCTAGGCTCCGAATTGTAGGCTCCTACTCCGTTCCAATTTCCGCCGTTGTCTTTTTTGCTAATCTTTATAAGCGGGTGGTTTATTAGAACTTTTAATTCGGCGCTTACCATATCTTCTTGGTCTTCGAAAATTACACGCGCCGTTCTTTTTCCAACGTCAACGCTTGATACTTTTCCAATTTTGATTTGTTCGTTTAAGTCAATCATTTTTAATAACCTTCTAAAACTTTTCTTAATGATAGGGATACTTTGTATCCGCCATTTGAAATATTGTGGTCGGCCGACTGAATCATGTATTTACCGTCGTAAATACCCCAACCGTCAATTTTTAGGTTTACGCCTGCTACATAATTGATATTGCCTACTACTTCCAAGCTTGCCTGGGTTTCTTTTTTGTTTTTTTCTCTTAATTGTTTTTTGGCTAGTTTGTCGGCTTCTGCTTTGTCTTTGACTTTGGTATTGATTTTTAAAACCCTACCCGTCGACTGGTCGGCTTTTGGATTTTTAAATTCTCCTTTTATAGTTTCTTTTGTTTTTGGGTCGGTGTAAGTAACTTCGCACTTGCTGTAGCCCGCTTCTATAAAGTTTGTACCAAACGTCCACCTTAAAACATTACTTTCACCCCTTTTTATAGTGTCAATAGGGGGTAGTTTTTCGAACTTCGAAGCGTCAAAAAGAACTATCTTTTTGTCGGTAACCTTTAGACTGATTCCCGCGTCTTTGCATAGTTCTTTTAAAAATTCTATATCACTTTTTTTGCTTTGCTCTCTTCTGTCGTATAGTGGGTCTTCTTCGCTTTCAAACTCGCTTTTTAGTTTATTTTTACCGGCTATATCACTTGCAATAGCTGATAATTTTATATTTTCCCAAGCTTTGGTTTTTTCTTCCGCTATGATCTTTGAGTCGGTAGGAATTGCGCTAGCTTTTAATGTTACCTTTGTAGGCGGGCCGCTTTCGTTCACGGTATCCACCTTAAATTTTCCGCATTTTAATTCTCTTTCGTTTAGATCTTCGTCAATTTGAATTATGCTCGCTTCAATTTCTCCACCTTTTCCAAATCCTGTTTGTTTTAACCAATCACGCGCCCACCTTCCTTCTTTATCTCCTACGGATATCTGCAAGTCGTCGCTCTCGTCTTCCTCATTATCTGTATAAGTCAAGGAATTTAGGTAGTCTGCTAGGTCTTTTGATATATCCGCCCCGTCGTACTTGACTTCTAGTTTGGCTCTTCTGGCGTATTTTGCACTCATCTTTTGCCACCTCTCTTCCAAGGTGGCAAAGTTAAGTTATCTTCTTTTGGTATATAAGGTATTTTTATTTCAATTCCTGCCGGAAATATAAAAATTTCCTTATATTTTATATTTTCTTTTATAAAGAGGTCCATTTTTTCGCAATCTCCGACGGTCTTATAAGCTATGGTATCCCACTTATCGCCCGCTATTGTTATATATGTTTCTTGCAAGTTTTAGTACCTCCTTCTTCTTCTGTTTTCTTCGTGATCTGCTATTTCTTCTTTTATTTCTCTTTTTATATTTTCATTATTTTCGGCAAGCATTTTTTGCATTTCGTTTGGATCTCCGCTCATCATATAGAACGCTGGGTGGCTATCTATATGAATATTTATTCCGCCCCCTACCCCTGCGACTGCCATTCCTGGCGCTGGTGCAAAGCTTGGTTTTGGGAAATTTGTTAGCATTTCTTTTGCCGAAATAAAAGATTCTTTTAAGCCTGTAAAAATACCTTTTGTTGTATGGGCTGTGAATACCTTGCTTCCGCCGCCGCCCATTACTAATTCTGGCCCCTGCTCGCCTGCTATAAATGTATCTGGCGCGTGTGCCGAACCTTTCCATAGTGTGGCTATTTTTGGAATGTTGATTCCTTTTCCGCCTACTCCTGGTACCCAACTAGGAATTTTAATTCCGTTTAAGGCTCCTATAGCTTTATTTACAAGGCCTATTACCGCATTTATTGGCGCTTTTGCTAGTCCTACTAAGGCGTTGAAAGCACTTGCAAATATACTTTTTACTCCTTCCCAAGCGCTAGCCCAATTTCCGGTAAATACGCCGGTTATAAATTGAATTAATCCTTGGAATACGCCTGTTATTCCGCCAATCACTATTCCTATTTGCTGGCCCATTCCGTTTAGTATAGCCATTACTGATTGACTTATAAATAGCCATGTAGCTTGCCAAGTTTCTGAAATTCCTGTCCATATATTTGAAAAGAAATCTTTTATAGCTTGCCAAATTCCTTGTACACTTCCTATAAATCCTGTCCATAATTCGGATAGAAAAGCTGTTATTGCTTGCCAAGAAGTTGTCCAAGTTTCGGATAAACCGTTCCATAAACCGCTAAAAAATTCTTTGATACTGCTCCAAGTGCTGATTGTAAATTCTTTGATATTGTTCCATATGTTTATAACACCTTCCCTAAACCATTCACATTTGGTCCATAAAAGGACAAGTCCGGCTATAACCGCAACAATTATTATTGGCACAATTCCTACACTTGATACAATTCCCATAAGACCTTTTCCAACTGCTGCAAATCCACTTCCAACGCTTGTAAGAACTCCTTTGACTTTGCCTATACCGCCAGCAATGTTTAATTTTTTCAATTTATCAACTATATCTACTACGCCGTATATGGATTTTTTAACTTCTAAGATTCCTAATTTGCCGACTAAGCCTGCTGTTCTAAGTGCTAATAGTCCACCTACAACCGCCATTATGGTTTTTGTTGCTTTCGGGTTTTTCTCAGCGAATTCCGCAATCTTTCCCGTAAATTCTGCGGCCTTATTTGCTGCCTGGGCTACATAAGGAAGGAAAGCCGAACCGATATTTATCGATAACCTGCTTAACGCGTTCTTGGCAAGTTGTATGGCGTTTTCGGTGGTTTTAGATCTGCTTTCGAATTCTGCTTGCATACTTCCTGCGTACTTTGCTTTATCTCCAACTTTTTTAAATTGTTCTTCTAGTAAGTCAAGGTTAGTAAGAAGTGGCGCTAGTGCGCCTATTGATTCTTGACCGAAGTAGTTTTTAAGTGCTGCGGCCTGCTCGGCTTCTGGTAATTTTTGGAAGGCTGCCATTAAGTCAAGAACTGCGCCTTTTGCGTCCGTTTGCATTCTTGCTGCCATTTCGGTTGCTGAAAATCCTAGCTTTTCTAAAACTTCTTTCTGTTTTTTTGTTGCTGAATCTCCGGCTGTCATGGTAGTCATTAGTTTTTTAATTCCTGTTGAAGCTACTTCTTCTTGTACTCCGACGCCTATAAGGGTTGCGCCCATTGCGGCAATCTCTCCGCTTGCGAATCCTGCAACCTCTCCTAACGGTCCTACACTCGTTACTACTCCTGCTATTTGGCTTGCCTGTGCTGCGGAAGTATCTCCTAAATAGTTTATTTTGTCAGCAAGTTCTATAACTTGTTCTTGGGTAAGTCCAAATGAAGTACGCCATTTTGCCATATAGTCGCCCGCTTGATCTGCTGTTACGTCAAACGCAATTCCCATTTTCGCAGCGTCCTCGGTAAATTTGGAAATTTCATTTCTTGCTATTCCCGCTTGGCCTGCTGCTGCCGCAATTTCTGTAAGCTCGTTCGCTGTCATTGGAATTGTTTTGGTTAGGTCTAAGATTTCGCTTTTCATTTTTGCGTATTCTGGCGTCAACGCTCCGCTTGAATCTCTTAACCCGTCGACAACTTTTGCGACATCTGCCATAGAAGATTCAAACGTCATAGCGCTTTTAACTGGTCCCGCATAAAGGGCTGTTCCTACTGCTGTTGCTACCCCAATAACGCCCGCAAGTTCTTTTTTAGTTTTAGAAATTGCTTCATTGTTGCGTTCCTGGGCCGCCATTCTTGCTGCTGCTTTTTCTTGGGCTGTCCTAGCTTTTTCTACTTCTTCTGCAAGCCTTGCGCTCTCTTTTGAAAGATTATTGGTGTCTACGCCTGCTTCTTTTAGCCTTGTTTCGTATTGACTAAGTGAATCGCTAGTTTCTTTGATTTTTATATTAACCCTTTCTAGCTGCTCCCTTTTACTGGCTATTTTTGCTGCTAGCTGCGTAGAACTTCCGCCTGCTTTTTTTTGCTCGGCTTCTAAGGCTGCAAGTTCTTCTTTGTATTGCTTTTGTCTAGCTATGCTTGTATCTAAGGTTAATTGTGTTTTTTTGTACCCTGTAATATCTCCTGCTGCTTTATTAGCCTTGGAAATATTTTCTTGTAGCTCTATAGTGGCTTTCTTGGCCTGGCTGAAAGAATCTCTAAATTTAGGGCCTAGACTTGCTTGTAATTTAAAAAGTAATTCAAATTCACGCGACATTAGCGACCCCCTCTTTTCTCATCTTCCTTTATAATTTTGTTCGCCGTATTAATCATCTTTGTAAGTTGCCACATTGTAAGATCTAAAAAATAACTAATTGGCGTATGCGTAAATATAGCAAGCTTCATAGCTTGTTCTCTATAGTATTGTGGGCTTACAACGCCTGCCCCATTAAAAAATTTCTCGCTGCATTTGCCAACCTATTAAAATCTCTAAAGGACATTTTTCCTGCAATTTGATGTGGGAACCCGCCTGCCTTTGCCGCCATTCTTATTTGATATGATCTTGAAGTTTCGGGAGCTACGACATAAATATTTTGCTTTTCCATCTCTTCTTCTATCGCTAGTGCGTCATTTCCTGTAAGTTTTCCAAAATCTAGTATAAGTTCATCATATTTTTTGTCTTCATACTCAAACGGTTCGGTAAGCTTATACTTCAAAACTGTAAATCTCTTGGGATCAACTTCTATATTTATTTTTGTTTGGCCATCTTCTGCTGGTGCTACGTCTATTGCTTTTTTTATATTTTCCATTTTTGAATTCTCCTTTTAATCTAAATAAAAAACATAGCCATTTTTGGCTATGTTTTTTATATTTTTATTTTCCTAGTGCTTTTCTAACGTCTTCTAGGTAGTCAACGCCGTCTATATAGTAAATAAAGTTGATTATATCGATCTCTACTACTTTTTTACCATCAATAAATATCGCGTAGTAAGATACGCTGTATTCTCCGCTGCCATCTGTTGGGCTTGCTGAAGCAAGCTTGCCAGGTGCCATTTTGATTGGATTTGCAACTACAACGTGTTTTACTGACTCTACAATGTTTTTACCTGCGTTGTTGTCCCATTTTTGTTGGGCTGCTCTTAATTCTATTTGGTGTGCTATAGGTTTTAAAAGCTGTACTGCCGCCCTGGTTGTTGACCTAAAATTAAGTGTAAGGCTCATCGGCTCAAGTTGGCCTGTATAAGGTCCGGAAAAGCTACCCGCTATACCGGCGCCCTTGATTTCTTCTGTCATTGAAGATATTTCCGGCAAGGTTGCTTCTGCCATGCCTAAAAATTCGTTTGCGCCTTCGTAGACGCTAAAATTTATTGTTCCATTGTCTATTTTCATTTTTTACCCCCTTAACTTTGGAAAGCTGCTACTACATAGTCTGGGTCGTACTCTAGGGCAAAGACTATTTCTTGTGCTGGGCTTGGTGGTGTTAGGTAGACATGGAAAGTTGCCTTGCCTGCCATAAGCTCTACTAGGTTGTTATCTTCTGGCTTAAATTCCACGCGGCCACCAAGTAGTTTTCCTTCTGATATAAGGCCATTTAGCCAAATATTGATACTGTCCACGATTGATTGTACGAATCTAGGTGTCATTTTTTTATCTATGTTAGACCAATAGGTAAGAATTAGGCTGTTGCCTACCCACCCAAACATTCTGCCTATAGGAATGAAGTAATCTTTTACGTCGGTATTTGCTGGGAAGCAAGCTGTTTGGTTGCCCCATAGTACATATCCACCTATAAAATTAATGGCTGTTACTATACCTTGACTGTTTAGGTAGTTTGCTTCTTTGACATCTAAAAGTAGTTCTGTGCCATCTTCTAAAATCGCCCCGTCAACTTTTATAGATTTGTTACTTGGTGATTCTGCTGGGCAAAAATCGTTGTCTACGTCGGTTTTAGCCATTCTTGCGGCCGCTTGGGTTGATAAGTGGAATTTTTTATCTCCTAGCTTAACCATTGGCCAGCAAAGAATTTGATACTTCGAAAAGATATTATCTTTTTTCTTTCTTTCGGTTGTATCTCCATAGTTTTTTACTTCGCTTGAATCTAAATCTACTACTGCATGTGCTTCAAAGATTCCGTTGATATTTTCGCACTTTGTAGCCATTACCGCAGCAACTGTGCTTTTTTTGCTAAATTTAGGACATAAGATTAAATCTGAAATTATTCCATATTTTGCAAAAACTTTGTCGATAAGCTCTAGGCCTTTATATTGATTTGTTGATACCTCGTATCCGCCTATAATATCTTTTTCGGTAACCTTTGTTGGGTCTACTGCTTCAAAGGCTATAGCAAGTTCGCCTGTTTCTTGTCCTATGTTGCCACCGTCTAAGATTTCAAGAACTAAATTGTCGTTTGTGTACATTAGGTCGTAGTCTTGGCCCTTTTCGTGGCCTTTTACTGCTACTGTTTCTGCTAGTGCTTCAATTGGTAGTAGTACCTGCTTATCATTAACCGGATATTGCTTTTCTTCAACCTGTTTTTTGTGTTTTGTAGGATCTAGTACATTTACGAAGACAACTGGGCTTACTCCGTATAAAACGAAGTGGCAATACATTACTTCGCATAGTGTGTAGTAGTCAAAATTATCATTATATCCTAAATTTTTGACTGCTTCCGCATAGGAATTGCACATTATAGGCTCGTTGACTTTGCCATTTACTGCTTGAATTGGTGCTGTACCAACTACAAAGGCTATACCGCTACCGGCTGTTACTGGTGTTTTGATTGAAGTTTCAATCTGTTTTGTTCTGATTCCGTGTTGAAAGGCCATTATTTACCCCCTTCTTTGTTAGCTGCTACAGTAGAAGCAATATCTCTGTAATATTTGTTTAAAATATTACCGTCGCTTTCTACCTTCGCTTTTGCTTCCGCTAAGTTTTCTACTGGTATGATTAATTGTTCTAGCTGTTTATACTTTTCAATTTCATTTTTATACTTTTCTTTTATTGCTTTTTTTGTGCCTATGATTAGCGAATTTTTCTTTAAAACGCCATCTGGTAAGTTTGGCCCAATGTAGCAATAAGTTCTTTCTTCTTCTACTGCTTTTGCTGTAATTGGTTCTTCAATTACTTTTTTTGCTTTTTCGTCTTTAATAGCCATTAAAATTTACCTCTCTTTTTATTGGTGGTAGAGTCCAAATCGTCATCATTTCGCCTAAGTAGTAAGGCCTTGTATCGTCCGGGTATATGATATGTTCTAGCGGTGGTACAAGCCTGAATTGCTGATTGATCTCTTCGTCTTTTAGAAAATTATATCTAAGTTTTGACATAATATTTAAAAGCGCCATAGATCCTTCTTCTGCGTCTTCTGCATAGGTCGCTACAATGATTCTTATTGAAGCTTGCGCTTCGTCCGGCTCTCCTGGTGCTTCGTCGTCCCTTCCTGTAAGATATTTAATTAAAATATAGGGTATTTGCTGTATTTCATCTTGCTTTTTAGGTAGATTCATTAAGTAAACGCCTGGCGGTCTTTCTTTTGGATCTTCGCCCCTATTGACTTTTACAGGTAGCATTATATCTTTTGTCTTTTCTTGTATATAAGCTTTTATAGCTTCCATTAAAACTGTCGGTGTCATTATTTACCCCCATACCCCGCCAATAATCTTTCTACTTCATGTTCTAGCCTAGTGTCGAATGTTTCCTGTGCTTCTTTGTAGACTTGGTCCATTACTACAGAATTACTAACCATAGAACGCATAGAGGAACCCATTAGTTGCTTAATTGGTAGCCTTGATTTCCCTACTCTTTCGAAAATTCCTTCTTTCTTTGCTGATATTTGATTTCTAAAGGCGTGTTCAAGATATACCGCTGTTTTTTGTCCGGCAAATACTTTGCCTGGCCCTGGGTGCGTCGGCTTTGTTAAGCTGTATTTGTATAGTGGAATCTGTTTACCAGCAAATATTAGTGTTGCGCATAAGTCGCTAGTAGTAGCGTTTTTTATACTGTCTTTTGTGTATTCTGCTATTACATTTCTTTTGATTTTATATTCTTTAGTAACGCCTTTAAAAGATTCAGTTTTTGCCTTTGCTATAGCCCTATTTGCTGCGCTGGCCATTGCCCTTTCTGTTCCATTTGGTACTTCGGCTAAAAGGTCGCTTATTTTATCTACTGTTTCTTGGTTAATTGTAATCATTTTTTATTCCATTAGCCTTTCAAGATATAAAATAATTTCTCCCATTTCGTTTTTGACTTTTCCTATGGTGTAAAATTCGTTATTGATTTCTATTTCTTGGCCTTTTCTAGGGGTTTTCTTTAGACTTTCAAGTGATATATACATAATCAATTCGACATTGTAAAGGCCTTCGACGTTGTCTTTTTCGGAACGTCCGGCCTTTTTCCTGTCGTTATATTCGCTGTAGTCTAAAACTACTTTAGCGACTATAGGTTCGTTGTCTAAATAAAATTCTGTAATTTCGGCGAATTCACCGGAATTGTGGAAAACTTTTTTTATATCCTGGCCCGCTTGATACTTGAAGTCCATTAATAGACTTCTGCTACAAGCCAAGAATCAACTTCGGTTGGTACAGGAATAAATCTTGAATTTAGCTGTACGAATCTTCTTGCTGGGTTTCTTTCTACCCAAGTTTCTGGCACCATCTCTCCTTCTACAGTTACAAAGCCTTTGGTTTCTTCGTCAATGATTGTATTTGCACCATAGCAACGGCTGTAATTAGCGTTTGTAGAAAGTAACGCGATTGTCTTTTCTGGTACTAGGGCTTTATCTTCTGGCTTATCTGGGTTTGTCCAATCGTCCAAATAGAATTCGTTGTATTCGTAAATATCTAGTCCGAATTCGTTTATTGTACCTACATAGGTAGCACCGTTTGGTAGCTCTTTAGGTGTAATTGCTGCAAGGTCGTAAGCTTTAGTATCAAGTAAGGCTTGTACTTTTTTATTGTTTAGGAAGTAATTCACTACGTCCGAAGACATAATCATAACGTTACAGTTTACATGGCCTGTTTGTTGTACCTTTAATCTCCACTTTCTAATATCTGCTATTGGGTCGGCTGTGTCGGTGTTCCATTTTTCGGCCGCTTTGCTTATAACTTCTTTGTTTTCAAACGCGAAGTCGATTTCCGCTTCAACGCCAGCGCCAATTACAGGAATTTTTCCGGTAAATATTGCCTGGGTTGCCATCCACTCTTCGCGGCGTGTGATCATATCTTCAAGTTCCGCCATATCTTTTCCTAATTTTTCCACCGCTCTTTCTGCTGCTGTCTTTCCGGAATACGGATTTTCTCCGGCTAATCTATTCAGTAGTTCTTCCGCTGTAGTAATTTTATTAGGTGCCATAAGTGGTGGCTCATAGCTTGCTGTTTGGTATCCTGCGTTTGGTACTGTTTTTCCGCCAATCATTGGGTGTACGAATGGCGCTAGCCTTCTATTTCCTTTTACAAAATCTATATCGATTCTTTTTGTCGGAAAAGTTTCAATGTTTCTGAAAAATGTATCTCTTATAAAAGTAGAAGTTCTTGGCAATCTCTCTACTAGGGTTCCTAAAGTTTTTGTTTCAAATAAATCTGGCATTTTTTTCTCCTTTACTTAATAAATATTGAAATCTTTCTAAGTGGCGCCTTTACTTTGTCAACTGTGGCTGTGCCATAGTCTAGTGCGTCTGCTCTAAAGTCGCCTGTAAGATATACGGCCACTTTTTCGTTAGCCTTCGCTTCATCTACTGTAATTCCGTATATATCGCCTAAATTTTCGGCGGTGATTTTAGCTAGCTTGCCAGCTGTTAGGGCTACTACAGTATTTTTTCCTATATCTTCTTTTGCTTCGACTACTTCGATTTCTACAGGAAAATCTCCCGCATAAATGTTGTCGCCTTCGTAGTTTTCTTTTTTAATTTCGTACATTACTTGTCCCCTTTCTTACTTTGTTTTTGGATACGCTTTGTCTATAGCTTCCAAGAATTCGTTTCTTTCTTCTGTTTTTTGTCCTTGGCTGCCTTCTACTTTATCCATACCGGAATTTTTAACGTCTTTTTCTCTATCTTTTATATAGTTTTGTCCTTTTAGCTTTTGGGCATTTAATATTTTGATTGCTACTTCGCCTGCTGTAATTTTAGTTTTAAATTTCGCTTCGTTTACAATCTCTTCTGCGCCTGGTGCTGCAATCTCTTCTATAGCTTGTAAGCGGTCTAATTCTTCTTTCTTTGCTGCTTCTTCAATCTCTTTTACAAGCTCCGGATAAGCTTCCTTTAGTTCTTCTACAGTTTTAATTTCTTTTACTTCGTTTTCTGTAGTAGTTGCTGTTTCTTTGTTTTCGTCCATTGCTTTTACTTCCTTTCTTTCGTTGGATTTTATATTAAAATCATTGCCGTTGGCGTGGTGGTTTTGGCTATGATCTAATACCATATTTGGTAAATTCTTAAAGTTGGATACCATAAGTACCCCGTTTACTTTTATTTGTCCGTCGGCGGTTGCTGCTACGTCGGCTTCTTCAAACATTAAGCGGTCGCAAAATCCTGCGTCTACTGCTTCTTGGCCTGTGTACCATGTTTCCGCTTCCATAAGCTGTGCTAGTTCTTCTTCTGTCTTGCCTGTTTTCGTCTTATATGCGTTTATGATTGATTTTTTGATTGTTTCTAATTGTTCTATATACTTTGTTAAGTCTTTAGCGTTGAAGTAACCTTCAAGGCCAAATAGTGGGTCGTGAATCATAAGGCTACCATTAGGTGCTATTTCAATTTCGTCGCCTGCCATAGCAATTATTGTAGCTGCCGAAGCGGCCCAACCGTCGATTTTAACAATCTTTTTAGCTTTGAATTCTTTTAATCTCGAATAAATAGCTGTAGCTGCGAAAACGTCGCCGCCTGCGCTGTTAATTCTTATAATTAAAGTTTTTATATCCTCTTGTTCTAAGTAGGCTAAATCGCTTGAAAAAAATTCCGGGTTAATCTCTCCAAGTTCCCAATCTATTTTGTCGCTTATATTTCCGTATATTGTTACTTCTGCTATTCCTTCTTCTTGCATTGCGAAGTTCCAAGCTTTTTTAGTTTTGTTCTTCTTCAACTTTCGGAATCTCCTTTCTAATCTCTTGTATCAGTTCTTCTTCTTGCTTTAATTGACTGATATTTTTGTAGTAGTCCGTGCCGTTCATTTCTTTAGCTTCTTTGCTGCGTGTTGAAAATCCATTCTCTACCCTCTTTTGTGCTGCCGCTACTTCTTGGGTCGGATTGAGTAGCCCTTGGGCTGGGCCGTTCCATTCTGCGCCGCAATAAGCTTTCTTTGTAAGCGGATCGCCGAAAAATCCTGGCGCTTCAATCCTACCTTTTGCTACTGCTTCTGTTAGCCATTCTTCATAAATCGGCTGGCAAAAATCCGCTGCTAGCCACTCGCGGTACATTCTGAAAGATTTCCAAGCTTCAAGAAGTGCTGCCCTTGAAGCGCTGTAAGAAGCATTGAAATTTTTTAGTAAAAGTTCGTAAGGGATTTCAAGGGCTGCGCCTATCTGCCTGCAAATAGCGGTAACAAAGCCGTCAAAGGCTGCGTTTGGTCTACCTGGGTTTACAATGTTTGCTTTTTCGCCCTCGTTAAGGTCTATAATTGCCCCTGGTCCAAGTTCGATAGAATTTTCTGTGTATCTGTCTACCTGTTCTTCTTCTGGCACGATCTGTCCGAATGGTGGTTCGCTGCTATAGCTTTCTTTTTCAATGAAGACTGTTAGCAATCCACTTACAACCGCAGCTACTAGCTCGGCTTCTGTATATCGTCCTAGCTGCTTTAAGCTTTCTATTACTGGGGCAAGAAGTGGCACGCCCCTTCTTTGTCCTATTCTTTCACGATTCATTAGGTGTAGTACGTTTTTTCTACCGGTGTTTTTTCCGTAAGCTTCGACTCTTACCCACTCTTCTTTTTCTGTTAAGTCTTTAGAGTTTGGGTGCCTGTTGCATATATAGTAGGCTATTGTTTCGCCGCTTTTATTACTTTCTACGCCATCTATAATATTTTTATCCTGGCTTTTATCTTTAGGTGTGGAAATTCTATCCGCTTCTATTAGCTGTATTCTTAAATCGTAGGGCATGGCCACCCTTTCTGTTGTCGGTAATAAAACTATAACGTCGCCGGATATTAGCCAATTTAAAAAGGCTAGCTGCTGCAACTCGTAGAAATTATCAAATCTTTCTATATCGCAGCTTGTACTGTCCGCCCATAGCTTGAATTCTCTTTCGATTTTTTGTTCTAGGCTCCTTGCTTCTTTGGCTGAAATTCCTATAGCTTCGTAGTCGATTTGACTTTTTAAAAGTAAACCGCCGCCAACTACATTAGTTCTACAAGTTTTTACTGCACCTGTGGCAAGTGGCACGCCCATAAAAAGATCACGGCTTCTTTGCCTTAATATTGTTAAGTTGTCTTCTATATCTTCTTTATGGCTTCCGCCGTCCGCTCTCCAACCTATAAGGCTTTTTTTACTCCTAGAAGCTCCGTAGTTGCTGTATCCGGAATTCAAAATCTCTTTTACCCTGCCTAGTGCTAGGGCTTCTATTTCCCTTCTAGTGGCTTCGTTTTTCCTTTTGTTGGGTTTTAGTATATCAAATAGTCCCATAGTACCACCTGTCTTTAAATATCGCGTGGGACGGCAATATAAGTCCTATTGCGTCCCTTGTAGTTGTCTATCGTGTCTAATCTGTCAATTTCTTTTCGCCAATATTTTTGTTGCTCTCTTATTTCGCTTAAATTCGCCCTGGTTAAGCTTCTGCTGCCTATAGTGTAACTTTGGCTTGTAGCTACTGCCATTTCTGCTTCTAGCCAAATATTGTAGTGCTTTAGGGCCTGTTCTCTTCGAAGTTTAATTTCGCTTTTATCCATCTATCTTAACCCCCCGTGATCTAATATTTTTATGGTTTATTTAATTTAAAAGTTATCCTTGACCATAAATAATTTCTCGTATTTGCTTTCGTGGCTTCCGCCCTGCATTGTTGACCTAGCCTTTGTAAATTCGTAGACTACTTCAAAATCATCTGGCATACTATATCCGCTTATTAAGACTACATTTTCTTTGCTCATTTCCTTGCACCGCTTGTAGAAGTTTTCGTAGTCTATATTGTTATTCCTATATACTTTGTTTGTATCTTTGTATGGTGGGTCTAAATATATGATTGAGTTTTTTATATTCGAAAATTCTTTATAGTCTTTGTTGTGAATCTCTAGGTTAGGGATAACCTTCATATTTTCCAAATGTACAAGCCTTTCTAATTGTTGAATTCTCAAGCTCTTGGCGGGTGTACCCCCCCCCCCCGATATTTTTTCGACTTGTTGTATTTGTTGAAGTTGCTGTAATTGAGTGATTTCTTTCTTTTCTTGTACTGCTTTTTTGAAAGTTTCGGTTTGCTTATAGCCTTCAAAGCAATCATGGTTTGCTATTATCTTTCTTGCTAGTTTATATTTAAAATCAGAAAGCTCTTTGCTATATAGATAGTGTTTACTGTTATTTCCAAATGAATTAATTAATAGTTTTAAGTGGTCGTCTATTGTTTTATTTTCCTTATCTCTTATCTTGAAAAACTCTTCCCTGCTGCAAATTAAAGTTTTTATATATTCCCTATCTTCTGATAAGATTTTTTGTATCATCTGCCCTGGTATAGGGTCTATATCGTTATAAACTACGTTTAGGCCTTGAAGTTTACACTCTAAAGTTATAGCACCACCGCCGCCGAATAGGTCGTATATTGTTTTATCTGTGCCGAAATTCTGCTTTATAATCTCTATAATCTTTTTAGATATTTTCTTTTTACTGCCTACATACGGTAAGCCTATTGGCCTTCCTTTTCTTATTTTCTTTTTATCTAAAATCAATTTCATTTTTGCTTTTATCTATTGTCTTAACCCCCTAGATCTGACGTTTCTTTGTGGTTTGCTTGTGCTTTCCGGAATCTCTTTTTTGAGAATAGGGTTTGTAATTTCAAGCGCTGCGGTTGCGTAGTTTCTAATATCTAAAGGTTCGTTTCTTTTTATTCCTTTTTTCACTTTCCAAACGTACTGGGCGCGGCCTTTTTTGTAGCTAATAACCATCTTTTCACTTGTAAGCCCTTTGAAATATTCTTCTGTATATCCTCGGCCTTCTTCTGCCGGAAAGTGGCAATAGTTAGGCCCCGGCTCTTCTACTGCTAGCCTTTGGTAGAGTATGGCTTTTCCTGTATCTACCCCAAGGGTAAAAAGTGGTGTCTTATAGGCGTTTGACGTAGACGGTTTAGAGTAATAAGGCGTTTGCGAACCCCCTCGGCCTTTAATAGCCCATATCCTGCGATTAATTCTTTTCTTGGCAAATTTATAAACTTCTTGGGTAAAGTGTCCGCCGGAATCTATACAGGTAGAAAGAATTTTTAGTTTGCGGCCGTCTTTTGTTTCAAAGGTCCTACCTAGAAAATTATCTAAGTCTTGCCATACAGTTTCGGTTTTTAAGTCGCCGTAGATTTTTTTGTAGTAAATACCCCATGATTCTTTTTCTTCGCCCCAACCTACCACCTCTACTTCGAAGCGGTCGTCTTGTACGTCTACCCCCGCCGTTAAGACTATTACGTCTTCTGGCACTTCGCAGCCATATTCTTCTAAGCGGTTGAATAATTCGTCCATTTCTATTTCTTCTCCTTCTTCTTCCCAAGTTTGGCCCATTTCGGTGTTAGTCCAAGCTTTAAGTAATTCTATATTGCCTTTCTTTTTTTCTTCGTTTGCAACTAAGAATTTTTCTACAATTTCTGCCCACGATACAAAAAGCGAAGCTAGGGCATTTAAGTGAAAGCCTTTGACTGCTCGCTTCGGATACTTGAAAATAAATTTTCCTTTATCGAAGTTTGACTTCCAAGCGTATTCACTCGCTATAGCTCCGCAATGGCGGCAAGTGTATTCAATTTCCGATAAATCTTCTTTGTCGAATTTTATATAGGCCCATTCTAGCGGGTTGTATTCTCCGCAATGAGGGCAAGGAATGTTCCATTCGCCCTGGGTGCTATGATCGTATTCGACTTCAATTCTGCTTAAATCTTTAATAGTTGGCGTTGATACGCAAACTATTTTTTTGTTCCAAAAAGTAGTAAGCCTTTTTGTGGCAAGTAAAAGCGGGTCGCCTTCTGTCCCTGCTGTTACTGGGTATCTGTCAATTTCATCTGCAAGCAATATTCTTATAGGTCGGCTTGCAAGGCTCGAAGGGCTGTTAGCCCCTACCATTGTTACATGGCCACCGGGGAAAATCTTTTGTAGGATTGTATTCCCGCTTGTCCTCGACTTATCATCTACCTTGTCTTGCAATATTGGTGTATCTCTTAACATGGGCGAAATTCTGTCCTTGGAAAAAGCTTCTGCCATCTGTATTGTTGGTTGTAGAATCATGATTGGGCTAGGGTCGTAGTGCATATAGTAACCTAGGGGGTTAAGTATGCAAGCGTCCGACTTGCCAATCTGTGCCGCACTCATTACTACGACTTTTTCTACTCCGACTTCGCCTATAGCGTCCATAATCTCTTTTTGGTATGGTGCTTTAGAAGTCTTCCACCTTCCGGGTTCCGCCGAAGCTTCCGGGCTAAGTCTTCTGTACTCGTCCGCCCACTCGGTAATCGTTATTGGTGGCGGCGGCTTTAAGCCGGCAAAGATTTTGCAAAGAAGATCAAATGTATTTTTTTTAATTTTTTTCTTCTTTTGTGTTTTCTTCAATTTCCGCCCCTTCTTCTGGTTCTATAGAAAAAGCGGTCGGAAAGTCTGATAATTCGTTCAGTCCTTCTTCTACCGCTTCTTGTAGTATCTTATATATTTTTGTCTTGTCTTTTAAGCCAGCTAATACTGGCGATAATTTGGCGGGTATTGCCATAAGTCTTACTTTGAAGTTTGTTAGCATATCCGCCATCACTTCTTCAATCTCCGAAGATTCGTGCAAATCTCTTTGTCTAATTTTTAGATCAAGTTCTTCGTTTTGTCTTTTTGCTTTTACAAGCTTTGCCCTTTCTTCGTAGTAGTTTAAATTTTCTTCTATCTTCGAATTACCTTTTAGGTAATCTATGTAGGCGTGATTTGTTTCTAGTAATTTATAAAGGCCCGGCAATGTTTCTTCGATAATTCCTTCATCTCTTAATTGCCTAACTCGCCTTTCGCTTATATTAAGAAGCTTGGCTATAGCCTGCGTACTATATAATTTTACTTTGGCCATACAAGCCCCCTTTTTATTTTAATTACTTTTGAATAATTATTCGTTATTGAAATTTCAAGGCCCCTAATACTTTCTAGCTTTTGAATTTCCGGAAGTGGTTCAAAATTTTTCATACCTAGCCATATTTCGGGCCTCGCCGACCCGCAATGCTGCTTTAGTTCGCGAAAGAACCTATTTTTATTTTTTAGATCTCGTCAAGCTCGCCGTCCAAATCAAATTCAAAGGCTCCTTTTATCTTTTCTTTTGATAAGTCGTATCTCTGTTGATCAAGTTCTATGCGCCTACAGTCAAGCTGGTAGGTCTTTATACTATCAAGTAGCTTTATAATCCTTCCGTGGATTCTATCAAAGGCTACTAATAGTTTTTGCTGCCTTTCAAACTTGCTGTCCCTTGTAACCGTCTTCAATGTCGGTTGCAACTTTTTCATCTTTTCTTCACGTTCGGCCGGATCTAGTTTTTCTAATAAATCTTTTGTTGGTAAAGCTTGCATTTCTGATTCTCTCGACAAGTACAATCTATCTTCCGGTTCCTTGTCAAGTTCATCTAGCTTGCGCCTAATATCTTTTTCCTTGGCCAATAAGATTTTAAGTTCGTTCTTTAGGTTGGTTTCTGTATCTAGTGTAAGACTTGATATATAGGCTTGGTCTTCTGGTGGTAGGTTGTCTAAATCTATGCTGCTATATCCGCCGTGGGTTTCGGCGTTTTTATTTCCTTTTGGCGCTCCTGCGCCCTCGGCGTTTTTATTTCCGAATTGTCCGCCGCGTCTTCTCTCTTTTAGTTTATCGTCCCACTTATCGCGGTACTTCCATTGACTAATTGTTGCCGGCTTTACTTTTATTTTTTCTGCAATTTCTTTAACCTCTAATCTGCCTTTTGACTTTCTATAAAGTTCAAAGGCTAAATCACGTTCAGGTCGTCTTTTTTTAGCCATCTTCTTTTTCTCCTTTCGCGGCCGCTTTTTTGTCTTCTTCGTTTGTTTCGCTGTTCCGATTTTTCAGCCACGGAAGAAATTATAAAAAAATACGAACTTCAATTTTTAGAAGTTCGTTTGAATTTAGCTATTCCCGCTTGTCTATATACATTCTTCACTATATCTATTATAGCCTATAAATCGGGCAATGGCGGGCAATCTTTCGCCATTAGCTAAAATAATTGTGAATGTATATATTATCTTCGAACTTCTTTTCTAATTTCTTTAAGGCTTCACTTCTTATGTTCTTGCATTGCCTAACGGAATAAAAGCCCCTGGCTATCTTTTCCCACCTATAATTCATGATATAGAAATCATAGATTACTTTGTGTTCGCGGTAATCTAGGCTTTGAATTTCCTTTAAGATTTCCTTGTATAGGTTATCAAGTCTTTTGTTCTTTTCTTCTAGGCTCCTTATAGTTTCGCTTATACCGTCCGGTACATTAAGCGCCAGGTCTTCTGTAATTTTTGATATATGATTCTTGGCCTTCGGCATACCGTCTAGCTGGCTGTTGCTTCTTGGCAAGTAGAATACATCTTCCAAATTATTTATAACCCTGCGATTAAGTTTTATGGCCTGCGGAATCTCTCGGCAATAATCAATGATTTCTACAACGTCTTTCATAGGCGCGCCCTCTTTTTCTTTTCACTCAAACTACCTCTTTATCAAATCTTTTATAAACTCTTCTTTTGCTTGACCTATATAATCTTCAACGGCAAAGTTTATCTTTTCCGCTGCCTGTAAATTTCCTATGATTTCATCTTCTGCGCCGGCCATCTTCAAACACTCGTCGCACACGCCGATTTTCCTATCGGCTAGAATTCTAGTATCGCAAAATTTACAAGTCTTGTATTTCTTATCCATCTATCTTGTCTTCTATGTTTTCTAAAAACATAACGCCTTTACGCCACGGGATCTCCCACCTTTTGAGGTCGTCGGCCCTGGCGGATTGTTTTCCTATAATCTCTTTCATGTTTCGCCAAACTTCCCACGGCACGAAAAAGTAACGGTCTTTTATACCGACGCACACGCCCGCTATTGCTCCAAGCTTTAAATGTTCGTCTAATACTTCCGCTTGCTTATCTGTTATAACTTTTTTCTTGATAACTTCTGTACTGGTGTACTTGGCTTCAAAAATTATAGACCTGCCGCCTTTTAATGTTCCTTGGAAGTCCGGCTGCGCCCTGGCCGTAAATTGACCATGAAATTTTCCGCCTTTGAATTTCTTTATCACTCTAAAAGGTTCTGGCGTTTTGCTTACTGCTGCTAGTCCATAATCTATATAGTGCTTGCAAGCATACTCGATACCCTGTTCTAAGCTGTGGCCGTAGGCGTTATTCTTTAGGTTTCTATATGCTTCAAGTGCTTTTTTGTTATCCATGTGCATAACTCCTTTTCTTGTATTGTGGATAACTCTTTCTTAACTTTGCCCTGTGGATAACTTTTATTATTTATAATTCTACTTTGTGGATAAGTCTTACAAGCCTTTATATTTTCCCTTTGTGGATAAGTCTTTATGTTCGGGGTTTCTTTCTTCGTAGCTTTAAGTATATGCTCCAACCTGTGAAATCATTGTATATTGCTTCAAATCCATATAGCTTGTCCCTAATCTCATAGCCCGGATACATTTTTTCCCAGTAGCTAAGACTTTCTGGGAAAAGTGCCAGCTTGATTACTTTTTTCCTAGAATATTTGTGATCATTGTTTCTTTCTGTCGGTCTTTCTAAGTTTTGGCTGCAAGTCCACCTTCTTTTCTGGGTTGGGTTTCCTTTGAGGTAGTTCGCTAGGCCTGCTATACCTGTGTTTGTATCCGGCTTTATCCTGTCGCAATTTGCAAAGCCTAATCTCTTTCCTTTATCTTTGCCCCTGCTCCTACTCCATAGGTCTTCTACTACGTCCCTGTCTAGTCCGTCATTCATAAGAATATGATGATGAATTCTTACTGGCTTGCCGTCTTTTCCCTCTCTCGAAGAAGTAACGATAATGTATTTCAAATCTTCTAGGCCCTCTTTTTTTCTTCTTCGCTTTATCCTGCGTATATAATTTGTAGCTTCCTTTTCTGCTTTTTCTACTGTAGCTGGTAAAAAATATTCATTGTAGGTAAGTGTTACCGAATAACCGCCCCCACCGAAATTTGTTTCTACTACCTGGTTGAATTTTCTTCTTGCGTTTCTATCATTCAAATTTTTCTGTGCGGGTATAGATACTTTTTTCTTCTTGGATCTCTTACCTTTTCTTTGTTCCAATTGATTTTCTGATATAGGATATATATCAACTTCCAAATAATCTTTCCCGCACTGAATTTTCTTTTCTCTTATAAAAGTTTTTGCCATTAATACCACCTGCTTTTATACTTCGGTCGAAAAGATAATAACTAATACAAGCCCGCAAGGCGGTATCTACTCCGCCAATTTTAGCTGTTGTTATTCTCTTTTCCTTTGCTTTTAACCTTTTGCCGTGGTATAATGTATCTGTGGATATTCTTTGTCTTTGCCCTAAAGATAAGATAAAGATTAATACCAAGGCGGGGTGCTTGAAAAAGCACCCTTTCTTTTTTACTTATTTCTTCTTCTAGCGTCTTTGTCTACTAAATTTCCAAATCTAAAGGCTAATATCAATAATGGGAATATAAGGAAAAATCCTTCGCCCCCTATAGCCCTGTATCCTCTATCTATATATGCAAGCTTGGCCAAGCATATATAAACTATCAAGGATAAAAAACAAAATATAATTATCTGCGGAGAAAATACCCTGGCCATGATTGATGGCCTTCTTCTTCTGTACTTTCCGTCTACAATCTCTTTTGCTTCTTCTATATAAAGTTCTTTTAGTTCTCTTCTTCTTTCGTTAATCTCTCGGTTGTACCTTTTTTGTTTAAAGTTAAGGTCTTCCATCTCTAGTGTCTTTTCTGTATAAAGTGCTGCCAGCCTTGCTGCCTTTTTGCTTTCTTCTAATAAGTCCCTATCATTTCTTTTGTCTTTGTAATTAATTTTTATTATCTCGCGATCCATTGTTTTTCCTCTCTTACTTGCGGTATATCTTCCTTGCCTTCTTCTTCATCTAGTCCGCCAAGACTAGATAAGTTTTCCATATCTTCTTTTTCTTCGTGGGTTTCTGCTGCGGTTTCTTCTTTTGTTTCTCCTGCTGCGTTTACTTGCTTAATTAGTTCATTATCTAACTTGACTAACTTTTGTAATAATTTGTGTAAAGAATCCTGGGAATCCGTCGGCTTGCCTTGGCCTGTTAGGGTAGTAAGCCTTGCCATTTCTTCTTGACAATCTCCTAAAATACTTTCGACTTCTTCTTGTCCGAATATCTCTATTCTTTCATCTTCGCTTGCGTCAATCCATTCAAGCGGGCAAATAACCACGCAGCTTTGGTTCATATCTAATAGTTCGGCACTTGCCTTAAAAGTTCCTTCGCTTTTTCTATAGATCAAAGCACTAATCTTTCGGTATTTGATATTTCTAAAAAATACTGGTCTTTCTTCGTATAAAAGCTGTTTTGCTTCTTTGTTTGTAATAGCCATTGTCCTTGCCCCTTTCTTATAAGTCGCTTTCTTTTACAAAAATTCCATTTACCATTCGTCCCTTGCGGTCTTTTATCTCTTCGTAGGCTTCTTCGATACAATCTTCAATACTGTAGCCAAGCTGCATAGAAAGTGCTGTAAGTACGACGTATATATCGCCTATACTGTCTTTTACTTGGTCCGGTCGATTTTTGGCCAAGCCTTCTGCAAGCTCTCCTGTTTCTTCTACAAGTTTAAGCATTTGCCCTTTTGGGTCGGCTGTGTCTAGGTTCCTATCTCGAATCCAATTTTTGATTTTTCCTGTTATAGTGATCTCTTCTACTTCTTTGTCGCTTCTTATCCTACATACCGGGTGTACCTGGCCTATAAATTGCGGAATGTGGCACGAAATAGTTTTTTTCTCGCCTATCACGCAATTATAGTAAGCTTTGTTTTTGCCTTTATTATCTGGCGTAAGTATCCGCCACCAATCTTTGGTAAAGGGTATAAACCCCTTGTATCTCTCGAATTCTTCTGCCGATAAAAGACTAATTTTATCTATACAAGTTCCGTAATTTTCCTGGCCATCTAGTGCCTTTAAATCTCTTTCAAAGAATAGAAAATCTTCTTCGCTTGCGCCGTTGTCGATTAGCGCGTTGTAAAAGTTTATATTAAGCCATTTTCTAAGTTCCGCATTTTTCCAATTATTGCCATCTTCGCTTACCCTTCTTCTGACCGGTAAGTGCTTCTTTGTAATAGCTAAAACTCCTTCGTCAAGGTCGGCAAGCTTTATCCATTCAAACTTACCAAATTTGAAAACTTCGCCGGCTTTTAGCTCTTCTAATCTTCGCATTGCTTTTCTTCCTTATCCAATCTATAATCTTCAATCCTGCTAAAGACTCCTAAATAATCTTCTGATCGGTCTATGTGTGTAAAGAATTTTCTTAAAGTCTTTACCTCTTCTACATAGGCTTTTGTTTTGTCAAAATCGTAATCAAATTCCGCAAGTAGTATAGGTATCTTTTCTTTAAGCCTTATTTCTTCATCTACTAAAAGGCCGTGTATGAGGTTTACTGAATATTCGCTTATATCGAATCCCATTCTTTTTACTTCTATGTTTTTTTGTGTATCTTCCATCTTTGCCCCTTTCCTAAATTGCTACCTTTTCTTTCGCTTGGATCTCTTCTTTTTTCTCGATCTCTTTTACAATTACTTTTGCCCCCTCGGCCTTGCCGGAAAGCTCGTAAAGTTTTTTCAAGAATTTTTTTGCGTCAAACTCTTTCATCTTTGACCCCCTGCCTTTAGCTAAATAAGCTTATCTGGCCGTCGTCTACTTTTGAAATTCGTAGCTTGTCGTTTTCTATATCCATTGCAAGGTCTTCTGTAATTGCAAAGTTCGAAGTAGAATCTGTCTTTTTGAGTGTTGACTCTACTTTGTAGTCAATTATCGGTCTTTTAAATAGCTTTATCTCGAAGTCGTCGGCGCTTCTTGGAATCTCTAGTTCCTTATTAGCCCCGCTTACATTGATCTTTAAAGTTATTTGGCCAGCTTCAAAATTACCCGCTGCAATTTCTGTCATAACCTCGTACAATTTAGAATCCACTTGGAAAACTAAGTCGCCAAATATATTTTTATCCTCTATACTAAGCATTAGCATTTTTGCCCCCTTTCTTTCCGCACTTTATGCAAATTGTAGTATCTTTTGGTAGCCTACTAGAAAAAATTCTTTTGCCCTTGGGCCTTATAATCTTGCCTTTTTTAAAATCATGCTTACAGGCTGCCTGGTGAAATTCTTTTTTTATGCTAATTTCCATTGGTCCTTCTTTGGTTAAGAAGGTAATTTTTTTGAAATTAGTATCCATAGCTTGCGACTACCTTTACTTTTTCCGCCTTTAGATTTTTAACCCTGTAAATTTTGCCGTTAATATCTATAATGTGATAATTAAATTTATTGCTTTCTAGGATTTTTATTTCGCTTTCTTCTGCTGTAAATCCGTATGTGTGGCCTAGTGCCATCTGGCAAATAACCTTAATATCTTTTAGGCTCCTGTCCTTGCACTTGCAATTCTTACAACCCTTGCAATCATGCTTCATTTTTTCAATACTCCTTCGTATATGTTGCCTATTACTTCTATTTCTCCTGGGTCCTTATATTCAAAAAGATAGTGTGGCGGCTCGTCTACGCTCCAATCGTTGCCTTGTACCGTCCAAGCTAGAAAATCATTGCTCCAATAAACTATTACATTGTCTTCTAGGCTTCCATATCCTGCCTTGCTTTTATCTTTCCAATGTAAAATATCGCCTTCGTAAATCTCTTTGCCGTTCTTGTCTAAAATTCCTGTAAACCTCATTAGCTGAATGTGTTTAAATTTCATTGAAAAGTCAAGCGATACTTTTTCGTAGCAAGTGATCTCTTCTAAGTGCCAATTTATACAACCGACGTTGTTTAGCATTTCGCAATTTAAGCTGTCCCAAGCCCTATATTTATCTATCACCTTTGCCCTTCCTTTCTAAATCTCTCCTATAAGTTTTCCTAGCATTTCTGCTTCTTCTTTATTTGCTGCTTCTTCAAGCTCTTTAAAGTAATTTTCTATGGCTTTTCTTATCTCTAAGTACCTTGGGTCCTTGTCCGCCCTAAATCTTTTTGCGTCAAGATCCATAAGCCCCAAGAAGTTTACTTTTTCGAATAATTCTTCGCCCCAAATATCGCTATATTGGGTTTTGAATTTCAATTCCTGGTATCTAGTGCCTACCATTCCTTGGATATTTAGGTAATGTAGGCCTCCATCTTCGCCTAGAATAAAAAGGTCGTGAAGATCTCCTATTATTTGGAAGCCTTCTTCTTCGTACTCGTCGGCTATTTTTAAAAGTGGTACATTTATAAGCATTTCTTACCTTCTTATCTTTTCTAAAAGCCTTTATGATTTTATCGACAATTTCCCTTGCCTTTTCTATCAAAGCGTCTACTGCTTTGTCAAAGCTTTTTATAATCTCTAAAAGCCTTCTTTCTTCTTCACTCATTTTTCGCCCCTTTTTTATATCCTTTTGTTTTCATACAGTAGATACCGTCGCCCAAGTCCTCGACGTAGTAGCCTTTCTTTTTCCATTCTTTAACTAGCCTTATTTTCTCTTTAAAATCTCTATAAGGAATATATATAATTGTTACAGGTCGCATTTTATCTTCGGGCGGCTTTTCTGCCGCCTTAACTCTTTTATAGTGCCTGCGCTTCTTTGCCTGCTAGGCTGGTGTTTTCTCCCATCATCTGCAAGCCTGCTAAAGTTCCCTTAATGTAATATTGCATTGCTATTCTTTTTTCTGTCGGAAGCTTTTCAACTTCTGAAAGTGTTTCTGCTACTGTCTTTAATTCGTCTTTGTCAATCTCTTCTACTTTGTTGTTTTTTTGGATTTTAACTTCCATAATCTCTTTTCCTTTCTTTTTCTCTTCGTTATTATTCCTAGTGGCTTCTATCCTTTTCATCTTTCGCCCCCTATTCTTTAAAATTCATAAAGACGTTGCCGCCTTCGTTTGAGTAGCTGTTGAAGTTTTCCCTATAATCTCTTAATTCTTTTTCGCCTGCTTCTAAGGCTTTCATAGCTTCTTTTGCTTCTTCGTAGCTTTTAAATTGAATTTCTAGCCTTACTTGGTTGTCCGGGTTGGTAATTGTTTTAGGAAAAGCGGCTAAGGTGTCGCTATATCCGTAAACTTCCGGGAAATTTTCTGACCAATCCTCGATTTGAATATCAATTCCGCGTGGTGTCTTTGTTTTTTCTAATACTTGCATTTTCTTTGCCCCCTTTTTGTTATCTCTGTGTCTATTATATAATTCTTTGTGTATTATGTCAAGTCTTTTTGTTATCTTTGTGTACTTTTTTATTGATTTTATTTAAAATGTATTGTATAATAGTTTTTGAAAGGGGGTTATCAATGAATAATCAAATACAATTATTAAGACAAGAACTTGGCTTAACCATGGAAGAATTCGGAAAAAATCTTGGCGTTACACGATCTGCTATATCAAACATTGAAAATGGATATAGAAATCTAACCGAACAAATGATCTCTTCTATATGCAACGCATATAATGTAAACGAAGATTGGTTAAGAAATGGAACTGGCGAAATGTTTGTAGAAAGTAGCGACTCGCTCATAGAAAAAATAGTGTCCGAATTTCCACTAGATAAGCTAAGCCAAACTATTTTAAGAACTTATATTGAGTTAGAACCTAAAGAAAGAGAAGTCTTCAACCATGTAATGAAAATAATAGCCAATAGCATTATGGAAGAAGGAAAAGAAAAGGCTAGAAATGGTGTAAATGATATTATCTTTAATTCAGCCGCTCCGGAAAAAGTAAAAAAAGATATGTACGGTAAGGCTGCTATGCTCTTTAATGAAGCTTTTCCATATACTGGATTCGGTAATACTGTTATACCGGGCTATGATGAAGAGGAAGAACTATCAGAAAAAGAACAATACATGAAGATGGCGGACGAACTGTTCGACAAAGAAAAAGAACAGGAATCAAAATCCTCTTCTGCGAAAGAATCAGACGTGGGCTGAAACCCTGGTATGGTGAATATTAATTTTTAAAAATATATTAATGAAAGGTGTTTAATATGGGATTTTTTTCAAGCGGACAAAAAGCAATCGCACAAAGCATTTACGAAAAAGAAGTAAAGCCTAATTTATGCGAAAAAGACGGCTTCGTTCATATAATTATGATAAATTCTTTTTCAAAGTGGAATAATCAAATATTCTGTGTAGAAGATAAATACACTAATCAAGTTGGCGAAATTGTAAACAGTATGCAAGCCGACGGCTACGAAATAGTAGATATAAAATTTACAACCTTGCAAAATCAAGGAATGTTTAAAGATGGCGAAGGCTTCAATACTTTAATAATGTATAAATAAAAAAGCCATAAGGTGTTGGCGCACCATATGGCAAGGAAAGTTTTTTCATACCGCAAAGTAAGAAATTTATAAGGTCTTTCCGCTTATATTATACCATAAGCGGGCTGGCCTTTCCAATTAAGGGGGTCTTAAATGGATATGGTAAGGGCCGCACTCTATATAAGAGTATCGACGGAAGAACAAGTCCGCGAAGGCTATAGCGTAGACGCACAAAAAGAAAATCTGATCCGCTACGCAAAATTTAAAGGCTATACAGTAGTCGGCATATACGCCGACGAAGGTATAACCGCAAGAAAGAAATACACTAATAGAAAAGAATTCATGCGCCTACTTGACGACGTAGAAGCCGGCAAGATTGATATAATCTTATTTATCAAGCTTGATAGATGGTTCCGTAACGTGGGCGACTACTACAAAGTTCAAGAAATCCTAGAAAGAAATAACGTAGGTTGGACGGCTACCACCGAAAATTACGATACAACCACCGCAAATGGTAGGCTTTATGTAAATATAAGGCTAGCTGTCGCCCAAGATGAAAGCGATAGGACAAGCGAACGTATAAAATTTGTCTTTGATAAAAAAGTAAAAGATGGAGAAGCCATCTGGGGCAAGCCACCTTTTGGATACAAGATAAAAAATAAAATTCTAGTAAAAGACGAAGAAGTCGAAGACTTTATCAATGAATGTTTTGAAAATTACAAAGTTTTAAGAAGCATAAACGCCGTCGCAAAAACTATGAATCAGAAACATAATAAAAAAATATCTTATACAACCTATAGTCGCTTTTTAAGAAAGAATTTAGACTTCTATAAGGGCAAGTATAAAGACAACGAAAATTATTTCCCGCCCTATCTAAGCGAAGAAGACTACGAAGAAATCCTGGCCATAAATAAGGCTAGAAGCGGAAGGTTCGGCGGCAAGACTTATAACTATATCTTTGTCGGTCTTCTGGCCTGCGCCTGCTGCGGCTACAATATGGGGTCGGCTGGCTACACCACCAATAGAAGAACCAATCAAAAATACAGGTACTACAAGTGCGGACGTTCAACCGTAAAAGTTTGCGAAAACAATCTAAGGATCCAAGAAAAGAAAATCGAAAATTACCTACTTGAAAATATCGAAGATGAAATAAGAAAATATAAAGTAGTTTACGAAATAGAAAAAAGCGAACCGATCAGTCGCCCGGTCGCAGCAAAAAACAATATCAAAAATAAAATAAATAGGCTGCGTAAACTCTACCTAGAAGAAGTAATCGAACTAGAAGACTACAAAAAAGAATACGAAGTCTTACAAAAACAATTAGATCAAGTAGAAGAAGAAATAAAAACGCATAAAAGATTTCAAAAAAAGGATTTTTCCGCCTTGGATAAACTCCTACAAAGCGACTTCGAAGAAATGTATAATAACCTAGACAACCTGCAAAAACGCGCCCTTTGGCAAAGCGTAATCTCTAAAATATATGTAAAGGGAAGCGAAATAGTAAAAATTGAATTTAAATAAAGGGATCATTTTTTGATCTCTTTTTGTTTGTAGTTATTTATACATTCCGTTTGGTGTAAAGCCAAGTGATAGAGATGCGTCTTCTTCGTTTCCGATACATACGTCAACATATTGCATAAGGTCTTTCATTACCTTTTGAGCTTCTTCTGGTGTCCAAAGTTTTGCTCTGTAGTTAAGGTCGATAGAAACTTTTGCACCTGCAGCCTTAGCTGCCTTCATAGCTTCTCTTGTGATTTCAGCACCATTTTTAGAAATAGCTGGGGTAATACCTGAAGTGTGGAACCATTTAGCGTTTTTGAAAATTTCTTCAAAATTAAATTCGCTTGGATCTGCTTCTGCGATTGCTGAGTTTGATCTGTCGTAGATTACCTTTGATGGTCTTGAAGATGCACCTGTTTCTGAGTAATAGATACCAACTCTTTCTCCACCTCTTACGATGTAGTTTGTGTTTACGCCGTATCTTCTAAGTGAGTTTAGAGCTGCTTGGCCGATTTCGTGGCTTGGTAATTTTGTTACATAATAGGCATCAAAACCATAGTTTGCAAGTGATACCGCTACGTTTGCTTCTCCACCACCGTAGATTGCGTCAAAGCTTTCTGCTTGGACAAATCTTTCGTATCCTGGTGTGGATAGTCTTAACATGATTTCGCCTAGGGTTACTACTTTTTTGCTCATTATTTTCTTACCTCCGCAATTTTTTCTAGATATTCTTTAGCTTTTTTGGTTATTTCTTCACGGCTACCTGTAACTAGGTTTGAACCTGCTCCTACAGCTACTACTCCTGCATCAAACCAGTCTTTAAGGTTTTCAAGGCTAACTCCACCTGTTGGCATGATTTGGAAGTGTGGGTATGGACCGTGGATAGCTTTTACATAAGATGGTCCTGGAAGAGATCCTGGGAATAGTTTGATAATGTCTACTCCGTATTTATAGGCTTCAAGCATTTCTGCTGGTGTAACGCATCCTGGCATATATGGAATGTTGTAGATATTGCACATTTTTGCTACTTCTTTATCAAAAGATGGGCTAACTACGAATTTTGCCCCATTCATAATTGCAAGTCTTGCTGTTGTTGGGTCAAGAACAGTGCCTGCTCCAAGGAGTGTATCTTCTGGTAGTTCTTTTTGGATTCTTTGGAATACTTCGATAGCATTTGGGATTGTAAAGGTTACCTCAAGAGTATTGATACCTCCATCTATTAGGCCCTTGCAAAATTCTATAGCTTGGTCAGCAGAATTTGCCCTTACAACTGGAACTATTCCAAGTTTGGTAATTTGTTGAATTGTTGTTACTTTGCTCATTTCTTACTCCTTTCTAAAATATGTGCTAAACAATAAAGCAATTTTTTTCTTTTTCTGATACCATTGTGCGGCAATTTTTTTTAATTTCAAGTAGTTGGAAAACATTTTTTGAAAATTTATCAAAAAATATTCCAAGAATTTATCTCAAAAAACTTGATAATTAGCACTTTTCGATAAATTTAATCTTAAGGAAATTTTTTTGAATTTTCTTCCTATACTAAAGCTAAAAACAAATAATTTGTTTAATTATGGTTCCTGGCAGTAGTCTCTTTTTCAATCAGCTTAGCCTCCAGGGCAATATTTGTTTTAGCCTCCTCTTCATTTAAAATCTTAAGTAGGTTGTCAATTGCAATTTCAACCTGGTCTGAAATTCTTTGATCAATTGAAGTTATGGCTTGGTTGGTAAACTCTGTCGCTTCGATATTATCAAAGCCAATAAGACCAATATCTTCAGGGATTTTTATCCCTTCATTTGCCATCAATTTATAGGCACTTACAGCCAAACTATCAAGCTCAAATTGAATTGAGTCAAATTCTGGATTTTCCTTTAAAAAATCAATCAGTTTTGCCAGGTCCTTTTCAGGGTCTTTTACCTTAAACTCAACAAAATTTGCATCATCATAGTACTTATAAAGAGCCTCCACAAAGCCAGATTTTTTGCCGATATAAGACCTAGACATATATCCAGTATCAAGGGATACATAAAGAGGTTTTTTGTAAAAATTATCCCTCAAAAGCTTGACAGCCTGGTCCATAGCCTCGATTTCGTCTATATAGACGTTGACGATTTTTTCATTTTCGTCACTGGTCTTTACATTCAAAAGTGCCATAGGAATGATAACCGACATATTTTTTAATTTTTCATAAAATTTCTTTTCTTCATAGGTCGAACCAACTCCAATGATAGCTTCAACCTTGCTTTCAACCAAGATATCAAGGTAAGACATTTTCTTCTCATAGCTATTGGTTGTTACACAAAGTAGGCTGGTATAACCGAGCTTATCAAGCCTTCTTTCAAGTTCATAAGCCGATTGACTTTCAAAATATCCCCTAATATCAGGAACCATGATTCCAATCATCTGAGTAGAATTTTTCGCCAGACTCCTTGCAATCCTATTGGGCTTATAGCCCGACTCCTCAATAATTTCCTCTATAATTTTCCTAGCCTTGTCACTAACATTGGCCGACTTGTTAATAACCCTAGAAACAGTCGCCGTAGAATAACCCGACTTCTTCGCTATATCATAAATATCCATTCTTGCCTCACAAGTCCATAAATATCAAAATCACATCTCTTTATAATATTATATCACAGAGAACGTTTGTTAAAAATTTTTGATTGATATTTTCTTTTTCAATCAAGTAATCTTATTTATGATGAATTGCAAATAATATTGCGACACCTAAACCAAACTAAGTTCGTGCATAAATAAATTAAATGGAGTTTGATATTCTAGACATTTTCTAGGTCTAGTATTAAGCTCCACTAAGTTTTTAATTAGCTCATTGATAGATATTTTAGATAGATCTGTCTTCTTAGGACAATATTCTCTTAACAAACCATTAGAATTTTCATTACTGCCCCTTTGCCATGCTGAATATGCATCAGCAAAATAAAAATTTATCCCTTGTTTTTCAACATCTTCATAACAAGCAAATTCTTTGCCTCTGTCAGATGTGAAAGTTTTTAAAGCTTCTAATGGTAAAGATTTAATTAGTTTCTCAATTGCTCCTATCATAGATTTTTTACTTCGATCTACCATAGGTAAGGCTATGTAAAATCTAGTTTTTCTTTCTACAAAGGTTGCTAGGCATCCTTTACTTTTATCTCTTGACGAGACAACTGTATCTAGTTCCCAGTGACCAAAAGTATTCCTTTTTTTAACTTCTTTAGGTCTTTTATTTATTGATTTACCAATGTTAAACCTACCTCTTGTTTCTTTGACTTTTCTTGATTTTCCTTTTCTTCTTAGCTTGGAAATATCAAAGTCTATAATTCCTGAATAAATCCAATTATATATTGTTTTAAAGCTTACAATATCTTTACATACAGTGTTTGCTATTTGCTCAGGAGACCACTTCTTATGAAGTTTTTCCGATATGCATTTGTTGATATTATCATTGACTTTTGGTTTTCTTCCTTTAGATGATAATTTTTCAATATTGTCTTTTTGGGCATACACAGCTTCATACTCATTGTCATACCTTTTTAATTCTCTAGATATTGTGGAATGATGAAAACCTAAAATTTTTGCTATTCTTCTAGAAGAATAGCCCTCTTTTCTTAATACCTCTATCTTATTTCTCTCATTTATGGTAAGATGTTTATAACTCATATTAACCTCCGTGTATGTTTTTGTCGTTATTAACATTTTACACGAAGTTAGTATGAGTTTTCTATTTTATTCTAGTGTCGCATTTAATTTTACAACTTATCAATTAAAAATAAAGTACACCTTAATCTGATTAGACTAGGTGTACCTAAATTTATATTATATTCTGTAGCTGGAGAAATGTCTTCTATTATAAACAAGCTTAAATTCTATTTTTGTCCATATATTGTATTTAATCTTTGTTCCTAATTTTAACCCAAAATTTAATTGTTAATGGTACTAATATAGAACTCAATATGACAACCATCCCCAGTTGAGCTTCAGCTAGGCTTGCATACTCTTGCCAAGAAGGATCAAGATCGGCTACCAAAGATGGTACTATAACAGTATTTCCAGCTGCTGTATAAATTGCTAGAGCTGCCCAGCCTGGTCTTTTATTAATGTAAATATCAGCGGGAAGTGAAATAGCAAAGGCTGCGGTAAAAGTCATGCCGGATAAAATTAATCCCCCTATTCCTCCCTGTATAATTGTCTCGAGATCAATTCCTAAGCCTATAGAAAATCCCAAGAATGGTAAAATATATTTTTGAGTACCAGCTAGAAATTCACAAAAATTCTTGTCAATATTGCCTAAAATAATACCCACAATTATAGGTAATGCCAAATCTAATATTGATGATGGTGTGATATCTGCTATACCAAGCATTCAGAGGGTTAGGAATGTAAATATTGGCACAGAAATTATAGCTGTAATAGCAGCGCTATCTACATCATATTCATCTCTAATAATCAGAAATAATGCCTATAAAAATCGAATTATTGTGATTTGATATAGCTGAAATAAAAGCAAGAGCCGATATAGAAAAAATCCCAATATTCCCAAACAGCTTAAAATAAACATATCCTAAAATTAAAGCAGTAAGCCATTTGGATATAAGTAATACTAACCCCCTGTGAAAAGCAAGTTTAAATCTCTTTATGGTCAGTTGACTACCAACTGCAACGAGAGTTATATCTATAATAGCATTCAACCCTTCTTTGCTAGCAATCGCCTCAGACATTGGCCCCAGCTTTAAAAGTCCAGGTGCGAGTGTATATAAAATTGAAGCAATAAACATAGGAACTATTATGGTTGCTGCGGGTATTTTCCTAAAATTTTACTAATCATATAATCCTCCGACAATTAGAAAACAAATTTATTATACATCTCCCTATACTTTAAACATCTTCGAATGATATTATTAAAAACTTTTATACCCATTATTTGCATAGATATAATTACCTCTAGAAGTTTCTGATAAACTATCATTTATTACAGCAAACTCTGTCCTAGTTATTGCACATATTTTTTCATCATCCCCATAAACCTCACAATCAACAGTTACTATTCTACTTCCTCTTTTAATAATCTTTGCCTTTGCATAAATATATTCTGTTTCGAAAATTGGTCTTAGAAAATTTGTATACATTGATAAAGTTGGAGCCGTATACTTTTTTGCCGACGCTATAAAACCTGATGCGTCATCAGCTAAAGTCATTATTACACCACCATGGACAGCATTTATATCATTTAAATATTCTTCTTTAAACGGAATTCTCAAAATCAAATTATTTTCATCTATTTCTTTAATCTCTATATCAAAATAATCGTTAAAACTCATGCGATTTACCTCTCATTTCAATTCTTTTCTAGTGCAATTTAAATATATAACAATTACTACTCTCCAATACAATGTTTGCTAATGAGTAAAGTACAAAAAAATAAGATTAAAAATGGTGCGCTAAATAATAAACTATCTAGGCACCATTTTTATCTTAAAGAATTTTATTTGGCATTAATAATTAAACACCTATTGGGTACATGAATATTCCCATAACTATTGCTATAGCTAATGATATAAGTGTAACAACTACTGAAGTTACAAAGATTTGTTTATAACTTTCCTTATGAGTCATACCACATGCTGTTATTACTGTAATAACTAATCCGTTATGTGGTAGTGAATCTAGACCGTTTGAAGCAATTGTAACAATTCTGTGGAATATTTCTGGGTTTACTCCTAATTTTAGATATTGATCGGTAAATGCGTCCATAGTGATTGCGATACCACCAGTTCCTGATCCAGTTATACCTGATATTAGGGTTGCGATAATACCTAGAGATATCATTGGGTTTCCGCCCATTCCCATTAAGCTATCTACTAGATATTTGAAACCAGAAGTTAGTTTAACTACACTACCGAATCCAACTACACCTGATGTATTGAATATAGCAGATGCTGCACTTGTTGTACCTTCGTTGATTGCTCCAAGTTTATCTTGGATATTGTTCCAGAATAATACTAGAACTAATATTATAGAGAATACAAGTGATACTAGTATATTCCATCCAAATATATTTAGAGTAACTAATAGGGCTATCATTGGTATCATTGATAAATATGGGTTAACTGCTTTTTTAGCATCAATTCTTGCAAGTTGAGCTTCGATTGCTTCGTTAGTGTGGAAGCCTTCATTTTTATCTCTTGCTTTTTTGAATTCCCATCTAAAGTATAAATAAATTAAGATTATTGATACGATTGCTGTTACTAACCCTATTTGCCATGCTGCAGTTGGTGTAGTATTAAGATATGGAATTGGCATTATATTGTTAAGCTGAGGTGTACCTGGTAACATTGAAGCTGCGAATGTTGCAGATGATCCAAATATCGCACCTGGAATCAATCTTGGTGGTAGGTCAACTTCTCTCCAAACCCTTAAGAATATTGGATATACGGCAAATACAATTACGAAGTTACTTACTCCACCATAAGCTAGTAATGCAGTAGCAATCATAGCTGTAAATGGTGCAAATTCTTTTCCTGAAATGTTATATAACCATTGAGCAAATGCAGAAGCTGCTCCTGAATCATCCATTAATTTACCGAAAATAGAACTAAATACGAACAATAGTAAGTTTTTAATTATAAATCCAGCAAAACCGTTAACATATTCACCAGTAATAGTATCTAGTGCTGGTATTCCACTTGTTAGTATTACAACCAGCGATGTTATTATTGATGCGATAATAATGTTGACTCTCTTGTACACTAGCAACATTAATATTGCTAGTGACAAGATAATACCTATAAAACTAATATTCATAGATTACCTCATTTATTTACTATATCTTTCAAATAGCATACTCATACCTTGACCACCACCGATACACATGGTTACAAGTATACGCTTTTTATCTGTCTTCTTAAATTCATATAGTGATTTAACTGCAAGAACTGCTCCTGTAGCTCCTATTGGGTGACCTACAGAGATTCCACCACCGTAAATATTTACTCTATCCATATCTAGATTTAAATCTCTAGCTACTGCAACTGTTTGGCTTGCAAAGGCTTCATTGATTTCGTACATATCGATATCATCTACGCTTAGGTTTTGTCTCTTTAGTAAGTTTTCTGTAGAATATTTTGGTGCGTATCCGAATAATTCTGGTTCGTTACCAGCAATTTCAAAGTCTACTATTTCACAAATTGGTTCTAAGCCTAGTTCTAGAGCTTTTTCTTCAGCCATAACTACTAAAGCTGCAGCTCCATCGTTAAGTGTTGATGAGTTACCTGCTGTTACTGTTCCATCTTTAACAAATGCTGGTCTTAATTTAGCAAGCTTTTCAACTGTTGTGCCTTTTCTGTATCCTTCATCTCTATCAAATACAGTTACATTACCTTTTCTATCTTTAAGTTCTACAGCTAAAACTTCATCATCAAATCTTCCTGATTCAACTGCTTTAGCAGCTAATTCTTGACTTCTTGCAGCATATTCATCCTGCTCTTGTCTTGAAACCTTATATGTTTGTGCTACTTTTTCAGCAGATACACCATTGTGAGAACCATCAATTGGCCATGTTAGTATTGAGATAACACCGTCTTTAAAGTTCTTATCACCCATTTTTGATCCCCATCTAGAATCAAATTGGTAATATGGTAGATTTGATAAACTTTCAGCTCCAGCTGCAACAATTATATCTGCTCTTCCTGTTTGGATATTCAAAACAGCGTCAGATATTGCTTGAAGTCCAGATGCACATTGACGGTTTACAGCTGACATTATTGTTGTGATTGGAAGTCCACCCTTAAGTCCAGCAACTCTTCCTATAAAACCATCTTCGTCTATTTCTCCAACTTGACCAATTATCATTTGATCAACATCTTCAGGTTTTATTCCTGCTCTTTTTACAGCTTCCTTTATTACCATTCCTGCCATATCAGATGCAGAAAAACCCTTTAAACTACCACCAAATTTACCAATAGGTAATCTAGCTCCATCAACTAAAACAACTTTTCTCATTACTACCTCCAAATTTTTGTAAATTTTCCAAACTTTCTACTCTAAGGAATGATTAAACAATCATTCCTCCGCCTACATTAATAACTTCTCCAGTAATATATCTAGCATCATCTGATACTAAGAATGCTACTAGCTTACCAACGTCTGATGGTTTTCCAGCATAACCCATTGGAATTTTGTTCATCATAACGTTCCAGGCATCTTCATTCATAGCCTTAGTCATATCACTTTCAATGAATCCTGGGCAAATAGCATTAGCTGTTACACCTTTTCTTGCTAATTCTCTTGAAACTGTTTTAGTTAAGCCTACAACGCCAGCTTTTGATGCAGCATAGTTTGCTTGTCCAATATTTCCTAACCAACTTCCAGAAGATATATTTACGATAGATCCCTTTCCTCTTTCTCTGAGGTATTTAACAGCTTCTTGTGTACAGTAGAATGTGCCTGTTAAGTTTACAGCTATTACTTGATCCCATTCTTCATATGACATTTTGTGAATCATTCTATCTCTGTTTATTCCAGCGTTATTAACTATAGCATCGTACTCACCAAATTCTTCGATTGTCTTATTGAACATATTTTTGACTTCTTCAGAATTTGCTATATTTGCTTTAACTGCTAGTGTTTTTACTCCATATTCCTTGCTGATTTCTTCAGCGGTTTGTTGAGCTTTTTCTACTGAAATATCTGCAATTACAACATTTGCACCTTCTTTAGCAAGTTGTTCTGCGATTCCTCTTCCTATTCCACCAGCTGAACCTGTAACTATTACTACTTTGTTCTCTAACTTCATAAATTTACCTCCATTTATTTTATATATTGTTTAATATTTGCTTTTGAATCAGCATTAAATATATCAGCGTCCATAACCTTTAAGTTATCACTTACTAATGGCTTATATTTCATCAAGGCTAAGATATCTTTTTCTACATCTATGCCAGGTGCAATTTCAACTAATTCCATACCATTTTCTCTAAGTTCAAAGACTGCTCTTTCTGTTACAATAACAATTTTCTGATCCTTTTTTAGAGCTTCTTTTGAGCTTAAAGAAACTTGTTTTACATTATCAACAAATTTTAGAACTTCGCCTTCATTAACAATGTTTAATTTTCTATCATCAAAGTTGACTTTTAGGCCTTTTGCTGTGAATGTTCCACAGAATACTACTTTTTTAGCACCCTGAGCTATATCGATTAATCCACCTGCTCCTGGACTGATATTTCCCATCTTTGTTGAGTTGACGTTACCTGCTTTATCGCACTCTCCAAATCCAATAAAAGTAACATCTACACCTGTTCCGTTATAAAAATCCATTTGGTCTGTATGTGTAATCATAGCTTGTGTATTTTTTGCTATTCCAAAGTCAATACCACCTGCTCCAATTCCACCATACATACCCGACTCAACAGTTATCATAACATCATCTGTAAATCCTTCTTCATTTACAATATGGCTTATAACATCGTTTGGAATTCCTGTTCCTAAGTTAATAATATCACCTTTAGATATTTCATATACAGCCCTTCTACCTATCATCTTTCTTACATCTAGAGGTAGGACTTCATCGTGGGCAACAGGAACTCTAGCTTGGCCTGAATATGATGGATCATGGTACCAAGAAGATGTTTGTCTGTGATTTTTAAATACATCATCACACACTACTATATTGTCTATAAATACTCCAGGAACCACAACATCTTTTGGATTTAAAGTGCCATTTTGAACAACTCTTTTTACCTGAACTATAACTTTTCCACCAAATTTTTTAGCGGCTAGAGCTGCTGGTAACATTTCGAGCTTCATAGCTTCGTCTTCTATTGTAACGTTGCCGTTTTCGTCACACTCTGTTCCTCTTAGAATTACATAATCTAATGGAATTTCATTGTACCAAATATATTCTTCACCATTTACATTAACGATTTTCGAAATATCATCTAATTTTTTGGTTCTTTCATTCATTTTTCCGCCTTCTAAGCGTGGATCAACAAATGTTCCAAGTCCAGTTTTAGATAAATGTCCTGAAATACCCCTAGACATACTTCTATAAAGCTGGCAAATTTGACCTTGTGGAATACAATAAGCTTCGATTTTTTCGTTTGTTATCAATTCCATCATTGCAGGTTGTAAACCCCAGTGTGAACCAATTATTCTTTTTAACAAGCCTTCGTGAGCTAAATGGATTATTCCTCTAACCCTATCACCCTGACCTGCAGCATGAACTAAAGTAAGGTCTCTTGGACTATTTTTCTCTAAAAATTGGTTTTCTATTTCAGTTAAAATAGTCTCAGCAGCACTTATCAGTGTCATACCTACTGTAGCAATCGTACTGCCATCTTCTATTGAGTTTACTAAGTCTTTAACATCAATTACTTTTGTCATTTTACCTCCAAAAATTCTTTAATTTTATTTTTATCTACCTTTTGATTTTTATTTTTTGGTATTTCTTCAACAAATTCTATTATTTTAGGTATCTTGTACTTTGCAACTTCTTTTGCTAGTAAAGTTGATATATCTTCTTTGGTTAATGATGAATCCTTTTTAAGTCTGATTACTGATGCAACTTGCTCCCCATATAGTGGATCTTCTACTCCTACTACAGCTACCTCTTCGACTCCAGGTATTTTAAATATCAGCTCTTCAATCTCTAAGCTCCAAACTTTCTCGCCGCCGACATTAATCATATCTTTAACCCTATCAACTATATACAAAAATCCTTTTTCGTTATAATATCCTAGGTCTCCAGTTTTTAACCAACCTTCGTCATCAATCTTTCCAGTAACATTATAATAGTTAGCTATTACGTTTGTTCCTGTTAATAGGATTTCTCCAACCTCATTATGTGGTAATTCTTCGCCAGTATTTATATCAAGAACTTTAACATTCATGCCGGGGATAGGTAATCCAGACGAGCCTTGGAAATAACTTCCATATACTTCGCTAGGAACTATTGTGCCAGGGGATGTTGTTTCAGTTAAACCATAGACAGTGAAGAATTCAACCTTAGGTAGCCACTCTTTTATTTCATTTATTTTAGCTACTGGCATCTTACTCGCTCCACACACAAACATATCAAGTGAATCTACTTCTTGGTATTTATCCTTGCATTCTAGAAGCTTCATAAATACGGTTGGTGAGGCATGAACAAAATTCGCATCATATTTTTTAACCAAATCTAATAATTTGCTAGCGTTAAAGAATTTTTGGAATACCACTGTTGCTCCTACTTCAATAAATAATCCTAAAACAGCTACAAGTCCAGTTACATAGCAGAAAGGGGTTCCAATAGCAGCAATGTCATTATCACTTATATCTAGAACATACTCATATGCCTTAACAGCATGTGTCATATTATAGTTTCTAATCTCGCAACCCTTACTTTGAGATGTTGTTCCAGAAGTAAACATAATAGCAGAAGTATAATCTCTCTTTATTTCTGGATAAGTGACTCCTTTCGAATTTTCTATATATTTTTCAAAGCCATAACCGTCATTTACTGATATAATAAGGTTTTTGCTATCAAAATAATCTTTTAGGTCTTCTTCAACTATTATTTTATCAAACCTAATCATGTTACCATAACTATCAACCTCTAGCTTTTTAAACTTTGTAGGTATAGGTATCATAGTTGCACCAACTTTTAAGATCGATAAAAATGCTACTACGAATTCGACACTGTTATATAACATAACAGCTATCTTATCCTGAACCTTAATACCAGCTTCATTAATTAGGTAGGCACTAAATTGATTAATTAGCTTGTTTATTTCTTCATAGGAATACTCTTTGCCTAATTCATCAATCAATAATATTTTATCAGGATTTTTCGATAATGAGCTAACAAAGAAATCATAAATAGATTTTTCATCTGTTTTAAAAATATCATGTGTTCTATTTTTATATGAGAAACGTTCCAATTTTGATGTCATTTCTTCTGGCCAACATTTAACGCCTTCAATCATTTTTACTCCCTTTCTTTAGCCAAAATTAGCAATGGTTAACAAATAGTAGGTTACTTACATCTGTGTCACAATTTTTTTGTAATGGTTATTAATACCTCTACAACATTTCTATTTATTATGTTTATATTATAGCAACTACACCTAGATATTATCTATAGTCCAAAATACAAATAAAATCATTAGACTTGTAATTTTATTTGTTTCGTGTAACAATGATTATATAGATAAGGAGATATTATGAGAATAAATGCTGAATTAGCCCAAAAAATAGTTGAGAGTTTAAGAGATACTATTGAGCAAGATATTAATTTTATCGATAATGATGGAATAATTGTTGCCTCTACTGATCACAGGAGGATTAATAGTTTACACGAGGGAGCCCTTAATTGTATAAGAGAAGGTAAAACAATCGCCATTAATAGCGATGACCAATATACTGGTGCCAAGAAAGGTGTGAATTTGCCTGTAAAATTCCAAAACGAAATCGTTGGTGTTATTGGTATTTCTGGAGATCTTGATGTGGTCGAAAAATATGGCGATATCATTAAAAAGATGACCGAAATACTCCTTAGGGAGGAGTGGATTAATGAGAACGCCTCTGCTGACATTGAAAATAAAAAACTCATAGTAGAATCCATACTAAATTCAAACCTGTATAAACTTGATTTTTTGCCAAAAAATTTAAATTCAGATTCTAAAAATATAGCTGTGGCTAGAATTAACTATGATGCCTTAGATTTTTCGACTCGTAAAAATCTTATTAGGTTTGCTGAATCTAATTTTGCAAAAAATAAATTATATGTAACATTTTTACAAAATAGATTTGTCATTATCTATTTAGATAGCGATTACTCTAGCATTAGTGATCATCTTAATCTTCTTGTTAGACAAGCTTTAAAATCTTACAATGTAAATTTGAATTTTGGAGTTAGTAGCACCTACCATAACATTTCAAATTCTAAAACTTTTTATAATCAAGCTATTAGGAGCCAAAAATGGTCCGAGTACAAAGGCGAGCAGAACCCTGTTGTTTTTTATAAGGATATGGAGTTGGGCCTTTTATTAACTAGCTTAGATGATAAGGATCTCTACGAATATTCTTATAAGGTTTTAAAAAATATAGATTTAAAAGAACTTAAAGAATATAAAGAATTATTCTTATTGTATGGCAAGTACAATGGTTCAATTTCTGCTATTGCAGATGAGATGTTCATGCACAAAAATACCATTCAGTATAGGCTTAATAAACTTGAGTCTATGACTGGATACAACCCAAGAAATTATAATGACTATCTTGCTCTGTGGTTTGCTTTCTATAATTTGAAATTTGATTAAATAAAAGACTCCCCAATTATTATCATCTAATAATGAGGAGTCTTTTACATTTAGGAGTTTTGACTATTATTGGATTTTATTTGAATTTATATATCAATCTAAATACTTGTTCTACACATCTACTTAGATTATCTCTTGCCACTTGCTTGTCCATAGCTTCATCTAAGCTAATTACTTCTCCAATTATTGGAAAGAAGGCATCTATGCCCTCATCATTTACAATATTTGCATCATTTGTGGCAACGCCTGAAAAAGCAATTACTGGTTTATCATATTTTTTTGCTAATTTGGCTACTCCTATAGGCGTTTTCCCGTAAGCAGATTGGTGGTCAAGCCTTCCCTCACCTGTAACTACGATGTCCGCTTCTTTTATTATTTCTTCAGCATTTATCAATTGTAGAATCAGGCCTATTCCAGAAGATAGTTCAGCATTTAAATAGTTTTTAAAAGCATATCCCAATCCACCCGCAGCTCCAGAGCCTGGATAATCACAATCAGCGCCCTTAATAATTTCCTTTGTCTTTTCATGAAATGCTATATGTAAAGAATTTAATTCTTCTACTTGCTTTTCATCCGCACCTTTTTGTGGGCCAAAAATATAGGCACTTCCATTTTTACCTACTAAGGGATTTGTCACGTCGCAAGCTATAGAAAATTTGCATTCCTTAATTCTTGGATCTAAAGAGCTTACATCTATAAGTTTTAAATCTTTTATTCCCTCAGCTGATGGATGTACTGGTTGATTATCACCATCTAAAAACTTAACACCCAACCTAGTTAACATTCCTATTCCTGCATCATTTGTTGCGGAACCGCCAATTCCTATGATAAATTCTTTAACCCCCCTATCCAAGGCGTCAATTATAATATCTCCTACTCCATAGGTTGATGCCTTTATTGGTGATAGTTCACTAGCTATCAATGTCAAGCCAGAAGCAGAGCTCATTTCAATTATAGCTATCTTGTCTTCACTGATTTCTTCATTATCAACGACAATATATTCTGCCTCTATGCCTCTGAGTAATGGGTCTTTAACTTCTACTTTTATTGTATCTGCTCCCTTAATATCAGATAATGATTCAACCATCCCTTCACCACCGTCAGCTATTGGTTTTACTGTTATATTCTCATTTTTATTAATCTTTGTTATTGCTTCTTTAATAATATTTCCTGCTTCTAGCGAGCTTAAGGAACCCTTAAAAGAATCTATTAATACAGCTATGTTCATTCACTCTCTCCTTATACTAATATATGTATAAGTATAGTAAAATCCCAAAAATTAATATATAGTATAAGCTATAAATTTATTCCTGTCACAAACTAATTAATTGTTACCTATAACAAATACTCTTACAATCTACTAATATACTCCTATTATAAGTTAGTAAAGCTAAACACCTATATTTGCATATGCCAAGATGTAATCTACATAAATCTTTTTCATACTACTAAAAGACCCCAAGTATAATCTTTGGGGTCTTTTAGAGGGAATTGAGAAAATTTTATTTATTTTTCTTTGCTCCTATCATATTAAATACTATTAGGGCTAGGATTGTGAATACTGTTAGCATTGTAGCTAGGGCTGCGGCTACTCCGTAGTTTCCTCTTACTACTTCTGTGTAGATAGAAACTGTCATTGTCCTTGTTTTTAGGTTGGTTAGGATAATGGATGAAGATAGCTCTGATATCAAGGTTACGTATGATAAAATTGAGCCTGCTACTACTCCCCTCATCATTAGTGGGAGGGTGATTTGTGCAAATGTCTTAAACTTGCTTGCACCTAGCGAATAGGACGCTTCTTCTAGAGATATTGGGAGGGACTGGAGGGTTGATGTGGCTGACCTTAGGGTATAAGGCAGTCTCCTTATGACGAAGGATACTATTACTATCCACATTGTTCCGCCCAAGACTAGGAAGTTTGATCCCATCATTCCATTTCCAAAACCTGTTAGGAGGGCTATACCTATTACAACTCCTGGTAGGATAAATGGTACCATGGTGAATACGTCTATGGCTGCTGCGAGTTTGCCTTTTATCCTAACTACTATATAGGCTATCAAAACTGATAAGATTATGATAATTATAAGGGCTAGGAGTGGTAGGAGGAGGGTATTTCTAATAGATGTGCCCATCCTTGCAAAGGCTGTGTGGTAGGATTTTAATGAATATCCGTCAATGAATATCTTTCCTGATGTGTTCTTAAATGATGTTAAAATCAGATAAGCTTGTGGTAGGATTGATAGGCCTACGATAATGTAGACAAATAGGTGGATTAATACACTCTTGCTTCCTTCAAGCTTAGTCTTTTGGACTGGATTTAAGAAGTTTGACGAATAAGCATTTTTCTCTGATATTTTCTTTTGTATTAGGAAAATTACGCTAGTTACTATTATAGCAATTATTGCTATGGCTGATGCAAAGCCTTGGTTTTGGCCAACTTCACCTACGAATTCATTGTAGATTAATACTGGGAAGGTCCTATATCCTTCACCGATTAGCATTGGGGTACCGAAGTCTGACATACATCTCATGAAGACTAAAAGGCCTCCTGCTAAAAGTGATGGAGTCACAAGAGGTAGGATTATTTTCCTAAATCTCTTAAAGCCTGTTACTCCCAAGTTTTCGCTTGCTTCCATAAGGGATGCGTCAAGGTTTTCAAAGGCTGCCTTGGCATATAAAAATACTAATGAATATAGTTGGAAGGTGAATACTAATAAGATTCCAGCAAAACCGTATATATCAGGAATATTTAAGCCAATGCCAGCAAAAAAGTTTGTTATTATACCATTTCTACCAAGCAATAAGATCCATGAATAAGCTCCGATAAAAGGTGCTGACATTGAAGCAAGGATTATGATTATCTCTAAAACCTTGGCTCCCCTAATCTTATAAAAACTCATAAAATAAGCTATCGGTGTAGCTAGGAGAATGGTTGTGGCTGTGGCTATTATTGATAATTTCAAACTGTTTATAATGGTTGAAAAATAGTACTTGTTTGAAAAGAATTCAGTAAAGTTTGCAAGACTTAAGTTTCCTTCTTTATTGTAAAAAGATTGGATTAAAAGTCTGGTGATTGGATAGATTAGAAAAATCAAAACTCCAGCTAGTATGGCTAGGGTAATTATTTTCCAAAATCCAAATTTATTAGCTTTCGTTTTCATTGAGATTCACATCTCCTTTTTCGTTAAATACGTTAATCTTATCAAGGTTAATCCTTAATTTGGTGTCTGTATTTACCCTGCTGATTTCTTCAAACTTTGATTCTTCCATTATGTTTAAAAGGGTTTTATCCTTAAGTTCTACATTGTAATGCATAGTAGAGCCTAAAAAGACTTCATCGTTGATTTTTGCTTCTACATCGCCATTTGTATCTAGCCTAAAATCTTCAGGCCTAATTGAAAGTTTAACCCTTTGGCTAGGTTGATTTCCTAGATCGTAGGAGAATTTTTCCCCAGAATCTATGATGATTTCCTTATTTTCTGCATTATAATTTCCACTTAATACGTTGTTTGTTCCTATAAATGAAGCTACGAACAAATTGTTTGGCTTGTGGTAAATCTTTCTTGGCTTGTCACATTGCTCAATAACCCCATCTTTCATAACAGCAATCCTGTCTGATACTGCCATGGCTTCTTCTTGGTCGTGGGTTACATAAACTGTTGTGATACCAATTTCTTTTTGGATTCTTCTGATTTCTTCCCTAAGGTCGACTCTTAGTTTAGCATCTAGGTTACTTAGAGGCTCATCCATTAGTAAAACGTCTGGCTCTATAACTATAGCTCTGGCTAGGGCCACCCTTTGTTGCTGACCACCTGAGAGGTTTTGAGGTTTTCTGTCGGCGTATTCTCTGATTTTCATTATATCGAGAATCTTTTCCACTCTCTCGTCCATCTCAGCTTTTGATACTTTTCTTTCTTTAAGGCCAAATTCTATATTGCCCCTAACTGTCATATTTGGGAAGACTGCATAGTTTTGGAATACCATTCCTATGTTTCTCTTGGATGGATCCATATTGTTAATGAGGGTGTCATTAAAATAAAATTCGCCGCCCTCAATTGAGTTAAAGCCGGCTATCATCCTGAGTAATGTTGTCTTTCCACAGCCTGAAGGCCCAAGGAGGGTGAAAAATTCACCATCCTGGATCTCTAGGTTGACAGATTTTATTACTGTCTTTTCGCCGTATTTTTTAACGGCGTCTTTGATTATAATTTTTGACATCTTAGTTTCCTGCTTTTACAAGAAGGTTTGTAAATCTTTCGATTATTTTTTCTCTGTTTTCATTTACATAGTCATAATCTTCATGCAATTGCTTAATATCTTTGATTGGTTTCATAAAGTCGCTTACTTCTGCGTCTTCTCTGATTGGTCTGTTTGTTGTTTGTGTGCCTAGGATATCTTGGGCTTCTTTAGAGTTTAAAAAGTCCATGAATAGCTTAGCATTGTTTGGGTGTGAGCAGTTCTTGATGATACCTGAACCTGCTGGTAGGAAGATTACTCCTTCTTCCATGTAAACTATATCGATATTGTCAGCACCATCTTTGATTAGTTGCATAACTGGATCTTCATAAGAAATACCAACTGCCATTTCGCCGTCAACTACAGTTTTGTAAACTGAAGATGAAGATGATTGGATTTTGCCGTCGATATTTTTGAATAATTTGTCAACATAATCCCAAGCTTCGTCTGATTCATAGCCACCCATAGCTACTAACATATTTGTTAGGTGTGAGAAGGCAGATGATGAAGATGTTGGGTCACTTGTTGCGATTTTGCCCTTAAGTTTTGGGTTTAATAGGTCCTTGTAGCCCTTGATTTCAATACCATCTGTAAGGTCTTTGTTTACGATAATTACAGAACCATCAAGTGTATAGCTTGTTTTGTAGCCATCTTTGTTTCTGAAGGCTTCTGGAAGTTCGCTATCGTGGCTTGAAACGTATTCTTCAAATAAGTCTTTATTTTCAGAATAGGTTGAGAATGATCCACCAAAGATAACGTCTGCTACTGGAGCTGATGCTTCACCTTTTAATTTGGTGAAAAGTTCGCCTGTACCAGCTTGTTCTAGTTGAACTGTGATACCATATTTTTCTTCAAATGCAGGAATTATTGAGTTAATAAGTCCTTCTGAGTTTGGTGAATAAACTATTAAAGTTTCTTCATCGTCCTTTTTTACTTCTTCAGCAGATTCTTCTACCTTTGTTTCTGCCTTTTCTTCTTTGACATCGTTTTCTTTTTTAGCATTATTTCCGCATCCTGAAGCTAGGATAAGTCCAAATACTGCTAAAATACTGAGCAATTTCTTTTTCATTTTTCCCTCCAAATGTTTTCTTACATATAGTATATCATTTTTCGCCACAAAAAAAGTACACTATTTTACACAATAGGTGTACTTTTTAACCAACTTTGCCTTTTATAGGTCAGATGGCGACATTCCAAGGTATTTTTTAAAGACCCTAGCGAAATATTTTGCAGAAGAATACCCGCACATGTAGGCAATTTCTGTAATATTGTAATCGGAGTTTTTCAACAAATCAATAGCTTTATTTATCCTGTACCTGTTCAAATACTCGTTAAAAGTAATGTGGACTTCCTTCTTAAACTTCCTATTTAGCATGGATTCAGAATATGCCAGGTCCTTTGATAGGTCTGATATTGAAATTTTTTCCTGGTAGTTGTTTTTTATATAGTCAATCATTTCAAGGACTGTGGTATCCTTTATAAGATGATCCAGGCTAATATCAACCGCATTTTCAAGGTCCGTTTTTTGGGAAATAACATTTCTCTTTTTATAAATTATTTCCCTAGCATTTATCAGAGCTTCTTTCAAATCATCAAGATTAATCGGTTTTAGAAGATAGTCCGTAACCCCGTATTTAAGCGCTCTTTGGGCATAGGAAAAGTAATCGTAACCCGAAATAATTATGGCTATATAATCATAATCGAGAGTTTCTTTTATCATATCAAGTCCATCTTTTTCGGGCATATTTATATCAGCAAGGACAATGTCTGGATGGTATTTTTTAATAAGGTCAACTCCCTCAAGTCCATTAGTTCCGTCAGCCACAACTACCATGCCCAAGGCATCGTAGTCTATGAAGTGGAGGAGTTTTTTCCTAATTAAATTTTCATCTTCAACTATTAAAACTTTTATCATCTTATAATCCTATCCTTATTTCCACACAAACACCCTCATCGTCATCCACAAATCCCAGCCAGACCTTATCCTTATAAAGCATCCTTAGCCTGTTATAGGTGTTGATAAGACCGTGGTGCTTCATGGAAATATAATCTTTTTTGGATTCTACTTCTAGGTAAGAGTTAAGATTTTTAATCTCAGTTTTTGTGAGTTTTTTACCATTATCCCTAACCCTTATCAAAAGATTTTTCTCCTTAGCTTTAATTTCTATTTTTAAATCCAGATTAGAGGTGGATTTTCTTACGTATTTTAAACTGTTTTCCAAAATTGGCTGAAGGAAGAGTTTAGGGACCAAGACCTCCCCGCTTAACTCATCCATTTCTATTTGGTAGTTAAACTTGTCTTCAGATTTGATTTTTTCAATGTCTAGGAACTTATAAATATAAAAAATATCCTCATCTAGCCTGATAAAAGAAAGGTCATTTATAGAATATCTTAAAATTTCGTTGAGATCTTGGATTAGCCTGTCAGAAATTTTTGGGTCAATATACATGGTAATTGAGATTAACTCTAGGGTGTTGTACAAAAAGTGTGGATTGAACTGGGATTCAAGCATCTTAAACTCGTTGTACTTGTTGACGTATTTGAGCCTCACATTTTTGTCTAGAAGGATTTTTTTTGAGTCAATTAGCTTGTTTATATTTTTAACTATTGAATTTATCTCGTCATCGGTCCTAATATCGATGCGGTCAAGCTCTCCTTCAGCAACCATATTGATTTCCTCGTTAAGCCTTGCAATTACTTCTGTTGAGTCTTCTATAAATCCCCTAATAGACCACAACAAAATCACTAGAACAAAAAATCCTCCAAGGAAAATCATAGAAAGTATAAAAATAAATTGGTCGTTTGAAATGGTCCTTTTTACAATGGTGTGGACCTGATAATCTCTGTAGGCGCTGGATTCTTCGACATAGGTTCCCTTGTCTAAAAAATCCGGCCTTAGCTTATTTAGCCTGTCCAAATTATTTTCCACCAAGGCCAAGTCGTTAAAAATTACCCTGCCATAATGGTCGGTAATATAAAAACCACCGGCCTTAAGCCTGATTTTTTTAGAAATATTCCCACCAGGTATATATAAGACTGCCTGGCCATTTTTGTACTTGCCCCTAAGAACATAGACAAAGTCATTCCTATTCCTAAAATAAGTGGTGGATATTCCGTCCCTATCAAGGCCCATAATGTTTTGGTAGGACCTAAAATTCTTGTAGTCTTTTTTTCTCTTGCCATAGGAAAAGTCTCGGCCATTAGTCGGATAAAAATCTATTTGATAGTCGATTCCAAGCTCATTTGCTAAGCTATAATAAGAATTTACTAAGCTTTGACTGGCCTTGCCTTTCTCTAGACCAATATCAATTTCTTTTTCATTTTCCTTAAGGAAATTTTCAAAACTTGTATCAATTAGGGCAAATTCATTGTAAACTGCATCTAGATTGGCCCTTGCTTCCTTGAAATCAACTGCATAATATAGGTAGACATAAAGACCCAAAAGACCAAGAAGGATTAGGATCAAAAATCCCAAAACCTTTTTAAAAATCCCCTTATAAATCTTGTGAGAATAAAGCATAATCTTTTACACCACCAGTCCCAAGACTAGGTAAATAGCCCCGCTTGCAAGCATTACCTTGATTGGGTCGTAGTCTTTTTTTTGCATAATTATAAAAGCTCCGATAAAAAGGCCTAACATTTTAAAATCAAGGTTTCCTATTGCAATAGCATTTACATCAAAAAGGGCAGTTTTTAATATATCAAGGCCGGCTATTAGGATCATTACAACAATAGCAGGTCTTAGAAATTTTAGGACGTCTGTCATCAAGTCCAAGTCTTTGTATTTTTTATAAAAATATGAAAGGGCCCCGACTATAATAGCCGATGGGAGAATGCAGCCCATTGTAGCGGCAAGACTACCTGAAAAACCTGCCACTCTTTGGCCAACAAAGGTGGCTGCGTTTAGGGCGATTGGCCCTGGGGTCATTTGGCTGATTGTGATTAGGTCGTTAAATTCGCCTAGACCTAGCCAGCCGTTTTCTACGACTACTTCTTGTTGGATTAGGGCGAGGGCTGCGTAGCCTCCACCAAAAGAGAAGAGTCCGATTTTAAAAAAGCTTATAAATAATTTAATTAGCATGGCTCCTCCTTTTTATTAGTGAATTTGCTAGGCCAAGTAAAATTAGGCCAGCAATTATATAAACGATGTTGACTTTAAGAAAATATCCTAAAATAAAAGCGATAACCATAATTACCGGCACAAATTTTGATTTTTCTTTAAGTAAGTCTTTGGCCATATCATAGGAAACCTTAAAAATCAGGGCGGCAATAGCAGCCTGCATACCCTTTAAGAAGCTTGCTATATAATGATTTGCTATGAAGGCCTCGTAAAACATTGAAATGACAGAAATAATTACAAGGGGTGGGATGGCTGTGCCTAAAATCGCCACAAACATTCCAGGTATTCCTCCTGTTTCGTAGCCTACAACTATTGATGCATTTATAGCAACAGCTCCCGGTGCCGACTGGGCAATGGCTGTCATATCAAGCATCTGGTCCTTATCTATCCATTTTAATTTATCTACAAAGGTATCTTTCATCAAAGTCAATATCACATAGCCTCCGCCAAAGGTGAAGGCTGATAAGTAGAGAGTTGATTTAAAAATTTGCCATAATTTATTTTTCATAAGTCCTCTTTCTACCTATATCTTACTATTTTTTTGGGTATAAGTAAGGTGAGGTGAATATGAAACTAATACTAGCAGTTGACAAAAATTGGGCAATCGGTTTGGATAATAAGATGCTATATAATTTAAAAAAAGATCTCAAGCACTTTAAGGAAACAACGACCGGTGGCATTGTTATAATGGGAAGAAAGACCTTCGATTCAATGGGTAGGGCACTTCCAAATAGGGAAAATATAATTTTAACTAGGGATAAGGACCTAAAAAGAGATGGAGCCTTGGTTTTTAATGACATTTCTGAAATCCTATCCTATGTGGAAAAATCTCCCAAGGAGTCCTTTGTAATTGGTGGAGCAGAAATTTGTGAGCTTTTCCTGGACAATATTGATGAGGCAATCATCACAAAAATTGATAAGGAAAGCCCAGCAGACACCTATCTCCACAACTTTGATAAGGATCCAGATTTTGAAATCGTCGAAGAAAGCGAACCTATTGATGATGAAGGAAAAAAGATAAAATTTGTAAGATACAAGAGAAAGGAAAAAAAATGAAAGATAAAATATTATTTGTAAGCGACCTCTGCCCAGATTGCGCAGGGATTTTAGGAGAAATTGAAGACGGAAGCGAGAAATATAAGGACTACGATGTAGTAAATATCACCTCTTCCATGCCAAGCCTAAAACTATTTTTAAAATACAGGGACACCCTCCCTGGCTACGAAGAAGTAAGAAAAGCCCACAGGGCAGGCGTGCCTTCTGTGGTTATTGGTGAATCTGAGGTGGAGTTTTTATAGATTCCTAATATTTATGATTTCTGTTTAATAAAACTGGTTGTAAGCCAGGTTTAGGTTGTTGATAATTAAAAATTAGTTTGTTTTTTCAATAATTATTATAAAGACCCTAGAAACAAAGCGCCAATTTATGAGATTCTTCGTCAAAGCCTAACGGCTTTTTTGTCGGAATGACTTATATTTATATACTTTGTCTACGCTTTTAACCCGGTTTTACGCCGAAGGTTTTTTGTTTAATTTTAGATATAACTTGATAAAAATTTGACCCGGCAAAAATGCCGGGTCTTTTTTTTGAAAATTTATAGAATTTTATTAATTTTTTCCTTTAACTTTCTTGCCTCTTCTTCTACATTTGGGCTATCCATAATGGCGCTTACCACGCAGATTCCGTCTATTCCTGAGCCTTTTAAGATGTCAATGTTATCGTAGTTCAAGCCGCCTATGGCATAGACTTCGATTCCTACATTTTTCTTTATTTCCTTTAAGGTTTCCACACTTGTCCTTTTGGTTTTAACTCGGGTCTTTGTTTCATAAATAGCTCCCACTCCCAGATAATCAGCGCCTTCTTTTTCTGCTCTTTGGGCAGCTTCGACCGTCTTTGCTGTAGCTCCAATTAGGGCATTTTTTCCTAAAAGTTTTCTTCCAAGATCTATTGGTAGATCTTCTGATCCCAGGTGAACACCGACTCCAAGTGCCCAGGCTAAATGTGGCTTGTCGTCGATTAACATTGGGACCTTGTAAGAATCACAAAGGTACTTGACCTTTTTGCCCAGATTTAGGATTTCAAGGTCAGTCTTATCTTTTTCCCTCAATTGAAGGATGTCTACCCCGCCTTTTAAGGCTCCTTCGATTCTTTCTAAAAATTCTTCCTCGCTGTACTTATCCGAATTTGTCACTAGGTATAATTTTTTCAAAATTTTATCTCCCTTACTTTTGCTTTTTCCCTTATTTCGCAATCTGTGATTATTCCAATTTGGTCCATCAAATTTACAAAAAATGTATAAAGCCTATCGCTGTTTACTCTTTCTGCGGCAATTTCCATTATTAGTAGGCCACAAAGACTGGCTGTAATTGGGTCAGTTACTGCCATAAAAGATGAAATCATTGCTGTGACCATGCAGCCTGTGCCGGTAATTTTGCTTAAGGTCTCAACTCCATTGTCAACTTTGTAAAAAGAATCTTTTGTCACGACCAAGTCGATTTTGCCTGTGACTAGTAATGTCGTTTGGTATTTTTTCGCTAAATCTCTTGCTTCTCGGGCAATTTCTTCTATATTTTCTTTAGAAATTTCATCAGCTTTACCAACGTCAATTCCTCTGGCATTTGACTTTCCCTTAGCAAGGGCTCTGATTTCCGAACTATTGCCCTTGATTAAATCAAAATGGTACTTATCAAGTAAGCCCATGGCAAAATCATAGCGGAGAGTCGATGCTCCCACTCCCACCATATCAATTGCTAGAGGTATTTTTTTCTCATTAGCTGCCTTACAAGCCAAATCAATGGCCGCCATCCTTTCTGCCGTGATATTTCCAAGGCTTATACTTAGGGAATCAGCCATTTTCACAATTTCTCCCACCTCTTCCGGATGAGAAGCACAAATAGCTTTAGCACCTAAAAATAAAATTGCATTGGCAACCATATTTATAGAAATTGGGTGGGTAATGGCGTGAATTAGAGGTTCTTTATCCCTCAAATCCTTCCTCGCCCTTAATATTTTTTCTAAATCGACCATACAAATCATCCTTATTTATTGAAATGCTTTAAAATTCTTACAAACACAAATAAAAAAAGACCCCTTAGGGCCTTTAAACTTTTAACTCAGCTTTCTTACGCAGGTCTTAACCTGACAAGTTTAAAGGGTTGATTAATACATCTCTCAGCAAAATTGCACCCCTAGCTAGTATTATTATAAGGCAAGGATGATTTTTTTCAATTTTCCCTTACCTTACTTTTAATTTTATTTTTTATAAATTACCATCATCTTTTTCAATTTTTCTATACTTGACATAGGCATTAGCTGTCATAAGTATAGCTGCAATTAGGATTAGCCACCAGACTTCCTTGCCCTTAGAATATTGAAGATAAGCCAATACATAGACTAAAATTGCACTTGATAGTGATGTATAAAATTCCAATTTGTCTAAATTATTTTTTCTCATCGATAACAGCCCTTAGGGTGTTCCAAGAAAGTAGGGCACAATTTACCCTTTGTGGCATATTTTGAATGTTCTTGAAGGCTACAGCGTCTTCTAATTCTTCAAGTTCTTCATCTGTCACATCCTCTCTTTTGATCATCCTTTGGTAGATGTCTGCCATTTTATCAGCCTGGTCTATAGTTTTTCCAACCAACATATCGCACATTACAGATGTGGCTGCCTGGCTAATGGCACAACCGTCGCCTGTGAAGGCTGCGTCCACAATTTTATCTCCATCGAGTTTTAATTGCAAAACTATTTCATCACCACAAGATGGATTGTGGCCGTCTTCTTTTATGTCAGGATTTTCTAGGTCATGCTTGTTGGCTTGGTTTCTTGAATGATCTAGGATTATCTGACTGTATATTTCTTGCATATCCATTATAGTCCCATCACCTTTCTAACTTCTCTTAAGCTTTTTGCAAAGATTTCAACTTCTTCTTTTGTATTATAAATCGCAAAAGATGCCCTGGCTGTAGATGAGATTCCAAGATAGGTGTGTAGAGGCATGGCGCAGTGGTGGCCACTTCTTACAGCTACATTCTTAGAATCTAGGATAGTTGCTATGTCGTGTGGGTGGATGTCATCGAAGGTAAAGGCTATTAGGGCCCCTTCCTCAGCGCTTGTCGGATGTATGATTTTGATATTTTCTATGTCTTTGATTAGGTCATAGGCATAGTGGGTTAGGTCCATCTCGTGAGCGTGGATATTATCCATGCCAATTGCTTCCACATATTTTATAGCTTCTATTAGGCCAATAACCCCACCTACATTAGGAGTTCCTGCCTCAAATTTTATAGGCGCCTTGGCAAAGGTTGAATGATCTTCATAGACATATTCTATCATATCTCCGCCCAAGTTAAAAGGTTTCATCTTATCAAGTAGGTCATATTTTCCATAAAGGACACCAATACCCATTGGGGCATAGATTTTATGGCCTGAAAAAACTAGGAAGTCACAATCTAAGTCTGTGACGTCAATTTTTTTGTGGGCTACAAGTTGGGCAGCGTCCACAATTGTAGTGGCATTTACTTCTTTTGCCCAAGCAATTATTTTCTTTACATCAATAATTTCACCTGTCACATTTGACGCACCGGTAATTGAAACTATTTTTGTTTTATCATTTATCTTTGCCTTGACATCCTCATAATCAAGAGAATGGTAGTCTTTTAGATAGGCAAAAACAAGCCTTGCCCCAGTGGCCTTTGCCACCATCTGCCAAGGAACAAGGTTGGCGTGGTGTTCAAGGATTGTAATTAATATTTCATCTCCCGCCTTAAGATTATCTAGTCCATAGGAATAGGCAAGGAGGTTCATGGCCTCTGTGGTAGTCTTTGTGTAGACAATTTCATTTCGAGACTTTGCATTTATGAATTTTCTAATAACTTCTCTGCCATTTTCGTAGGCTTCAGTTGCTACCCATGAAAGGTAGTGTGCTCCCCTGTGAGGGTTGGCGTTTTTATACCTATAATAATTGTCAACTGCTTCAATCACCTGTCTTGGCTTTTGGCTGGTGGCGGCTGTATCTAGGTAGATTACATCCTTGCCGACCTTGGCCCCGTCAAGATAGGGGAAGTCTTTTCTTATTTCGTGAACATTCATACTAATTCCTTGAATTTAGCTCGTGAACTTCGTCTGCTATGGTCTTTCGAAGGTCTTCGTCTTCAATCTTATCAAGGGCTGGGGCAAAATTTGCCTCAAGCATCATGGATTCTGCTTGTTTTTTGCTAAAGCCACGGCTCATGATATAAAATAGCATTTCCTTATTCATCCTACCCACGCTTGCTGCGTGCTTGCCGGCTACTTCCCTTTCCTCATTAAGAAGGATAGGAGCAGACTTATTTACAACCTTATCTGAAAGCATCATTGAATAATCACCAATCTTACCATCAGCCTTGGTGCATCCACGTCTTAGGTCGACAATACCCTTAAAGTTTTTAACAGCCTTGTCTTTTAAAGCACCATTAAATAGAGTATTTGAATCTGTATTTATACCAAAATGCTCATTTACAGTCATTAGGTCTAGGTACTCTTCTTTTGATTTGAAGTAAACACCATTTTCTACAACCTTAGCCTCTTCGCCTCTTAGGATATTTCTGATATTAACCATGGACTTTGTAGCCCCGATCTCAATATAAGTCACATCAAGGTCTGCTCGGTCAGAAAGTCTAGTTGCGATTGAGTTTAAATTGGTAGATTCGTTTTTAAGGTCAACTACAACTACGAGTTTTACCTTAGAATCTTTCTCTAAATTGACTAAGATTTGAGAATTTACAAAAATCTTTCCCTGACCAAGGTCTGCAAAATTTACTAAAAATGAGGAAGAAGTATTCTCTCTTGCGTTAATTTCAATGCTTGAGACAAGGATGTTGTTTTCATCGTTTATTTCTAGGTTTATAAATTCAGTTTCCCTATTTTTATCTATATCAAAACTTAAGAAATGGTTTCTAAAGTCTGAGTTTTCCTTATTTATTTCTGGAGAAAGGCCGTAAGTTTCACCTTCAAAGGCATTTTGAACTTGGCTTTGGCCTTCTTTTACAGAGTTTCCATAAAAAGGCTGGTTTTTAAGTTCGACTAGGTCATAATCAGCCTTGTTAAGACCTAGGTAGGCCCAAGTTGGGGCCCTCATTTCATTTATTCTTGCCATCAGCCGTTCGCTCCTTCCAATTCCATATCAATCAAGTTATTCATTTCAACTGCATATTCAAGTGGCAATAGTTTTGAAATTGGCTCTGCAAAACCTCTTACAATCATTGATTTGGCTTCATCTTCTGGAATACCCCTGCTCATTAGGTAAAATACCTGGCCTTGGTCAATGGAACCAATCTTTGCCTCGTGGCCACAGTCAACATCATCGTTTCTGATATCTAAAACTGGAATTGTATCTGATTGGCTTTCTTCTGAGATCATGAGGTTTTCACAGTCAACAGTTGATTTAGATCCCTGGGAATTTTTCCTCATAGCAACTAAAGAACGGGTCATGGACTTACCGTTGCCTGCTGTAATTGACTTGGTTAAAGCTGTTGAGAAGGTATTTGGGGCAAGGTGGATCATAGAACAACCATTGTCTATATATTGACCTTCACCTGCAAAGGTAATACCTGTGTACTCAGCACTTGCGCCTTCTCCGGCTAAAACTGATGTCGGATATAGCATAGAAACTTTTGAACCAAAAGATCCTGATACCCAAATCATCTTGCCGCCTTCTTGGATAATGGCACGCTTGGTGTTTAGGTTATACATATTTCTAGACCAGTTTTCTATAGTAGAAAATCTTACTTCTGCGTTTTTGCCGACAAAGATTTCTACAGAACCTGCGTGTAAGTTTACTACATTGTATTTTGGCGCAGAACATCCCTCGATGAAATGTACCCTTGAATTATCCTCAGCGATGATCATTGTATGCTCAAATTGGCCAGCACCTGGGGCATTTAGCCTGTAGTAGGATTGGAGCGGAATATCAACCTTAACTCCCTCTGGCACGTAAATTAAAGACCCGCCTGACCACACAGCACCGTGGAGGGCTGCATACTTATGAAGTGTAGGTGGAATCGCCTTTTGGAAGTATTTTTTTACCAAATCTTCGTGTTCCCTAATAGCAGATGTGAAATCCATAAAAATTACACCTTGGTCTTCCAAATGCTTTTGGATAGAGTGGTAGACTTCCTCACTATCGTATTGGGCACCGACACCAGCAAGGGATTCTTGTTCAGCTTGTGGAATACCAAGCCTGTCAAAAGTATCCTTAATGTCTTCTGGCAAAGCCTCCCAAGAGGATTTCTTATCTGTTGGTGGCTTTACATATGTTGTGATATCAGCCATATCAAGCTCTGATAAGTCTGGCCCCCAAGAAGGATTGTCGATTTTTTCAAAAAGTTCTAGAGATTTAAGTCTTCTTTTTCTCATCCATTCTGGTTCGTTTTTCTTATCAGATATTTCATTTACTATATCAGCATTTAAGCCCTTTTCTGTAATATCTGAATATATAAATTCATTAAAGAAATCATAGTAACCGCGGTCTATGTCCTTTAATTGTTCTTCAATATTTATTTCTTTCATCTTACACCCATTCGTAGCCTTCGGCTTCAATCTTATCCATTAGGCTATCGTCACCAGTTTCTTGGATGACACCATCTTTTAGGATATGAACATAATCAGCCTTGATATTTGATAGAATTTCCCTGTGGTGGGTAATTAAAATAACTGATTTTTCCCCATCTAGGAAATTTTTAATACCTTCAGAAACAATCCTTACCGCATCAACGTCAAGACCTGAATCTGTCTCGTCAAGAAGGGCAAGTTTTGGATTTAGCATTTGCATTTGAAGGATTTCTGATTTCTTTCTCTCACCACCAGAAAAACCAACATTTACATACCTATTTGCATATGAAGAATCTAGCTTAAGATTTTCCATTTCCTTAGTAAGCTTTTTGTTAAAAGCCAAAATTTTTGGCTTATCACCTGTGATTTGCTCTTCAGAAATTCTTAGAAAATCAGAAAGCTTAACACCAGGAATCTCATCTGGGTGTTGGAAAGACATGAAAATACCAAGTCTAGCCCTCTTATCAACGCTAAGATCTGTGATATCCTCACCCTCAAAGAAAATCTTTCCTTCCTTGATTATATAGGCAGGATTTGCCATAATAGAGTTCATAAGGGTTGATTTACCTGAACCATTGGCCCCCATCACAACGTGGACCTCGCCCTTACCAACTGTCAAATTTATACCCTTTAGTATATCCTTATCTCCAGCCGAAACGTGGAGATTTTCTATTTTTAATAAATCGCTCATTATCTACCTCTTTTATCTATTTTTCACTCTTTTTAAATCATACCTTTTTGCTAGGGATTATCAATAATCCCGCGCTAATCAACATACCTGAAAAAATAAAAAAAACGAGCCAGAGCTCGTTATTTATTGTCTATGCTAATATTCATACAATTTATTTTCAACTAAATCGATAAGACTTTTTACAGCTTCTTCTTCGTCTTCACCTTCTGCTCTAATAATTATCTCATCGCCTTTAGAAGCACTCATGCTCAGAACTGACATGATAGACTTAGCATTATAACTCCTTCCAGCTTTCTCAACAGTTATGTCACAAGGAAACTGGACAGCTTGTCTTATGAATATTGATGCTGGTCTAGCATGCAAACCAATTTCATTAGAAAGTGTTACTTTTTGTTCGTACATAGGGCCTCCTTTGTCAAATATTTGTCATCCTATAATAGATGTTACTATAAATTTAAAAATTTGCAAACGATTTTTTCCCATTAAATATCCAGGATATTTTAGATTAGCTAGTTTATCTAATTGTATAGATTATTATATTTATTTATATTTTACTAATTATTATTTTTTCTTTTTAATGATTAGATTTTTATTTCATTGAATGGTGATTACTAGTATATTTCATCGTAACTTAAAAATATAAATTATCATTCTACTTACAGTTGAATCTTCGTAATCGGGAGGGACGCTAAGGGACCTTCCGTATGGTCCCTCATCGCTTCCCTCCCGAACCCTCCCTTTCCTTACACCCCCAAACGGCTCCTTGGCGGAGGGCTGATAATGTAGCTTGCTTTCAGCAAGCTTAATTTATAAAGGGAATTACTTCGTTTTAATTTTCGTATTTCCCCACTGATTTCTAATCATCGGTCACCTAAAAATCGTAAACTCGCTATCGCTCAAACAATACGATTTTTGTAACGGTGACCTAGATTAGAAATCTTTGCCCGATAAAGGGAAGAATAGGTCTCGAGATTTTAGAGTTTGCTTGGAACGATTGGCTTTTCCAAACATTTCTTGAATCGATATTTAATTGTATATGAGTTTATATACCTTTAAAGTAACTGGAACAGGTATAACCATCTCGAACGTATGTGAGAGATCTCTATCGTTCTCTATGTCAAATTTTCTGTAATTGCATCGTCAACATCTCAAACTATTAAATTTCTAAATATTTCCTTAATTTTTTCCTACTTATCTCCATAGAAAAACCACCCCTTTGTTTAAAGGGATGATTTTGATTTATGTTTTGATTTTATTTAGATTCTTTCTAATAATTCTATTAAGAATTCAAAATTATTTGCGATTGATTTGATGTTTACTCTTTCTTCTGGGCTGTGGGCGCCTTCTATTTCTGGGCCGAAGGAGATCATTTCGGTGTCTTTTAGGGTTTTCTTGAAGAGTCCGCATTCTAGGCCGCCATGGGTGGTGGCGATTTGCATTTCGTCGCCATGAACATCTTTCCAAACTTCCTTGGCGAGGTCAATTATTGGGCTGTCTTCTCTTTGCCAACCTGAATATTCGCTAGTGATCTCTGCCCTAGCTCCAAACCTTTCTACGATTTTCTTTGAAATGGCTGCCTTATAGAATTTTTGGGAGTCTATTTCTGATCTAAACATTGAAGAAATCCAAATTATATTTTCCCTATCTTCTATTAGGCCAAGGTTTGAAGATGTTACGATTGAATCTCCAACTTTTTTGTATAGGCCATCTGGAATTACAAAAAGAAGGTCGATTATATTTTTGGAAAGGTCTTTTGTTAGGACTTCCCCATCGAAAGATCCTTCCTTAACCCAAATTTCCCCATTTGGGTCAACGTCTTTGTATTCGTTTTTAACTTCTCTTATTCTTTCTTCTATAAGTTTGATTGCCTCTTTTTTGTTAGGAACTCCAACTATGGCTTTTGCAGAAGAAGCGATGGCATTTCTCTTTACTCCGCCTTGGATTGTCGCAATTTGAAGGCCTTCGATACCTTCTAAGAGTCTTCCGAGAGTTTTATTGGTATTTAATCTAAATTCGTCAATTTCCATGCCTGAGTGGCCGCCTGCAAAGCCCTTTAAGCCAACTTCTATGAAGTCGTCCTCTGGTTTTTCGAATTTCTTATCAAATTCGATTTCAAGGTCAAGTCCGCCTGCACAACCTACTGTAAGGATTCCTTCTTCTTCAGAATCGATATTTACAAGATATTTGGCTGTAATTTGAGAAAGGTCAAGCTTGCCAGCCCCTCCCATTGAAGTTTCTTCTTCGGTTGTAATAATTGCTTCGATTGGGCCGTGTTTTAGGCTGTCGTCATCTAAAACTGCCATGATAAAGGCAACGCCAATACCATCGTCAGCACCAAGAGTTGTCCCATCTGCTGTAATCCAGCCGTCTTCTTCTAATAATTTGATTGGATCTTTTTCAAAATCGTGGTCAGATCCCTCAACCTTCACACAAACCATATCCATGTGGCCTTGAAGGGCAACAATTGCACGATCTTCGTAGCCTTCGCTTGCTGGTTTTCTAATAATTACGTTTAGAGCATCGTCTTGAACGACTTCTAAATTTCTTTCCTTTGCAAAGTTTACCAAAAAATCTGAAACTTCTTTTTCGTTGCCAGATTCTCTAGGAATTTTTGCTAGTTGTTTAAAATATTTTAAAACTTGGTCAGAGTAATTCATTTTTATCTCCTTATCTCTTTTATAAGCTCATTTTTGGCCGAAAGATTTTTTTCAAAATCCTGGTAATAATCCCTAAGATTTCTTGGATTTCTAAATTTTTTACCAGAAATCATTTTGGAATTGGCATTCATACCCAGGCCTAAAATTGAGCCGATTTCTTCATTAATAATTACATTATACCTCTGGGCAGTATTATTTCTTTGATAACCCACGTTTTCTAGGTTGGAAATTATATTTTTTTGCCTATACAAATAATAAGGTTGGTAGGAGTATTTTTTGGTAAAATCCACAATTTTTTCAGCTATTTTTAGGGAATCCGCCCTCTGTCCGGTTTTTCCAGCCTCGTTATACTTAGAACCTGATTTTATGGCCAAGGCGTGGAAGGTGATATTATCTGGAAGGAGATTTTTTAAGATTTCAAAATTTTTGGCAAAATCATCTGCACTTTCTCCCTCAAGACCCACTATAAAATCCATATTTACAATAAAACCCAAATCCTTTGCGGCCTTATAAATATCCAAGAAATGGTCCATATCAATATCCCTGTTTAATTTTTTTAAAACTTCACCATTAAAGGTTTGAGGATTAAGGGAAATCCTTGAAACTCCACCATCTTTAAGGATTTTTAATTTTTCAAAATCCAGTGTATCTTCCCTGCCAGCTTCAAAGGTAAATTCCTTGTAGGTGAATTTCTTATTTATTGCCACAAGGATTTTTTCGATTTGAGGACCTGTCAGATATGAAGGAGTCCCGCCGCCGATGTAGATGGCATCAAGCTTTTCAGGCAAGTTTACCCCCTCAATTTCCTCTATAAGATAGTCCACATAGTCCCCCTTGTCGTGGTGGGCCCCGATCAAAGTCGGATAGGAACAATAATCGCACCTGGTCGGGCAAAAAGGAATGTTGATATAAAGGTTAAAATCATCTGGAGAGATATCAAGCCTATCCTGGTTTTCTGCGACCTTCTCCAAAAGTTCTAGTTTTTCATCTGACAATTTATAAATATTTTTGATTTCACTTAGGCTTTTATTTTTCAAAAGTTTTGACGGTTTTGAGCCCGTAAGAGTCCCCCAAGGCGACTGATAGCCTGTTTTTTCTACCAAAATGTCATATAAAATGCCCTTTAAATCTTGGTTGGTTTTGTAGGGAAAATTCCTCCCAGAAATATTTACTAAGTCGTCTTTAATTTTGATATCAGCCTGGTTTTCATCTTCCACAAAATTAATTTCCTCGTGGTCTAGGAAAATATTTAGGATGTCATAGGCTATTTTTCTTTTATTTTCATCATCAAGGTATATTTTCATCTTTCCCCCACAAATTTTTCAAGCAAAAAAGGGCCTAAGCCCCTTTTTATTATGCCTTTAGGAAGTTTTCCGCCCAGGCCCTGTCTACTAATAGGTTCATATCTTTTTTAATAAGGTCTCCATAATTATTTACGATTGTTTCATAAAGAATGTCGGAAAACTCTAGTTTAAGCCCCACATTTAGGACTGTTTCCAAATAAAATTCCTTATCTTCTGTAAAGATAAAGTCCTTGATTTGTTCTGGCTTGTAGGCGAAATCTTCGCTGTTGATTAGGAAATATTTCATAAGCTCGATTACCTTATCATCAAGGCCCATCTCTAAGATGTTGATTTTTTCTCTAAGAGCCTTGTAATCATAGGTTAATCTTAAGGTATGTTTAATAAGTTCGTCTTTTCTAGCTGCCCCAATAAGGCCTAGACCTGTTGAAAAAGCAAGCCTTGCCTTCTTGTCCACAAAGGCTGGATCATTTACAACCATAAAAAGATTGACCTCGTCTGTGTAGGCGAAGCGATAATTTAGGATAAAATCATTTCCACAATCAGGACAAGTTATAGTCGCAAAATCTCCCTTTATAATCTTTTCCCTATCTTCTCCCAGCGGAAAAATCGCTGTTGGCAGGGTATTTTCAAAGTTGTGGCCGCACTTAGGGCAGGTTATTTTAAATACTTTTTCTCTTCTTTCCATATCAAACCTTTCTCTTTTCTTAAGCTTAATTTATATTTACCCAAAAACTGGGCTTAGTCTTCAAATTTTACAGCCTTAAGAAGAGGAATGGCTAAAATTGTGGCTACAATTACAGAAATAACTGCATTTACCATTGACACTGATCCCTTTTGGATGACTTCTGCCATGGTTGCTTCCATAGTAAGTCCTAGGACCATCCTGTTTTTAATAAAGGTCTTGCCAAGGTATAGGATTACGTAAGTGATTTGTCCTAGGGCACTTGCAAGGACTAGCTTTGGTGTATTTACTACCTTATCTCTTTTCTTGTAAATCATCCCTGCAACAAAGGCCATAGCGAACTTGGTGATAAAGGTGATTGGTGCACTTGTAAAATATACCGGATCAAATAAATCAAAGAGCGCAGAACCTACACCTGCTGAGATACCGCCATAGACTGGTCCTAATAAAAGACCGCCCAAAAGACAAAATACATTTCCTAAATGAAACCTAGTCTGGCCAAGAGGGGTCACTATAGGGATTTGGAAAAATCTTGAAAATATGTATACTAGAGCCGCAAAAAGCGCCATATATACAAGTTTCTGTGTGCTTAGTTTTTTCATACTAACTCCTTTTACTTTTCTAACATTACGTCCTATATAGTATACCATAAATAGGAAACTCGTGAAAATTTTATCTAAATATTTCTTAATTGATAATCAAAACAGGACTCAAGTAAATAAATTTTATAATTATCAAGATTAAACATCTTCAGATTTCAGAAATTTCTTTAATTTTAAAATCTATATAATTTACAAAAAATGCCACAAGGACGCCAATTAAGGTGTCGATTATCCTACTTAGAGCAAAATTTAGGGGCACAAGGTCGCCAGCGTGGTTTATTGTAACTGACAAAAAGACAATGCCAGCTATGGATACGGCATCTTTTTTATTAACCGATGCCATTATCCAAATAATTATTGTAACAAGGCCTGCAATTATAATTAGCCTTGCGATTTCTGGAATAGATCCAGCTGGAAAGGCCAAAAGATAAATAAGGCCCATGGTGCCTCCAAAAATGGTTCCTATAATCCTGCCTAGGCCCTTGTGAAAGGTTTGGTGGACATTTTGCTGCATGCAAATTATGGCAGCAATGGCCGAATAAAAGGCGAGTCCTTCGCCAGGCCTATAATAGGAAATTATCATGGAAATGAGGACGGCAAGGCCTGTTTTTCTTATCCTTGGTCCTGGAAATTTTAGTCGCATAGGATGGCTCTTATATAATCGTAAAAACTTTCTTCGTTGACCTTATTTACCAGATAGGCCTTTGGTCTTGAGTTTACTTTTTCTAGAATTTTCTCCTCAAAATTGACCTTAAGGCCCGCTTCTTCAAAGATAAAGGCTTCTGGCCTTTGGGATAGGTAGAGTAAGAGGGCCCCTATTAGCGGTTCTTGGTCGTAGGATTTCAAAAGTTTTTCCATTTGTGGATGATTTTTTAAAATATTTTTCAAATCTTTTTCCTCTAATATAAAATCTTTGGCAAAGTTTTGGTCGATGGCAAATAATTCTATACCTGAAGATAAAATCAAATCTAGGTCTGTTAATTCTTCTTTTGTTAGACTTTTTAAGTCTGGGATTGATAAGAAAATATGGTCAATAAAGTCGGTGAAATCTTCAAATTCACGACAAGCCTTGGCTATATTAGATAGGTCGCCAGATGCGATTATATCAAGCCTTCCACAATCAGATGCCAAGTCATAGAGATTTTCATAGGCGTCCATATCTTCAAGATAGTCCCCCACGGCGGTGAAAATTTCCTCATCGAATTTTGATTCTTTGTCATCATAATTTCTGGCAACAGACAAGTATAAATCCTCATTATTAACAAGACCTAGGATATTTTCCCCTGCAGCAGCACTTGACATGTAGGACCTGTTTGAAGATAGGCCCACAAGTTCAAAATCAAATGAATCTAGAGCCATTTTTATAAAAAGTCCGTCAGCCGGACTGAAATTTGTATCTATATAAATAAAGGGTTTTTGATATTCCATAATTCTTCCTTTCTGCTTACTTACTATACTAAAAAATCCCAGCTTTTTAAATCTGAGATCTTTATTTTATACATCCATAAAGCCCTTTGTATATTTTTTTAGACAGGCTTTATAAACTAAGAATGAAATAATTAAAACTACAAGGAAGGCGGTACCTGCTCCTATCATTATATTGTCGGTAGCTTCTGTTATTGCAAAAACCATAAGGCCCAAAAGTCCCATTATAACAAGAGATCCTAGGTAGATTAAAACAGCCTTTAATCCTCCGCCTTGCTGGATTTCCTGAGGTTTCTTCCACTGGGTGTAAACCATAAAAGTCCCAAAATAAAGGCTAATCATAGTTGCAAACGCTCCTGTTAGGCAAAGTCCTAAAAAGATTACCAAACCACCTAATATTGTTAGTTTTAAAATAAGGGTAAAGGCTATGGCAAGGATTAGGTTTATCCCGCAGCTAACTAGGTAAGATGCGGCAAATCTCGCCCTCATATGGCTTTTTGGGTCAATTGGCAGGGTCTGGATGAGGTAAAAACTCTTGCCTTCCCTTGATAGGGCGGTATTGGCAAGACCACCGTTTATCCAGATGAAAAGCCCAACTCCAAGAGAAATCAAAAAGGCAAATAGGAGGAATTCTGGACTGGTTGGACTGGCTCCCGATTCTTCCATAGCACGGCTCGCTTGGACAAAGCCCATAACTAAGATAACCATGACCATGCCAAGAGGTCCTGACAAAAAGACAATATTTGAAAAGAGGGTCTCTAAGTCTTTTTTGAAAATCGCCTTAAATTGGCTGCCTGCTTCGATTTTAATATCCTTACTTGGAGTTGCTTCTTTCTTTGATGTGTCAAGGTGTTCGTCAAAGACAGCTTCATAATAAAATTTATCAGCAATCTTATAGGAAATAAAGGCCAAAACCAAACACAATCCCAAAAGAAGGCCTGTAAAAATAAGCCTTTGGGTCATTGTTCCCGCAATTGCAAGACCGTATATTTTTGCATTGAAAAATACATTTGAGACCATGCTTAAGGTTTGGGTGATTTGATTTATGTCTATATTCATTCTTCCCATTGCCTGTGGATTTGAAGCGGAAAAAGAAAAGTAGTAAATCACTCCCATAATGCCAAACATGATTAAATAGCCAATTGTCTTGAAAAGTTTTGCGTGCCTATTTACATTGGTAAACTTTTTTATTACAAGTAAGAACAGTGACAGAATCCCATAAGGAAGGTAAACCATTGGCAAATACAATATTAATCCCATGACTAAAACCCAAGGATCAAATCCTGCTTCCCCAAAATAAATTACAAGACCAATTACTAAATATAGTAAAAAGTCAGCAAAACTCAAAACTCCACCAAAAGCCTTGCCCACAAAGAGTTCGCCCTCCCTAATAGGCATAGTCTGATAATTGGCTATGGCCGACTTGGTGTAGAGGTTTGAGAAAATTTGTGGCAGGTAAAATAGAAAGACCATTAGGGTCATGGACATGGCAAAGCTTGTAAAATACATAAAGTCCATGTTATTTGCCACATAAAGGAAGGCACTCGCCTTAAAAACACCTGTAAAAATCGCTCCAAAAAATACATAAGTCCATAATAAAAGCAAAAGCCTTCCTAAATATGATTTTGGCATATTTGGGACAGTTTTCCTTGGCATATAAGGGAAAAATGACTCCTTTAGGCTGTATTTTGCAAGGGTTAGGATATTTCTATTCATCTGTAAGCTCCAAGAAAATTGATTCTAGTGTTCCGTCGTTATTGGCGATGTGTTTTATTTCATCGAGAGTCCCCATGGCTATAATCTTGCCCTTGGATATAATTGCAATTCTGTCGCAAAGTTCTTGGGCAACTTCCATAACGTGGGTAGAAAACATGACGCACTTGCCTTCATTTGCCCTTTGTCTTAAAATCTGTTTTAGATTAAAGGCAGACTTAGCATCAAGTCCAACCATTGGCTCGTCAAGGATTAAAACTTGTGGGTCGTGGATTAGGGCACCGATTATAGCAAGCCTTTGAGCCATACCGTGAGAATAGGTTGAGATTTGCTCTTTCATAGCATCTCTGATGTCAAAAAAGTTTAGGTAATAATCAAGCCTTTCCTTCCTTGTTTCGGTGTCAATACCATATATATCTGCGATGAAATTTATATATTCATTTCCTGAATAATTTTCGAATAATTCTGGGTTATCTGGCACATATGAAAACTGGTTCTTGTATGCCATTGGGTCGTCTTCTAGGCGGATACCATTGATAAAAATCTCGCCCTTAGTCTTTGAATTTATCCCTACAATTGACTTGATGGTAGTAGATTTGCCAGCTCCATTAGGGCCTAAGAATCCAAAAATTTCCCCATCCTTAGCCTCAAAAGAAATATCATCAACCGCCTTTTTTTCGATTGTGTATTCCTTGGTAAAGTTTTTTACTTCTATCATATAATTCCTTTCTTATTTAAATAAGCTTCTCATTTTATTATACATTAAATATTTTCAGATATGGATAATATAAAACCCTAAAAATTATAAATAATTATTTATAAATTCAAGAGCTCTTTTTTCTTCATAGCGAATTCTTCTTCGCTTATAATGCCCATATCTAATAATTCTTTTAACTTTTTAATTTCTTCATAGGGATCTTCTGTATTATCTTTTGATATATTTTTCCCTATTTTAATCTTTGATTTTAATGAATTAAGGCTATTTTTAGTAAAATCTAATCCTTCCAAAAGTTTTTCTTTAGGAATAAATTTATTTTCATCTTCTGTTTCCTCTTCACTTACTTCTAATAAAACTTCTATATCTTCATTATATTTTTCATCACTATAATTAAAGCAAGATTCTTCAAGGGTGACTTTTAATCTTTTTGCAGCTGGCATCATAGATGCAAAATTTAATGATCCAGATATTACCCCTCCTACAACTGGAACTGCTTTTGATACCCCATTTGCCAAGGTTGTTTTTGTCATTTTTATACCAATCTGACTAGATATTTTCTTTATTATAGGATACCATATTGTCTTAGTTAAGGCCTTTTGCGGAATTTTTTTCATTGTTGTTCTAGCCACTTGTGTAGATAAGACCCTAAGACCAGAAACAGCTCCCGATACCCCAAACATTACGCCAGAATATAAGATGAGCTGGTTTCTAACTTTCTCATCATCTACTGCCCCATCTGTCCAAATATCACTTCCTCCGTATATATAGGATAATTCTTGGGCAAGTCTTAAAGCCATGGCAAAAAATTGCAAGACATCAGCTGGTATTGTTGCAGCCATTGCCAAACCTCCAGGAAGCCCAGTTACAAATGATGCCATTGACGACTGGCTAGTTCTTTTAAAAATCAATTTACTAGCAATTATATCAAGTGTTTTTTGATCCATTCCTATTCCTATAGGACCCTTGTCTATTAATTCATCCAAACTTTCACAATAACCACTAAATTCTTCTGCAAGAAATTTTTTTCTATCAACCTTAACTCCTGGAACTTGTATAGACTTACCTATGATATCTTCTAGCATATATTCTTTTACAATTTGCTTATTTTCCATAATTACCTCAATTATTTTCTATTTTATTGATCTATTTTAATAATTTAATTATATCATAAATCAACTTAATATTTTTATAATCATTATATATCCAAGAAATTTTTTGGTTCTTTGTCAAATCGTGTTGGTAATTAAAAATCAACTACATTCTTTATCGGGATAGAAATTTCTATCCCCGATTTTTAACTAGCAAATAAATTTCTTGAAATAAGTATTCTTGTTCTAAAATTCGCAAAATTCCTGTAACCAAACGCCACTCTCTTTAAAACCTTAATGTAATTGTTTATCCCCTCAATAGCACCATTAGAATACTC
>NZ_JAGGLO010000005.1 GCF_017874475.1 Anaerococcus degeneri
GTGATTTTGTTATGATATTCTATCATGGCATTATCCTCCTTTTCTCGTGTCTATATATCACTCCTGTTCAGTTAATATTATGCAACCCATCTTGCCGAACCATACTCTTTCCCCTGTCTAAACTTTTTCGCATTTTTGCCTTTGGTATAGACGATAAATTTAATTAAAGCTGCCACGCCCACACCCATTAAAACATCTATTGGATGAACGCTTGGAATAAAGCTCATGGTATTAAGCTCTAATATTCCTTGAAAGATTTTGTCTATCACATCGCCACCAGTATAGGCTCGTACATGGTGAGAAAAGATATTGCCAAAATAGAAAAATGCAAGATAGGGAATATTCTGCTTTAGAAACTTTGCCTTATCTTGCACCTTAAATAAGCCTTTGATGTCTTTTAGTATCTTATCTATCATAGGATCTGCTCCTTTTGTTTATTCTTGACTTTATCTTTAGAAACAGTGTTCTTTGCCATCTCCTTGAACTTCTCAATATTTTTGTGAATGGACTCTTTCCTTTCCGTTTTCTTTTCTGATTCTGAAAGAGCGTGTTTAAAGGCTTTATCCATCACTTTCATGTCTTTTGCCTGAAAGAATACGGAGTATTTACCGCTTTCCTTATCTTTCATTACTGAAAACTTTACCCCATACCGATTAAGTTCCTTTTTCAGTTCCTTCAGCTCTGCTTCTTCTACCGGAATTTCTTCAAGCTGTCCCTTTTTAACCATATCTTTGAGCTTCACTTCATTTCCTTTGCTACTAACGAGCTTTTCCAGTCCTCCGAGTTTCTCAGCCTCTTTCATCAGTTTCTTGAGTAAAGTCAAAAGAAGTTTTGCTGTTACTTTTCCGGCTTTAACCTCCATATTCAGCGTTTTTCTTGCAATTTCTTCATTGATCAAGTTCTCTCACCTCCAGTCAGTAATCTTTCTTTATTCCTCTTCAATTTTTCTTCCTGAATAACTTTCCTGTAATCTTCTCCAAGCACCATCACAGGAATACACATCTCGATAATCCTTGAGTAAATTCTTTGGTATTCCACACTCTCCGTACAGTTTTCAATTTGGCTGTATGAAAGATTTGTGGTAAAGATTGTTGGTTTATGCTTTAAGTACCTGTTATTCACAATGTTATATACCTGCTCTTTTGCATAGCTTGTATCTCTTTCAATTCCTAAATCATCTAAGATGAGAACGGAAGTGTTTACAAGGGATTCGATATATGCGTTTTTATCAAGGTCAAATCCGCCTTTTTGCAGTTCGTTGATTATCTGTGCAAAGTTTCTAATCTTAACGCTTATCTGATACTGTTCAATCAGAGCATTGGCAATAGAGCAGGCAAGATAGGTCTTTCCGCTACCCACCGAACCATAGAATAGGAGTCCGATATTTTCTTTTCTCATCAGCTCATAGTCTTTTACAAAATTCTTTGCGATGATAAGACTCTGATTTTCTTTTCCCTCATAGTTTTCAAAGGTATATGCCCATTGAATCATGGATGTGAAGCAGATACTTTTTAATCTCTCGATTTCAAGCTGCTTTTGTCTTTCTTTTTCTTTTGCTTCTCTATCTCTATCGCATTTACAAGCTGTCTTAAATATCATCTGCTTTCCGAAAAATTCTAATGCTTTTCCATCTTTTCTTTCATGGCACACTTTACAGTAGGCGTGTCCGTCTTTGATGTATTCTTTTTCAGGATCAAAGCTGTATTCCACATCTTCTATCATCACTTTTTCTAATTCTTTAATCATAAATGTACTCCTTTGTTATATTCCTCCCATGTAGGGATATTGGTTTTTTTCTTACTTCCCTGATCTTTATAGAACCAAGAAAGGATTGTTGCTTTATGGTCTTTATATGTCTTTCCGGTACTTTGAAGATAGGTTGATAGTCTTTCAATGTAGTTATCAAGCTCTCCTGCCATTTTTATTTGTAATTCTCCTATATCCTCATCTTTCAAAAAGACATTTTGAAATGTTCCAAGTCCGCTTTTCCCAAAACTATATTCTCTCTTACTATATTTACTCTTATTATTCTCTATATAGTTAGAGTCAACATTTTGAACTTCCTGAAGTTCATTTTCTTTACTTCTGAGGTTAAAATCTTTTACTTCTGAAGTTAAGTTTTTTGACTTCTGAAAGTCATTTTCTTTTACCGCTATTATGCTCATAAAATCTTTAACATAAATGACATTCGGCTTACCAAGTCCAAGCCTTACTCTTTCAATCAGTCCTATTCCTTTTTTGCTGTCTAACTCGTCCAATGTTTTTATAGCTGTCGGCTTTGAGATATTTCTTCTTCTCATAATTTCTTCAACAGTAAAATAGATAAATACTCTGCCTTCCTTGTCCACCCAGTTATTCTTAAAGGACATTCCTGTGCGTTTCAAAAGCATGGAGTATAGGATAATGGCTTCAGCAGACAGTCCCTTAAATTCTTCTCCGTCTACCAATATTTCAGGCACTTTTAGAAAGTTAAATCTTTCCGCTTCTCTGTTATAGAAATAGTCAAAGTTCATGCAGGATCACCTCCTCTCTTAAAAATTTGCAAAGAAAAAGACGATAGTTTTTTCTCTATCGCCTTTGGTAACCATTTTTATGAAATTTTTTAGGTTGATTTTATTGCTTCATTGATACCTTGTAAAAAAGCTATAACAGTTGCTCCAACCATCGGTATTCCGTATGGACTTAACAAGAAACCTAATATCAATGCTTCTATTCCGATGGTAACTTCTTTTTGCAGAAAAGAGGCAATTGCTCCAAATATGCAAAACATCATCAGCAAATATAGTAGGGCTGTTCCAATACCAAGTAGAAATGTCAGAAATGCTGTGAGGATACTTAATGCCAAGCTAATTGGAAACAAAATTATTTTTATTATCCATCTCATCATTTAGTAGTCCTCACTTTCTAAAGCATTCTTTGTATCTCCACACACCATATCAATGCAAACATTCACATCCATATAATTTTTTAAGACTTTTTTTCGTCCTCCCTCTCCGTCTTCTACAAATACATAATGTTTGTAAAACTGCTTAAAATGCAGTATTTTCACGATTTCACTCTTTGTATCAACGCTATGCACTCTACATGGCACGCAAAAACAGTATGAATAACAAGTCGTATTGTCCGTTCGTGGAAACTTGTCGAGTACACTTTTTAACGATAGGACAAGGCTATCGTTAAAAGGTTTAAGCTGTAATGATAATTATTTTCTAACATTTTATTATAAACGAAATTTTAATATTTACAATCCACTGATTATGTTGATTTTTTTTATATCTGCTCTCTGACTTTGACCTTTTGTCCGTTGACATAAAGGTAATATTCTTTGGGCATATATGTTTCCTCCATTTCTTTTTTGTCTGCGTTTTTAGACAAAAAAGGAGGACTTCTGCACATAGGCATAAGAAGTCCTCTAAAATGAAAGAAACTTGCTCTTCCTTTAATTATATTTAATTGTTTAGAAGAGCATATGGAAAGACAAACAGCTATAAAGCTTATAGGAAAAAGGACTATTTTTATTGTGGTTTATTCTTTCAAATAAATATATAGACTTTTCCATTTCTATCCCTCCATTTTATAGCTAACTATTTTCCATAAATTAAGTCCTTCTAATGTTTCAAATTCTAAACACCTAATAAGAAATTTTATGCTTTAACTTTTTCTTTCCCCATTTTATTAAGTTCTCCAAGCATCATGAAGATTCCAACAACAATCATAATGAAATCAACAAGGGGCTGTGTGAACCAAACAGCTTTTACTCCAAATACCATTGGCAAAAGAATCATTGCAGGGACAAACAGGAACAGCTGTCTAAGCATAACAATAATCCCCGCTTTCTTTCCGTTTCCAATAGATTGGAAAAATGTAATGCTCATGACCATTACTCCATATAAAATAAATACGGAATAGAACAGTCTGAAATTTCCTACCCCTTGTTCTATGATATTTGTCTCTACTCCAAACAAAGAAAGTATCTGACTTGATAGCAATAATGATGGAATCCAAAAGATTGCCGCAAGCACAAGTCCTCCGATAGAAAATACCTTCATTGCTTGCCTTACTCTGTCATATTGCTTTGCTCCGAAGTTTGTTCCGACAACAGGCTGCAATCCTTGACTCATTCCCCAAAGTGGAATGAACGAAAAGGCATATACACGAAGCGATGCTGCCATCAAAATTCCGTTTGGATCTCCGCCATACTTAAATGCCATTTTATAAAGCATAGTTTGTTGTATCATAAATAAAAGCTGCATCATCATAGCTGATGATCCTACCCCAAACATTTCTTTTTTTATCTCCGGATTAGACTTTATCTTATGGATTTTAACAACTTTACTCTTTTTCAAGAAATAATGTAGTGTTGCCACTGCCTGAACAAATTGTGCTGTGATGGTTGCAAGGGCAGCACCTTCAATCGCATATTCACCCATAACAGTCATTAAGATAGGGTCAAGAATAATATTCAGTAATGCCCCAAATCCCATAATCGTCATAGCTTTTTTCATCAGTCCTTCACCACGCATAACCATGTTTGCGGACTGTGTGAAGTTTACAAACAAAGAGCCTATAAAGATCACTCTAAGGTATCTAATGCCATAGGCTTTGATTTCACCTGTTGCTCCAACCATAGACAAGAAATGTGGAGCAAGAAGTATTCCTCCAACTGTAATAATTACAGAGAAGAAAATCACCCAATAGATTAGGTTGCCCATTATTTTATCTACAGTTTTTTGATCTCCTTTACCGATTGCTCTTGAAAGTACAGATGCAGAACCTACACCAAGTAAAGTTGAAACACCGCTGTTAAAAAAGGTAAGTGGCATTGCAACGCCGCAGGCAGTCATTGCTGTTTGCCCTATGATTTTTCCAGCAAATATTCCATCCATTAACGGATATAAGCCGATAACAATCATTCCGATAACAGCCGGTATAGATAATTGAAATAACAAGTCTATTGGTCTTTTTGTTAATAATTGTTCTTTCATATCTTGTTTCATCGTCTTCTCCTCTCTTAGACCAATTTTTATATAATTTTTAGTCCTTTATTTTTTTCTTGCAGTTGTACCATATTTTTATAGATTCCATCTAAAGTCATTAAATCACTGTGATTTCCTTGTTCTGCAATATTCCCATCTTTTATTACAATAATATTATCAGCCTCTTTGATTGTGCCTAATCTATGGGCAATCACAAGCAATGTCTTGTTTTTTACCAATTCACTGATTGCTTCCTGTATATAGCTTTCATTGTCCACATCAACACTTGCTGTTGCCTCGTCAAGAATTACAATAGGAGCATCTTTTAATATGCAGCGAGCAATAGAAATTCTTTGTTTTTCACCACCGGATAGAGTTGCTCCTCCTTCTCCAATCATTGTGTCAAATCCATCAGGAAGTGCCATAATAAAGTCATAACATCTTGCTTTTTTTGCGGCTTCTATAACTTCTTCTTTCGTCGCATTTTCTTTCCCCATGGCAATATTATTAAAAATCGTATCTTGGAATAAATAAACTCTCTGGAAAACCATACTAATTTCCGACATCAATTCAGATAGTGAAACATCCTTTATATTCACTCCTCTAATCAAAATTTCACCGGAGTCTACATCCCAAAATCTCGCTAAAAGGTTGGCTACTGTAGATTTTCCTCCACCAGATTGTCCAACTAAAGCTGTCATTGTATTCTTTTTCATTTCAAAATTCATATCATGCAAAACCTCTTTTTCTCCATAAGAAAATTTCACATGATTAAAACTAATTTCCGGCTCACCAAACTTAGCCTTTAAGATATGTTTTTTACCTGTATCCTGTAGTTCCGTTTCATTTAATACTTCTTCAATACGATCTAAAGCAGCATTCATAACTGTTAGCCTGCTTGCTTCTCCATAAAGAGTTTTTAATGGACTGAATAAGTCAAATACAAATAGTATCAGTCCTAACACATAAGGAAGTTTCAACATTCCTTGTAAATGAAGATACAAAGCAAGTGCCAAAATAAATGTAATTCCGATACCATAAATGATGTTCAATCCGCTTGTCCAAGGTGTCATCTTCTTTTCAAACTTTATAGAAGTGTCTCTTGATGAAGCAAAGCTATCTGTAAGAGCCTTTGAATTGTCGCCTAAAAGGTTATAGCTTTTGATTACACTAATTCCTTCTGCAAATGACAAAACTGAATCTGTTAGCTTCTCTCCTTGCTCTTGCCTGATAACAGCTTCAGATAAAGACATCTTATTCATGCCGTTTGCAATCAGTGTTGCAACCAATATTACAAACACCGCAATCAATCCAATTCTGTAGTCCAAAACAAACATGAATATAGTAAGCACAACGGTTGAAAGCACATAACTCATCATATTAGCTATGGTACTCATGGATACTTCCTCAATGAATGCCATATCTGAACTTAAAACAGAATTGATTTTTCCTAAATTTCCTGATGTGAAATATCCCATAGGAAGTTTTCTAAGGTGATTTCCAAGCTTCATCCTTTTGTCTGCAAAAATCAGAAAGCCGGCTGCACTTTGCAATTTATCGCTTAAGAAATGAACCACCGCTTGTAATAAAACCACTAAAACAAGTCCTATTCCTACATATAGAAAAGTTTTGGAGGTATTCGTTTTTTCATAAAATCCTATCAAAACGGTAAATGCAATAAATATAGGCATTTTACTTAATATGGATTCAACAAAGGCAAAAACAAATGCCCCTTTAATTCTATTTTTATACTTTCCTGACAAGTTTAAAATTCTTGATATTAGCTTAAACATTCATTTCACCTGCCTTTCTATCAATTTTCCATTCCTTACTAAATATTGTCGCATCCCATAATTTACGGTAGTCTGCTGATGATTCTAACAAGTCCTTATGTTTTCCATTTGCAACTAAACGGCCATGATTCATTACCAATATTTGGTCTGCATCTACAATTGCCGGAAGTTTATGAGCAATTACAATCAATGTTTTACCTTTTACAAGTTCAGCAATCGCAGCTTCCATCTTTTCTTCATTTTCAGGATCTGCATAGGCAGTAGCTTCATCAAGTACAACAATCGGTGCATTTTTTAAGATAGCTCTTGCAAGGGATATTCTTTGTCTCTCTCCACCTGATAACATCTTTCCTGCCTCGCCAGCCAAAGAGTAAATACCATTTGGGAGCTTATCTAAAAATTCCATACACTGAGCTTTCTTTGCAGCTTCTATCACTTCTTCATCCGTAGCTGACAAATTTCCGATACGAATATTTTCTAAGAGTGAAGTATTAAATAAATATTGGTCTTGAGACACATAAGAAATCTCTTTATTCAGTGCCTTAAGACTCATATCCTGTAAATTTTGTCCTCCAATACTAATGCTTCCTTCTAAAACATCATAGTAATGAATTAAGAGTTTCGCTAAGGTGCTTTTACCTGAGCCTGATTCTCCAACAATGGCTGTCTTTTCTCCAACTTTTGCTGTAAAGCTCACATTATGAATCACATTTTTAATGTATGTTTCAGGTTGTCCATTCTCTCCCATCTTGCTTAGTTGATAACCAAATGTAACATTGTCATAGGAAATAGTTTGATCTATACCTTTAAACTTGTTTTCACCTTGTTTTAATGGTTCTATATTTAAAGCATCTTCCAATGCAGATATTTTATAATTAAGCTGTGGCATCGTTGGTAAAAATCCCAAAGCCTTTAAGAGTGGTAAGCCAATACTCAAAGATAGGCATAAAACCAATATCAAATCAGAAAGACTAACATAGCCCATGTAAGCAAAGTAACCGCCAAGCGGCAATGTTAATATAATCGTGCATGGGAGCAAGGCACTATACAATGCCATCCATGGCCATGCAGTCTTATACCAAGCGAGTGCATAATCTCTATAATCTCCAACATCTTTAGAAAATCTTTGATATGATTCCGCTTGCTTGTTAAACACTTTTACTACTTCCATACCATTCACATATTCAATAATGGTATTATTCATTTTTCCACTCGCCATATAATATGGTCCCATTTTTTTCATTCCTGCGGAATACATAATCATCATAGCGACAATGCTTAGTGGAATGGATGCCAAAGACATAAGTGCCAGTCTCCAGTCAACGAAAAACATTGCAATATATACCATTACAGGCACAATTAAATTGGCAATTCCTTCAGGCAATGAGTGTGCCAAAAGAACTTCCAAACTACCAATATCATCTACAAACATCTTTTTAATAGCACCTGTTCCCTTTTCTTCAATAGCTCCTAAGGGAAGATTCTCCATCTTTTTTTGTAGAGATGTTCTAAGTCCAAATAATGTGTTATATGCTGCCTTATGGGACATATTAAGACCCAAACCACCTAATAATGCTTGCAAAACCAAACATATCAAAATACCGGCAAGCAAAATAACTAACCTTTTGAATTCCAAATTTTGTCCTAAAATCAAAGGATTTATAATCTGATAAGCAAATAGAAATGGCACAACTCCCATAATGACACTTAATAGCATAATAAAACTCGCTAAATGTATTGTTTTCTTATGCGAACCAGCATACTCAAAAACCTTATTTAACATCATTCTCCTCCTTAATCAAAGATTTTTTATTATCCATAAAATCCATAATCACTTGTTCATTTCCTTTTACAGATATTTTTTTATAATTTTCTCTGCCAATCATTAAAACAGAATGGCAAGTTTTGAATAGTAGTTCCAAGTCATGCGTAATAATGATAAATGGAACTTCCTCTGATTTTTCTGTAATTAAATCAGATATAATACTCATACTTCTGTAATCAAGTCCAGAGGTCGGTTCATCTAAAACTATCAATTTTCGATTGGATAAAAACGAAGTAATAATCGCAAGTCTTTGTTTTTGACCACCAGACAATTTTTGTGGGTGGCTTACTTTCTTATGCCACAAATTTGTTTGCTTTAAGTAATCTCGTATTTCTTCCAAATCACTTTCCGTATTCTTTTCTTTACAAAATATCAGCTCATTTTCCACAGTGTCTAAAAAAATCTGAGCATCAACATCTTGCAAAACTAAATAAGAATTTTTCAATCGTTCCTTCTTGTTCTTTCCATAATTCACATCTAATCTTTTTTCGGAAAGCCCACACAAAGAATTTGCTAATGTTGTTTTCCCAATTCCATTAGAACCGATAATTCCCATGATTTCTTTTTCTTTAATGTCAAAAGTCAAATCTTTTATCAAAGTTCTTTTCCCTTGGTGAATATTTGCATTGTCGACTTTTATATAGCTTCTGGTTTTTAATGGCTCTTTTTCCGACACAAGTTCTTTTTCATTTAATGTTCTTAATTCCAGTTCTTTACACTTCCGGTTATCGAGTTCACCTTTTTTAAAAATATTTTCTACCGTTCCATCTTTCATATAGACAAGACGATCAAAAATATTTTTAAGGTAATACAATCTATGTTCAGCTATTACAATTGTCTTGCCAATCGCTTTTAACTTAACAAGTATGTTTTCAAATTTCCTTATACTGTCATAATCAAGGCTACTTGAAGGTTCGTCGAAAAAGATAATGTCTGTATCATAAATAAGTGTTCCTGCTATCGCCACCTTTTGTCTTTCTCCACCAGACAATTCAAAGATAGATTTTTTTCTTAGATGACCTATCTCCAATAAATTTAATGCTTTATCTACCTTTTCTTTTAATAAGTTCTCATCTAACCCAAGATTTTCTCCTACCAAAGCAACTTCATCTTCAACCACATCGCAAAAGAACTGATCCTTGGGATTTTGAAATACATTTCCTATATATTTTGCAAGTTCACCTTTCTGATACGAAGATATTTCTTTTCCCAAAAGCTCAATATTACCTTCTAAATTTCCTTCGTAAAAATATGGAATGAGTCCATTTAGAAGTCTTAAAAATGTTGTTTTCCCACATCCTGAAAGACCTGTTAATACAACTATCTCTCCTTTTTTTACAGACAGTTTTAAGTCTTTTAGTACTAAGTCCTCGCCGTATGAAAATTTGCGTATATTTGCTCCTAAGATATTTTCCATACACTCACCAAAACCAAAATTATTCCAATCATTAACATTACAATATCGATAAAAGTAAATTTTACATCATGAAAACTTGTTTTTTTGCCATCATATTCAATGCCTTTTGATATGATTGAACAAGTTAAGGTATCGCTTATATCTATGCACTTATACATAAGAGGAACAAAATATAATTCAAATGTTTTAATTGGTTTGAAAATACTTGCTTTAAATCCTCTAATTTTCATGCCATTGTTTATTTCCTTCATCCTAATAGAAATTTCCGGAATAAAACGAAAGAATACTGTGATTCCTATACCTATTCCACCATCAATACCAATTTTTCTAAATGCAGCAATTAGATGCGAAGAACTATACGAAGACAGCACTTTTCCCAAAATGAAAAGTGGAGCAAATTTCAACACTATAAGTAGCATTGTATATATAGAACCAACCAAAACATTTCCTAAGTGGGGTTTCAGCAAATAAATAAGCCCCCATACTATAAGCAATGAACATATCGTTCTAAATGCCTTTCTTATAGAAAATAAGAATAATAGTCCTAAGACAAAAATAAGGGAAAATAAATATTGTGATTGCTCTCCAACAGTTAGAATAACTGAAAATAGTAAAATCAACCCAACTATAGTAAGTGGGTTGATTTTATCTAATAGTTGGTACCCTTCTATATAGTTTTTTTCACCTTTACAAAACACTTTTTTTCTTCCTGTTGCTAAAGAATTTGTTGTAAATATATGTTCCAAAATTAGCACCAATAATTGATGCAACGATTGCGATCACTACGCAAATTGCAATGTTTTTAGGGGTGTAAAAATTATAAAGAAATGTTGCATAGTCTGTTGTAAACATCTTAGGGAATTGTTTTGTAAGACCTTCGACTCCAAATACGAATGTGAAATACATCGCATGAAGCGAATATATAAACATACCAGCACCAAAACCAAGTCCTACTCTCATATTTTTGTCTGAGTAATTTTCCTTTTTACCAATCACAAGCTCTGCTAATATTCCTGCAATTGCACAAACTACTATTACGGGCCACATTCCCATAAGAGCATAGAACACGCCGAGTAATAAGAAATATAAGAATGCTGTTCCTCTTTGTGCGACTTGTTTACACATTATTACAAAAACTGGTGCGGCAATAATTGTTGCAAGTGCCGATGATAAATACAAACTCGGAATCATTCCAAAAGAACCTGTCAAAAATCCTAATCCCATCGTAAGAACAAATCCAATAACAGAAAATACTGCTATTTTTACAATACCTTTTAAATTCATTTTTCTCCTCCTTGAATACATATAATATTTTTTATCTGCTTATAAAGCAGCATGTTGCCAATTTGTATAAAATTAAATCTTTAATATAACTAAGTTATATTTGATGCAAAAAAATTTTCCATTTTACAAACCTCTTATTTTGCCCCATCCTTCATTAAAGAATTTTGAAATTAGTTTGGCATTTAATTCTACTTCTTCTCTGCTTTTAGAATGAACAGCAACTTCAGATAAAGCATAATAATATGCATGGTTAATTAAGTGAATTCCCATATCGGTTATTACACTACCGACACCATCTTCACCATAAATCATGCTTAATATTTTGATGTGATTTTTATCTTCTATTTCCACGAGTTCATCTAAAAAATTACTGTATTTTGTTCCATAAGAACCAAACACTAATAACTCAAATGCATCTTTATTTTCAAAAAAATACAAGACCATCTTAACAGCGCCATGTGCTTTAAAGTCTAAAATTTTATAAATGGTTTCTTTCCCAAGTGGAACTTCCTTTTTATATGTCTCAAAACTCTTATCCTCATACATAGCATAGTATTTTCGGATTTGGCTTACAATCGGCTCAACTAACTCAGAAAAAAGTGCTTCCTTATCCTCAAAATGACCATAAAACGCCCCAGTAGTAACACCTGCTTCTTTGCAAATAGCTCTTAAATTTGCCTTTTCAAATCCTTGTTCTTTGAAAATTTTCTTACCACTATTAAGAATCCTATTATGAGTTACTTCATAATCTCCGTTTGCCATGATTTGCCCTCCTTTCTTCAAATATAACTTAGTTATATTATAACACTTGTTATGTTTAAAAGTCAAGATATTTATACACATACATTGACTTTTATGTTATAATTATATAACAAATTTGAAAACTTGCTTAAAGCTTGCTAATCTAATTATTCTTTTGTAGCAAGCACAGTAAGTGTACGGACACTTACGGAAAATTGACGAAGCAGCCCTTGGGGATCTGCTTCTTTTTTTATCAATTTTTAGCTTGTTAGGGAGAACCCTAAGACCCCGAAATACATTCAAAGGATTTAATCAATCCTTATTCTTTCAATATTTATTTCTATTCCAGATTTAAAGGTTATTTCAAATTTATCATCATATATTTTTATTTGCTTGATGTATTTTCTAACAAGTTCTTCATCATATTCTGTTATCTCTCTGCTTTGAATTTTGAGAAATTTCTCCATATCCTTGATGCGTCTTTTGGCATCTTCATCAAGAGCCTTTTGAACAAGCATCTTATGTTTTTCACCCTTTAGGGTATCAACTTCATTAGCAATGTCCGTATAGTCTTTCTTAGCTCTTACCTGTGCAAGGAGTTCCTTTTGTTTTACCGCAATTACTCTATTGATGGCTTCTATTTCTTCATCGTTACTTCCAGCAACTACTTTTTCAATATTCTTTATTAGAATTTTTTCAGTATCATCAGAAGTTTTCAAAACCTCATTCATGGCTTTTACAACTGCTTTTTGTAGTTCTTCCTCTGGTATAGTAGCTGCATCACAGCTTTTTGGCCCATGCTCAACCCTTGTACAGCATCTCCATACCACCAAACGCTCTCCACGATTATTCCAAGCAACTCGCCTATAAATATCTCCGCATTTCGAGCAAATACAAAGACTAGAAAGCGCATATTTACTTGAATAGACTCGCTTTTTCTTTTTCCCTTCTCCACTAAACATATTAGCGCGCCTTAGCATTTCTTCCTGCACCTGTATGAATATATCTCTTGGAATAATGGCTTCATGGTTATCTTTTACATAATATTGAGGCTCTGTTCCATCATTTTTTATACGAACTTTATTGATAAAATCTGTTGTAATTGTCTTTTGAAGTAGTGCGTCACCAATGTACTTTTCATTCTCTAGAATTCCTTTTATGTTAGAAACATGCCACTTAAGATGTCCTGCTCCATTTTTTATTTTATCCCTCTGGAGTCCTGTCGCAATTTCTCTTAGACTTGATCCAGTTAGATACTCACGATAGATTCTTTTTACAACCTTAGCCTCTTCCTCATCGATAATCAGATTGCCATCTGCATCTTTGGTATAGCCTAAAAACCAGTTTGTGTTAATCTGTACTTTTCCCTCTTGATACCTAAACTGTATACCCATCTTAACATTCTGAGATAATGAAGCTGATTCTTGCTGAGCAAGTGATGCCATAATGGTAAGAAGAAGTTCACCGCTTGCTTCCATAGTATTTATATTTTCTTTCTCAAATATGATAGGTATGTTGCTGTCTTTTAGCTGCCTTACATACTTCAGGCAGTCTATGGTATTTCTTGCAAATCTACTGATGGATTTAGTTATGACCATATCCACCTTACCGGCCATGCAGTCATTAATCATCTCATTAAAGCCTTCACGTTTTTTGGTATTTGTGCCCGATATACCATCATCCGCATAAATTCCCACAAATTCCCAATCACTATTTCTAGAAATATAGTCCGTGTAGTGCTTCACCTGCATTTCATAACTTCCAGCTTGCTCCTCGCTATCAGTACTAACTCTACAATAAGCTACTACCTTTAACTTAGGTTTTTCTTTTTGATTACTTATCGAATTTCCCGGTCTTTTCCTAGCGGGAATAAGCATTACATTCTCATTCAACTCTATCCCTCCCTAATCAAACTATATACATATTCTGCCTGCTTATATGGATCATCAAATTTCAGCTCTGCTCTGCAGCACTTAAATTCTCTAACAGGCACAAACGCTTCTGAAGGACTAATTTCTTTGATTCTGTTCCTTTGAATCGTATTATTTTTTCTAGCTTCTTGAACCTTATTAAATAGATCTTCATCTATCAATTCTGGATAAAATTCTGTTCCAAGATATACCGTATTTCTTAATATCTTTCCAATGGAACTATGTGTTTTATCTATTCCTACAGCTTTTGCTGATGCCCTCATTGAGTTACATTCAAGATATTTTTTATATAGAGCAATCACCTTCTCAGCCTCTGGTATATAGATAACACCTTTTGCATTCTCTACTCGGTATCCATATGGTATGTGTGTCACTTTACTACCACCTCCTCTGTTAAATTTAAGCCGCACTTCAGATGAAAGGTGAATTTAAGTCTATCTTCTATCGTGATCTTCTCAACAAATTCCGAAAAAGTATCATCAATAAAATCTTTGATACAATCACTTTTGTTTATAAATCTTAGTAGTTTTTGAGCTTCATTTAGATGATTTAGATCTCCACTAACGATTGATGAAACACTTGCTTTTTCCTTTTCAAGGTCATCAAGCTCCAGGGAAATATTATTGTTTTCTGCATAAAATACATCTAGCTCTATATAACCACTACTTAATAGCTTTGTTAGTACCTGAGCTTGTTCATTCAGCTTTTCTATTTTTTTATCAAGTTCTAAAATATGCCTTAGCCGATCCTTGTTATTGCCACCTCGCAAAGTGTCTACAAAAGGCTTCAGCATAGTATTTTTGCCTGCTATAAGCTTATTCATCATTTGAACATATGCTGCTTTGATATGTTCTTCTCTTATATACTTCATGTTGCAGCTTTTCTTATCTTCAATATGCCTAACGCAGGTCCAAGCAGCATAGTCTCCACTTTGTGCATATCTCATGCACCTTTTTACTTTTGAACCACATTCACCGCAATATACCTTTCCGGAAAGAGCGTATCTTTTTTGATATTTGTTATCTGAACCATCTATATTTTTTTCTTTTCTTCTCTGACCTACTACAGTTTTTACCAGTTCAAAATCCTCATGGCTAATAATAGGTTCGTGGTGATTTTTCATCATATATCTGACCTTTTCTCCACGATTTTGATGTCTGTTAAAATTCTCGTCTGTATAGGTTTTTTGAAAGATAACATCTCCTGTATATTTTTCATTCTTTAAAATAGCTTGAACTGTTGAAGAGTGCCATTTAATGTTTTTCTTTGTAGCTATGCCTCTTTTGTTTAGTTCATTCGCTATTAGATATGATCCCAATCCTGATATTGCCATTCTAAAAATTTCCTTCACAATCTCAGCTTCACTTGGAACAACAACCATCTTTCCATCAACATTTTCATAGCCGTAGGGTGGATAGGAAATAACATAAGTCCCATTTTCAAACCTTCTTTTTAACGACCATTTGCTATTTTCCGAAATAGATCTTGATTCGCTTTCTGCAATAGAACTTAGAATTGAAAGCATAAGTTCTGAGCTCATATGCTCAGTATCTATATTTTCCTTTTCAAAATAGATGGCTACTCCAAGTCCTGTAAGTTTTCTTACCATTTCAAGGCAGTCCACTGTATTTCTTGCAAATCTACTGATAGATTTTGTGATAACCCTATCAATTTTTCCTTTTTCACAATCATCAAGTAATTTCAGCAGGCTCTCCCTTTTTTCTATTTTTGTTCCACTGATACCTTCATCAAAATATAGCCCTGCGTATTCCCAGTAAGAATTTGCCTTTATGTAATTTTCATAGTGTTCTTTTTGAACTTCAAGACTAAGGAGTTGTTCTGCACTTTCTGTTGAAACTCTAGCATAGGCTGCTACTCGCATTTTCTTAACTCTGTTATTTTGCTGTCTTTTCTCTATTTTTGTTATCTTTGCCATCGTCTCACCTCCTTTTTGGTCAGTACTATATATCACTCTAAAGACATTATTTATCAAGTTATTAATCCAGTATTTCCTCATAAAACGGCTCAAAATTGAGCTTATTAAGCTCGCTAATCTGCACCGCTTCATCTTCTGAAATTAATCCATTATCTACTAGCCTCTTTGTCAGCATTTGTGCCACTTCATATTCAAAGTCCTTTTGCATTTTTTCTTCTGTGAAAGATCTAGCCTCTGTTTCTATGGAGATTTGAGCACCTTTAATTATCTGCATTTTGCTCACCTCCAAACCTGTCATAGATATAGCAGCTATGGCTACAATACTTACGATTCTTATTTCCATAAGAGATAAAAATCTTACCGCAGCTAACACAGGTACATTCATAGTTGGCTTTCTTACTTACTAACTCTCTATTTTTATTCCACCAGTTATTTCTGCATTTATCTGAACAAAATCTTTTCTTTTTTCTCCCCGGTTTTTGTATGACAGGTTTGTCGCAATACTCACAGAGAGATGTATCCTCATCACAAGTTTTAGTTCCACCAAGGCCATGACGCTTACAGTAACTTTTGATGGTATTTACAGAAATATTTATCTCTTTTGCTATCGCTGTATATCCAAGTCCCTTTTCTCTTAAAATCTTTATCTTTTCTTTTTCTTCTAATTTCATCGGTCTACTCCCTTCTCACTGGCTAAGGGAGTTTCAAAACGATTTGTCCGACTTAATGTAAAATCTTCTCCCTACAAATCACAGGCAAAAGAAAAGAGAGGATAGTAAACCCAAATAAAAAAAAGCCTGAAGATTATTCCAATTAAGGAATAGCCTCCAGGCTCAATTTACTACTTATAAAAGTTCATTCACTCGTCTTTGTACTGCAGTATAGTCATATCCAGCTCTTTCAAGTCTGTTCTTTCTATCTTGACCATTACCCCAGTCACCTCTAATAACTTCACGAGCTAAGGTGTCAATGGATTTTCCAGCAGGTTTACTTGCATTTCCAGATAAGATCTCATTTACTCTGTCTTGAACAGCATCATAGTTATATCCTGCGGATGTCAGACGGTTTACTCTGTCCTGTCCATTACCCCAGTTGCCAGCAATTACCTCCCTTGCTAAGGTATCAATGCTCTTTGATTGCGAGCTTGTTACAGGGTAAACAGATCTACCATTTGCATCATAGACAGAATATCCTGAATTTGCATTGGCACACTTTTTAGCATTTTCAAAGTTTCTAAATGCACCCTTTTGACTCTTTGCATCAGACCATGACTTTCTCACCCTATATAAAGATGAGCTTTGTGTCACAGATGGACTTGTACTTCCACCATGTAGTCTTTTGTTGACCTCACTTGCAATGTAGGTAAATTTGCTACCAAGATAAGGTCCTGGACAGTTGGTATTGGCATACCACTCATGTTTTTGTAATACGCCGTCTTTTCCACCTGTATAGGTACAATTCTTGATGCCATTTCTTCTGCAAATATCCGTAACTAAATCAATCAAGGTAGCAAGCACTCTATCGCTTACAGGCCAATTGCCTCCGTTACTTGAATTGGCTACTTCAATAGTGATGGCTCTGTTATCACACCAAGAAGATGATGTACACCAAGAGCGGTTACTCTCATCTACACATAAAACGATTTTGTTATCATTTCCGATTCCATAATTACACGATGCCTGTCTTGAAGTTGGCTTAAAAATTTGACCGATAGTTGCTGCACTCACAGCGCCAGCTGTATGGTGAATAGCAATTTTTGTAATGGGCTGATTTCTTCGTCCACTATGGTTTGGACTGTAATTTACTATACTAACTAATGAACTGTTACTCATGACTTTCCTCCTTATCGTTTAGCTGCTTTAATACTGCCTTTAGCTTTTCAGGAACAGGTAGTCCTAGATGAACAGAGTTTTCAATAAGTGATAGACCCTCATTTGAAAGGTAAAAGAAAACCACTGCGGTTCTTAGTACACTTCCAGACTTAATCACCTGCACATCAATGATGTTGGCAATACCAACAAGCATAAAAATAAGCACCTTTCTAAAGATGCCTTTAAATCCTACTGCACTGGATAACTTCCTATCTACCACAGCACACATCACCCCTGTGATGTAATCAATGACTACAAATAAAACGAGTGCGATGATAAGTCCATCACACCCGCCTAAAAAATATCCAAGCCATCCGCCAACTGCCGTAAAGGCAAGCTGGCACATATTCCATAATTCTTTCATACTACATTCCTCCTAATATCATACTTAAATCAACTGCCCTAATTGCCGTGACAATAACGGGTATTTCCATTTCAGGCTTATCGCCATAAAAACGAATTCGCATTTTTTCATCAATTTCCAACCTAAAAACAAGCCCCAACTCACGGATGACATCACTCCCTTTTTCATCATCAATCTTAATAAAAGATGCAATACTGATATGATCTTCTATCTCTTGTAGTTGAAGGTGCTCCTTTATTTTGTCATAGTAGTAGATCCCATCTTCTAATTTCCACTCATTCGGCTTTATAGAGAAAATTAGAACAACCGGTGTTATCTTCAGTTCAAACTCCTCAAATATAGAGCGGTTTGCTCTTGCAAAATACTCTCTGTTAATTACTTCTTTTCCTTTAGAATTTGGTTCATAGTCTGGTGTTTCTACTGTCGGATTTCCTTTAAAGGCAGGGCTATCAATTGGTGCAAATTTTCCTTTTAGCTTGGCAAAGAACCTGTCTAAACCTTCTTTAGTTAAAAACTTCTTAGCCATAAGCATCACCTAGACAAAAAGTGTGTCTATCTCTTCATTGGTGATGCTTGTAATATCTGTAGCCTTTAGGTAACCACTAAGATCGACTGATGTAGTACCAATCTTTTCAAACTTCTCATTCACCCAGATGAATTCATCATAAGCATCGTTATCTCCCTTATTATTAGAAACAAGATAGATAATTGCCTTATCACCGCTAGTTGGAAGTTCCTCTACCACAGAAAATTCGATAGATTTCACATTACCAATAAGCCCTTTCACTTCTTCAGTAAGTTCTGTCTTTTTCACATAGTCTGCATAATCATCAAGCTGTGCTACTTTTTTCGGAATCGCCGTTACTTTAGCATATGCATCTATACCTTCCATCCCTTCAACGCTATGAGGGATTTCTGATTTCTTAGCATAATCACCTGCATCTGTAAGGCTCTCTACCTTGGTTGGAATAGCAGATTTCAGCGCATAGTTTTCAGCATCCAAAAGCTCTGTCACATTCTTTGGAATTGAATTTTTCACCTCATCAATTTCACCCTTTTTGACAAAGGTGTCCTTTAGTTTCTTCCAAACATATAAAAGTCCATTGTTATCTAAATATTTTGCCTGCATTTTTCTTCCTCCTGTTATTTAAGTAATTCTTCCAGTTCAATATTTGATATTGTGTTTAACCCTAGTTCTTCTAGGCTTCTATTGCCAATCAGCTTCACTTCATTTATTTTTGGCTGATTGATTAAGTTGTTATAATCAGAAGCTGGTGTGTCTGATACTCTAATAATTGTTTCAAATGATGCATCCATCGGTGCATCTCTTTTAAAGCTTGTCGTAATTTCTGACATTAAATTTCACCATCCTTTAAAATTTCATATGTGCTGGTTCGTATTAAAGCGGATGCTATTGCACTTCCATCAGAAAACTTTGCTCTTATTTGGATTGTCACAATTCCTTCTGTAAAAAGTAGCGTGTCCTTTTGAGATAGATGAACAGATACAATATTCTTTTGTATTTTTACTTCATCAATACTCTTCTCTAATACGACCTTGCCATTTTGCTTATAGGTAATAAAAAGGACAGATGCATTAGTTAAATCCACATCTGTCCTAAATATGTTTGTTGGTGTTGTTCCTCTATGCATTGGATTATCCTCCTATGCTTTTTCTTCATCTTTTGCCTTTAGTTTTAAGATTTCATCATTAAGTTCTTTTTCTCTATCTTCATAATATTTATCAATGCTTTCTCTAAAAGCCTCCACTTCAAGAGAATTTTCTGTGATTACTGCAGATCTTACATCAACAAGTATGCCAGATAATATCCCCTCAACCATATAAGTTGGAATGGGTATTTTTTGTTGTAAGTTTGCGATACTAGAACTTAACTCCCCTCGAAACTTCTGGTAGGCAAGGGCATAATTAATGGTTGGCTTCTCCATGAGATTCCTCCTTGTCTTTAAGTAGTAAGTCCAATTTGTGATTGATTTCTTCAAGAAGCAAGGTATTTTTATCATCCTTAGCTTCTTGCTTTTTTACTACATCTTTTTTAAGTGTCCCTTCATTGATGACTACTTCATTTGTGTTAATAATTAGTTCTGCCATTTTACATCCTCCTAACCATAATAATTTAAATCCATTAATACACCATCTTTAAAAACCATACGTCCGCTTGAACCCCATCTAGATACAGTACCATCTGAATTCATACCAAGTATCTGTACAAAGTTAATTGTGGCATTCACTCCAAATCCTGTTTCCCACTGTGGATCTACAATCTTAAATCCATGTGCATATAGGTTACATCCAAGATGAATACCATACTGGCTATAAATACTGTTTGATCTTGAAAAACAAAGCATTGTAGTGTAACTTCCAGCATTAGCAGATTCTTCTTGAGAAAATGCCATATATTTTCCTTCGCTATCAAGGTCAAAAACTAGGCCTTTATGGGAGCTGTTACCACTCCATACATTTGTACCAATCTTTCCGATGTATTTCCCATCACGATAGAAGTGATTTCCATTTTCATCAAAGACTGCTCTTTTATTACTGCTATCAATCGAACCGTTATATAGCCCAATCTCTCCTGCAGTAATCTGTACATATCTACTAGCACCATTAAAACCAAGTAAAAAACTGTTATAGTTTTGTCTCATAAAAGTACCAAACTCACCTTTTTTCACCATTGATGAGATAGAGCCTTCCACAACAGATATTTTTGATATTGCTGTTTCTGCCTTTTCCTTAGCTGCACTTATATCCTTGTCCACAACTCTTATCCAGTCAAAAGATAGAGAAGAACTGATGCTCTCAGTTGATGAGTATTTCCATAGTTTTCTAGTTCCGTCTTTGTATGGGGAATGTTCTGACTCTGGATAAGACGAACCTGAAAGTAAGACCGCATCACCTGCATCGGTTGGTAGTTTTGATTCACTGCCTATCACTTCCTGTGATGAACTCGCTTTCTTTATAGAATCAATCTTAAAACCATAATAATCATGACCAGAACCATCACTTCTCCAGTAAAGCCAAAACTTATCTGATGGAATAAATACCGTTTGACCCGCTATACTTGTTCCACCACATCTTGGAAGTGCATATGTCTTGCCATCAAGCTCATAGAAGATTTCCACCCAGTCATATCGTTCACTTTCTGTCCTAGAGCTTGCATTGAATTTAAGCTCTAGTCCTTGCTTTTTCATAATATATCTATAAGCATATCCCGTTGTTGTATCATAGAAAAAATCACCAACATGGGTAAGCCTTAATCTATCACTATTCCAGCTATTGGTTGGTGCTCTTGAATAATTAGGAACATAGGTGCCGTAGTAATTACCATTCTTCTGCTCAAGCTTTTGATTAATTGTTTCTACACTTGCCTCAATCTTTTTATCCGTAGCAGAAAGTCTGGTATTCACTTCACTGATGGTATAATAGTTTTTTAACTTCTTGTCTGTATCAGATATGGCCTCTTTCTTTGAATCAAGAATCTGCCTTTCCACTTGAGAGGTATAGGAAACTGATAGTTTTTCAGCATCAATAGAATGGCTCATAATTCTTTCGCCATAGATCATTCCATCAAGTGTCATACCAACAGCATATGGACCCTTATATCCATTACGACTTCCACCAATACCGTTCATATTTATCTGAAGAACCTTTGTAGCTGTGTCCTTATCTGGTGTATCCATATATAAGTCTCTAAGCCATCTACCAGAGGAATCATATTCTGTTAGCTTATATCCACCGGTACCTGTATTCATCTGAGCCTTAAGGTTATCAATGGCACTTTGGACTCTCTCATTATCAATTTTTCTTGTAACAAGGCCTTCTTCTTTTATCTGCCTTACTGCATCTTGAGAACTTTGGATATAGCCTTTACTCTGATTACTTCCAAGCACCACCTTAATTTCACCAGGCTTTTGCAGTGGTATGGTCTGTTTCATAACGGGAAAGATTCTATCCATTCCAAATGGATAGGCTCTGCACCTTACCCTATCCCCGCATTCAATGGTTTCTGTAAAGATTCCAAACTCAGACAAGTCAACAGCTGAAAGATTAAGTTCTACCATTTCAAACTGATTATCCTTAAGCCACTCTGTTCCTTTTCGTATAAGATTTGCAGGCACGGTCACATCATCCCATCGTACCACCTTACAAACCCAGCCAAATTCTGCTAGTGCCTCTTTAGAAACAAGATAGTTCTTACCATCATTTACCGATGTAATATCTGTATATTGTTTTAGAACAGCATTCACATCACCTTCTATTTCCTTACCAAGTGGAATGATGGCTGTTGACACATCTTCTGCAGATAAGTCTTCTGTATAATCAAGAAGGTTAAGTCCAAACTCTATGTTCTGACCTGTGTCTTTTCCCATTTCTTCAAGCCTTAAATAATCAAGAATTAAATGACTACCTTCTCTTCTTAGTTTCAAATATCCACCAAGTTTTTCTACCATCTTTGTCATAATTACTTCTAGTGTGGTTTCATAATTGGTGTAGCGATATAAAGAGTCATTTGGATCGGTAATGGTCACTCTTCCAAGCTTTATTCTTTTTCTTTCATCCACTTTTTCATTATGAATCTCTAGGAACTTTGATAGTAGCTGGTATGGCGTTTGGTCGTGGTATTCCCTCTGAGGCTGGATGCTATCAGCTAGATATGATAAAAGACCTACGCACTGGACTTTCTTATTTCCTCGTAGGTCTTTTGTCTGTTCTCTTACTTCTCCTATAAAGATTTCTCTTTCATCTCGGTATACGCTGACAATGGATTTTCTGTTGTAGATTTTTTCATAGTATGGATTTTCAGGCGGACATATAAAGCTAAGAGTTCCAGCAGTATTTAGTTCCAAATTCAGTGTAGAACTAATTAAAACTGCCTTCTCATCGCCAGGATAATAGATGGTATTCCCATCCATCACAATTTTATACACTTATAGCCACCCCCTCTTATATGAAATATCTAGTGTGCTACTACCTGTGAAGGTAAGCACTAAGTTCTTTCTTCCTCTAACTTCGGGAAACCTGCTCATGCCTTTAGGCAAAGTAAAATTCTTTCCTTGAAAATTTAAGCTTAGAACATTTTCTGTTTTATTATGAAATTCAGGAACTATGGTCATATCTGAATCATAGGGTAATGTTATAGTTTTACTACTTGTAATAACAATCCCATTAACTTTATGAGTAAACTCACCATTTTTCAAATCTTCTAGCCTATACTTATATGGCTCAAGCTTATAATCTAAAGTAATCAGAGAATAATTTTTATCTGACTTAAATTCACTCACCCATATTCTTCCTAAATATACATAGTCTTTTTCTGTATCAAGTACTAGCTTTGTCTTTTTACCATGAACTGTGCTTAGAAGTTTTCTATAGACCTCCTGCCACTTTTCCATATCTGAAACAATAAACTCAAAGGAGCCTGTTCTCATCTCATAGAGCACTTCACCTGCAAGACTTTCCGTTATATCAATCTCACCATGTCTTCCCGGTATATCAAGATACTCTAGCTTTGGTGATGGTAAGTTAACAACCGGCTTACTTGTCGGCACAAGTCCAAAGTCTTTATAACTATGAAACTCTCCTATTTTCATTCCGTACATTCTTACCATCCCCTTGCCTTTCTATTTTGTAATTTCCCTAGTGCCATATCCATCTGTGGTGCAATTTCTCCAACAAGCTCTCCAGAATCAAGAACGATGCTTGTTTCTGCAAACTGTGGGAAGTATCTATCCATAATGGCAAGAACTCTTGTCATTACACTAAGAAGTTCTCCATTTGCTCCAGCTGTCATGTTCTGAAGAGTATCAAGTCCCATGATTACTTCCGGTCCTGCCTCTCCGCCTCCAAGAAGATGTCCACCTTTACTTCCAAAGATAGTTGCTCCATTTAAGAGCATTGGTTTATTCATCGCCTTTTTATACCAATCAATAGATAGATGTGGTACAGATGGTGGTGCTAAAGAGAAATGCCCTCGAATACTAAAATGTGGCAGTTTGATATGTGGTAATTTTAAGCTGATACCAGCAAAGAAACCTTTAATCGCATCTACCACATTTTTCACCTTATTCTTTGCCCCTTCGATTGGTGTAACAATGGCACTCTTTATACCATTCCAAATGGAAACGGCTGTATTTTTGATTCCATTAAATATAGAGCTTACTGTACTTGATACAGCATTAAATACCGATGATACCTTTGACTTTATACCGTCCACCACAGATCCAATTACACTTTTGATTCCGTTCCATACATTTGTCACAACCGTTTTTACTGCATTAAAGATTGTAGTAATCACAGTTTTTATAGCATCAAGTACAGTAGAAATCGTAGTACTAATTGCATTCCATACAGTTGTAATGACTGTTTTTATGGCATTCATGACAGTAGAAATAAAGGAACTAATCGTATTTAAGACCGTCATTACAACAGTCTTTATTGACTCCCATGCAGCCATAACAGTTTCTTTACAGTTTTCCCAAATAAATCTAAAGGGAAGTGTGATAAGTTCAAAGTAGCCTTTAATAAGCTCCACAATAAACATCAGTGCTACAGTAAGTATATTTTTTATGGTTTCCCAAACTGTAGTGAAGATACTAACTAGACCTTCCCATATTCCTTTAAAAAAGTTTGATATATTCTGCCAAATACTCATGATTGCAGTAGATACTGTTTCCCATAAGCCTTTGAACCATTCTGTAATAGCGCCCCAGTTTTTAATAATGGCAATGATGGCCACTACCGCTGCTATGATAGCTGCAATAATTCCTATAATTGGAAGTAGCGAAACATTAAGAGCACCAAAGCCCACTGCTGCTCCACCTGCGGCAGTACCTGCGGCTGCTGTTCCTGCTGCACTTGCACCTCCTGCAACGCCCACTGCTGTAGTTGCGGTGGCTGTTCCTCCAAGTAGTCCAATGAGTCCGCCAAGTGCAGATGTAATAGTTCCAACTGCTGTGATGACTTTTCCGATGACAACTAAAACAGGTCCAACTGTTGCTGCAATAAGAGCAATTTTTACAATGGCATCTTGCATACCAGGAGATAGACTATTCCACTTTTCGTTTAATGATTTCATCATCTCAGAAAATTTGGTAAGCATCGGTGCAAGAACGCTCATAAGAGAGTTGCCGACATCAGCACCTACTATCTTTAAGCTATTAAGAGAGGTCTGAAACTTATCGATTGGATCTAAGGTTTCATTAAATGTGCTATCTACATTTCCAATATTATCTTTTAAGGATGTACCTAATTCTTCAAATGATAAGGAGCCGTTTTTACAAGCTTGATAAATTGCACCACCTGCTCTTTTACCAAAGAGTTCATAAGCCGCTTGTAGTCCTTCCGTTTCACTACTAGCATTCACCATGCTGTCTTGGATTTCTTTTAGTGCCTCTTTCATAGGCTTTCCATTTGCTGTAGCATTAGCAAGTGCCTTTGTAAGTCCTGTCATAACCTGTGATGTATCAGCTCCAGACATTTCAACATTTCCGAGGAAGTTTGCTGCATCACTTGCAGAAAAACCAAGTTGCTGAAGTGCTGCAGAATTGGTCACCATGCTCCTCGCAAGAGTATCCATACTGATACCGGTTCTTTGACCAACCGCATTCATGGTATCAAGTAAGGCTCCTGCATCACTTGCTTTAAGACCAAAGGCAGATATGACCTTCTGCGTATTATCAATAGCAGTAGATACATCTGTATTATTAAGCTGAGCAAATTTTATAAATTTACCAGAAAGTTCTTCTAGCTTTTTACCAGTAAGACCAAATCTAGTATTCACCTCACCAATAGCAGCACCTGCTGTTTCAAAGTCTGTAGGAATTGAAGTCGCAAGATTTTTCATGCTATCTTGCATTTCATTTAAGGCTTTACCTGACGCACCTGTTTTTTGGACAATTATATCCATACCAGCATCAACATCATTAAATGCCTTTAAAGAAGCAGCACCCATCGCTACGATAGGTGCTGTTATATGTGTGGATAGACCTTTGCCAACTTCAGTAGTCTTATCTCCAACTTCCTTAATCTTATCCCCTGCCTCTTTCATAGAAACAGATAATGCAGATGGTACTTTCTTTGCTTCTTCCTGAAGGGACTTTAGATTATTTTCTGTTTCGATGATTTCTCTTTGAAGGGCATCATACTTATCTTGTCCAAGCTCTCCATTTTCAAGCTGTACTTTTGCCTGCTTATCTGCCTCTTTTAAGGCATTCAACTTTTCACTAGTTTCAGAGATTTCCTTTTGAAGTAACTGCTGTTTTTGAGCAAGCAACTTTGCATTGGAAGGATCAAGTTTTAATAGCCTGTTCACATCACGAAGTTGTGACTGCGTTGATTTAATTGTAGAGTTTACACCTTTTAAGGCTTTATCAAGACCAGTAGTATCTCCACCAATCTCAACAGTAATACCTTTTATTCTATTGGCCACCTTAACCCCTCCTTTCCTAAAAATAGGTATAAAAAAGACACCTACCTTTTGTAGATGCCTTATTTTAAATATTTTATGATTTTAGATTATAAAATTTTTTAAACTCTTATTCACACTAATAGCAAAAGGAATTGTGATGATTGTTGTTATTAAATCTGAAATTGTTTGAGCATATATAACACCATTTAATCCCATAAGTTTAGGCAACAATAAAATGATAGGGATAAACACAATTCCTTGTCGCAATGAATTTAGAAATACTCCCCCTAATGCCTTTCCTGTAGACAAATACAAGGTAGAGTAAGTAAACTGAAATCCAAATGTTATAAACATAATTACAGCTGCTCGTAATGCCGGCACTGCTATATTTAATACATTTTCATCAGTCCCAAATATAGATAATATACTTGGGGCAAATATATAAACTATCACAGTCCACACTACACAAAATACATTTGTCCATTTAACACTTGCCTTTATAGCTTCTCTCACTCTTTCATAATTCTTAGCTCCATAATTAAATCCAGCTAATGGTTGTAATCCTTTCATATATCCAAATACAACATTTGTTCCTAATGTTACAATTCTAAGAACAATACCCATTGCAGCTATTGCTTCTTCTCCATAAAAGGACGCTGCATAAGATATTTTGCTGATGGATATTGTTTGTAGAATTTGAAGTATTAACATGGATATACCTATCTTTAATATATCCTTGTAAATTGCAACTGTAGGTTTAAAGTTAGGTAACTTTATCTCAATTAAATTTTTATCTCCTACAAAGTAAATGAGATACATTAGACTGGTTATAACTCTGGCTATGAGTGTCGCAATCGCTGCACCTCTCACTCCTAAATTAAGTCCGAATATAAATATCGGATCTAAAATCATATTTGATATAGAGCCTACAATCATAGCCTTTAAGGAAATTTTAGCAGCTCCTTGTGCAACGGCTAAATTTCCAAGTGTTACATTTACCGTTCCCAAAATACCGCCTACTATGAATATTCCTGTATACGACTTGGAAATTTCAATAATAGATGGTATGGCTCCCATAAATTTCAAAACGCCATCTAAATAGCAAAACAATGCAATAGCTGTAACTATCCCTAAAATTGCACTTGTTAGTAGAGCAACTGTCGCTACAATACTTGCTTCTTTTTTATCATTTCCTCCAAGTAGCCTTGATATATAAGAGCCTGCTCCGGCACCAAATGTTAATCCTATCCCTAAAAAAATAAGTTGAATCGGAAAGGCAACAGAAACGGCAGCTACTGCCTCTTTTCCAAGTCCGGACACAAAATAGGTGTCCACAACATTGTATAAGGCAGCTACCAACAAACTGATAACCATAGGTATACCTAACTTAAAAAGTGCCTTATCAATATTTTCTTCTTTCAAAATTTTTATTCTGCTTTCGTTCATTTAAAATTTCTCCACTTCTCAATATTTTATTTTCTGTATTTATGCAACAAAAAAGGCATAAATACAAAATAGTATCTGCCTTTTGCTTAATAATTTATAAAACAAAAGGCTACAGACAAAACATTGCCCATAGCCTTTTACATTTTATTTATATATCGAGAAATGCGCACAAAAACAAAGCCAACTAAATGACCTAATTTTTTGTATTTCCCGATGAAATCTTAAATGTAATTTATTTGCTATACTCTGTACAATGTTTCATCGGTTTCATTTGTACAGAGTTAAGTTTGTTCTTAGGATGATTTTTTAAATATATGCTCATTACGCTACCCTTCTACTTTTTATGAATTATACTATATAAATCAAAATTTATCAAACTCAGCTTGACCTGCCACCTTGCTATATTTCACTCCGTCATTTGATTTTTCAGTCCAAATATCTAGTACCATACCAATTGTAAGTAAATCAAGTTCTGAAATGCTTATCCCTATTTCCACGCATCTTAGTAGAAATAGAGCTGTTGTCATTTCCCTACTACTTTTTGGAAGTTTTTTTTAGACTTAACTTCTGTCTGAATATTTGCTCCCCAAAGTTCAAGTATTTCAGGAAGAACCTCATAAATAGAAAACATTTCAAACTGGTCAAGCCAATCATCAATGTTTCCTGGAATACTTCTATCTGCATGGTAAGCCATGATGTAGGCTACATTTTCAAATATCTCAAGGTCATCAATTTCAAAAGACCCTTCATTGGCCTTGAATGTTTTCTCCAGCTTTGAGAGGTCTTTGAAAATATCTCTTTTAAATTTAATTCTATACAGTCTAGGGATTGTAGCAGATGAACGAAACTTTACATCAACCTCTCCTACTTTTACTGTTTTCTCAAGCATATTTCCCCTCCTTATTTTCCCGATGGCTTTGGTGTTTCAGAATTAGCCTGTGGAATATAAACGTTCTTATACCAGTTAGCATAGGTATCAGCCGATGTAGTATCTCCAGTTCTTGATTTTACAAGTCCATCCTCTCTTGGATCTGCTGTAAGTGATAGTGTTTCTGTTCCAGGCTCTATAGTATCTTCCTTTGTTTCAGATTCAATGGACGGACGAGATGCGGAGCAATTATATAGGACGTGCCTAATTGCATTGATATCACCGTCAAATTCAAATAAGAGTGCAAACTTTTCTGTTTCTGATACATTTGCCTTTTCTACAAGTACTCCGTTTTTATCCAGTTCTTCTTTTAGGATTTCCGTTCTAAACCATTCAGGTATCAGTGCAATCTCAAGGTCACCGCTATATCCATTGTTGGCAGTAGATCTAAAATACACAATACCATCTGCATAAAAAGGACTGGATTCTCCTTCAGCTTCAAGGCTGATACTTACCGCCCCTGGGATTGCTTTAGGATTTTCATAAGAAAATGTCCCTTCGCTTGATTTTTTAAGTTTTGCTGCATGAACATTTTTAAGGTTATATTTCACTTTATTTCCCATGATTTTCTTCCTCCATTTCAAAAATATATAAGATTTCATAGAGTTTTTCCGACTCTATAAAGATCTCTGTTTTGTTATAAAAAATGCCATGCTCATCGAGCACAGCTTCTACTTTCTTTTCTGTTTTCGGACTTTTGTAATCCGTATAGATTTCAATATGAACTTCATTTGCTTTAAAATACACTCTTCCGTCTGCTGAAAAGTTATCGCTCGCTGGCAAGATGTAAATAAGAAAAGGCGGCTCTGGCGATTCCCCTTCAGCAAAGTGATGATAAGCATTTGGAAGTCCTATATGCTTTATAATTTCAAGTAACCTATCCATTGGAAATAGCCTCCTTTATCTCTTCTTCAAATACCTTTACAGCCTTTTCTTCAGCTGCTGCAATATGTGGTCTAGCAGATACTCTTCCTCCACCACGCTTTGCATGACCAAATTCGAGAAGGTGGGTAAGCTGATATTTGTTTTTTGAATGAACTACAAGCTCTAAACTGCTAGATGTTTCTCTCACAGTTTTCACAGTCCAGCTTTTCCCATATTTTCCTGTATCACTTGGAGCATTCGCACTGATTTCATCACGCACTGTCTTTCCGGCTTTTTGAACTGCCTTCTTCACATTTTCCGTTGTAACATCAGCATATTTTTCAAGTTCCTTCATCACTTCAGATGAAAGGCTATCAATTTTCACCTTGCTCATCTCTCACACCTCTTACAATGAAGTTTTAGACTTTTCTTCCTATAATTCATGTGGTCAATTCCTTCAATTTCATAAATATCATTATGAAAAATAACTCTATAGCAGGTGGAAGATAAGACCGATACTTCCTTACTGTAGCGAATGGTAAAGTCAATCTTGCTTTCATCCCATATAGCACCACTACTTGTTTCTTCCTTTGGACTTTCACTGCTGATAGTTGCATGGCAAGAGTAGTATTTACTCCACACATTTTTATGGTTTCCTATTTTATCCACTTCAATTTTGCTTTTTTCTATAGTAATGCGTTCATTTAATAGTGAAACTTTCATTAAAATTCCGCCTTTCTTACTCCAAATAACATGGATCTAAGTGTAATCGTTAGCTCATGATGGTCTGCCTCTTCCCTATGTTCATAAAGATAGGCGGCAGCATATAGCACTGCCACCTTGTATTCTTCAAAGTTCTCACAAATGATTTCTTCTTCCTCTTTTCTTGCTATAGAAAGACACATTTTTTCAGAAGACTTTATAAGGGTGCTAATCAGATTATCATCTTCACTTGTATCCACCCTCAGATAGTTTTTCATTTCTTCAAGACTTACAACCATAACTAGCACCCCCCTCCTTTATTTTGCTTTAATAGTTAAAAGATGAACCGCCTCAGGAAGAATCAGTTTTCCATCCACTCTTTCCTTTGCAATAAAGCCTGTTGTATCTGTTTCAGCATAAAGCTCCGTAAGTTCCTGCATAGACCTTGTTCCTCTGTCTGCAATGTTGTAATAAGAAAAATCACCGAATGCAATGGCAGGTTTTCCCGCTTCTACAAGAGGTGCATACGCTGATGTAAAAATAGGATAACCAAGCAGTCTATCCGGCTCTCCTTCTTTAATGGAAGGCTGCCACATATAGTTTCCATTACCATCTTTAAGTTTTCTAATGATGGCAATGGTCTGGTCATTCATAATAAATTTAGCCTTTTGACGATATGGTCTTCCAAGTGCATACACAAGACTGATAATATCATCAGATGAAATAGCTACTCCTGCTGTTGTTACATCACTGATTGCACCACCATCTTTATGGAAAATTCCAAGAGGCTTTTTCTTACCGTCTCCGTTTAGAAATGCATCTTCCTCGGCATTACCGATTGCCTTACCAAATTGCTCGATAATATAGCTTTCAAGCGGGAACATGCTGTCATAAAGAAGTTCATTTGTAACCTTAACACCAACAGCAAGCTTAAATGCATCAATTGTAATCTGACCAAAAGTAGAATCAGAAAATGGAATTTTACCACCTTCTTCAACCCAAAGAGCGGCTGGCTTAGTAGCTGTTATTGTAATTCTATGAAGACCTGATGTTGTTATCTTAGTTCCTAAGGTTCTCATTATGTTATTTTCCGTTAATACATCAATCAGTCTCTTATCATATTCCTCCGGAACAAGATATCCTCCATCAGTGTCCACTCCTTCCTGCAAAAGGTTTGTAATCTGCTTAAAGTTACTTCTGATTGCCTTAAGCATATCCCTTCTGTATTCATCGGATGCTCTTCCCTTTTTCTCCGGATTATCATCCACTTTCATTGGCTTTGTAACAATTGCATTTGATGTAGGTCTAGATAATTCTTTATCCATCTCTTCAATCTTCTTAAGACGCTCAATCTCCATACTGTAGTTATGGACTTTCTTTTCCATTTCATCATAGCTTAAAGCATCTTCTTCAGAAATAAGGCCGTCTTTATCTCTCTTACTTTCAAGAAAAGCCTTAGCACCTTCCCAAGCCTTATTACGTTTTTCAATCATTTCTAAAATCTTACTCATAATTTTCTACCTCCAATTTTTCATTAAAAAAAGACGTTCCATTAAGGAATCCGCCTTTACATGAGTGTTATCTGTTTCTTTATTTTCTATTTTGCATTTAGCTGCTATTCTTTCCATCAGTGAATTTACAACCTGTGCCTTTGAATACATCATGGAAACTTGTGGTGCTTCTATGTCTGTAGTTTCACTTCTTTTTAAGATATCATCTGCAAATCCAAGCTCCACAGCTTTATTAGCATCCATCCAAGTTTCTTGATCCATTAAATGTGACAATTTCGTTCTAGACAACCCTGTCTTAATTTCATAAGCATTGATGATGGACTCTTTTACTTCATCTAGCATCGAGATTGCTTTTTCCATTTCTCCTTTATTTCCAAAAGCTATGGTCATAGGATTATGGATCATAAGCATTGATACCGGACTCATCATCACTTTTGTGCCTGCCATTGCAATAACCGATGCTGCACTTGCTGCTATCCCATCAATCTTTACTGTGACATCTCCTTTATATTCCATCAGCATGTTATATATCTGGGCTGCTGCAATACAGTCACCTCCTGGAGAGTTAATCCAAACAGTAATGTTTCCATTACCCTGATTTAACTCCTCTTTGAAAAGCTGTGGTGTCACATCATCGTCAAACCACGATTCTTCAGCTATCGTTCCATTAAGGAATAGGATGCGTTCTGTCGTTTCTGTTTCTCCTTGATTTACTACTTGATTCTTCCACTTCCAAAACTTCTTCATTCGGTTCTTCCTCCTTTCCATCTTCACCTGCAAATGCTCCTGCCCTTTTAAGCGGGAGCATATTTCCATTTATGAGATATAGGTCACCTCCATCTTCACTTGGAATACGGTCTAGGTTTTCTAATTCCCTAATATCGTTCGCTGACATCCATCCATTTTGTCTGCCGATAGCATAGCCATTCATTCTTGATTGGTAATCACCACGAAGGAGTCCGTCCACATTGAATTTGACATAGTACTTTTTCTTTTCCTCCTCAGTAAACAGCCTTCTTACAATGGACTGCTCCCACCTTGCCACCCAAGGATCAAGCGTATACTTCACAAACTCAAGCGACTGCTGCTCAATATTAGAAAAGCTCGACTTCTCAAGGTCACCTACCATATGTGGTGGAACTCTAAAGATTCGAGCTATCTCATTGATTTGAAATTTTCTTGTTTCTAAAAACTGTGCTTCATTTGGAGATATTGAAATCGGTGTGTACTTCATTCCTTCTTCCAAAATCGCTATCTTATGACTGTTACTACCAGAGAACCCTTTTGACCAGCTTTCCCTCATAGCCTCAGGATCCTTTACTGTTCCCGGATACTCCAAAATACCACTTGGAGTTGCACCATTAGCAAAGAACTTAGCTCCATATTCTTCCGTTGCGATTGCCATACCTATGGCATTTTTAGCCATAGCAATTGGTGAATAGCCAACAAGTCCATCAAAGCCAAGTCCAGGAATATGAAGAACATCTGACTGATTTAACTTCACTCTTCCTTGTTTTTCTGTTCCTGCATCAGAATCACTGACAAAATATTCATAGTAAATTTGACCTTTATCATCTCTATCTACCTTCATCCTGTCTGGCATAAGCGGATAAAGTCCTAAGACTTCACTCTTACCATTTCTGATAATTTGAGCATAGGCATTACCCCAAAGAAGTAAATGTGTCATCATGGTTTCTCTAAAAATAAAACTTGTCATTTCAGAATTTGGTTCATCATGAAGAACTTTATATAAAGGATGATTTATTGCTTTTTCTGTTCCTGTATCGATTCTTTCATACACATGAAGTGGCAAACTCGCTACTGCCTCTGATAATATCCTTACGCAGCTATATACTGCAGTCATCTGCATAGCTGAGCGTTCGTTTACTCTTCTTCCAGATGATGAACCACCCATCAAAAAGCTATATGAACTACCATTTGTTCTATTACTAGGCTTATCTCTACTCTTGAATAAACCGCTTAGTATTCCCATTTACTTTCCTCCTAATTTTCTGTATGAAAAAAACACCTCCTAAGAGATGCTCTTAATAATAAATTTTTAACTATATACCGGCTCTACTGTTTCTTTCAAAAGACAAATATCTAGTCCAATCTTCATGGCCTCGTAAACATCTGTCATTGTGCCTCCAAGGTTAAGAACCTCATTTTGAATATCTTCTTTTGTCCATCCTTTTGAACCATCATTTTCTCTTGCAAACTTATCCATGACTTTTTTAACTACAAGTTCTAATACCTCTTTTTCTAACATTATATTTCCCTCCTTTAATCCGTTTTAGTTGGTTTGTATAGGTTAAACGAAGTTGAATATGAGTACAACCCACTTGTAAGAAATAGGGATTTAAATGTAAGAATTAAGTATTTTAATGTTGTTTTTTAAATGAACAAAATACCCCTGCCATCATATACACTTTCTGTATTTTGATTTCCACATCTAATTGCTCTATCAAGGCCCATGATAGTAGCAATAGCTCCATCAATCTTTTCTGTTGACTTTTCCTTATCTGCTTTTATATTTCCAGCAGGATCGGTTCTAATAAAAATATTATCCATCATCCATCTAAGAACCGGATTTCCACCGTGAGCAAGCTTTTGTTCCAGTGTTAATTTCATAAGTTCCTTAGTAGGTGGACTCATATCCTTAAAACCTTGTCCAAAAGGAACTACAGTAAAGCCCATATTTTCTAGGTTTTGTACCATCTGAACAGCACCCCACCTATCGAAGGCAATTTCTCTAATGTTGAACCTTTCTCCTAGCTTTTCTATGAATTTTTCAATATATCCATAGTGAACAACATTACCTTCTGTTGTCTGAATGTATCCTTGTCTTTCCCAAACATCATAAGGTACATGGTCACGTTTTACTCTTAAACCCAGCGTATCTTCAGGTAGCCAAAAGAAAGGCATAATGCAAATTTTATCGTCTTCATCTATTGGAGGAAACACTAAAACAAAGGCTGTAATATCCGTTGTAGATGAAAGGTCAAGGCCTCCGTAGCATACTCTGCCTTCAAGTTCATCTTCATCTACTGCAAAGGAACAAGCATCCCATTTTTCCATTGGCATCCATCTAATTGCTTGTTTTACCCATTGGTTAAGTCTTAATTGTCTGAAGGAGTTTTCTTCTCCCGGATTTTGCTTTGCTGATTCACAGGCAGCCTTTACTTTATCAATTCCAACCGTCACCCCAAGAGATGGATTTGCTTTCTTCCATACTTTTGGATCTGTCCAGTCATCTTCTTCATCAGCACCATAAATCACTGGATAAAAAGTGGAATCTATTTTTCTTCCTTCTAAAATATCCTTAGCCTTTTGATGCGTTTCATAGCAGATAGAATGTGTGTCTGTACCTGCTGTTGTTATAAGAAAATATAAAGGCTGAGTTCTAGCATCACCTGAACCTTTAGTCATAACATCAAAGAGTTTTCTGTTTGGCTGGGTATGAAGTTCATCAAAGACTACACCATGAATGTTAAACCCATGCTTGGAGTAGGCTTCCGCTGATAATACTTGATAGAAAGAATTTGTTGGCTTATAGATAATTCTTTTTTGTGATGCCAGTATCTTAACTCTACGGTTAAGTGCAGGACACATCCTTACCATATCTGCTGCAACATCAAACACTATAGTTGCCTGCTGTCTATCAGCAGCACATCCATATACCTCAGCTCTTTCTTCATTATCACCACAGCAAAGAAGTAAGGCAACAGCTGCTGCAAGTTCACTCTTTCCCATCTTCTTTGGGATTTCAATGTAGGCTGTATTAAACTGCCTATATCCATTTGGTTTAATCACTCCAAATAAATCTCTTATGATTTGCTCTTGCCAAGGAAGTAACTTAAATGGCTTACCAGCCCAGGTGCCTTTGGTGTGGCTTAGGCATTCAATGAAATTTACAGCATAATCTGCATGATCCCTGCTATAGATAGAATCTTTTAATTTAAATTTTGTAGTCTTGTATTTTGCCATCAACTCACCCCTTTTAGACATAAAAAATACAGCCCTTTGGCTGCTACTACGAGAAACAGAGCCTAGGCTCTGAAAATCTTTTATTGTTAGTTTTGTTTTAATGCCCACTCAATTGCGTGACCATCATCTTTGAATCGTTCTTCGCTTACTTCCCTTAGTCCAATAAAACCTTCACATGAATGGTCATCATCTAGAAATTCATGAACTGCTGCAAAGTAGCAATTACCATCTGGGTGATAGTAGTGTCCTACAAGAATCACCCTATCTCCAAAGGTTATGACCCTACCCCATCTAGTTTCTAAATCTTCCGGTGTTGCCTGTGTTGGTATCTTGTACTTGTTAGCTAAATCTATCATTTTGCTCATCTTATTTCCCCTCCAATTCTAAGAATTCATCGTAGGTGATAAGACCTGCATCGTAGAGTTCAAAGTTTTCGTTTCCTTTATAGAATTCTCTTTCTTTTTCTTCTCTTGCTTTGGCTCTTTTTAGGTATTCGTTCCAGCCAATCTTGCCTTCGTCATAAAGTTTTCTTTCAGGCTCTCTTTTATAAAATGCTGCTTTCTTATCATTTAGTTTTTTTGTCGCTTCCTTAAAAATTTCTTGCTTTGTCATGTGCGTTTCTCCTTTGTTTTTGGTATGTGTATATTCCCGTAATTTGAAGGATATATCAAGTCATTTTTAAAGAAATATGTGCTTTATTTTCATAATAATAGTAGTTTTATTTGCCGTATAGAATGAAATCAACATAGGCTTTTCTATCCGTTTCAAGAAAATCTACAAGTTCATAAAAATCCATTTCATAAGCGATTCTTTGAACTACTCTTATATCAAACATATTAGTAATCCCTGTTTTTCTAATAGCAAGTATCTGTTCCTTTATCTTATCGTTCATCTGAAACCCTCCTGCAGAAATCTTCACCATAAGCTACACTTAGGCTACTTCCGTTATCCCAAGAAACCATAATAGAGCCAATATCATCAACACCTCTTACTGTTCCTGCTGTACCAATAGGCGGTGCCTGAATATCCTCCATAAAGACAAGCTCTACTCTAGTTCCAACTGGATACTTTTTTCTTAATTCTTCAACAACCTCTTTATTTGGAAATCTCATCTTCATGACCTCCATTTCTAAATGCTGATGATCCTGAAAGCTTTTCAAGAAGTATTTTTCTATCTTTCTTAAATTCATCTCCGATAAAGCCTAGTCTTAAAAGAAAACATCTAAAGGCATACTTTTCATTGACTACTTCTTTGGAAGAATCGTTGATGCGTTTGGCATCCATACTCATCTTACAAAGTGCAGCAATAAATTTTGTATATGTCATTATATGTTCGTTATCGATATTTTCAAACCAAGGAAAACTTATTTTTTCTTCATCTTCCTCTATCTCAAGGCTTGTAATTCCTAGTGCCTTTTTGATTAAATCGCCCTTATTTTCAAAGATTTTCTCTAGCTTGGATAAATCCACCTTCTCTCTTGGAATTGCCACTGTAAGCCCCTGTGTGGCCACTGGCTCCCTTTTAATCTCTTCTTTAGGTACAAAGCCGTCACCGATAAGATTGTGAACTAACCTTTCAAGTGCGAAATCATCTTCACATAAAACCGTTCCCGTCTTATCAATTGTAAAGATTCCAACCTCATAAGCTGTACTTGGCATTCCTAAATACTTGGATTTTTCATTTGTGATTCTTTCAATCCCTTTGACAAGCTCTTTTCTCTCTTTACCTGTAACATTAAATTTTACTTGCACTTGTTTTTCCTCCTTTAGTTTTGGTATGTGTATATTCCCGTACTATCAGAGATTTATCAAGTTATATCTGTGCATTACTTAAAATAAAAGTGCTTAATTCCTGCAAGTACAAAACATACATTAGGAAGTGCCACGCCATTTCCCCACATCTTATATTCAGCTGAATCTGTATGAGGACTAGCAAGCCACTTTCTTATCTGTTTTTCACTTCTAGGCTTAGTAGCTTTCGTCACAACTTTCCTATAGGTTTCAAAGACTTCAGTCCAAAATATCAATTCTCCCTCTGTGGGATTGATAGTTTCTAAATCATCACACCAACCATCTGGGAAACCTTGAAGTCTTCCGCATTCCTTTGGAGTTAGTCTTCTAACAATATATCTTTGACCCGCCACGTCATTTACAACAGGTGGATCTTTATAGTCACTTGCAACTAAAGTATTAGCTAGATTTTCTACCGCCTCAGTATGATGGGAGTTTTTGCTGGTTGAATAGATTTCCTTTTCAACGATGAGTTTGCCTTGACCTGCCATCTCACTATGAACACCCTTTGGCCCATCCATCGCACAAAGTGTACCTGCTGTTTTGTCACAGTAGACAATGGCAAGTCCGCCTTGATTGGCTTCCGGTGAGTTTTGACCCGTGTTAATGGTTCTTGCCACATCAGTTTCATAAACATTAGCTCTATGATTTTTGGTGTTTTCTGATGTAATACGGACATCAAAGGTTCTGGTACTATCCTCAACTACAAAAGGCTGGTTGTTTCCACCAGTTCCAAGGCTTGCTCCTATAGTATTACTCACAGCAAGAGGTCCTTTAAATCTAGAGTCCTGTCCATGATTTTCAAATACCAATGGTGGATGATTCCCTACGCTTGCGGTGATTGTTCCACTCTTATTTTTATGAACATCCATCCTCTGACCCCCTTGGTCATTTAAGCATAGATTTGTGACTGAACTTCTAATGCTACCTTTAGAACCTGTGGCAGTTCTTTGCCACGGGCTTTTGCTCTTTTCAAGATGCCAAGGCATGCCCTCGGACTCAAATAATATTTTTCCGGCACTTCTTCCATTAAAATCGCAGACAAGATAGATGCGTCTTCTTCTTTGGGGAACTCCCCAGTACTGAGCATCAAATACCCTCCATGCGAGTGAGAAATCTTCTGCCATGATAAGACCTGCGTTTTGCCATTTCTTAGGTCTAGCCTCATCAATTTTATGTCCTTTGATCCCACAGATTTCTTTGAGGACTGAAAAGAAGTCCTCTCCTTTGTTTGAGGAGAATGCACCTGGCACATTTTCCCAAACGATATATCTTGGTTTTTCTCCATGCGTTTCCTCCCTCATTTCTTTAATAATTCTAATTGCCTCATAAAATAAATTAGAGCGAGAACCACTTAGCCCCGCTCTTTTACCTGCTATAGACATATCTTGGCATGGGCTGCCAAAAGTGATAATGTCCACAGGTTCTATTTCATTTCCTTTAATACCAGATATATCTCCTAAATGTTTTACATCCGGCATTCTTCTAGTTGTTACTCTAATTGGAAAAGGCTCAATTTCTGAACAACTAATAGGCTTTATACCTACAAGTTTTGCTCCTAAACAAAATCCTCCTGAACCATCAAATAGAGAACAAAGTGTTAGAGGTTTATTTTGTTTTTTCTCCATGTGTTTCCACCTCTTTCACTAAATCTTTATATGATAATTTCTTACCACCACGAATCACATAGACATTTTCATTATCCCCGGTATCTTCCACATATCGTCTTAAAATAACTGATGCATACTTTTCATCAAGTTCCATCGTATGACAGATTCGATTTGTCTTTTCACAAGCAATTAAGGTTGAACCACTACCTCCAAAGGTATCAATGACGATGGCATTTTCTTGACTTGAGTTTTGAATCGGATAGGAAAGTAAATCTAGTGGCTTTGATGTCGGATGATTTTCATTTCTCTTTGGTTTATCAAAGTTCCAAATAGTTGTTTGTTTTCTATCGGAATACCATGAATGCCTACCATTTTTAAGAAAGCCATAAAGCACAGGTTCATGTTGCCACTGATAATCACTTCTACCAAGAACAAGTGAGTTCTTTACCCATATACAACAGCCTGCAAGATGAAATCCTGCATCAATAAAGGCTTTTCTAAAATTAAGTCCTTCCGTATCAGCGTGAAATATATAGGCTGCTCCACCACTTTCCAAATGCTCTGCCATATTTTGAAAGGATAGAAGAAGGAAATTATAAAACTCTTCCTCTTTCATCGAATCGTTTTTTATCGTAAGTCCACTGGCACTTTTAAATGAGACCCCATAAGGGGGATCGGTAATAATGAGATTGGCTTTTTTACCACCCATCAAAGTATCTACATCTTCCTTACTTGTTGCATCACCACACATCAGACTGTGTTTGCCAACATTCCAGATATCGCCTTTTTCTACAAAGGCAGCTTTTTCAAGTGCTGATGTCAAGTCAAATTTATCATCTTCCACCGTTTCCTTTTCAGAATTTCCAAATAACTCATCAAGTTCTGCTCCATCAAAGCCCGTTAGAGCTAAATCAAAATCCATTCCTTCTAATTCTTCAATCTCAATTCGGAGTAGTTCCTCATCCCAGCCAGCATCCAGTGCCATTTTGTTGTCAGCTATGATATATGCTTTCTTCTGTGCCTCAGATAGATAGTCTACAAGTACACATGGCACTTCTTCCATCTTTTCTTCCTTAGCTGCCATAACTCTTCCGTGACCTGCGATGATATTAAACTTTGAATCGATGATGACCGGATTGATAAAACCAAATTCTCGTAAAGAGGATCTAAGTTTCATAATCTGCTCTGGGGAGTGAGTTCTTGCATTATTCACATAAGGGACTAGTTTACTAATTTCCACCATTTCCATTTTTGTTTTCATAAGCTCACCCCATTAAAAAAGACCCCATTCAGCGAACTTTTCAAATCCACCAATAGAGTCTATATACTTTCTTGCGATATTCACGATTTCGCTATACGGCTTACCATCAACTACTTCATCACCAATGGCACAGCTAAGTTCAATCGGTCTTTGTTCCACCTGTGCTTTAAGAAAAGCGTAGATATTTACTGATATATCTGCTTTGGATAAGTCTTTACCATGAAGACCGCCGCCTGTAACTGAATCAGCCATGTCCGATCCAAGTTTACGGTTTGTTGCTCCTGTATCTACATCAGTTCCACCAGTCCAAAAGCCTAGAGGATTAATAATAGCAGACTGATATTTACCTTTTAATTCTTCATTATTCGCATGGCTTTGGCAGATGATTAGCTTCTTATCATCAAGGATATATTTTCCATCATAGGGATAAGTTCCATAGATTTCTCTTGCAATTTTACTTAAAGCCTTATCTTCATCTGTTAATGGCATACCTTTAAAGATACCATTATCACCACATCGGATAGTTTCTTCTTGGTTTTTAGATAGGTGTTTATCTTGTCTTGCAATGACAATATCTTTTTTAACCTTTCCAGCAATACGAGCTATTGCCTCTTTAATTTCCTTATACTTAAAATTCACCGTGCTTTCTATAATCACATGGCACACACCATGACCGATTAAGACTTCTACGGCAACTTTAGGATTATCACAATTTTTATATGCGATATCAACTATAGCACCTGCTATTCTATCTGCAATTTTATCTGGGTGTTTTGGATTTACTTTTTCTATCATTTTTCTTATCTCCTTCTTCTTAATAGCTGCTCCATAAGGTCATCGCTATCTTCTTCATAAATTTCTGTACAGTTCTGTTTGACGATGTCGTATATCTCATACCAAATAAGATTTGCTGTTTTTTGAAACTGTGATGACATCTGAATAAATGGCGAAGCAATTACTCCACCTGTTGTTGGATGCTTTCCAAGCATTCCATATCTACTAATAGCATCCTCGCATTGAATATATCTGGCAAAGGCCTGTGAATATGACTCAAGCAATCTTTTATTTACTAACTTTTCGCATTTTCTCTCCTTTAGCCACAGCCATGTTTCTTTATATATTTCATCTGCGCCTAGTGGAATACCGTCCTTTTGTTTTGCAGATAGGTACTCACCAGGTTTTGGCATATCTATTCCATCAAGTTCTACACCATCAGGTAAATCTACAGAATCAAGTTCTGCATAGTACATATCCGGTATATCATTTGCAAGCAGTTTTACCTTTTCTCCATTTTGTATTTTTTCAGCTATCGGTCTTGGTTTATCTCCTGCTTTTACTCTTCTCCCACCTCTATATGTTCCGTCTTTGGCCACATTCATCACTTCCTTTCCATTCATATTTTTTAGTTTTCTTTAATACCCCCTTTGAACCTGTGTTTTTGTGCATGAGACCCCACGCCCGTTCCACGGTGGCTAGGTTCGTAGAGATAATGACCGCCCCTACCCATTTACTTTTTATTCCAACGGTCTCCTCTTTGGGCATGAATTCTCGCATGACACGATTTGCATAAAGATATCAAATTGCTTTTATTATGATTTCCACCTTCAGAAAGAGGTTTGATGTGATGCACTTCTTCTACAGGAACTAAAATTTTCTTCTTAAAGCACTCCTCACAAAATGGATGCTCTTTAACATAAGCATCTCTTACTCTTTTCCACACTCGTCCGTACCTACGGCGTACAGCAGGATTCCTGTCGTACTTCTCGTAGCGTTGGTTCTCTTCCCTTTGATGCTTTTCACAAAACCTGCCATCAGTTAAGTTAGGACATCCAGAGTAAGAACATGGACGCTTTGGTTTTCTTGGCAAGTCTTCCACCTCCTTTTGGGCATAAGAAAAGCCCTGAAAGATTTCTCTCTCAAGGCTTGTATTCTTATAATTTTTGCTAAGTATATCATACCACAAAGGCAAAACTATTAAAAGATAGTCAAACAGTATTATTTAGTCTCAAAGTGTCTCAAAGCGTCTCATTTTGTATCAACTTTTTATATCTATAGGATTTTCAGGCATTTTTAACTTAACTAGTGCATTCCCATGCCACCTTAAAACTGTAGCTCTTGAAGCATGAAGTTCCTTTGCTATTTCATCCCATGTCATATTGTTTAAATAACGATAGGTAAGTAGCAGTTGTTCATCCACACTTTCAAGTTTTGAAATCATGTCAAGAATTTGCTCTTTAAGCCTGATAAACAATATAAGTTTCTCATTTATCTTTGCCTCTAAGTCCATTATTTTATTTAAACTTTTCACAAAAGGTGCTTCAGTATTTTTGCTAGTTTGAACTCTGTCTATATCATATCTTGGAGAGGATACACTTGTTGCCATTAACCTAAGTCTTTTTATATCTTCTAGGTAATGCTGTATTCTTTTATCAAGCAGATATGCTTGCTTTAAATATTCTTTTATTTCCATTCTTACCTCCAACTTGAGGTAAGTTCTCCATAGAACCTCTTTTCCTCGTTACTTTAATCTTGCTTTAACTGAATCAATCAGTGCATCTTGCATTTTCTCTTTTGCCTTTAGTGCTTTCATCACATCTTCGTCAATAGTACCTTCAGAAACAATGTGATGAATAACTACTGTGTCTTTTTGTCCTTGTCTATAAAGCCTTGCATTGGTTTGCTGATAAAGTTCTAAACTCCAAGTAAGTGAAAACCATATAAGTGTTGATCCACCTAATTGCAAGTTAAGTCCATGACCAGCACTTGCAGGATGAATGACTGCAATAGGAATTTTCCCTTCATTCCAGTCCGTTATATCCTTACCTGTCTTAATCTCTCTAACATCAAACCTTTCTTTTATTCTAGTTAGATCATGTTTAAACCAGTATGCTACAAGAACAGGTTTACCATTAGCACCTTCAATTAAATCTTCAAGTGCATCGAGTTTTCTATCATGAATTACGATGCTTTCCTTTTTATCGTTATACACAGCACCGTTTGCCATTTGAAGAAGTTTACTAGATAGGGCTGCAGCATTTATAGCATCGATTTCTTCATCTTCAACGGATAGCACCATATCCTTTTTTAAGGAATCATATAATTTTTGTTCCTTTTCCGATAATGAAACCACCACCTCATTCATAATGCATTCTGGCATTTTCAGAAAGTCTTTTGATTTCATAGAAATCGTAATATCTGATATAAGGCTATATATCATTTTCTCTGCTCCATCTTTAGGTTTATATGAAAATATCATCTGCTGATTTCTTTTATCTGGTACAAAGAAGTTTTGTCTGTAGTGAGTGATATATCTTCCAAGCCTTTCTCCCATATCTAGGAGTCTAAACTCTGCCCACAAATCCATAAGACCGTTACTTGATGGAGTTCCTGTAAGTCCTACGATTCTCTTTACCTTTGGTCTTGCTTTAAGAAGTGATTTGAACCTTTTTGCCTGATAACTTTTGAAAGATGATAGTTCATCAATTACCACCATATCAAAAAACCACTTAAAGCCACTTTTTGTAATAAGCCAATCTACATTTTCACGGTTAATAATGTAAATGTGTGCGGGTTTCTTTAATGCATCAAGCCTTTCTTTTTCACTTCCTGTTACTACAGAATAGCTAAGATATTTTAGATGTTCCCATTTTTTAATCTCCTCTGGCCATGTAGAAATCGCAACTCTTAATGGTGCGATAACAAGAGTCCTTGATACATCAAAGTAATCAAGCATAAGTTCATTTATTGCACTAAGGCTTATGACACTTTTTCCAAGACCCATTTCCAATAGAACTGCTGATATTGGACTATTTATGATAAAGTTCGTTGCATACCTTTGATAATCATGAGGAGAGTATTTCATCAATAACACCTCCGATTTGCTCTTTATCATCAATCACAAAACATTTAAAACCTAACTTCCTAAAATCAGCCATTCTTTTTAGCTGAAGAGGTCTTGGTTTTTTACCTTTTGCCTTAAGTTCTACAAAAGCAAACTTCCCTTCCGGGAGAAGAAGTAAACGATCTGGAATACCAGATAGACTAGGACTTACAAACTTTATTGCAAAACCACCTTTTTCTTTAATCTTACGAACTAAGCATTTTTCAATATCACTTTCTCTTAAACAGCTCATCTGCTCTCTCCTTTGCCATAGCCTTTATTTTTTCATCAATATCATTTCTTGTCTCACTAGCTAAATTGCCGTAAAACACATCAACATATTTATTTCCAAGATTAGGATAGTCAGAAAACATATTACTATCAGCCTTTGAACAGATTTCATCAATAGTATTTAATGCCTTTAATAACCTACCTGTATCCTTGGCATGAAGTACAGGACTAATTGCAACTACCGCTTTTGTCCCTACTGTCTTAAGGAGTCTCATATACGCTCCTGCATTTTCATAAACTTCAATTTTTCTTTCATTTATTGTAATCATCGTATTTCTATTCCTTTCATCAAATTGTTAAAAATAGTTTTGTCCTATTTTGTCACGCTGTCGCTATATAGATAGCTTTTTTAAATTAATTTATTTATATATAAAGTATTGCTACATATAGAACTGTGTATGGGACGTGGGAACAGCGTGACAAAACCCTTATATGTGTGACAAAAAAGTCTTTTACTCCGATAAAACACTCGGATTGATGGAATACACCACATTCTTAGGTCTTCCATTTCTCATTTTTTCTGCCGGATCTATTTCTGAAAGACGGATATATCCATAGTCTTCAAGATTGTCCAGTATGCTTTGTGCCTCTTCTGCACTTCCAACCCACCTGCAAAGTCTCATGACTTCCCTTCTTGTAATGTTTACAAGTTCTTTTTCTTTTAATTTTTCAAGAACCATAAGAGCAGCCTTAAAGTCTGAACGAACTCCCATATCTCCATAGGCATTAACTGCATGGACTAAAAAATATTTTCCAATTTTAACAGCATTAGAAAAAACTTCTTCATCAATTACAATCGGTGAATCTTCTTCTAAAAGAGCATCTCCCACATCTTTTTTTATCACACTACTTCTTGCAAGTATCCCTGCAATGCGAAGCGTATTTCCCACTAGTTTTCCGAGCCAATCGCTGTACATAGTAAATTCACCTACAAGCTTTTGTTCCACCAAGTCAAAATACTCTTTTAAGAGTTCCTTTGCCTTTTCACTCAGCTTTATAATTTGTGTATTTCCCGTCTTTTCTTCCATCAGAATATTATCGATTAACTCCTTATATTCCCTATATACATCTTTGGAAATGCATTCTGATTCTAAGGTCCTTTTTCCAACAAAAGATTGTGGTGTAGTGTATAGAAATCTTGCGGTTAGCCCTCTATGACGAAACTTCTTATTTCTCATTAGCTCACCAATCACTACAGGTTGAACAGACAAGAGAATGCTAAGACACGCATTTTCAACATAGATAGAATTTCTCATAATTCTATCTACGGATATGTTTTCTCCGGAGTAGGCTTTAAGAAAAACATCAATATTTACCTTGCTGGAATAAGTGCCTGATATGACATCAAAAATTCCACCTTCAGATGAAATAATAGAAATAGCATTATTATTTTCTGCCAAACTTTCTGTGAGTTTTTCAGTAGTCGTATCATCCACATAAACCTTTAAAGGCTTACTTTCTGTAAAATTTACAAGTTCTTCTACCACACTTCTGATTTCATCATTAAATTCACTAGAAGTTTTGTCCTCTCCCTTTTTCTTACTTTGGCTCAGAAGACTGTTTTTCTTGTTTTCTAGTCTCTGTTTGATGACTTTAGACATTTCAAATTCCACTTTATGAATTTGGTTATATTTTTTGATATATTCATCCACAGGTTTTATGACAAGCGAAATAACTGCAGACTTTCTTTCCGAAGGCTCTGCTATAATTACGCTGTAAATATTAGTTGGTTCATGCCAATCCGCTTTTCCCTCAACTTTATATAAATTTTTCATACAAGCTGATACAGTAGCAAGAACTCCAACTGCTGCCATATCCACAGGAGTCTGTGTTGATTTTCCTACAGCAATTGCATAGTTTCGTAAAGCCTTAGGAAGGGCTTCAATAGGAAAATTTGGCATCTTTTCTCCCGTAAACGGTAATGGCTCATCCCAAGAAACTTTTTTATATTCGTCTGGAGGTATATATCCTTTTTGTTTAGATATATTTTCATAAAAGCTGATTGCACTCTTCCAAATGAGTGAAAGTTCTTCCCTATCCAAAGGAGGGTTACACTTTTCAGATTCCTCTAAAAATGCTTTTTTTGCCTTTTCGCTTTTCCCGTATCGTTTTAAGATAATTCCTGCAAAATGGCTTAATGTAGAATTGCGACTTCCTTCTTGTATTTGGCTACCTAATATAGGTAGATCTTCAAATTTTCTTCTTCCTAAATAGTCAGTAACTGTTAAATCCCCTTCATAAAGTTCTACTTCCGGATTTTGTGTTCCATAAATAAACCTTGCGGCATCTAAGGCATTATCATCAAAGTATGGAAATTTAGCTTGAATTTGCACTTTATAATCAGCGTATTCTCCAGCATCCTTTATTTCTTCAATTGGGAAATATATATGAAACCTTGGTCTTGCTGACTTATTCCCCTTTACCTTCATATGGTTTCTGCTATACGATGCAAAAAAGCATACTCCTGGAAAGGCTAATGCCACATCAAAAGGTGTCACCCAGTCTTTTTCATCATCTGAGTGGTCATTATCACAGTCCATAGGTATGCAATTAGAAGTTATGAACTTATCTTTACTTCTATAACTGCCTTGAAACTCTGCTGTAACATGGTCAAAAGAGATAGCTTTTATAAAGCTATCCCTATCAGATACTGTGACCACATTAGGATAAAGGCAGTTATTCTTATTTCCGATGCAAGTAGCATCATAACAATTAAAATTTAGCATTTGTCTTAACCTCCAAACCCTCACTTGTAAAATACTTAATCACTTGTTTTCTTTTTTCAGCGATTTCAATTTCTCGCTTCATGCCTTCAGTGATTTCAGTACCAAAGACCCACACCTCTTGGCATTTACCAAGAAGTATGACATCCATAAAAAGTGCATCTTTTCTTTGTTCTAAATCTCTATCATCCATAAAAGGAAACAAGAGATGTGGAGTTACAGGAATTGCACCATTCTTATAGGCAAGTTCCGCATAATGAATGGCTTTCTTAATGTTTAAATCTTTATCACCACTATATGGAGAGCAGATATATGCAAGTGGTCTGAAGTTTGGATTTTCAAGGTGTTTCTTATATGTCTTACTCATAATCTGCCTCCCTTCCAATCTTTCCTAAATACCATTCAAGTTGTATTTTTCTTGCTTGATAATCTGGAGTAGAAATCAAAAGACCTGCATCAATTTTTTGCAATCTATCTATTAGATACATTTGACTGGAAGATAGATACGGACGAATACTTTGGCCTTTATCGATTCCATACAATTCCCTGAACTGTTTTGCTGACATCCCAAGAACAAGTCGATTTATCATGTCGCATTCGTTACTATAGTGATACGCCTTTGGATGGTCATGAATTAAACTGATATTTTCAGTTAAGATAGGAAACATCTCTCTTGCTGAAATAAGCGTTGTTATGAAATCTTCCATCTCATTAAACTTTTTGATATATAGTTCTTTAAACTTCATAGCCTTTGGCCCGGTATAACCCATTGCCAAAATGGTAAAACCGTCTCTTGTTAACAGATAGCATGGTAGTTTTCTACCTGTAGAATCCTTATAGCTACTCAACTCAAAATTGAGCTCAGTAAATTCTTCACTCAGCCCAGATTTGGGTTCAGTGATTGACTGAATATCACGAATTACATTTGAATGTCTTTTTTCAAAGAACTGTGCAACAAATCTGCTGTCTACTCTGGCGGTGTTATGCTTGTCAGCCATAATGCCATAATCATTCATTGGAATCATTGCTTTCATGATTAACACCTCCATTCAAACATCCGCTTAATTCTTCTACTGCCACTTGGAGCTCTTTTATTTGCTGGTCTCTTACCTTATCCATTGTTTCCAAGTCGGTGATTTTTTCTTCAATAGTCATCTATTTGACCTCCTGTAATTTTTTTGAAGGCACTATTACCTTCTAAATCACAGGCAAAGAAAAAGAGCGGATAGTAAACCCCGCTCAAAATTTTTCTAATCTTTTTTATAAAATTCGCATTCGTAACCATCTGCACGAAGAAGTAATCCCTTCGCCCAAGGTGGCGTTCTTCCCATTTGCTCACATACTGCATCAAGGCTCATTCTTTTATCTGCCTCTATAATTATTTCATCGTGAATATGAGCTACTATCTGGCAGTTTCTTAATGTCTTCATAGCAAAAAGCAAAATATCTCTCGCAGTCCCTTGAATAATGTTTTCTACAAATTTAGGACCATAACTTTCCAGCCTTTCCCACTTTTTAGCATTACCGACACCTTCATAAGTAACTGACTCACCACCGAACTTATTCTCACCAATTCTAGGTTTTACATAGGCAAGTTTTCTTCCTGAAGGAAGTTCTATAAATAAAAATCCACTTTTCCATGAGAATTTTATGCCATGAGTTTTAGTTTCTATTCTTTGCTTTATACAAGTTTTGACCGCTCTATCAACATCCCACCAAAGGCTAGTAATCATAGGATTTGAGTTTCTCCAAGCGTCAACCAGTGGCTGAAGTTCTTCTTCAGTAAGTCCCATATCAAGTGCTCCCATAGCTTTTAATGCACCTACCGAACCCCCATAGCCAAGTGCCAGTTCTGCGATTTTACCCTTTTGGCGAAGTTCACTATTTATACCATGCTTTTCAACAGGAACTCCAAACATCTGACTTGCTGATGAACAGTAGATATCTTTACCTTCTTCAAAGACTTTCATTCTCCATTTTTCGCCTGCAAGCCATGCAAGGACTCTCGCTTCAATGGCTGAAAAATCAGCTACAATGAATTTGTTATTGTTTTGAGGTACAAAGGCCGTTCTAATAAGCTGTGATAAGGTATCTGGGATATCTTCATATAATATTTCAATCGCATCTACATTTCCTAATTTTACAAGTGCTCTAGCATCAGCTAAATCTGGCAGATGGTTTTGTGGCAGGTTTTGTAACTGAACAAGTCTTCCTGCAAATCTTCCAGTTCTATTTGCACCATAATATCGAAACATTCCTCTTTCCCTATTATCTGTGCAGGCAGCATTTTTCATAGCTGTATATTTTTTTACAGATGACTTTGATAACTGCTGTCTTAAAGTAAGGACTTCTACCAGTTCTTTAGATGCCGTCTTTATTTCTTTTGCTACTTCCTTTTTGCCTAAAGACTCCATTTCAAGTCCATGTTCAGATAGCCAAGTTCTCATCTGAAGAACTGAGTTAGGATTTTCAAGTCCGGTAATTTCTGTTAGCTTTTGCATAAGACTAGCCTTTACACCAGTATCTAATTTGATTGCTGATTCAACAAGTACAGGATCAATAGCAATGCCTCTATCGTTGATTTCCTGGTCTAGATAAAACTCATCCCAAGTGTCTCTTGACACAGGAAATCTCGATAATTTCTCTTGAATTCCCATCTCCACTTCCACATCACGCTTGTTATATGATTTGAATTGTTCCCATTTTTCTTCATCATGAAAGTACAGATTCCTTGTTCTTCCTCCGTTAGTTTTTGTCGGAGTGCAGGGTACACAAAAATACTTGATTAGGTTTTTACCTTCGCTTAATTTCTGCTTATCAAGTCCTAGCACAGCACCCACTCCTTCAAGAGATAATGGAAGTCCAAGTGTTGCAGACCAAATCATGGTACATTTCCAAGAAGTCGGATTTAAAAACATAGCCTTTGATGTACTAAGCTTATGATTATCATAAAAAGGATCTAGACTGATACCTTTATCCCTTAAATATCTTGATAAACAAACTCTCTCAAATTGTGCATTAAATGCCCATTTACTTATTTTCTCATCAGTGAGTGCGTCCAATATTTCAGAAGGAATTTCCTCTCCTTTTGCTAAATCTATTACTTTAACATCACTACCATCAACGCTGTAAGCAAATAAGAGTATTTCAAAATCATCGGATTCGGCATATTTATATACTCCCGACTTTTTCAAATTAACAGAAGAAAAGGTCTCCAAGTCCAGTGATAGTGTCTTTATTCCAGCCATCCATATATCCTCCTTGTTTTGATATTACTAACGGTGGTTTGTGATACCCCATATAATTCAGCTATTTCATAGCCACGATAACCACATAAGAATCTAAATCGAATGTCGTATACATCCTTTATAGAAAGTTTTCTCCATCGTCCACCGTCGTTATAAACATCTAATATATTTTCACTTCTTGTACCGTAACGAAGATTTTCAACTCTGTTATCCTTTGAATGACCGTTATTGTGTAGAACCTCATTTCCTAAAGGGCATTCTCCTAAAAAAGTACGTGCTATTAGTTGATGTACGGGGATTCCATTCGTTCCATGTCCAAGAACAACAGAAACATGTCCTGCTTTGCAGTATTTACCTGGTTTCAAAATTCTGCCTTGAACTGTTCTCTGAAACTCACGCCCTGTAAAATGACAAATTCCCCTTACTTTTCTTGTTAAGCTACGTATCCGCCCCTCGCTACTTGCTTGATATTTCCCCTCATATCCAGGAATATCTTTCCATATTTCGTTCATTACTCCTCCTTAAACAAACAGGTGGCAAGGTTGCCCCCACCACCCGATTTCTGTTATTCTTTCATTATTTGTTTCTAATGTCCTTCCATATCCTGAAAACAGGTAATGAGTACAGAGCTCCTATGCCAAGAAGTCATCATCTTCTAGGCTTGTGAAATCATCAGCAGCATTACTTCTTCCACCAAGTGGCTCACCATCTCTAATCTTTTGAATATTTCCAAGTCCGCAGGCAATACCTTTATTTCCATTTGAGTTAAAGGCATAAAAGCTGATTGATACACGAGCATAACAACCTGAATATACTTCACTTCTATCAAGGATAGGCTTTACAGCTTTATCTACAATTTGAGGTGCTGTTACGCTATTTGCGTTGATGAAATAATGACCCTTATAGGCCTCATCATCACGCTCAATATCTCCATCACGAAGAGGCAGTTTAATAGCAGCCTTGTTTGGTTTCTTCCCTCCAAACTTACCGATTCCTTCTTCGATTGCAGCATCAATTGCCTTTTCAATTGCCGTAATTGTTTCTTTATCATCCTTTGGAATAAGAAGAGATACACTATACTTCTCAGGCCCTCCATTGATTGATTTTGGCTCCCAGCCGTTAAAATATGAAAGTCTTGTGTCTTTTCCTGTGATTACCTTTGTTCTACTAATATTTGCCATTTTAATTTTCCTCCGTTATTTCATTAAATTCGTTTTTAACATTTGATACATTTACTTTCTGACGCTTATCTGTGTTTGGTACAAGCGTCAACTTTCCAGGTGGTTTAATTATGAGGTCACCTAGAATATCCTCAAATTTCTTCTTTCCCATCAGCTTTTGCATTTCAGTAAGTGTAATAAGACTGGTTTTAAAGATATCTGTATATCCGTTTTCTTTTGCTTTTTCGATTACAGAATCCTCATCCTTATACTTTCTTACCGACCTACCCTCTACAACCTTAAAGCCATCCCACTCTTTACCATGATTGACCGCCATATCTGTTGCATATGCTAAGATGCTATTTGCCCATGAAGTCAAATCCGGAATAACCACTAGGATTTCTTCTACTTCGGCATCTGTTAATAGTGGGGGTAGTTTAAACTCATCTTTTGCAAGTTTTAACTTTTCTTCCGCCCTTGCTCTACACCTAACTGCAGCCTTACAAAATTTGCACCAATCACCTGAGCAATATTCTCCCTCGCCTTTTATAGCCAAATCTGCCCTAGGTTTTAGAACTTCCTCTGCCCACTTCTTTAGTTCGCTTGCAGAAATCGTCCAAGTAGAAACATTCTCTCTTCGTGGCTGAAAGATTGACATACTGACTTCTTTTATGTCATATAGACTTTCATAAATTGCTAGTGCTCCAAGTGCATAGCATTTCATTTGTGAATTCTCATAGGCATCCACAAGAACTCCCTGTCCGTATTTAAAGTCGATGATGGAAAGCCTATCATCTGAAACGATCAAGCAATCTGCAGTTCCAAATCCATCTGGAACATACTCTGAAAAATCCACTTTCTGTTCAATCAAAATAGCCGGATCCTTACACTTCTGCTTGGCTAATTCATATTGCTCCAAAACAAAATCCACATAGGCATCAGTACATTCCTGCATTTCGTCTGAGTCATAATCAGATACAGGTCGTTTACTTCGCATCTTCAATGCCTTTTTTAGTTTGTGTTCACAAAAGGCATGTGCTGCCGTTCCTTCTTCTGCTGCTGCTGAACTGGTATTTTCAAACTCTAGTTCAAGCACTGCACTTGGTGTACAGTTCAGCCACCTATGAGAACTTGATGGGGATAAAATTGCGTGGCCCAGGCCAGCCTCTCTTGCACCTTTGGTACAATTCACCTTCTGTCTAGTCAATTTTGATTTCCTCCGCTTCCTTTAGTAGCTGACTGTAGTTTTCCGTTGGTACATCAGATAACTTCGTTCCGCCAAACTTAACAATCAGCTCTTTAACCTCTGCTGTTTTCCCATGCTGACTTAAGGTAGCAAGCACTGCCCTTAAGTCTTCCAGTTTTAACTCTTTTGACTTAGGTGTTTTTTCTTCCTTTTCATCTTTTATCAGCTCCTTTAGATTTTTGACGAGCGATTCTAAGTCTGTGATGATGTTTTTAATTACTTCTTTTTTCATGATTACATTTCTCCTTTTAATACTTCTTTGACATCTACAGATTCAACGGTTTCTCCGGGCTTAAGAAGATAGACCTGTGTATAATCTCCAAACAGCCACTTAATAATTTTTGATGGAAGTTTTCTGATTGCACCTTTAAGCACAGGTGTCTTTTTTCCATCTTCCTTTGTTACATTAATTACGACTTTGTGTTTCATAGCTTTGCCTCCTTTCTGTAGGGCTCGTATTCTCCCTTACAAATCACAGGCAAATAAAAAGGCAAGGTAGTAAACCCTGCCTAAAAATTTTTTATATTTTCATGTTTTTTCTGATTACATCATACGCAGATGCCAGTCTCTTTGTTATTGCCATCTTGGTTACGCCAAGCATATCTGCAATTTCCTTTTGTGTGTATCCGTCAATAAACTTAAGATCAAGAACCTCCCGCTGTTTATCTGATAGAAGTTCCCTTATATCTTCCATCTCCTCTGACCATTCAAACTTGTCATCAAATGGAACTGCTGTTGCTGCAGTAACGCTGGCCTTGTCTTCATCAATCTCATTTTCAAAAGCAAAATCTAAAGATAGATTATAATTTGATGGAAAAGCCTCGCTGACAGCATCTTTGATAGCGTCCTTATTTGGTTCATAACCATGTTGAAGTTTGAATTTTTGAACATACTCTTTTTTGAATGCCTTAATTCTTTCTTTTTCTTCATCACTTCTTTCCGGTCTAAGATTCTTACAATTGTAATAAACCTCACTATCATCCAGTGCATGGAGTCTTTTAATGTCCATCTCAGTTACACCATCCTCTCCTGGTCTAAGTACTACAGTTTCTGTTGTGTACCCACCATTTTCCGTTCTTACTTGATATGAGTATTTATATACTCCACGCTCATCTTGTCTTGTTTTACGAATTTTCATTTGAAATCCCTCCGTTTTCTTGGAATGAAGGAATTTCTAGAAATCAGCTAAAATAAGGCACAATAAAAAGACCACAAGCTTTTCTGAAGTTTCCTTCATTCATTACTTGCAGCTCGCCTTATTCGGTTAGTGAGCTGAACTATTTAGTTTTTCCATGCTTGTTCCGAATAAACCCATAGCTAGTAGGTCAACAAACATGAATTTTTTCTTGAAGTGATAACACTTCTTAAAGCAAACCATCCATCCTTTTTGCGAACGGTAGGTTTGACCAAAGATATATTCGCGTGATATAATATGTGTAAATAACACAGTTTTTCTTTGATGATTACATTTTACAAAATCGCTACTTTGAACTGGTTCTTGTTAGGTTCAAAGTAGTTCAAAGAGGTTCAAAATAAAAAGGAGGTGGTTACAATATATGGAGTTTAAAAATTTTTATTCACTGCTTTTTAATAGAATCAGCGATACATTAACCTCCGGAGAATTTGTTCGTGACTTAATTGCGATGATTACATCCGTACCGGAAAATGAATGGGGATTAAAAAAAGACCCTTCAAACAGGGTCAGTTTAAAGACATATGAAAATTTTGCTAAAAGAGGTATTAACAAAACTACTTGTAAAGCAATTGTATACAGACTTACCCCTGATAATTTCATTGATAGTTTACATACAAGACCAGAGGCAACTCTAGAACTGTTGGCGGACGATTTACACCCATATAATGCGGCTGCTACAAGGGAAAATGTTGCAGAACTACTAGCAGATATATTTGTAAATATTATTAGAACTACGGCAGGATTAACTTCTCCAGATATTCTTGAACAACAAAAGCAAATACAATCATCACTAGATTTGAAGACAAAATACGGAAAATACTTGCTTCAAGAATGTAATAGCCATTGTCCAATGTGTGGTAGGCTGCTATTCGTTTCAGACTCTTCAAAAATTAATGATGTCTATGAAGTAAGTAAAATAAATAAAAGTAAACAATCAACTATAGACAACACAGTTGCACTATGTCCTACTTGCTTTGCTACCTATCAAATGGACACCGGCACAAAAATGACTAGAGAACTAGTTAAAATAAAAAAAGCCCTTTCTAATCGTATGGAAAGCATGATTGAACTTGATGCTATACAACTAGAAAAGGGACTAACAAATGTAATTACAAAACTAAAAAAACTTAAAGAAAAAGATTTCTCTGCTCTAACAATGGATCCAAAAGAAATAGTGGAGAAAATAGATAAATCCAAGGATTTTCACTTGTACTTTCAGGTTAATAATTATGTAATGACCTACTTTGTAACAATTCGTGAAATTTTAAAAAATCTTGATAAAAGACAAGAAATAGACTATGAAGATTTGCAGCATCAAATAAGGGCAGCATATAAAAAGCTAAAGAAAACAAAAAAATCCGATATCGAGATCTTTACAAGTCTATCTGAAAGAATACATAAAGTAACAATGCAAGAAGAAATATTTTGCCAAGCCATTGTTTGCTACTTTATTCAAAGCTGTGAGGTGTTTGATGCAATTACCAAATAAATTATATTCATATCAAAAAAGCACCCTAGCTTTAATTCCTAGAATGCTTAGAGAAATTAAGAATGGCAATGTCAATGTTGTAGATATTTATCATGCGATTAGTCAAAATTTAGATGACCCTACAGATTTTTTGTCTGTTATGGATTGCCTATATGCTTTAAATGCAATTGAAATGACCGATGAAGGCGAGGTGAAATTATGCTTGTAGAGATATATTCTCCAGTTTTCATGGAGAATAATGAGATTAGAAAACCAATCAAACTAAAAGAAGGACTAAATGTAATCCAAGGTGCAACAAAAGGGTCTAATTCTATTGGTAAGTCATCTGCGTTACTGGCTATTGATTTTGTTTTTGGTGGAGATACTTACTTAAATAGTGATGGTGTAAAAAATATTGGAAACCACACAATCTATTCATGTTTCAAATTTGATAAAAAATATTATTTTGGAAGAAGTACCTTAGATCCAGATACCATCATCCTTTGTAATCCCGATTATTCAGAAACCGAAAATACAAAAACAAAGAAAGAATTCCTTGACTTTTTATTGGAAAAATATATCAGCAATAAAACTGATCTTTCTTTTAGGCAACTAGTAAGTACCTACTTCCGAATTGCTGGAAAACACAATAACGAAGCGAACTATCCTTTGCAAGGATATAGAAACCAAAGTACAAAAGAATCTATCAAAATATTAATGAGTCTTCTTGATTACTTTAAAGATATAGAGCCGTTCCACGCTAGGTATGATTTAGAAACAGATAAGTTGAAAACATTTAAAAATGCCAGAAAATATAGCTTTATATCTAATCTAGTGGGTGGAAAGACTAAATTTGAAGAAAATATCAAAACCATCAATGAATTAAAGGCTGAATTAGAATCCCTTACAGATACAACCAGCGAAGGTATTACTCAAGAAGAAATTGAACAATCTAAGCATTGCGAGAACCTAAAATCCCAAAAACTATACTTTGAAACGCAGTTAGAAAGATACCAAAGAAGAAACAAGCTGCTTAGCATTAGCATGGAGTATGGTCTTATGCCTACTGAAGCAGACATACAAAGCTTAACTGAATTTTTCCCAGAAGCAAATGTTAAGAAAATCTTTGAAATAGAAAATTACCATAAAAAACTATCTTCCATATTGAGTTGTGAATTTAGTAAAGAAAAAGAAATTCTAGAACAGACAATCACAGAATTGAAAACTAACATTGAAAATATTAGTTTAGAACTTTCCAACCATAAAGTTAAGAACCAATTTTCAAAGGAGTTTCTAGATAAACACTCTTCTCTCCAAAGGCAAATTCAAGCTCTTGAGGAACAAAATGAAGCCTTTAAAGAAGAAAAATCTTTATCCGACTTAAAGAGTGATGCAAAAAACAAGCTAGAAACAAATGTAGCAAGTCTACTAACTGATATTACATTTAAACTTAATCAACAAATGTACGAGTTCAATGAAACTTTATATGTGGAAAAAAGAAATTCTCCAAAAATTTCATTAAAGAATTATAACAGCTACGAATTCTTTACACCACAAGATACAGGAACAGGTACAAACTTTAAAGGTCTGATTTTATTTGATCTTGCAATGTTATACCTTTCTTCCCTTCCAGCATTAGCACATGATTCTTTGCTTTTCAAGAATATTGATGATGAAGGTGTAGATGGAATAATGAGAATTTATGATAAAGTCCATCAGATTAATAAACAAGTATTCATAGCTTTCGATAAACAAAGTTCTTATAGCGATGAAACTTATGAAATATTGCAAAATAATCGAGTGCTTCAATTAGCAAGCAACGGACACGAACTATATGGTAAGTCTTGGAATAGAGAGGTGAAAAATGAAACTAAGTTATAACAAACTATGGAAACTACTAATCGATAAAGGCTTAACTAAAACCAAGCTACGTGAAATGGCTGGAATCAGCTCTTCATCAATGGCCAAGTTAACCAACTGTGGAAATGTCACTACCGAAGTTTTAATTAAAATATGCAGTGTTTTAGACTGTGACATAAGCGACATTACTGAAATTGTGAAGGAGGAAAAATAAATGAGCCAAAATATTTTTGAAAGGAGTAAAAAAAGAAATGGTAAAGATCGAAGATATTATCGAAATCAGAAAAGCTAAATTGCATGAACGTGGATATGAAATTGTCTTCCCAAACAACAAAATCATTTGGCTTACAAAAAGAAGAACCATTGCAGGTCTCCTTTTATTAATTAAATACCAAACGTGTTCTGAAGAGGATTTGGTTGGGGCAAACGATAGACTTGTAGCTATCAAAACAATTTTGAAAGGCAAATATGAAAATAGCTGGATTAAAGACAGATATGGAGATGCCAATAAGCCGTTTAGCGAATTATGGACTGAGGAAGGCTTTTCTTGCGTTCATGCTGAAGGGTTGCAAGGGAATCGAAAATATGTTCTAAATGTTGATGATCACGAATCGTTATTTAATGAAAATGCAAAATCTGTAAGAACTCAGTTAAGTACTACGGATAAAACTACTATTCTTGACAGACAAGGCGGTGTTTGTAATATATGTGGATCTAAGCTTAAAAATAGTAGCAACATTCCGACTCACACATTTGCAAAAGATAGAGTAACATTAGAATTTGACCACAGAATTCCTATAGACCGTGGGGGAGAGAATTCCATAGATAACTATCAAGCTTTGTGCCATTATTGTAACAAGTGTAAAAGGCAAATGTGTTTTATCTGCAAAGAACAATGTGACTCAACATGTGCTTTAGTAAATCCTGAAGACTCAATAATAGTCAAAGCAACTGGTGAAGATATATCTGATAGACTATAACAAAGAGAGCAATTGATATTATAATTTATCAATTGCTCTCTTAATATCATCGCAAATTGATTCAATTACAGGTGGGCATACAGCGTTAGCAAGTTGCTTTATTGCATCCGTTCTTGATACAGCAGTTAAATCAAAGCTTTCAGGGAAACCCATTATTCTCCTCATTTCAATCAAATTTAAGTGTCTTCTTTCCTTTGATAAAACTGGTATCATTGCCCCACCACCAGAATTGCTTACAGCAAATGTTGGGAAAGGTGCATCTAAAGAATATGCCCTAATTCCACTAGATCTTATTTGGAATATACAGTCATTAATGTTGCAATTTGATGACACTCTTTCTAATTTTTTTCTAGTTTTAGGCAAAGTAAATGGGATATCAGATTCTTCCTTTTTCTCCGTATATAAATCAATATATTCCTCCCATCTTTTGCTTATTGGAATTGAGTAATCACCTAGATTTAAAAAATTTCGCAATGGCGTTTTTTCTGTTAATTTTTCTGTAAATTCAAATTTGATATTTGAATATCTATCATTTGAGAATGCGACTATATATATTCTTGGTCTGCTCTGTGGTACTCCAAAATATGTGCTATCAATTATCTTGTCATACACATTATATCCGGCATCATTCAATTGTTTTTTTATCTCTTTAAAAGTATTTCCTTTATCGTGATTTTTTAAATTAGGTACATTTTCAAAAAATACAATATCAGGTCTTTTACATCTAATTATTTCCATGAGTTTGAAAAAAATCGTACCTCGAGGATCCTTAAAACCATCTCCTCTTCCAGCTTGAGAAAAAGGCTGACATGGAAATCCTGCACATATCATGTCAAAGTCAGGTAAATTTTCTTCATTCAAGTTAAATATATCTTTTGAATTAAATTTTTCGTTGAAATTTTTATAGTATGTTAATTCACAACGATTATCTATTTCGTTAGAATAAACTGGCATACTTTCCATTTTAGAATTAGATATACCTATTCTAAACCCTCCTATACCAGTACAAAACTCTGCGTACTTTATCAATCTATCACCTCCAATTTTGTTATTCTCATGCGTTAAATGATATTTAAGTACTAGTATTCTAATATATCTATTCCTGTTTTTATAAGGCGATCATATCTTTCCTTAGAAATTAATACTGCCTTTGGTTTTCCATTTTTTAATATAAAAGCAGCCTCATCATTGTCCGATAATTTAGTTATAATTTTAGAAGACTGTCCCTTTAAAAAATCAGACATATTATAAAAATCCATTGTTGTCTTACTATCTTTTTCTTTCATATCTTGCTCCTTTCGTATTAAAGATTTTACCATAAAATCACTCTTTTATAAACTTAAATTGTAATTACTTTTATAATTATATTTAAGTGGGTGCAGGTGGGTGCATTTTTACCAATATCCATTCTGTCTTGTCGACCTTTTACTGTCGATAAGTTTCCATACACCTATTTTATAGTCCAAAAAACAAGGCTTATTCCAGCCCATCTATAGCTTTTAACGATAGCACTGGAAGAAGCCTGTAATTTCTACACTTTATTTTACTTAGTGGGTGCAACTCTTGTCATCAATACGACAGTCTCCACATGCATGGTCTGCGGGAACATATCTACTGCCTTGATTTTTTCTAGTTTATAGCCTTGTTTTTCAAACCTATTTATATCTCTTGCTAGGGTTTGAGGGTTGCAGGAGATGTAGATTATTTCTTTTAGGCCGGATTTGCCTATGGATTTTATTAGGTCTTTGTCTAGGCCCGCCCTTGGGGGGTCTACTATTAAGGTGTCGATTTTTTCTTTTTTTATAAATTTTTCGTCAATGTATTTGGCGTTTTTGGCTATGAATTTAAAGTCTTTTAGGTCGTTTATTTCTGCATTTATTTTTGCGTCTTGGATGGCGTTTTTATTTATTTCTACGCCTACAAGCCTGTCGTCGTTGATGGCTATTGATGATGTTGCTGACCCGCAATAGAGGTCTAGGACTTTCTTTCCTCTTCCTAATAATTTTTTTGCCTCACCATAAAGATTTTCTATTTGAGAGTCATTGACTTGGTAAAAATCATTGGCACTTATCCTGAAGGTTTTGTCAAAAATTTTATATTCCAAATGGTCTTTTCCCGAAATATTTATATTTTCCTTGCCTACAATATTTATGAAGAAATTACTATTTTTGTATTTTTCTTTGATATAGGATATTGGCTCTTTATTATTTTCTAAATCAAGATTTAGCATAAGGTCTTTGCTATTTGATCTTATGGTGATTTCTTTGATTGATCCTGGGAAATTTTCTGAAATATCTTTTGTTATTGCTTCTATTTTTGTAAGATTTTCACTAATTTCTTCTCTTGCTAATAGGCAATCTTTTATGTAGACTAGGTCATTTGAATAAGACTTGTTATATGCAAGACGTCCGTCTTTTTCAACTTGAAGCCTAATTTTATTCCTATATCTCAACTCTTTTGATGGGATGATTTCAATATCATCTAGTTTATAAGAAGTAGATTTGCCTAGGGCTTGCAAAATGAGATTCTTTTTTATTTGAAGTTGTTGATCATATTTTATATCCATAATAGTACAAGCTCCACATTCATAAAAATATGGACATGGAGCTTGTGTTTTAACTGGGCTTTCTTTAATTGTTTTTATCTTTTTTGCATTGTAGAAATTTTTCTTTTCTTCAATTATTTCAATGTCGCAGACTTCACCATATACTGCGCCTTCGATAAAAGCAACCTTGTCAGGAGTTTCTCCTACTCCTCTCCCATCTATTAGGATATCTCTTATATAGATATCTTGATATTTCATTAGATTACTTTTGTTTCTCCGTTATAGATTACTCCACCTATTGGGTCTACTGTTACGATTTGACCATCTTGAACTAGGTTTTGAGCGTTTGTTGCACCTACTACTGCAGGTATTCCAAAGTGAACAGCTGCTACCGCTGTATGGCTTGTTAGTCCGCCTGTTTCTGTAACTATTGCTGAAGCTTTTTCGATAAATTCTGTTATATCAGAATCTGTAAATTTAGCTACGATGATGTCGCCTTCTTCAAATTTGCATTCAAGTTCTTTTTTAGTTGAACCGATTACAACCTTACCTGAAACGGATTTTGCACCTATACCTGTACCTGATGTGATGATGTCACCAATTACATGAACTTTGATTAGGTTTGAAGATCCGCTTACACCTAATGGAACACCAGCTGTTACAACTGTTAGGTCTCCTTCTTCTAAGTAACCTTCAGAAAGACCGCCTACTATAGCTCTTTCGATTAGCTCGTCAGTTTCGTGGGCTTCTTTGATTACTAGTGGGTAAACACCCCAAACAATTGATAGTTGTCTTGCAACGCTATCAGTTGTTGTAGCTGCAACTATATTGGTTCTAGGTCTAAATTTAGATATTACCCTTGATGTATTACCTGATGATGTGCATGAGATGATTGCTTTAGCATCTAATTCTCTTGCTATTTGACAAGTAGATTTTGCTATAGAGTTGGTTGTGTTTCTTCTAGAAATAACTTTTGTATTGTAAACTTTTTCTATAAAGTCATCTGATAATTCTGTTGTGATACAGATGTCTCTCATTGTTTTAACAGCTTGTACTGGGTATTTACCACCTGCTGTTTCACCTGAAAGCATAACACAGTCAGTACCATCAATAATAGCGTTGGCAACGTCTGTTGTCTCTGCCCTTGTAGGTCTTGGGTTTCTGATCATAGAGTCAAGCATTTGAGTAGCAGTAATAACTGGTTTTGCAGCAGCATTACATCTTCTAATAATGTCCTTTTGAACACCTGGGATTAGCTCAGTTTTGATTTCTATACCTAAATCTCCCCTAGCTACCATGATTCCGTCAGATGCTTCAATAATTTCTTCGATATTGTCTACACCTTCTTGGGACTCAATCTTAGAAATGATTTTAATATCTTCTCCACCGTGGTCTTCAAGGACCTTTCTTATATCATAAACGTCTTCTTTTTTACGGACGAATGAAGCAGCTATAAGGTCGATACCGTTTTCGATACCAAACTTAATGTCATCAACATCCTTAGGTGTGATTGATGGTAGGTTTGTTTTTGATCCTGGAAGGTTTACTCCCTTGTGGTTTGAAAGTACACCATTGTTTTGAACTCTACAAACTACGTCTGTGCCATCTTTAATATCAATTACTTCAAGCTGAACAAGACCATCATCTATATAAATTTCACTACCTATTTTAACATCTTGTGGAAGACCTGCATGGGTAACAGAAACTATGTCTTGAGTTCCTATAATGTCTCTAGTTGTTAGGGTAAAGATATCATCTGGTTTAAGGAAGATTTCCTTTACATTGTAGTTACCAGTTCTAATTTCTGGTCCCTTTGTATCTAGCATGATTGCTATTGGCTTATTTAGCTTTCTTCTTAGTCTTCTGATTGTTTTTATTTTTTCTAAGTGTTCTTCATGTGTTCCGTGTGAAAAGTTAAGTCTTGCAACGTTCATTCCGTTTTGGATAAGTTGTTCAAGAACTTCTGGTTTTTCACTTGCTGGTCCTATTGTACAAACAATTTTAGTTTTCTTTAAAATTTCTGGTTGCATTTTTTCTCCTATCTTGATAAGCTATTTGCTAAATCATATAAACTCTCATCAAAAACTGATTTAACAGATGTAGCTTCATCTATACTTACTTCTATAATTTGTCCATTTACATAACCTATAGCAAGGCCTGTCTTCTCTTCTGATAATAATTCAACAGCCCTAGCACCCATTGCTGAACCTAGAAGTCTATCTACTGCAGAAGGTGACCCACCTCTTTGAACGTGGCCCAAAACTGTTACCTTTGTTTCTATGCCAGTTTTTTCTTCAAGTTCATTTGCAAGAGCATATGGATCGCCAACGCCTTCAGCAAGGGTAATTAGGTGGTGGAGTTTTCCTCTCTTCCTACCATGTTCCATTTTGGCAATTATTTCATTAATTGAAAACTTATGCTCAGGCACGATAATGGATTCAGCACCACCAGCAAGACCAGAATATAAAGCAAGGTCTCCACAATGACGGCCCATTACCTCTATAACAACAGCTCTACCGTGAGAGCTTGATGTATCTCTTAATTTACCTATGGCGTCTGCTACAGTTTCTATAGCTGTAAAAAATCCTACAGTGTAATCTGTATAGCCCATGTCATTATCTATAGTTCCAGGAATTCCGATAGTTTTAATTCCTAAATCTGAGAGAGCCTTAGCTCCCTTGAATGATCCGTCACCACCAACTACAATTAGCCCTTCTATACCATAGTCAGCAAGGATTTCTGCTCCTCTTTTTTGACCCTCTGGTGTTTGAAATTCAAGACTTCTTGCAGTACCAAGGATAGTACCACCCTTGTGGATGATATCGGCTACAGAAGAAATGTTCATTTCATAAATATCACCCTTCATAAGACCATCGTATCCATTTCTGACGCCCTTAATTCTCATAGATTTATTTATTGCAGTTCTAACAGCACCCCTAATGGCAGAGTTCATGCCCGGAGCGTCGCCACCGCTAGTAAGTATACCTATTGTTTTCATTATCTCTCCTCATTTTGTCTTAACATTTTCTTTTCCAAGCCTATCTTCAAATAATTTTATTGTAGAGTCATTGATATCAACCCACAATTTAGAATCAAGGCCAACTAACTTTTTCTTATCTTCAAAATATATCTTTACAGGGTTTTTACCTAAATTTTCCATAATTAACCCTTTGATATCATTATACTCTTTATATCGCATTTTTAGATATAAAGTTTTAAGATTTGACTTTTCTATGTCAATAAATTCTGACGCTAATAATTTTACGTCACTTTCATCAGTTTGCAATCTTCCTTTGATAATCACAATATTATCATCATCGATTAGATTTCTATATTGACTATAAGTCTTAGGAAAGATTACCATTTCAATATTTCCATACATATCTTCAAGGGACGCAAAGGCCATTAGGTCACGTTTTTTTGTAGTTAATTCTTTTTTATTATTGATAATCCCCGCCATGGTGACAAAGTTACCGTCAAGCCTTGCAATATTTTCTTCTCCGACTTCTTCCCTAAAATTTGTTGTAAAATTCACAATATTTGATAGGGCAAGACTTCTTTCTGACAAAGGATGTTCGGAAATATAAAATCCTAGGACTTCCTTTTCTAGTTTAAGCTTAACTTTTTTAGGATATTCGTCTATATCTGGCATATCTATGTCAGTTTCTTCTTGTTTTTCTCCCATATCTAGAAGGTTCATCTGGCCTGTTACATTTATCTTATTATTGTCGTGAACTGTACTTATGGCCTTTTCAAAAATCGCCATAAGTGACGACCTAGTATAGCCAAGGCTGTCAAAGGCTCCAGCCTTGATAAGGGATTCAATTCCCTTTTTATTCAAGGCCCTAGAGTCAGCATCTTCAACTCTTTCAAGAAAGTTTTTAAAATTTGTAAATCCACCGCCCTCTTGCCTAGCTTTGACAATAGCTTCTATGAGGTTAATACCAACATTTTTAATACCTGAAAGGCCGAAAATAATTTTTTTATCTTCTACTTCAAAAGTACCAGTAGACTTATTTATATCTGGGGCAAGGACTTCTATACCAAGCCTTTTTGTCTCTGACACATAGGTATAAAGCTTTCCTGTCTGATCCATTACTGAAGAAATCAGATTTGCCATATATTCCTCAGGATAATAGTGCTTTAGATATGCTGTTTGAACTGCCACAAGCGAATAAGCCGCTGAGTGCGACTTGTTAAATGCGTATTTAGCAAAGGAAATCATTTCATCATAGATGGTATTTGCAGCTTCCCTATTTACACCATTTCTGACTGCGCCAGGAATTATAACTTTGCCACTTTCATCGACCTTGCCATTTATAAAAATATCCCTATTTTCTTCCATGACTGCCATCTTCTTTTTAGACATGGCACGCCTTAAATTATCCGCTTCTCCAAGCGAATAGCCAGCAAGCTGTTGGACTATCTGCATTACCTGTTCTTGGTAGACAATAATTCCATAGGTCACGCCAAGGATTGGCTTTAACTTTTCATCTAAAAAGGTGACATCTTCTGGATTATTTTTGTTGTGGATGTATTTTGGTATTTCATCCATAGGACCTGGCCTAAAAAGTGAATTTGCCGCAATTAGGTCATCAAAAACTGTTGGTTTAAGATTTTTTAAGAAGGCCCTCATACCCGCTGACTCAAACTGAAAGAGTCCTATGGTCTTAGCCTGGTTAAATTGTTTTATGACGTTTTTATCGTTTACGTCTATTTTTCTTAAATCAATATCTACGCCATAATTCTTCTTGATGTCCTTGATGGTATCTTTGATAACTGTGAGGTTTCTTAGACCCAAAAAGTCCATTTTTAGAAGTCCCAATTCCTCAATTTCTGTCATATCAAACTGGCTTACTACCTGGTCATTTGATAGGGCAAGGGGAATTATATCTGTGAGCGGGTCTTTAGAAATAACAACACCTGCAGCATGGATTGAAGTATGGCGTGGTAGGGCTTCAAGTTTTTTGGCCGTATCAATTAGTCTTTTCCCTTCGGCATCTTTTTCGTATGAGGCCCTAAAGACATCTGATTCTGCCAAAGCCTTATCAATAGTCATTCCTATTGTAGCTGGGATTTGCTTGGCAATGGTATCGACCTTCCCATAGGCAATATCAAGAACCCTACCCACATCCCTAATAGCATTTCTTGCCTGCATCCTACCAAAAGTTACGATTTGCGAAACGTGGTCCCTCCCATAAAGGTCATTGACATACTCCACTACCTTATCCCTTAGGACATAGTCAAAGTCTATATCAATATCGGGCATGGATACCCTTTCAGGATTTAAAAACCTCTCGAAAATAAGATTGTATTTCAAAGGGTCAATCTGTGTGATATCAAGGGCATAGGAAACAAGAGACCCCGCCGCAGAACCCCTGCCTGGTCCTACTGCTATGTCATTTTTTCTAGAATAATTCACAAAGTCCCAAACAATTAAAAAATAATCAACGTAGCCCATGGAATCTATAACATCAATTTCCATCTTGGCTCTTTGGACAATCTCATCTGTCACCGTCTCATATTTCTCACTAATGCCTTCATTTACTAATAATTTCAAATAATCTAAATTTGTAAGGCCTTCTGGGAGTTTTGTGTAATAAGGAAGGTGAGGTTGGTGGAATTTAATTTCAACATTGCAACGTTCTGCGATTTTCTCAGTGTTTTCTATAGCTCTTTCATAGTCTTTAAAAATTGTTGCCATCGTTTCAGGGTCTTTTAGGTAAAATTCCCTATTTGGCATCTTCATCCTATTTTCATCTTTAATCAATGAACCAGTTTGGATGCACAATAGAACGTCCTGATAGTAGGAGTCTTCTTTGTTTATGTAGTGGACATCATTAGTTGCCACCATTTCTATGCCTAGTTTTCTGTGAAGATATAGAAGACCTTGGTTTACTTTTTTTTGCTCAGCCATGCCGTGATCTTGGATTTCTAGGAAATAGGAGCCCTTTCCAAATGAATTTTCATATTTTAAGGCAGTCTCTTCTGCAGCCTTCATATCTCCTTCCAAGATTCTCTGATTAACTTCGCCATTTAGACAGGCAGAAAGGGCAATTAAGCCCTCTGTATGTTCTTTTATAAAATCAAAGCAAACCCTTGGTTTGTAATAAAAACCATTAACATAGGCTTCAGATACTATTTTCACTAGGTTTTTATAACCAATATTATTTTCTGCAAGCAAAATTAGGTGGTAGTACCTCCTATTTGTCGGGTCTTTTATCTTATGGTCTCTTTCTGAAACATAAACCTCACAACCAATAATTGGCTTAATACCACGTTTTTGTGCTTGTTTATAAAATTCTATGACCCCGTACATTTGGCCGTGGTCTGTGATGGCAACAGAATCCATGCCGAGTTCTTTACACCTATCCAAAAGCTCATCTATCCTTGTAAAACCATCAAGGAGAGAATATTCTGTATGGAGGTGGAGGTGGGTAAATTTTGTAGTCATAGTAGCTCCTTCAAAAAAAGACTTGCTCTCACAAATCTTTTGCTAATTTAATAAACTTTTGCAGTCTATAGTTAATCTTGGCTTTACTTAGAGGTGGATTTAGCATCTCCCCAAGTTCATCTAAGGATAAATATGGGTTTTCAAGACGAAGTTTTCCTATTTTTTGGCTTAAGTCATCTACCTCGTCAAACCTTCCCTCGTCTATAATTTTATTAATAGCATCTAGCTGGGCTCTTGCGGCCTTTACAGTCCTATCGATGTTTGCATTGTCAAAGTTATTTACCCTATTAACATCATTTCTGATAGATTTCATTGCCCTGACATTCTCTAACTCAAAAAGTGACTGCATGGCTCCGATAACGACCAAAAAGTCTGATATCTTATCAGAATCCTTAAGATAAATTATATTGTAATCAAGCCTTTGACTCACTTTTGCATTTAGGTTAAAGGCATCCATGGATTCTTTAATTATCCTTGCTTCTTCCTTATTTTTGCCAACAATTTCCAGGTTGTATCCCCTTTGTGGATCATTAACCGAACCCCTAAAGATAAAGGCAATCTTCAAAAAACCTTTGATTTGATCTAGACTTACATCCTCGATATTAGAATAATTTTCTAAAAAACTTTGGTTTCTTAAGCTAATTAATTTATCAGACACATCAGCATCTTCAATTATAACCACATAGTCTCTTTTGTTTTTCTTATCAGGGTTGTCCTGGATTTCAAAGGTTGGAGAATAGCCATAAAGGTCAGCAATTAACTTATATATATACCTGGCTTCTTGGTTAGAATCGGTTTTGAAAATCACATTAAAACCAACCGAAGAAATCCTAATTGACCCTATGAAGTGGGCTAGAGAAATCAATTCACCTTCTAGGTCTATTGGTTCTTTTTTTAAGAGTTCCTTCTTACATCTTTGGGAAAAACTCATACTAGTCCCTAATCCTTCTCCTTAGTTTTTCTATATCTTCAGCATCAACACCCGCATGAAGTAGATAAGCTTCAAAGCTGCCATATTTGTTTATAACATAGTCGTAGGCTTCTTTCATGTAATATGGGTCTGTAATCCTAAAAATTGAAAAAGGCTCATCTTCACCATAATTTTCTATATAACCAAGATGGGCTGATGATGTCTCATAGTCAGCTATAATATCTCCTCTAGGCACATCTGCAAGACCCATTATAATCATCGATACAATACCAGTCCTATCCTTACCTTCCTGGCAATGGTAAAGAGCTGATCCTTCCGCATTGGCAAGGACTCTAACAATCTCTTTAACAGCTGGGTAATGGTCGATTAAGTTTCTATAAGACTGGCCAACAGTAATTTGTCCAGAAATAATTTTATCGATTTCTTCCTTCCTGAATTCCTTATCTGGAGCTAGGGAAATGTGGTGATAATCAAAATTCTCCTTGATTTTTTTGTGGGTATCAGATTCAAAGTCAATCTCATTTTCCCTTCTTAGGTCAATTATTGTTGAAACATTTAAATCTTTTAAATCATTTATATCAACATCTTCTACATAGTCAAGGCTTGCTGCCCTAAAATATTCGTGCCACTTTGTTGACCTCTTGTCCAAAGTGGGCACTCCTCCCAGGTCTCTGGCATTTTTTATGTTTTTTAGGTCTAATCGTTTTAAATATCTCATCTTACCACTTATCCTTTTCTCTGTGTTTCTTAATTAATATATAATCGTCATCTTTCATCTTCTCATACATTTTCTCTACCATGTAAACCGACCTGTGTTGGCCACCAGTGCATCCAAATGCAATGGTAATGATATTCTTCCCTTCCTTTGCATAGGAAGGTAATAGGCTCTTTATAAGGCCATAAACCCTATCCTCAAAGTCACCTATTATATCAAATTGGCCAAGGTAATCACCTAATTTTTCGTCTGTGCCGTTTAATTTCTTAAGGTCAGGAACATAAAATGGATTTGGAATAAATCTCATATCAAAAACAAAGTCGAAGTCAGCGCTTACGCCATACTTATAACCAAAAGATATGAGGTTTATTATCATATTGTTAGTCTTGTTTGCACTTGACTCTATAACTTGCCTTAACTCAGCAATTTTATAATTTGTGGTGTCTATTAGCTTATCAGAAATATCCCTAAGAGGCTTTAAGAGTTTCTTTTCTTTTTCAAGTCCATCTGAAACATTGCCGTACTCCCCAAGTGGATGTGGCCTTCTTAGCTCGTTGTATCTTTTTTGGATAATTTCATCGCTAGAATAAATAAAGATTATTTCAGTATCATCATTGGCTTTCTTTAGACTTTTTATAGATTTGTAAATATCATTGTCTACTGAAAATGACCTAAAATCTATAACAACAGCCATTTTTTCTATTGGATTTTTTTGGAATTTATTAAGTTCTATGAATTTTTCCACCAAATAGGCTGGGGCATTATCCATAGCATAGTATCCTAAATCTTCATAAGCCCTTAGGGCTGTTGTCTTGCCTGAGCCAGAAAGACCTGTAATTATCTTTAATTTCATCTATAATTCTCCGACTAATTTTACCTCACGCTCTAAAACAAAGCCTGTTTTCTCCCTAACAATATCTGACACATGGTTGATAAATTTTAGCATATCCTCACAAGTAGCAACATCCCTATTTATAATAAAGCCGCAGTGTTTTTCGCTAACTTGGCAGTCGCCTTCCCTAAAACCTCTAAGGCCGCACTCATCAATTAACTTTGACGCATATGAGCCTGTTGGCCTTTTAAAAGTTGAGCCAGCTGATTTTTTATCAAGAGGCTGCTTTGTCTCTCGTCTATTTGTAAAATCCTCATACCTTTCCCTGATCAAGTCTTTATCGCCCTTTTCAAGTTTAAACTTAGCACTAACTACGATAAGATTATCATCAAAAATTCTTGAATGTCTGTAAGAAAAATTCATCTCCTCGTTTTTAAAGCAATGAAGATTTCCTTCAAAATCAAAGGCTTTTATTTCTACAACTACGTCCTTGATTTCTCCACCATAGGCACCTGCATTCATAGCCACAGCTCCGCCTACTGATCCAGGTATGCCAGAGATTTCTTCCATGCCAGCAAGGCCAGCATCTATCGCTGCAAGACTTGCCTTATTTAAAGATGTACCAGAAAGTGCTGTAAGATAGTCGCCGTCAATGTCTACCTTGTCAAAATTATCGCTCAGGATAATCACACATCCCCTGATTCCCTTATCAGATACCAAAAGATTTGATCCCTTGCCCATGACAAAAGTTTCTATCTTGTTTTCATGATTGAATTTTAAAAGTTTTTCTAATTCTTCTATGGTAGTTGGTCTTACAAGTACATCAGCAGGACCGCCTATACCAAAAGTTGTATATGTTTTTAAATGTTTGTTAAAGTCTATTTGACCGAATTTATTGTTATTATAAAGAGATTTGTAGTCCATAATTTCTCCTTTTTTACTATTTCTTATATACTATACCATTTTGGGATGAAAACTCTCTTAAAAATATTGACTAAAAATTTGTAATTTTAATAAAACTTTGGTAGAATAATAAAGATGAATAAGGAGGAGGTGTAATTATGGCAAGAGCATGCGATATATGTGGCAAAGGTACAGCTTCAGGTAAGTCTGTAACATTCTCACATAGACAAATTAACAGAACTTTTAAAGCAAACGTGCACAAAATAAAAGCTATTGTTGATGGCACTCCAAAAACTATTAACGCTTGTACAAAATGTATTAAAAGTGGAAAAGTAGAAAAAGCATAAGCTTTTTTAGTTTAGTACTAAATTAAAAATTTTTAAACTGGCCTTTGGGTCAGTTTTTTAATTTAAACAAAAAATAAGCTGGTAAATGAGAAATCCCCATTACCAGCTTTTTGATTTTTTATTCGTATTCTTTAAAAATTTCGTGATAGGCCATTATTTGTGCCCTTATATCCTTGGCAAAGACATCTGAGCCTACTACAACCTCATCGACCCCAAGGTCTAAAACCTCCCTCACATTGGAAGTTTTAATCCCACCATCAACTTCAATTTTTATATCTAAATTATTTTCATCAATGTATTTCCTGTAAAGAGCCATGGTATCTTTTGTTTCTGTCATAAACTTTTGTCCACCAAAACCAGGTCTTACACTCATTACCAAAATCAAATCGATTTGGTCAAAATATTCTAAAAGCAATTTTGGATCTGTTTCAGGTTTAGCAGTCAATCCTACTTCCATACCAGCATCTCTAATAGCTTTTAGGGTAGCCCTTAAATCCTTGCAGGCCTCATAATGAACGGTTATTCTGTCAGAACCGGCCTTCTTAAAATCTTCAATATACCTGATTGGTTCCCCAATCATAAGATGAGTATCAAAGAAATAATCATTTTTATCCCTAATATCAGATATGATTTTAAAACCGAAGGAGATATTTGGCACAAAGGTCCCATCCATAATATCAATGTGAATCATTTTAAGTCCACAATCCTTGGTTTGGTCTAAATCTCCTTGTAAATTTGCAAAATTTGCTGAAAGTATCGATGGTGCTAATCTTACCATTTGTTAAGTCTCCTTTGTTTTAATTCTTCGAATAACTGAATATAATTTTTATATCGTGACTGGGAAATTTTTCCCTCTTCTAAGTCTTCCTTGACCCTGCAAGATGGTTCGTTGATGTGGTTACAATCCTTAAACTTACAAAGCCTGTTCCTAAATTCCACAAAAGTATTCTTAAGTTCATTTTCGTCTTCCAAAAAATCCAGGTCAAAGGAATCAAAACCAGGAGTATCAAAGATAAAGCTATATTCGTCAAGCTTAAAAATCTCTGTGTGTCTAGTGGTATTTTTACCCCTCTTTGACTTTTGACTTATATCTCCAATTTCAATTTCCTCATCAATAAGGTTTGATAAAAATGTTGATTTCCCAACACCAGAAGCCCCCGAAACCGCAGAAGTCTTGCCCTTTAAGATTTCCCTAATTTTTTCTTTTGGAAAATCCTTGTAATTATCAATTAAAACCACTTGGTAACCAATATTTTCATAAATACTAGCCAATTCTTTGATTTTTTCATCAGGTGCTAGGTCTATTTTCGTAAGCATCATAGTCACGGAAATACTTAAATACTCGCACATTGCCAAGTACTTATCGAGGTTATAGAGATTAAGTGGTGGATCATTTATGGTTACAAAAACCAAAAGCTGGTCAATATTTGCTATATTGGGTCTTTTGATTTGGTTTTTCCTATTAAGAAGCTTTGTAATATAGGCCTTAGAATCCTCTAGGACCTCTATTTCAACATTATCTCCTACCAAAGGTTTTTTGTCCTTGACCCTAAAGTTTCCTCTTGCCTTAGCCATATAAACTTTATCCTTGGCGTCCACATAATATAATTCTTTTTGACTTTTTATTATTTTTCCAATCATCAATTAACCTGATATACTCCGTAAGATTCATTATCCACTAAGACTTCAACACTAGTACCAGACATGGACATAAACTTAAGTATTAGGACTCCATTTTCGTTTAAATCACTTGCTGTGTGGTAGTCGTTGTAAAGTAGGTCGCTTCTATTTCCATTATTATCTATCTTGTAGATTTTAACGTTGAAATTTTCCTTGTCACTCGCTACATTTAATCTAATTTCGACTTCCCTATTAGGACTTTGCTTTTTCTCTTCTTGGCCAAGACTTATTACAAAATCTATAGCCGAATTTTCTGCAACCTCTGTTTCTGCACCAATTGATTGGCTGATGACATGACCTTTGTCAATACTTGATGAATATTGGTAATCAACATTTCTTACTCTAAGCTTGTTATTTCTTGCAGTTGCTATAGCATCCTGCTCTGACATACCAACATATTTTCCAACTTTGATTATCTCTGTAGTATCTTCTTTGCCAACTGAAATTACTAGATTTACCTCGGATCCTGATTGGACTTTGGCACCAGAAGTTGGTTCTTGCCTAATTACCAAATCTTTATCAACAGTATTTGAATAGTCTGTTGATGTTGTTCCTATTTTAAGTCCTAAGTCTTTTAGGGTTTCTTCCGCCTGGCTAAGGTTCATATTTTTAAGCTCTGGAACACTTATTTCCCTACCCGATGAGATAACAAGGTTGACTATGGTTCCCTTCTTAGCCCTTGTAGATGCATCAGGGTCTTGGCTCATGACCTTGCCTTTTTCGTACTCATCGCTTTCGGCATTTCTTGCTATATTCGCCCTAAAACCACGTTTTTCAAGTTGTTCAACAGCTTGTTCTTCTGTTAAATTTACAACTGTTGGCACTTCAATTTCATCTGTAGATTTTCTTGAACTAAAGAAATATACAGCTCCCACAAGGATAAAGGCAAGAAGAGCCAGCGGCCAAATTTTTATAGAAGTTTTTTTCTTTTGTTTCTGGCTTTTTCCTTCGCCTGTTGATACATAAACAGCTTCCCTATTATCATCGATAGGTTCTTGGTAAGATTCTTTTTTGGGAACTACAATCGGGATTCTAGCTGTGTCTTCAAAAGAATCCTCGCCTTTGACCAAAGATTCATCATCAAGAGCCTCGATTAGATCGCTTGCATTTTGAAATCTCTCTGTTGGGTCTTTCTTTAAAAGCTTCATAATTATGTAATTTAAATGCTTTGAAAGATTTGGATTTATTTCTCTTGGAGGAATTGGATCATCTTGAATGTGCATAACTGCAATTCCTACAGAGTTATCCGCATCAAAAGGCACCCTTCCTGTCGCCATTTCATACATAACAGCTCCGAGAGAATAAAGATCAGATTTTAAATCTACAATCTTGCCCTTTGCTTGCTCTGGTGAAATATAATGAACTGTACCTAGGATCGAACTGGTATAGGTGATAGTCGCATTTGATGAGACCCTTGCTATACCAAAATCAGTTACCTTACACAAACCATACTTATCAATCAAAATATTTTGTGGTTTAATATCCCTGTGGACAATACCCGAATCATGGGCGGACTTAAGTGCTTGTGCGATTTGAGTTGAATAATCTATTATATCATGATTTTCTAGTACCTTTTCACGATCTATCAAGTCTTTTAAAGTCTCACCTTCGACGTATTCCATAACTATATATTGGATAAGTTTTCCATTTAGCATATCTTTTCCAATATCATAAACATTTACAATATTTATATGAGAAAGCCTGGCTGCCGATTGGGCTTCATTATTAAATTTCTTTGAAAATTCATCATCTTCAGCGTATTGGTCTTTTAAAATCTTGATGGCAACATATCTTCCAAGTAGTATATCCTTAGCCTTGTAGACTTTGGCCATGCCCCCTACGCCTATCTCTTTTATAATCTCATATCTACTGTCTAAAATTATTTTATCCATAATACCCTCTTATAGTAAAATCGTTGTAACAGTAATATTATCCCTGCCACCGTGGTTTATAGCTGCTTCTATTAAGTCTGATGAAATCTGATAGGGATCTTTATTAGCTTTTACTATGTCTTTTATCTTCTCGTCTGTCAATTCATTTGTAAGCCCATCTGTAACCATCAAGACTATGTCTCCTTCCTCCATTGGAAGGGATTTACTGTCTGGGATAATTTTTTCTTCTGTACCCACAGCCCTTGTTATAGCAGACTTATTAATAAAGTTTTCTGCCTCATCTTCTGTTAATGACCCACTATCTAATAGGTCATTTACCAAGGAGTGGTCCCTGGTAAGTTGGCTTAGGGTGTCATTCCTATAAATATAGGCCCTAGAATCTCCCAAATGAGTTAGGTGATAGGTATTGTTTTTGTGGTCTATGCAAAGACAAACTACTGTTGTCCCCATTCTAATATCGCCTTCCTCTAGGGATAATTTGTAAATTTCCTCATTTGCATAGAAGATTGCCTCTTCTTGGAGCTTTATATATGAGTCATAAGCACCTAAATCTGCTTCTTTTATGTATTTTATAAAAAGCTTGGATGCAAGTTTACTAGCAAGGTCACCCTTGCTGTGGCCACCCATACCGTCAGCGACTATGAAAAAGTCCAAGTCTCCCAGGCTAACATTTGAAAATGAATCTTCGTTTTCACTTCTAATCTTGCCAATATTTGTTATTGTGCTAAATTTCATCCTTACCTCGCATAATTATTTCTTAACTGGCCACATGAGGCATCAATATCTTGGCCCATGGACCTCCTAATTGTTGCGTTCAGGCCTCTTTTTGTAAGTCTTTCCTTGAAGTCTTCAAGAGCCCTTGCACCTGGTTTTTTATGATCAAATTCCTCTATTGGATTTAGGGGAATTAAATTTATGTGAACATTTTTTCCGAAAAGTAAATCGTGGAGATTTTCCACATCTTCCTTTAAGTTATTAACACCATCTATTACAACATATTCAAAAGAAACCCTACGTCCGGTCTTATCAAAATAATAATCTGTCGACTCAATTAGGTCTTTGATTTTATATCTTTTGGCAACTGGCATATAGACAGCCCTCTTTTTATCGTCTGCGTAGTGGAGACTTAGGGCCAAATTTACGTCAAGACCAGTATCTGCCAAGTCTTTTATCCTAGGACTAAGACCTGATGTGGACAAGGTTATAGACCTATGGGATAGGTTCCTTCCCTTTGAATCTGTAATTATTTCTATAAACTTTTTTATGTTAGAAAAATTATCTAAGGGTTCACCAATGCCCATGATAACAATATTTGAAATCGGTCCGTTAATTCTTTCTAAAAGATAAACTTCTTCGATTAGCTCTGAAGATGTCATATTTCTAACCAGGCCATTTTTGGTTGAGGCGCAAAAAGTACAGCCCATCCTACAGCCAACTTGACTAGAAATGCAGATTGTGGACCTATCATTATAGGCCATGTAAACCGCTTCCACTATATTCTTATCAGCTAATTCCAAGAGATATTTCTTAGTCGAATCCATTTTTGATTCAAAAGTCTTAAGGACCTTTATTTTATCAAAGTAAAAATAAGATTTAAGGTCTTCTCGCATCTTAAGCGGTAGGTCAGTCATTTTGTCAAAGTCATTTATCCTATTTACGTGGATTGACCTATAGACCTGTTTGGCCCTAAATTTTTGATAGGATTTCTCCTTAAATAAGTCTTCAATTTCTCCTATTGTCTTGTCATTTATACTAATCATTTATTTTCCTAAATTTACTGATAAAAAATCCATCAGTTTTATCTTCAAAACTCTTATATTCTATAAAATCCATACCATCGATTTGCACTAATTCTAGGTTTTCTTTTCCTAATAGAAATTTAAAATTATCCCTATTTTCAAGTGGACCAATGGTGCAAGTTGAATAAACAAGATAACCGTCTTTTTTGACGTATTTTATAGCATTTTCAAGAATTTCTCTTTGAAGGCTTCCTAGCCTTACAATCGTTTCCTTAGTTCTATTATATCTTATTTCGGGCTTTCTTCCTACTACTCCGAGCCCAGAACAAGGTGCATCGACTAAACAATAATCAAATTTGTTTTCAAAATCACTCACAAAGCTTGAAGCATCATAGTTTGTAAGCCTTATGTTTTTTAGTCCTAATCTCTCGATATTTTCTAAAATAAGCTTATTTTTTGCTTTTGATATGTCATTTGCGACAATTTTTCCTGTATTATTTGTATATTCACCAAGGTAGGTAGTTTTTGTCCCAGGTGCCGCACATAAGTCTAAGATTTGAGTATTTTCTTTTGGACCTAAGACCTCAACAGCCTTCATAGATGCTTCTTGCTGGATAGTAAAAAGTCCATCTTTAAAAAGCTTGGATGCCGCAAGTCCTGCAGGATTTTTAACAATAAGACTATTTTTAGAAATATTTCCTTCTTGTATTTCAAATCCAGAATTTATAAAAAGATTTTTTAAATCTTCCTTATTAGTCTTTAAATTATTGACTCTGATAGTTAAATCTTTAATCCTGTCAGCATCCCTAAGAAAGGCTTTAGTGTAGTCCATTCCGTAAAAATCGTAAACATATCTAGTGATTTCTTCTGGGAAAGAATACCTGATTGAAAGACTCTTTATATCATCTTTTTCATATATTATAGCAACTTCCTTTTCGTCCCTTATAAAGTTCCTAAGGATAGCATTTACAAAACCTGTTGACCTCTTATTTTTAGCCTTTGTTAAGTCTACAAGTTTATCAACTGTAGCATAGTCCTTTGTTTCTAAAAAATGGATATTATAAATTCCTATTTCTAGAATTAAAAGCACATTTTTGTGGATTTTCTTAAGCCTGATGTCAGATAATTTCCTAATCATGTAGTCGATGTAGATTTTATTTTCCAAAACTCCATAGACAGTTTTTGTAATTAGAGGAAGGTTATTAGCCCTGCCCGCATAGGCATTTATAATATCTGATGACTTTTGGTCCTCATAGATAACAGCTTTTAGTATATTAAAAATTATATCAAGGTCAGTCATTTTCTAATACGAGGCCCACTTCTATATCATTTCCTAAGAGGAAGGATGTAGTATCCATGGATTTTTTGCCTGGAAACTGGATTTTTTCTATCCTAATTGATCCGTCACCTGTTCCTATGACAATTTTATCCTTTTTATTAGCTGCAAGGATTTCCCCAGGCTTGCCCTTTAAATTTCCTAGACTTGCCTTGTGAACCTTAGCACTTTGGCCCTTATAGTCAAAAAAGGCAACAGGAAAACCTACTAAGGCTCTGATTTGATCTAAGATTTGGCGACTTGTTCTATTCCAGTCAATCCTTCCCATTTCCTTATCAATCTTTGTACAATAGGTTGCTTTTTCATCATCTTGGACTATTCTATTTTCATAAACTTGGTCAAAATTTAAAAGAGCATCCCTAATGGCTTCTGCACCGATTTTTCCAAGCTTATCTTCTAGGTCAAAATAATCATCACTTGGATCAATGTCCATCTCTCTTTGGATGAGGATATCTCCAGAATCCATGGCTTTTTCAATTAACATGGCAGTTGCAGCAGTCTTTTCATCACCATTTAGGAGGGTAAACTGCATTGGACTTGCACCTCTGTATAGTGGAAGAAGAGATGGGTGGAGATTTATGATCCTGTCCTTAAAACTATCTAGTAGTACATCTTTAATTAGTTGACCAAAAGCAACTACAACAATGTAGTCGATTTCAAGGTCTTTAAGCATATTTACAAAGTCTTCTGTATTAACAGAATCTGGTGTTTCCACCCTAATACCATTGTCTTCTGCGTATTTTTTGACGGGAGTCGGACTAAATTTATTTCTAGACCTCCTCTTATCTTTTCCTGACACAACTAGCTTTAAATTTATATTTTCATCCTTATAAAGAATATCCAAAGTCTGCAAAGCAAACTTTGGATTACCCATAAAACATATATTAATCATTGATTTCTACCAATTCTTCTGGCTTATACTCTTCGATATACTTATCCTTAAATAAAATACCGTTGAGGTGGTCTATTTCATGGCAAAGAATTACCGCTGGAAAACCGTGGGCGTCCCAGATTTTCTCTTGGCCATTTTCGTCTAAATATTTAACTTTAACATGCTCTGGTCTTTTAACAGTAGCATTAAATTCAGGTATAGAAAGACAACCTTCTACACCAATTTGTTCTCCGTCTTTTTCTATTATTTCTGGATTTACAAGTTTAACTAGGCTATCTTCCCCGTCTCTTGGGTCAACAACAATAACCCTTCTAAGGATGCCAACTTGTGGGGCAGCAAGGCCAACCCCATCTGCATCATACATGGTCTCTGCCATATCGTCTAAAAGGACTCTAATCCTGTCTGTCACTTGATCAACGGGTCTTGATATCTTTCTTAAAATCGGATCTCCGTCTATTCTTATATTTCTAATTGCCATACTTCCTCCTTTGGAAAAATTCCTAGAATTTATCTGCAATTTAATCTCTCTTATCCTTACTATTTTACTAGTTTTAGGCTTTTATTCAATTTTCTCCAAAGCCAATAGAATAAAGCTTTGAGATACCCTCGTCATCTATAGTTACACCGTGGATTTTCTCTGCAAGCTGCATGGTTGTCTGCCTGTGGGTAATCATAATAAATTGGGTCTTGTCTGATAAGCCCTTTAGGTATTCTATATATCTTTTGATATTAGCTTCATCAAGGGCAGCGTCAATCTCATCTAGGATTGAAAATGGAGCTGGGTTTTGCTCAAAAATTGCAAATAAAAGGGCTACAGCTGTGAGGGCCTTTTCTCCACCTGATAATAGTGAGATTGATTTTAGGGACTTGCTTGGTGGTTTGGCCTCAATTTCAACCCCTGCTGTCAGAAAGTCTTCGCTATCTAATATTAGCCTTGCATCTCCACCCATGAAAAGAATTTTAAAAATCTTGGTGAAATTCTCATTTATGATTGCAAAGTTTTTTGAAAACTCATCCTTCATTTCCTTCTCAAGCCTTACTATCATTTTTTCTATGTCAGCCTTTGAATTTCTCAAATCTTCGACCTGATCTTTTATAAAATTAACTTCCTTATCGATATTATCAAAGTCTTCAAGAGCTGTTTCTGTGAAAAATCCCACTTCATTTATCTTTTTTTGGATGTCTATTAATTCAGATTTTGTTGGATTTAATTTTTCATCTGCCTTGAATTTCTCAGCTAAATCATCAAGGCTCATTGTTATATAAGGGCCAACCTCATCTTCAAGGTTTTGATAGTTTTCATTAGCAGAGTCAATTTTATAAGAAATTTTGACCCTTTCTAAGTCAAGGTTTTTTATCTGGTCTTCAAGCTTTTGATTTTCCTCAATTAATTTGCTGTTTTCACCCTCCCTTTTTGAAAGGCTATCTTTTAGGTCAGTGATTATTTGGCTTAGTTTTTCGGCTTCTTCTTGGTAAAGCTTTATTGATTTTTCAAGGGATTCTGCCTTTTTCTTTGACTCTTCCAGGTCATTTTCAAGATTAGCAAATAGTTTTTCTTGGATTTTTTTATTTTCCCTTATATCTTCCAAAGAATTTTTGATATTGACTAAGGAGTTTTCCAAAAGGCTCTTATCCCTCTTATTTATTTCAAGCCTATTTGTAAGGCTAATAATTTCTTCTTTTAAAATATCAAAAGCCTTAGACTTTTCAGTAAGTTTTCTATTTTGATTTTCTAGGTCTTCCTTAAGGCTAATTTCTTCTGCCTTAAGCCTTTCTATGTCGATGTCAGATTCCCTATCTTCATAGTCGAGCCCCTCGGCACCAAGGTCTGCCTTGAGTTGACTAAGGGATTCTATCTTAAGTCTTAATCTTTCAATCTCACTTGCAAGATTATTTTTCTTCTTATCCTTTCCTTCAAAATCTTCTTTGAGGTCTAATAATTCGTTTTTCTTGTAAGCTAGGTCTTGGTTTATTTCAGATATTCTTTTTTCAAAATCTTTTTGTTTGCCAGTCAAGTTTTTTATTGAATTTTCTAAATCATTTAGTTTTTTCTTCCTATTTAAAAGATTGGTTGATGAACGCTTATTTTTATTTGTTCCCGCAACCATTGATCCCCAAGTGTTGATTATATCAAGGTTTAAACTTATTATTCTGTAACCTTTTATCTTTTTAGATAAGGAAATGGCATCATCTATATCTTTTACAACCACTGTCGAGCCCAAAAAGTGACCTATAATTCCTCTTAATTTTGGATCATATGCCACAAGCTCATAGGCCATGGCCACAACTTCAGGTTCTATTGGTTTTTCTTTCAAAAAAGAATTTATAGAATCAATTGGTAGGAAGGTAAGCCTGCCTAGCTTTTCCCTATTTACAAAATTTATTAATTCTCTAGTATCATCCTTAGTCCTTGTTACAATATTTTGAAGTCCTGAGCCGATTAGAGTGTCAATTATTTCCTCATAACCATTTTTAACTGAAATCAAATTGGCAAGAGTATCTAAATAAAAACCTCCAAGGCCGTTTATCTTTGTCTTTTTAAGAAAATCTTGGACAGGGTAAAAATATCCCTGGTTATTTTCCAAGAGGTTCTTTTCGATTTTGTAATCAGAAAGGAGGGACTTTAGGTCTAGTTTTAAATTATTTAGGCTAGATATTGACCTATCTAATTCTTCATTTGCCTTATTTATAGCCTCTGCAAGATTATTTGTCTTTTCTTTTAGGTCTAAAATTTCACCATCAAGTTTTTTTTCAGATGCTTTTAAAGATTCGTATTCTTTTTCAAGTTCACCTATTTCTATGTCAAGCTTATCGATTTTTTGCCTTTTCTCTTCAAGGTCTTTTTTTCTTTTTTCATCTATGATGGCTCTTGATTTTTCAAAGACTTGGTAGTCTAAAATCTTGGCCTTAACTTCTTCATAGGCTATTTTTTCCTTGAAGATTTCATCATTCAAGGCCTTTATTTCCTTTTCTAATCCATCTCTAGTTTCTTTTTTGGTTTTTAAATCATTTTCGATTTCAAGAATAGATTTTTCTATTTGATTAAGACTATATTCTTTTTCCTCAAGTTCTTTGGATTCTTTATTAAAATTTGTCCCAAGACTTGATAAGACTTCAGAAATTCTTGCCCTATCCTTTTCGTCATAATCGAGTTTTTGTTCATTTAATTTAAGGCTTGAATGGGCCTTTTCTATATTTTTCTCATAAGAAGAAAGGCTCGCTAAAAGATTTTCCAACCTTTCCTTATCAAGATCATAGTCTTTTTTGAAGGGACTTAGTTTTTCTTTTATTTTTGAATTTTGACTTTCTAGAGTTTTTACCTTTTCATCAAGATCCCTAATTTGAATTTTAAGATTATCTCTCTTTTTTATTAGGTCATAAGACTTGTTTTTTAGATAAAAAAATGATTTTTTATTTATTTCATTGGTCAAATCCCTGTGTTTTAGGTAATTTTCCTTGTAGGTCTTGAAAAGATTGTAGTCTTTTTTCTTATATTCAAGTTCCTTTTCGATTATTTCAAGGTCATCATTAACAGACTCTAGTTTTTTGCTGGCTTCATCACGCCTATACTTGTGTTTAGAAATACCAGAAGCCTCTTCAAATATAGCCCTCCTATCCTTAGGAGAAGACAGAATTATCTCATCAATCCTACCCTGGCCAATTATAGAATAACCTTCCTTGCCAACACCAGTATCGAAAAATAATTCCCTAATATCCTTAAGCCTGACCCTCTTGTCATTTATTTTATATTCATTTTCCCCAGACCTATAGATCCTGCGTGTGATAGCGACCTTGTCATAGGGAATGTCAAGCTTCTTATCTTCATTAGAAAAATTAAGCTTAACTTCAGCTATGTTCATTGAGCTTTTTGCTCCGGTAAAGATAACATCCTTCATATTAGCCCCACGGAGGCTTTTTACGGATTGCTCTCCCAAAACCCACCTTACGGCATCGGAAATATTAGACTTGCCTGACCCATTTGGTCCAACAACCGCTGTTATCTGGCTATCAAATTTTATTGTTGTTTTTTCAGCAAAGGACTTAAAACCCTTAAGCTCTATACTTTCTAGTCTAATTTAAATCACCACCGTACTTTTTTTCTACATAGGATTTTGTAAATGCTTTTAAATCCAAGTCGATTATCCTAGATTCATTTTCTAAATAAAATTTATGGTCATTTACAAAGGACATTTTTATCTTGTATTTATCGTAAAAATATTTTTTGTTAGATTTTTTATTACCTGCTATCAGAGAAATATCTTTGGCTTTTGCATGGATAAGGACATCTCTCCTTATTTTTTCACTTTTAATAATTTCTTCAAGGTAGAGCCTATAAATATAAGCCTCCACAAGCTGCCTCATAGCGGCATGAAAGGGTCCTGCAACCACATCTCTTCCTTCATTGATGTTTTCTGTTGGCTGAAGGCCAATTCTAATTACATTAATATCTTTATATGCAAATATCATTAGGATTTCCGCAGATATTTCTACCGCCTCTTCAAGGCTTAAAGGCTGATAAAGATCAGCCTGGTAAAGTTTTTCAAGCTTGGTATCCCTTATAACCAAGGTTGGATAAATCCTTGCTAGATCTGGTTTTATTCTCGCAGACTCAAGTGCAGTTGCAATGATTTTCTCACTGTCATCTTTATACAAACCTGGCATAATTTGATGGCCCAAAGTAAAACCATATTCTTTTATGACTTTGCTTGCATTTTTTGAATCAAGAGCAGAATGGCCCCTTTCATTTGCGCAAAGCACCCCATCGTCAAAGGACTGGATTCCAAGTTCAATCGTATCTACCTCATAGGACTTTAAGGTATCTAGAATGGAATTATTTATATAATCAGGCCTGGTTGAAAGTCTGATTCTATCAATAATGCCCTTCTTTTTATATTCTCCTGCAATCTCCAAATAGGAAACCATAGTTTCATAGGGAAGGCCTGTAAAAGATCCACCATAAAAGGCAATTTCTTTTGGAGTATTTTTATCCTTAAAATATGACAAATAATCTTCAATTTGCTTTCTTATCGAAACATCATCTGCCTTGTCTTTATAATTTGTAATTTTCACTTGGTTACAAAAGGCACAGTCATGTGGGCAACCCAAAAATGGTATAAAAATCGGAATGATTTGCCTAGTCATTTTGGATCAACTCGCATGCAGCTTTGGCAGCCATCTGTTCTGCAGTTTTTTTATTCTTGCCTGAACCTTGAGCTAGGACTCTATTTCCAAGCCTTACTTCCATAGTAAAAGTCTTGTCATGCTCTGGTCCTTCTTCCTTGATTAGTTCATAAGAAAGATTCTTTTTGCTGTGGGTATTGTAATATTCCTGAAGCCTAGTTTTGTAATCTAAAAACATTGAATCGTCTTTTATAATTTTTAGGACTTCTTCCTTATAATTATCCCTAAGAAATTGAAAAAGTCTCTCATATGAAGAATCCAAATATATTGCCGCACACATAGCCTCAAAAGTATCGGCCTTGACGTGTTTTTTAAGCTTGCCGCCTTGTTTTTTCTCGCCCATGCCAAACCTTAAATATTTTGTCAGGTCAAATTTTTCGCTTGCCTTGGCAAAGGAATCGGTGCACACAATCCTAGACCTGGTCCTTGTAAGCCAACCTTCAGGTTTTTCCTTATAGGTATTGAAAAGATATTCACTTACAACCATATCAAGGACAGTATCTCCCAAAAATTCAAGTCTTTCATTGGATTTGGTCTTGACTCTTGCTTCATTTGTGAAGGATGAATGAGTAAAGGCTACATCTATCAATGCCTTGTCATTGAAGGTGTAGCCTATACTTTTTTCAAATTCTTCGATTTTTTCTAGTCTATCTTTTGACAAAGACATTAGTTTTTACTTTCTATTAAACTTACTATATCTGAAAGAGTTTCGATTTCGTCTAGCTCCTCATCAGTAAATTCTATATCGAATTCTTCTTCAATAACCATGATAAAATCAACTAGGTCAATTGAATCAATATCCATATCGGAAATTTTGCTTTCAAAATCTAGGTTTGAAGTATCGATATCAAGATTTTCTTCTGCTAGTTTTACTAATTGTTCTCTAATCATTTAATTCTCCTTGTATTTTGTTAATAACGTCCATATTTATATATTCAATGAGTCCTAAAATGGCATTTGAAATCGCTATATCATTTGAATTGCCGTGGGCTTTATACACATAAGACTTTACCCCTAGTAGTGGGACACCACCAATATTTTGCGAGCTGAACTTGCCCATTGATTTTGACAAATCATCCTTGATAGCAAGGGCCGCAAGTTTATTCTTAAAAGACTTATAAAAAATATCCTTCATCTGGGATTTAAAGATTGATATAACACCTTCAGCAGATTTAATTGCAACATTTCCTGCAAAACCATCTGCAACAATGACGTTAACCTTGCCTGTAAAAAGGTCTCTTGCTTCTACATTGCCCACAAAATTAACTTTTGAATCACTCAAAAGCTCGTAGGCTTCCTTGGTAAGCTTATCTCCCTTGTGGCTTTCTACCCCAACATTTAAGAGTCCAATCTTTGGGTTTTCAATATGGATAACATTTTCCAAAAATACCTTACCCATGATTGCAAATTCTTCAAGGTAGGCAGGCTTACAATCCATATTTGCCCCTGTGTCCATTAGCAAAGTAGGCTCACCTATGCTTGGAAGGGGTGCTGCCAATGAAGGCCTTTCTATACCATCAATTCTCTTTGAAATAAAGATTCCTCCTGCCAAGATGCCTCCAGTGGATCCTGCTGATAGGAGACCCTCATAGCCTTCTTCTTTTAATTTATTATAGGCTAAAACCAGAGAAGCATCTTTCTTTCTCCTGATGGCCCTAACTGGGTCTTCGTCGTTTGAAATATATTCGTCAGTGTGGATTATTTCATAATCTTTGATTTTCCCATCGATTAGCTTTTCTATTTCTTTTTCATTTCCGACAAATACAGGTATAAAATCTTTTTGTTTTAGTGCTAGGATTGCCCCGTCAACAAGGACTTTTGCCCCCTCATCTGCGCCAAATGTATCAATTAATATTTTCATAAAATTCCCCTTCTAATTTAATATATTATACTATAAAGAAGTTAAATTTACATAAAAAAAGAGCCTGTTGCTTGGCAACAAACTCCTTTAATAACTATTGTTCATCAATTACTGCTACGCCTTTGTATTCCCCACAGGATGGGCAAACTCTGTGTGGTAATTTCATTTCGTGGCAATTTGGACACTCAACATAGTTTGATCTGTTCAAAGTATAAGCTGAGGCTCTTCTTTTATTTTTTCTAGTTTTTGATGTTCTTCTTTTTGGTACTGCCATCTTTGACACCTCCTCTTATCAGTTTTAGCAATCTTTAATATTATATAAGCTATTTTCTTTATTGTCAAGCTTCTACAAGAGATTTTGTATCACGAGCGATCATTAATTCTTCGTTTGTAGCTATAACCATGATTTTAACCTTAGAATCATCGGTTGAAACTACATGGCAACCACCGCGTACATTGTTCTTTTCTGGGTCGATTTTGATTCCAAATTGCTCAAAACCTGCCATGATGTCTTCTCTCATTGGAATAGAATTTTCACCGATACCGCCTGTAAATACTATAGCGTCGCATGAACCAATTTCTGCCATATATCCAGCAATGTATCTCTTAACTCTTGTTACAAACATATCTAGGGCTGCTTGAGCTCTTTCATTGCCTTCTTTTGCCGCATCTTCAAGGTCCCTAAAGTCGCTTGATACGCCAGAAACACCTAGGACACCAGATTCTTTATTAAGAACATTTTCCATTTGATCTGGAGATAAGTTATCTTTTTTCATTATATAAGTTACAGCTGAAGGATCCATGTCACCAGATCTTGTACCCATTACAAGGCCTTCAAGTGGAGTAAGTCCCATTGATGTATCATAAGATTTACCATTTTTAACTGCACAGATAGATGAACCGTTACCTAGGTGGGCAGAAATTATATTCAAATCTTTTACATCCTTGCCAAGGGCTTCTGCTGTTTTATTAGTAATAAAGTTGTGGCTTGTTCCGTGGAAGCCGTATTTTCTAATAGCGTCTTCTTCGTAGTATTTATAATCTATACCATATAGATAAGTTCTTTTTGGCATAGTTTGGTGGAAAGCTGTATCAAATACTGCTACGTTTTTAACATTTGGTAATAGTTTTTCGCAAGCTTCTAGACCCATGAGGTTGGCTGGGTTGTGTAGAGGAGCAAATTTTTGATATTCTACTATAGCTTCCCTTACTTCTTTATCTATAAGAGCTGATTTTGTAATCTTTTCTCCGCCGTGGACAACCCTATGACCTACAGCGTCAATTTCTTTAAGGCTTGATATTACGCCATTGTCCTTGTCAACAAGGGCATCAAATACATGAGAAACTGCTTCTGTATGGTCTTTCATGTTTTCTTCTATAATATACTTATCCCCATCTTTTTCTTGGATAAGTTTTGAGCCTTCAATGCCGATTCTTTCAACAAGCCCCTTTACCATTACTTCTTCATTATCCATATCAAATAACTGATATTTAAGTGATGATGAACCACAGTTAATTACTAATACTTTCATTTTTCCTCCAATTTATTTTCTAAATTTCTATAATCATTATACCATAAATGTTTTTTTGGCAATCTTAATAGACCCTCTTGTATAGGATTTTGGCCTTCTTATTTTCATCTTCTTTGTAACTTGCAATCGCCCATGAACGAGTGCCTTGGTATTTTGCAGTCACAGATAAAACCTTCACGTCATTTTTATCATGAATCTTTGCCTTTGACTTATCCCTGCTAATTTCAAAGGAAGATTTGTGGTCAAAGGCACTTAATAAATCATAGTCATTTAAAGAAGAATTTATGTTTTTTTCTGCAATCAAGATATTAAGCATGGACTCTGCCTCATACATGGCAATTTTCTTATTATAGAGAGCTTGGTTAGCGTCGAAATTTGTTTCATTTTCCTTGTAGATAAAAGTGATAGTAAGGCCAAAAACTAGGAGAATTAACAAAACATAAATACTTATAAAGGCCTTTTTCATAATTTTTTATCTCCTACATAGATTGCTGTTTCAAAATTATACTTGCCATTCTTGCTTGTAAGATTAATTTTAATAATTTTTGTCATTTCATCATATTGAAGATTAATTGGTCCGCACTCGCTTATTTTATTAGGTGTGCCATTTGAATCTTTGCTTTCATCAGAACTGTGAACATATAAAAATCCATCTTTGGAATAAAATTTATAGCGCATTTCTCTATAAACATTGTTATTCTTATCATACCTGTATATAAAAGCATTGAAATTAGAATCTTTATTAGCAGCAACTTCTATTTTATGACTCATTCTTAAAGTATCATCCATATAAGCAATACCTGTATAGGCTTCCTTGTATTCTTTTTCTTCCACATAGGACCTATTCAAGGTATTTATATTAATAGAAAATAAATTTGATAGGACGAGGACCAAAAATGAAATGATAGCAAGGCTTATTATTAGTTCAATTAGGCTAAATCCTTTTTTATTCATCATCGGCCTCAATCAATTCAAAAGTCTTTTCGCCAAAGCTTGCCCTAATTTTTTTATAATTTGCTTTAAGAGCTGGATTTGAGTATTTTTCGATATTTATGACTACATCTTTGCCATTAATATTTTCTGTATAATCGCCAATTGGCTTCGACCTGTTTGTCTCTACTGCCTCTTGTAAAATAAAAATCGTATCGGATGTATCTTTGGTTTTCTTTGAAGCATCAAGATTTACTCCCAGAGCTGGTAATAAAAATAAAGCCATCATACTTAAAATCAAGATAGCAAAGAGGACTTCTATTAAAGTAAAGCCCTTACTTGTTTTTTTCACTTAGGTAACCTCCTACAGCTTCGATTGTAAAATACCATCTAATATTTGAATCTTTTTTTGAAACAAAAACTAAATTATAAGCATCACTAGTTTTATCAGTGGAAACATAGGCATTTTCTGCAAAGGTAATTTTTGATGTATTTAAAGCTTTGATATATTTCAAATTCCTAGTTTTATTACTCACTCCGCTCATTGTGTATCCACGGTTAGTAAATTCTATATAATTATTAAAACTGGTGGAAAGTGACAAATCTCTCAAATAGGAGTAATCATCGACAAAGGTTTGGATTTCATTTTTTGCACCAATTTTATCGATTATAGTAAAATTAAAAACTGAAACACCAAAACCAATGGCAATTATAGCCAAAACAATTATTAATTCTATTAGAGTAAATCCGCGTCTTTTCATAGGAAATCCTTAAAAATTAATACAAGTAAAAATGCGATTGAAATGGCTGGACATAAAGCAATAGCTCCTTTTAGTGACCTTTGCCTTATGGCTTTTATAATTGCAATACCTGCTCCAACCCAAATTGAAAACATGACAAAAGAAAGAATTAGTGAATTTTCTAAAAAACAAAATAGGATCAAGTAGAAAAACAAATCTCCATCACCTAGTCCGCCCTTGGAAATCCACCTTATCATCAAAAATCCTAAACTAAAAATAAGACAATAAGCAAGAAATCTAAGGTCAACATGTAAAAATACCAACCTATAAACAAAGCCTAAAATTAAAAGTATTTTAAGGTCCCTATCGTAGATTTCCATAAATTTGTAATCTGTAAATGATATTAAAAGGCACAGAATTAAGGCAAAGGCGATAAAAAATCCCTCAAAAATACCATAAGAAAAAAAGGCAAAAACAAAACCAAGACCTCCCAAAATTTCTAGAAAGACCTTGTCTATAGATATTTTTTTGCCACAACACCTAGTCCTTCCTCCTAATAAAATATAGGAAAAAACAGGGACTAAGTCTTTTTTAAAAATTCTTTTGCCGCAATAGTCGCAAAAAGAAGGCGGAGAAAGGATTGATATTCCTTCTTCTCGCCTATAAACCAAAGCCCCTATGAAAGATCCAATAGAAGCTCCTAGCATGAATATTAAGAAAGTTATAAAAATAATCGCTATTTTGTTTTCCATATTTACTATTATGTTCAGTTTCTGCACTATTTTGGCTTTGCTTGTTTAATTATCAAAGGCCTTTTCATCTGGTGTTACAGTCAATTCTTTAGTTATATTGTTATATATAACCTTATATGATGATTTCTCAGTTGTCTTTAGTCCATTAGGAATTTCAGGCCATTTTTCCATATAAATTAGATAGGTTTTCTTGTTATCTTTATCCACATCATCAGGCCAATTAAAATTTTCGTCCTCATCCAAAATCTTCATCCTAGCCGCAGATTTTAACATCTCCACATTTGCCTTATGGGCTGTAACTGCAGCCTGTATTCTAGATTTATTATATTTAGGAATGGCAATAGCCGCCAAAATTCCTAAGATGGCTATTACAATTATTAATTCAACTAAGGTAAATCCCTTCCTCTTTTTCTTCATCTTTACACCCCACTTAATCCATTTATAGAATCGAACATCGGTATAGAAACCGAAAATACAACAAAGGCTACAACCAAACCCATTATTATGATCAAAACTGGCTCAGCAAGGCTGGTTAGCCTTTTAATCTTAAATATGTATTCATTTGCAAAATATTCGTTGGCTTTTTTCATAGTGACATCAAGCTTTGAGGTCTCTTCCCCAATTTCAACCATAGAAAGTAATAAAGGTGAGAAAACTCCCGCATTCTTAAAAGCCTTAGTGAGGCTCATACCCTTATTGACTTCCTTTTTAATTCCAAGTAGACATTCCTTTACATAAGCATTTTTAAAGGAATCTGCTAGTATATCAAAGGAATAAATAGTTTCTATATCCCCTCTTTTTAGGATATAGTAGATTGATGTTAGTTGGTATTCGACTCTTAACCTATTGATTTCCCACAATGGTCCCCTAGTAAAAATAAATTTATCAATTTTTACCCTTCTCTCATAATTTGTCCTTAATAGCAAATATACCAAGACAAATAAGGTTATAAAAAGGAAAATCACTAGGTGGTATTCAGCAAAAAAGTTCGAAATGGCGAGCATTATCCTTGTAGGAAGTGGCAAGACCATATCAGAACTTTTAAAAATTTCAATAAAACTTGGCATAACAAATTTAATGATTGCAATAATTACCAGGATGCTTACTATGAGTACCAAGATTGGATAGGTCATTGCTTGCTTAACTGTGGATTTATTCTTGCTTTCCTCAAAAATAAAATCTGACAAGTCCTTTAAAATTTTTCCCAAAGAACCTGTATCTATCCCAGTTTTAATAAAGGCAAGAACCAAAGGTGAAAAATAATCTTTTGCTTGATAAAAAGCCTCGTAAGTTTCACACCCCTTGTCTAGGCCATCTCTAATAATCCTTACAGCCTTAGCGACTTTCTTGTCAGGTTTCTGCTTCAAAATAATATTTAAGCTATCATATAAACTTATGCCTGAATTTAAAAGCAAGGATAGCTCGTTTAGAAACAAGGACATAGTCCTTGAATCTATCTTCTTAGGTCCTATGTCCTTATTTAAAATACTTACTATCCTGTTATAATTTTCCCTATTCAATTATACATTCATTAATTCTTTGTTCTTTTTCTCTGCGATTTCTTCAATAGATTTAATGAATTTATCTGTGATTTTTTGGATCTCATCTTCAAGTGTATATCTATCATCTTCTGTAACATCACCTGATTTTTCAGATTTTTTAACTTCATCCATAGAATCACGTCTTACATTTCTTACTATTATTTTTGCATCTTCTGCATAGGTATTTACTTCTTTGGTGTATTCTTTTCTTCTTTCTTCTGTTAGGGCAGGGAAAGGAAGTCTTATGATTTCACCGTCATTACCTGGAGTGATGCCGATATTTGACTTAAGTATTGCTTTTTCAATTGGCCCAATATTGTTCTTATCCCATGGCTTGATTACAAGTAGTCTTGCTTCAGGAATTGAGATTGTGGCAGCTTGGTTGATTGGTGTTTCTGTTCCATAATATGAGAAAGTTATACCATCAAGGATTGCTTCTGTTGCTCTGCCAGCCTTGATTGTAGATATTCTTCTTTCAAAAGATTCTACGGCTTTTTTCATTCCATCATTTGCGTCTTTTTTTATTTGTTCGTATAGCATTTTAAAAACTCTCCTTTACTCTTGTTCCAAGATTTTCATTTTCAAATACTCTTACCATATTTGCTGGATCATCAATTCCAAAAACAATTAATGGCATGTCGTTGTCCATACAAAGTGAGGTTGCTGTTGTATCCATAATCTTTAATTCCTTTTGAAGGATTTCCATGTAGGTTAATCTATCAAATTTTTTGGCATCTGGGTAAACATTTGGGTCCTTATCATAGATACCATCTGTGCCAGTCTTACCTAGCAAAATCACATCAGCACCAATTTCTAAAGCCCTAAGGCTTGCTGTAGTATCAGTTGAAAAATATGGAAGACCTGTTCCTGCTGAAAAGATGACAACTCTGCCCTTTTCAAGGTGCCTTACAGCCCTGCGTCTGATATATGGCTCTGCTACTTCTTTCATAGAAATAGCTGTCATCAGCCTTGTATCAAGACCAATTTCTTCAAGTGTTCCTTGGACCCTAAGTCCATTCATAACAGTTCCTAGCATACCGATATTATCAGAGCTTGCCCTATCTATTGTAGTGCCTGACCTTCCTCTCCAGAAATTTCCTCCACCAACAACTATGGCAACTTCAATCCCTTTTTCTGTAAGGATTTTGATATTTTCGCATATTTTACTAATCATCTCATCGTCAAATCCAAATCCAGTCTTACCGGAAAGGGCTTCGCCGCTTAGTTTTAATATAATTCTTTTTGTATCCTGCAAAATATTCCTCCTACTTATTATTAATTATAACCTATAAATGATAACATTTGCAAGTCTTTATATTTTTATCTTTTTTGAGTTCAAAAGTTAAAATGACCCATTCATCCAATTGCCCCTTAAATAAATAACATGGGCAATAATGCTAATCATTACATTAGAAATAGACATAGCAAGCCAAATTCCTGTAGCGGCCAGGTCTGTGAAATATTTAAAGAAAAATAATAGAGGAATTCTTATTACCCAAAGCCTTAATACATCAATAAACATTGAGTATTTGGCATTGCCAGATCCTTGGAAAAGTCCCTGGTAGATGAAAAACATATTTAACATTACAAGGGTAATTAAGGTATAGGCCATGTAGGTATCAGCTTCCTTCATTAGTGTTGAATCCAGTGGTGCATCTATAAAGAATTGGAGGATTTGGAACCTGTAGATATAGCTTATAATAGCAATTATAATCGACATAATTACTACTATTATAGAAGCCTTTTTGAAAGTTTCCTTGACTCTTTTTATATTGCCAGAGCCTATATTTTGGCCAATTATGCTTGTAATTGCAGAGCCTATCCCACCTGGCGGTATATTTAGAAGGCCTGAAATCCTATTAACCATACCATAAGCCGCAACTGTGTCTGTTCCGTAGGATTGGATAAAGGAATTTAGGATTATAAACCCTGCTGCTGTTCCCATTTGTCCTATAACTGCTGGTGTAGCTATAGTATAAATTTTCTTAACAACTTGCTTTTCCCATTTGATATAAAATAGGGATTCATAATTTAATTTTATTAGATCCTTGTTTGTCCTTAGGTGTATAAAACCAAATAGACACATCAAAGCCTGGGTCAAAACTGTTGCTATGGCTGCACCCTTTACCCCAAGTCCAAGACCTGTAAATCCAAAAATAGGAATAGTATCAAAGATAAAAAATGGATTTAAAACCATATTCAAAATTACACAAGTTGTACTGATTATGGTTGGAATTGTGTTTTTGCCCTGGGCCTGGAAAATTGCTGCGTAAATAAAATATAAAAATATAAAGGGTATCCCAAAATAAGAATATTTCAAATATTCCACAGAAAATATATGTAGGTCCCCAGTCGCTCCCATCATGGTTACAATAGCTTCGGCTGTAAAATATCCCACCACCATAAAAATTACAGAAAAATAAAGTGAAATATTTATTATTGTGTCATTATATTTTTGGGCTAGTTTTACATTATCCATGCCAATTAGCTGGGAAATTAAGGAAATCGCAGCTATTGATAAGCCTATGCCTATGGAATTAAACAAAAAAATAACAGGCCAAGTAAAGGAAGTTGCTGCAAATTCTGCAGTTCCTAGCTTACCAAGCCAGAAGGCATCAGCTAATGAATATAATTGCTGGATAAAGTTATTTAATATAATTGGAATGGAAATTACAGCAATTGCCATGTAAATATTTCCATTTAAAATCAAATCTCTTCGGTCTTTTTTCATGTCTGCTCCTTGCAAAATCTTATGAATATTCTACCATAGTTGGGATGAAAAATATAGATAGTTATGATTACTAATTGATTTCTCTTTGAAATTTTTCTCAAAATAAAAACTAGCAAGGTAATTTTTTATTATCTTGCTAGTTTATTTTTTAAATTATTTTATAATTGTGCATTAATGGACCAGAGCCTTTGCCCAAGTCTAAACCAGCTCTTAGAGCTCCTGTTAGGTAGTCTTTTGCCATTTCTATTGCTTGGTCAATGTCATAACCCTTAGCAAGATTTGCTCCTATGGCACTAGAAAGAGTGCATCCTGTCCCGTGGGTGTTTGGATTGTCGATTCTTTCAGACCTAAACCACTTAAATTCTCCGTCCCTATACAAAAGGTCATTGGCATCGTTAACCCTATGCCCGCCCTTAAGGAGGACAGCACAGTCGTATTTTTTGCCAATTTTTTCTGCTGCCTTAATCATTTGATTCTCATTTGTAATTTCCATACCCGCTAGGATTTCCCCTTCAGGAATATTTGGTGTAATTACATCTGCAAGTGGAATTAATCTATTAATTAGACTATCCATGGCTTCTTCTTTTAAGAGTTTTGCCCCAGATGTGGCAACCATAACTGGGTCAAGAACTATATTTTTTGCCTTGTATTTTTCAAGAGAAGCCGCGATTGCTTCTACGATTTCTGGCGAAGATACCATTCCAATTTTAATTGCATCTGGGTAAATATCTGTAAATACTGCATCCATTTGCTCTGTGATGAATTCTGGGCTTACATCAAGGATGCCAGTCACTCCCTGGGTATTTTGGGCAGTAAGAGCTGTGATAACACTCATAGCGTAGACTCCATTTACGGTCATAGTCTTAAGGTCGGCTTGGATACCTGCACCGCCTGATGAATCAGATCCTGCAATTGTCAAACAAGTTTTCATACTATTCTCCTTTTTAATTATAGATTTCTTTTACAAATTTACTGTCCTTAAGCCTTGCTAAAATTATACAAGCAATGATTGTTCCACCTGCTGTTGATGCAAAAAATGGAAGGATGTAGGTATAAAATGCTATATCTGCAGCAGATTTCCCCATAAGTAGGACTGCAACAGGGTAGGCAGCAAGACCACCTAAGATAGATGTGCCAAAGATTTCCCCACAGGCAGTCAAGGTTAGGTTTTTGGTTTTTTTGTAGACTATTCCACAAAGAAGGGCACCAAACATAGAACCGGGAAAGGCCATTAGACTTCCAAGGCCTGCCATATTTCTAATTACTGAGGCAACAAAGGCTATCACTATTCCATAAAAAGGACCTAGGGTAACTGCTGCAAACATATTTACTATATGTTGGGCTGGTGCACATCTGGAAAAAAAGACAGGAAATGAAAATGTAGATCCTACTACTGCGAGCCCTACTAAAAAAGACGCTAGAACTAATTTCTTAAGTTTTGTATTATTCATAAATACTCCTTTAAAATATACTCACAGAAAAGCAAATAAAAAAAGCTAACCGCAAGGTTAGCACATTAAAAAAAGACTCCTTACGCCGGCATTATCCGTATCAAGTAAAGGGTCGAAGTCAAAACTTCCTCTCAGCTATAAGCTCCCCTGTTAAGTCTATTTTATGTTAAATAAAAGATAGTGTCAAATAATTATTAAATTGTAAATGAATTTAAGATCCATAAAGATGTGAAAACATTTATGAACGTAAAGAATTTTCAAGGCTAAATTAAGATAGTTTTTTAAAATTTATTAAAAATAATCCTATCGGTAAGTGATTGGTAAATTTATTTTTTCGACAAAAAAGAAGCACTGGAATCCAATGCTTCTTTTAAATATTTGGTGCGGGATAAAGGAGTCGAACCTTCACGAGAAATTCTCACTAGATCCTAAGTCTAGCGCGTCTGCCAATTCCGCCAATCCCGCATGGGGTGAGTAGTGAGATTCGAACTCACGCTCTCCTGGGCCACAACCAGGTGTCGTAACCAACTGGACTATACCCACCACGTTTGTATCTTCACTATTCATACTGACTATATAAGTATACAACTTTTATTTACTTTTGTCAAATATTTTTAATTATTTTTTTAGGATTTCCTAAGTTATTAGCCCAGGTCATTCCTACTGACAAATAATATAATACCACGGATTTAAAAATAATGCAAATTTTTTAAAATTTTTCTTTTTCTATTCTTTGTAGTAAAATATCTACAGAGGTGAATTATGAAAAGTACAAGGAAATTAATTTTAAAAATATTTGCAATCGTCATTTCTATAGCCATGGTTGCTCCATTAGTATATAATGCAATTCTTTCTATGAAATGATTATTGAAAATATAGAATATTCAGACAAATACAATTTAATTAGGCTTACAATATCAAATGAGAAGTTTTATGTAGATTATGATATGTACCACGAAAATGCCTTTGAAGTTGATAAGGAAATTGACTTTCCTACCTACAAGCTGATTTTAGCCAATGATGAGTTTAACAAGGCCAAAAATTTCGCCCTTAATAAGATTTCTTATTCGCAAAAATCAACCTATGAAATTAGGCAAAAACTTAAAGAACAAAAGTTTTCGGAAGATGTAATAGAAAAAATTATTGAATATCTTGATTCCTATGGATTTTTGGATGATGAGTCCTATGTCAAGTCCTACATAAGGGATAAGGATGAGATTTCAAACTGGTCTAGGGGTAAGATTCGCTTTATGCTAAAAAGAAAGCACATCGATGATAATATAATAGAAGATTATATCTATATGATTTCTGACGAAAGAGAAGCTGAAAAGGCGAGATTCTTTGCTGATAAAAAAATCAAAAACGACTTTTCTTATGAAAATAGGGCCAAGATTTTTAGACACCTTGCCAGCAAGGGTTTTGACGTAGACATCATTAACCAGGTCTTAAACGAGAGATTTTCCTGATGCACTTTGTTTATATTTTAAGGTGCGGGGATGGTTCCCTCTATACTGGCTATACCAATGATGTTAAAGAAAGGGTTAAAACCCACAATTCAGGCAAAGGTGCTAAGTACACTAGGTCAAGGCTACCTGTAAGCCTAGTTTATTACAAGAGAGTCGATAGCAAATCTATTGGCCTTAGGCTTGAGGCAAGGATAAAAAAACTAACAAAAAAAGAAAAAGAGGCTTTAGTAAAAGCATTTAACCTAGAAAAGTAAAGATCTTTTCGCAAGGTTGTCCTTCAAACTATCGCCTCTTCTTTTTATTGATATTTCAAAAAGTCCCATTTGGGAAAAACCAAATACTTCTGCCTCTAGACCGTAAGCTTCTGCTGCTTTTCTAAAACTTTCTTTTATCATCTCTTCCCCATCTGACCTTAAAAAATCAATAACAACCATGCCTCCAATATTTCTTAATTTGAGATTATAAGCAATAAAGTCAACTAAATCTAAATTTACATTCAATAGAAAATCTTTCTTCCCCTGTTTCGATTTTCTACTACCGGAATTTACGTCAATTACTGTCAAAGTCTTAAGTTCATCAATAATAATCGACATATCCTTATAGGAAATTTCCGATTCTCTTATTTGGTCAGCTAGTTTTACAAAGTCTCTAGAATTTCTAATATCAAAATCTTTCAACTCGTAATCCTTGAATTCTTCTAGGTATTTTTCCTTTATCGAATTTTCCCTCAAAAGTTTTGGACTCGGTAGGAATTTCTCTTCATTAATAAGCCTTTCTTTTTCTGCTAAGATTTCTTTGTACAAAATATCATCTTTTACCTTGCCTTTTTTAAGTCTTGGTCTTTTCCTAATAGGATATCTTGTTAGAGTGTAGGCCTCATTTTCTATAGAAAAATTTTCGCTTCCTAGGCCTAGCTTGCCATTGGCTGGCTCTCTTACATATTCAACTATGGCGTTATCCCCTACTTTATAATTTAGGGTTGATTTTAAGAATAAAGTTTCCTCTTTGGATATTTCTACAAAATATGCTCCCAGACTATCAATTTTATTGAGGACTTTCCCCCTGTAGATATTATGAAGAAGAGAGTCATAGAATATGACTTCCATGACTCTCCCGTCTTTTTGTCTCATAAGGATTTTTTCTTTTTTATCATCAAAAATAACTTTCACTTCTTAAAAATCCTCTTTACTTTTTCGAAAAATCCTAAATCTCCTATTGGCTCTGCCTCGCCTTTCATAAGATTATCTATAACATCTTTGAAATAGTCATTTTCTTTTACAAAACCTAGGTAAGTCGCAGATTTACTAAGGAGTTTTTCTTTAATAGTTCTTGGATCAAAACCTTCATCACAACGATTAATAAAGTAATAATCTGCATGAATATCCTTATCCAAATCATCTTTGTCAAGGATTTCAATTTTTATTGCATCCTTGATTGCAAGATATAGATTATCTAGAATTATTATATCAGCATCTACTTCATCTATAAGGTTATATACATCCTGAACCCTAATATCATATTTATCCTCTACAAGTGGAGGAATGATGAATTTTAGGTTAGGATTTTCTTCAACAATTACCTTATCCAAGCTACAAAGACCTAGAAAATAGTCTGATATATCATAGCTTATCATCCCATCCTTTTTGTAATAATCTTCAATATTTGATTGGTCACTCCTGAAAAGAGATGTCAGTAAGACCATCTTATTTTCAGAAAGTCTTTCTGCTAGGTTTACCGCAAAATCGGTCTTACCTATACTATTTTTCCCATTTATTAGATATATTTGCATAATTTCCTCTTACTAATGTCCGTGGTTGTGGTCCCCACCATTGGCTGATTCGCCAAGGTCTTGGATGTCTTTGGCGGTTGGCTCTGCGTTTATCATCTCAACATTCAAATCAAAGTACCTAGCAACAATATCTCTCATAATAGGAGAGGCATTGTAGGAAGTATCACCTTGGGTTAATACAATAGATATTGCTATTTCTGGATTATCATAAGGTGCAAAGCCTACCATCCATGCATAGGTATCATAGTCTGTGCCATCAGGGTTTTTACCCTCTACCTCAGCTGTACCAGTTTTTATACCAATATCCATAGGTAATTGACTTAATAAAGCATTTTTCTGAGCAACAAGTAGGGTACCATATTTGATATCTTCAAGATATTTCTTATCCTTAATATCTATTTTCTCGTTTTCTGGCACATTTTCAAATAAAACTTCACCAGAATCGTGGTTTTTAACCTTATTTATAAGGGTGAATTTATTTAGATAACCACCATTAGTTAGAGTAGCTATAGCCCTGTTCATCTGGATAGGTGTATAGGAGTTTTGGCCCTGGCCAATTACGATATTTAGCATATCTGTAATATCCCAAACAGCTTGATTTAGATATGTGTACTTGATTGTATCAGCAAGTCCATCTCTTTGACCTTCAGGAACCATCAAGGCATCATAACCTCTTTCATCAAAGAAGTCTATAATCGCTTTTCTTGACCATTCATTAGGATTATCTGTAAATTTGACTATATCTGTAATATCTTGCTCGTATTCATCCCTAGCTTTCTTGACCCCTTCCTTAATAAAAAGAGTAAGATTTTTTTCTAGGTAGTCTTTGAGCATTAACTTGGTTACTTCAACTTTCTTTCCAATTGATGGGACATTACCTTTAGCTTCTTTTGGTATATTTATTTCTATTCCTGTTTCCTCATCAAGACCTAACATTTCAGCAGCCAACCTTATGTCATTTAATTCTAGCTTGGTTGTAAGAGTGTCGCCATCTTCTGGATTTTCTCCAAGGGCTAGGGTGTAGAAATAGTAGTTACAAGAATCTCTTATTGCTCCATATAGGTTTTCCTCACCGTGGGTCATACCACTTTCAGTATAAATCAAGCAAGAAAATCTCCTATTACCTATTTCCATAAAACCATGACAATTATTTATAGCAAGTGGGTCTAGGCCCTTTTCTAGGGCTGCAAGTGCTGTCACTAGCTTAAAGGTTGAACCTGGCATTACTGCTGTTTGGGTTGCTATATTTAACATAGGCCTTGGAGCAAGTGGACCTTCGCTATCCTCTACCTGAAGAGCTTCCCAGTCGGAAGTTGAAATACCAGTTGAAAATAAGTTTGGATCGTAGTTTGGATAAGAGGCTAAAGCAAGGACTTCCCCAGTCTTAACATTAGATACAACTACAGCCCCACTTTCAGCGTGAGGAGCCATTTTAAATGGTCTAAAAGACCCATATTCTGATTCATATAAGCCTGTCTCCCTAAGAGCCCTAAGAACACCTTCTAGTGAATCTTCTGCTTGTTTTTGAAGCTTAGCATCTATTGATAAATAGACATCATCACCTGGTTCTGATTTGGTTTGAGAAATGGTCTCTCTCCTATTTCCAGAAGAGTCAACCGTAACTAAGGACCTTCCATTTTTGCCCTTGAGGTTATCTTGGTAGGATTCTTCTATACCAGTTTTACCAATAATTTCGTCTCTCAGATAGGCTCTTTCTTTGACATACTTATCAACTTCCTGGCTTGTTGCAATTGGGCCCATGTAGCCAAGAACATGACTTGCTAAGTTTCTATTTGGATAAGACCTGATTGGAATAGTTTCAACGACAACTCCTGATCCAGAATCAATTTTTTCTTCTATTTTTAAAACTGTTGACTCATCGAGATTATAAACAATATTTATTGGTCTATAGCCAAAAGAACCTTGCCTATTTAAAGTATTGTCGATAGTTAATATCCCAACAGCTTCAACATCACTATAAGAATCAAGTCCATTTACCTTCTTTAGGTATTCTAAGATTTTTTGTCCGTCATTTTCATTCATAAGTATATCTACAGTTTCCTTTGTAGAATTTGCCCTATCTTTATTGGCATAATGGGTATAAAAATCTTTCTTATCTATAGTAAAGGTGTATTTCCAGTCGTCTGGATCATCTTCTGTTATATCTATATTTGGATAAATATTATTTCTTGTATTGGCATTTTGAGCCATGTATTTTACATATTCTGACAAAATTAAAGGCTTTATTAGGTCATGTTCTTCTGCAAGTCTTGCTAGTTCGTCTATGGCAGAACCTGCCTGTGGGTTTTTAAACCTTACATCTACAGAATATTGGTTCTTATCATCCTTGGTTTCTGTGATGACTTCTGTTTCAAAGTTTGCATAAATCCCCTTGTTTTCAAGCTCTTCTATGAGCATATTAGCAGGAATGATGTAGGCTCCCTTATCATCTACCATGGCCGATGCCAAAACATCTTTGATTGTAGAATTTTTTACTATTTCACAAAAATCGTCACTTGGCTTTGAGTCAAGGGTGATTTTTTTGAATACCTTATGAAGTCTAGCCTTTTTTTCAACTAGGTCCTGGTCGCTTTTAATTGCATAGGCATCCATAGTTAGGCTTCCTAAAAGCTTGTGCCTTTCCAAAATCCTATAGGCAAGTAGCCTTGCGTGTGAATTTTGAAGGATAGATAGTAAAACCGACCTATCTTCACCGACTGATTCTAGGATTACGTCTATAGGGTCGTCGTCTTTTTTGTGACCTATATTGGCAAGTTTTTTCTCATAATTTTTCTTATATTCTACCTTGAGCTTACCATTTTCCTGACTTATGTGAGCTGGCACATCTATCCCCCTCTTTTTAAGTGCAAGAATGGCTGTATTTAAGGTTTCATACTTAATTCCATCTTCTTCATAAGTAGAAAGTAAAAACTCTTCTATAAGGTCATTTTCTATTAACTTGTGGACCACATCTTCGATTGGCATTTCTTTTTTCTTGAAGTAGTCTAAGTCCTTTTTATATTTAAAAGTGTTTAATTTTATACTAAAATCTTCAGTATAGTTGACTCCATCTTCTTCAAGGATATCAACCAAGTTTGAGATCAATTCTATTCTTTTATCTTCATCCAAGCTCATCAACTCATCTTTATAGAGCTTAACTGCGAAGGATGGTATAGATGTGGCCAAGATTTTACCGTTTCTATCGTAGATATTGCCCCTACTTGCAAGTTCGTCGACTTCTTTAACTTTCCTATTATCGGATAAGTCTCTGTAATAATCACCCTTGTTAACCATTACATTAAAAAGTCTAAAAACGATGGTGATAATAGCGAGCACCACAACTACTTGGATGAAAATAAATCTATTTTCCTTTTTATTTCTCATAAAATCCCCTAAATTCTATAGGTTGGTATATACATTATCTTTTTGATAAGCATGTAATAAACTAAGTAGATAAGTGAATTAAAAATTGCTTCTACCAGGATTTCAAGGCCAAAATAACCAGTTATTGAGTTTAAACTCTTGCCAAAAATATAGTAGATACCATTCACTAACAGGAAGTTAAAAATAGTTGCTAAGACACAAACAATTAGTCCTGCCTGCTTGTCTTTTGATACCTTTATAAATTCTCCCGAAGAAACAACCCCTATTAGGTAGTAAGAAAGGGCCCTCACTCCTACTAGGCTTGAAAATAGAAAGTCTTCAAAGAGGCCTACTAAAAGACCCCCTAGCCTTCCAGTTCTGTTTGGCAAAATTTGGGATAAGGCTATGGTTGCAGGAATAAGAATGTTTACATTTGCCCCTATGATATCAATTTTAGCAAAGATTGAGGTTTGTAAAATAAAACTTATTAATAAAATTAAAAAGCTTTTAAATTTATTCATAGATTTCGCCCTCCTCTTGCTTTTTCTCCTTAGTTACAGGTTTTTTATCAATCGAATAAGTCGCGTCGTGTTTCAATACTAAGACCCTATACAAGTGTGAAAAATCAACAGGTGATTTGATAGTGATATTTTTTCTTAGGGAGTCCTCACTCATTGTTACTGTAGCAACCCTACCTATGTAGATTCCGTAAGGATAAATTCCGCCTAGACCACTTGTTAGGAGTATGTCCTTTTCGTTAATCTTGCTTTCAAGATCAATCATAAAGCCTTGGATGGTGTTTTTATTGAAAACATCAATCACACCATAGTCACCAGAATTTGCATTTACAAAAGAAACGTCATTTTCATTTGAATTTAAGGTTTCAACCCTGGCTGTAGTTTTATATACTTCTGTGACCTTACCAACAAGTCCTGTGTAGAACTTGCTATCTCCAACAGCTTGAAGAATGATGTCGTTTTTTTCAATCCCATCCACAGCTCCCTTGTCGATTGTAAAATGAGTTGTCATTGCATTAACATCTGTGTTTATAAGCTTGGCCTTAATGTATTTATTTTCTGTGCCATTTGTCGCAGCTGCTTCGTCTTTTAAAAACTCTTCCCTATTTATAGTTGCTAAAAGTCTCGCATTTTCCATTACAAGTGACCTGTTGTCTGCCTCAAGTTTCAATACTTGCTCACGAGTTTCCTTAGATCCAATTGTCCTTTCAACCTGCTCAATCATAGCAGATGATATAGAGTAAGTCACTTTTTCAATTGGTCTTAGGATTGTATTTGCAAGGTTTGATCCTGTTTGTGATATAGTTTCACTTTGGCTTGAAATAAGTATGAGCAGACCTAGGCCTACAACTGTAAATATGAAAGGTTTTTTATCTTTTTTTACTCTCTTATATGCCATATTTACCTACTTACGATATTTTAAATACTTATCTGGATTTTCTAGAATTAATCCCGCTCCTAGGATTGCATCTGTGCCTGGATCTTCTGAGCGATAGGATTTTAGACCGATTTTCTTTTCTATATATTCGGCAAGTCCAGCAAGCTTTGACAAGGATCCAGAAAGGGCAAAGCCATCTCTTCTGATATCTGAGGATATTTCTGGTGGTGTCTTTTCAAGGGCTACTAAGACCATTTCACAAACTTCGTCTGCAAAAGGAAGGATGCAAGAAACTAACTCGCTAGAACTTACACTTACAGTCTTTGGTCTAGCATCTAGAAGGTCTCTGCCGTTTACTTCCATCTGGTTGTTGCCATCTTTTATCTTTAGTGATGCAAGGTTAATCTTAACCTCTTCTGCAGTATTTTTGCCGATTTCAAGGTTCTTTTCTTCCCTAAAATAATCAACAATTTTTTCATCTAGGTAGTCACCGCCCTTGTTCATTGTGGCAGAAACTACTATTCCATTTAGTGAAATAACCGCAACTTGGCTTGTGCCGGCACCCATATTTATCATTAATATCCCCCTAGGTTCATCTGGGGAAAGGTTCATCCCATAGGCTGCTGCAAGCGATTCATCAACAAGGATAATATCCCTGCTGCCTGCATGAAGGGCAGCATCTTCAACTGCTCTTTTTTGTATATCTGTAATACCAGATGGGACAACAATCACAACTCTTGGTTGGATTAGGCTAAAGCCAGGATTCACCTTATCAAAAAAGTAATTGAGCATGGCTTCTGTGAGATTAAAATCAGTTATAACTCCGTTTTTGATTGGCTTTACAACTTGTATATCCTCGTGGGTTTTACCAAGCATATCCTTAGCCTTTTGGCCAACAGCTTCTACCTTGGTGTGATTTTCATCAAGAACCAGGCTTGAAGGCTCATTTATTATAAGGCCCTCGCCTTTTTTATATACTGAAATATTGCTAGTGCCAAGGTCTATGGCAAAGTCTGTAGCAATCATTTTAAATTTCATCCTAAACTCCTAAATATAATTATCTTTTTTTAAACTTACATAAGATCCGTGGCCAATAATCAAGTGGTCAAGGACGTTGATATCAAGGATTTCTCCCGCATCTATCAGCCTGTGGGTGATTAATAAATCTGCCTTTGAAGGGCTAGGATTGCCCGATGGATGGTTGTGGGCCAAAATCATTGACTTGGCAGACTTTTTTATGGCTGGCTTAAAGACTTCCCTAGGATTAACTATTGAAGAAGACAAGTCTCCAATTGAAATAAGTTCCTTGGAAATAACTTCATTTTTATTATTAAGAAGGATTGTATAAAAATATTCCCTGTCTTTAAGGCTGATGGTGTCTTTTATATATTTATAAGCATCCTCATTTGAGCTAATCTTATATTTTTCCTTATTTAAGATATTTTCCTTAATCCTCTTGCCTAGTTGAAGGCTTGCTATAATCTTTGAAGCCTTGGCCTCTTTAATCCCATTTATTTTTGTAAGCTCCTCGACTTCTATTTCTAAAAGAGCCTCCTCACTAAAGGTATCAAGTATTTCCTCAGCAAGGTCAATGGCATTTTTCTTATCTGTCCCAGTTGATATAATTATGGCAAGAAGCTCCTTTTCACTCAGGCTGTCGTGGCCCAACTTTATAAGTTTTTCCCTAGGCCTATCTATAAGCTTCATATCCTTGATAGTTTGTTTCATTTAAACATTTTCTCCGATCTTTATTTTTTTCATATGCTTTATAATAAAGTTTGAAGAAAGTCCTACAAAAAATCCACTAAAGGTGCCGACCAAAACTAGGGCTGGAAAATAAGTAAACATCTTGATATTTTCCATAATGATAGCTGAAACTATAATTTGTCCTAGGTTGTGGGCAAAGGCTCCTATTTCGCTTACACCAATAAAAGAAAATAAGCGGTCGTGGTACTTTAAGGCGATTGCCATAGCGATTGATGAAAGAATCGCACCTGCTGCTGAGTAGAAAAACGAAGTCACAGCCCCTGTTATCAATACCAACATAAAACTTTTTAAAAGTGCTATGGTGAGACTTGCCTTAAATCCATAAAAATAAAGACTTACTAGTATTATTATATTTGAAAGTCCAAGTTTTGCACCTGGTATTGGCACAGGAACAGGGATTTGTAGTTCAATAAGTGAAATTATTAGGGCAAGGGCCACCAAAAGCGCCATATTAGTTAAATCTTTGATATTTTTACCCATTAGTTCACCACCTTATCTATTGCATCGTCATCTTTTTTCTTGTCCTTATGGCTTTCAAGCTCCAAAAACAACCTATGTGGCAGGCAGATAATTGTTTGGCCTTCCTTTTCTATAGGGTGCATATGGGCACAAATCTGGTCTTGGCAGTCAGCCTCGCTTATAAATGCTTTCTTGTTTTTAATAACAATTTTATTGTAATGGCCTCCATAATTAACCACGTATTCTGTATCCTTATCCATAGGGAGTTTTTTAATGACTTTTCCATCTTGTTCTACTACAAGCATATCTCCCTCATATCCTGTAGTCATCTTATCAATTGCAAAATTCAGGCCAAAACTTAAAAAAATCAGGCCAACAATTACAATTATATCTCCTTTTCTTATCTTCATAATAACCTCTATATCTATTTTAATATTTTATAAAATAATCATGGTTATATTATATGGTTTTTGGCCAATAAAAAAAGACCCCGAAGGGTCTTCTTTAAATTTTATTCAAAGATAGTTATACATTTATTTGGACATTTTTCACAAGCTGTCTTTAGCAATTCTTGATCGATTTCGTCAATATGAACTGCCTTAGATAAAAAGTTATCCATTTCAAAGGCTTCTGGATAAGTCTTAGCACAGATTGTACAACCTATACAAGAATTAGAGCATTTACCCCTTGCGTCCTTGCCCTTATCATGTGATGAGCAAAGAACCGCTTGTTTTTGCTTAAATGGTACAAGGTCAATAATGTGTTTTGGACATACTTCCACACACTTTTTACAAGCTACACACTTATCTCTATTAACTTTGGCAACGCCGTTTATGATGTGGATTGCATCAAATGGACAAGCTTTTTCGCATGTACCACAACCTATACAACCATAATCACAGGCTTTTTTACCACCAAATAGTGCGATTTGTACCCTACAATCTTCAAGACCTTGGTATTTATATTGGTCCTTGGCTGCTTCGCAAGTACCATTACAATGTACTAGGGCAACTTTTCTATCATCTGCACCTGTCGCTTCAACACCCATAGCTGCAGCTACCGCTGCTGTTACACTTGCACCACCAATGGCACAACCATTTACAGGAGCTTCTCCCTTAGCGATTGCTTCTGCAAGACCATCGCAACCAGGAAATCCACAAGCACCGCAGTTAGCACCTGGTAGGCATTCCCTAACTGCTGCTTCTTTAACTGATTTTTCTACGTGAAATTTTTGTGAAATAAAGCCTAGGGCAATCGCAAAGATAAAGCCCATTATAGCAAGTATTGCTACCGGCAATAATAAATTTTCCATTCTTACCTCCTATGCTAAACCTGCAAAGCCCATGAAGGCTATAGCCATTAGACCTAGGGTTATAAGAGACATTGGAGCTCCCTTAAATGACTCAGGTATTTTGTTATATTCGATTTTTTCTCTTAGATAAGCAAGGATCATGATTGCTAACATAAAACCAATTGATGCTGCAAAGGCATAAACTGTTGATTCTACAAGGTTGTATGATAGGTCGATTGCTTTTATAGCTACACCTAGTACAACGCAGTTTGTAGTAATAAGTGGAAGATATACACCAAGTGCGCCGTAAAGAGCTGGCATGGATTTCTTCATTACTGTTTCTACTGATTGAACAAGGGTTGCTATTACCAAGATAAAGACAACTGTCTGTAGGTATTGAACATTAAAAACTTCTAGTATGTAGTGTTGGATAAACCAAGTAATAACTGTTGCAAGTACTATTACGAAGATTACTGCAAAGCCCATACCCCTTGCGGTTTCAACCTTGCTGGTTACACCGAGGGTTGGACAGATACCTAAGAATTGTCCTAATACATAGTTTGATACAAATATAGTTGCTATTATAATTTTAAATAATTCTGCCATAATAACTCCTAATCAACTTTCTTTTTCTTATTCATTATAGCATGGAAGGCTCCAAAGATTAGACCTAGGACTATAAATGATGATGCTGGTTGAAGCATGAAGCCTATGGTGTATCCTTCTGGAATAACTGGCATGCCAAAAAGTGTTCCTGATCCTAATAATTCCCTAAAGAAAGCTAGGATTGATATAGCTATTGTATAACCAAGACCTTGGCTGATACCATCTACTATTGATGGGATTGGACCGTTTTGGCTTGCAAAACCTTCAGCACGGGCAAGGATTATACAGTTTACAACTATAAGTGGAATAAAGATACCTAGACTCTTATCAAGAGCTGGAGCATAAGCCTTTATTAGCATTTGAACTATAGTTACGAAGCCTGCTATTACTACGATAAATGATGGGATTCTGATTTCATCTGAGATGAAATTACGAAGTAATGATATAACTAAGTTACTCATCACAAGTACGAATGTTACAGATATACCCATACCAACAGCATTAATTAATGATGAAGATATAGCTAGTACTGAACACATACCAACCATCTGTACTAGGACAGGGTTGTTTTTAATTATACCGTCGGTAAATATTTTGCCGTAATTTACCTTTGGTTTTTTATCTTTTTGTTTTTCCATGATATCTCCTATTCTAAGCTAGTAAGTACTTCTCTTGCGGCGTTGATACCTCTTAAGATAGTAGATGTTGAAATTGTCGCACCTGAGATGCCAACTATTTCATTTTCTCCGCCTGCTGCACTTGCCTTAACTTCTTGGTCCATGTTTACTCCAACCATTCCCTGTTTGAAATAATCTTGTTCCATTTCAGCACCAAAACCTGCTGATTCTGATTGGTTTAGAGGAGCAAAACCTGTTATGTTATGGTCTTTGTCAACACCGATTAAAAATTCAATGTCACCACCATAACCACCTGGCGAGTTGATTTGGAAAACATATCCGTCACCTTCAGCACTGCTTGCCTTGTAAACTGCTTCTACAACGTCTGGTTTTTCAACATCTAGCTCTTCATAGCTATCTGCCTTATATACTACTGCCAAGCTTTCTTTGAGCTCTTCTTGTTGGCGAGCCTCTATGATTGGCTTAGTCATATTGTTTGTAAAGGCAAGGGCTAGGGCTGTAACTGATGTGATTAAAAGTAATTTAAAACCTAATTTTAAACTATTATTCATTTTTAGCTCCTTTTTTTGCCTTGGCCTTACCAAAAATCCTGTCCCTAGTGTGTTTTTCAATAACAGGTACTAGGAGATTCATTAGTAAGATTGAATAAGAAACACCTTCTGGATATCCACCCCAAAGTCTAATGACTGCTGTTAATAAACCGCAACCAAAGGCAAATACGATTTGTCCTTTAGGTGTGATTGGGGCTGTGGTGTAGTCTGTTGCCATAAAGAAGGCACCAAGGATTAGACCACCTGATAGGATGTTTTTAAGTATATAATCTAGATTTACCTTATCCCCAAAAATTGCAAGGATTAGGGTAGTTGTTAGTATGTATACTAATGGAATTCTTATGTGAATTACTTTTCTAATTAATAGGTAGCATGCACCGAGTAAAAGGGCTAGGGCACTTATTTCACCAAGACAGCCTGGGATGTGACCAATAAATAAGTCCATAATTGTGTAGGCTTTTGGATTAGAAAGTGGTGTTGCCGCACTTAGCATTGATACGTCGCTAACTGTTTTTAAGGTTGCTACTCTTTCTGTTGGTACAAAGTTTGTCATGGTTGATGACCAAGATGCCATCAAAAATGCTCTTGCACCGAGTGCTGGGTTTACAATGTTTTGACCGATACCACCATAGAGCATCTTACAAATTACTATCGCAAATACTGATCCTATTACAAGTTGCCATACTGGAAGTGTAAATGGCACGTTGTAGGCAAGTAAGATACCTGTTACAACTGCTGATAGGTCTTTGATTGTGTTTTCTTTTTTAATACATTTATTAAAGATTGTCTCAGCTAATACACAAGTGATCACAGATGCTAAGATAAGAACTAAAGCCCTATAACCAAAGTAGTAAACAGAAACAGCGCCAGCAGGTAAAAGTGCAATGATAACATCGAGCATGTCATTTGCGACTGTTCTTTTACTCCTAATATGTGGAGAAGCTGTTACTAATAATTGTTTATTATTTTCCATATTTCCCCCTATTTTCCTGCCTGTCTTATTTGTCTCTTAGCAAACTTGATAGCCTCAACTAGTGGTCTTCTGGCTGGGCAAACAAATGAACAAGATCCACACTCTATACAGTCGAGTGCACCTTCTTCATCTGCCTTTTCGAACCTACCATCTAGGGCATGTTTGTGGATGTAGTTTGGAAGTAAGAATACTGGACATACACTTACACACCTACCACATCTGATACATGGTGTTGGATCTTCTATAAAGGCATCCTTGCTATCAAATACTAGGATACAGTTTGTAGCTTTTTCTACTGGTTTATTTAAGTCAGGTTGGGCTATACCACACATAGGTCCGCCGTTTATAACCTTTGCGATTTCTTCCGCACCGCCGGCTTCTTCGATAAGGTCGTTAAAACTTGTGCCGATTCTTACTACCATATTTTGTGGATTTTTAACAGTCCTACCTGTTACTGTAAGAATTCTTTCATAAAGTGGTTTTCCCATAAAAAGTGCTTCATAAATAGCATTTACAGTTGAAACGTTAGATACAACTGCTCCTACGTCCATTGGAAGACCGCCTGATGGGACTTCTCTTTTGAGGGTTGCATTTATAAGTCTTTTTTCATCACCTTGTGGGTATTTGGTTTCAAGGCTTGCAACTTTAATTGTGCCGTCAAATTTATTTGACTTAGCAAATTCCGCTAGGGCTTCTGTCATAGTTTTGTAGGCTTGTGGCTTATTATTTTCTATGGCGATTACGCCGTCTTTTGCATTTACAGCCTTCATTACTTGGATGAGTCCTTTTATTATATGTAAAGGATAATTTTTCATTATGTAATCATCGCAAGTTATGTAAGGTTCACATTCTGCCCCGTTTACTATAACAGTATCGATTGGTTTATTTGGTGAATATTTAATGTGAGCTGGGAAAGCTGCACCACCCATACCAACGATTCCTGCCTCTTTAACCTTGGCTACAATTTCTTCTGAGCTTAAGTTTACGTTTTCTAGCTCAGTATATTGAACTTCTTGGTCGAAACCTTCTGTATCGATTACTACTGCCTTACAGTTTTTGCCTGAGGCACTTTGTATATCGATTACATCTTTTACAACTCCTGCTACTGAGGAGTGGATATTTGCTGAGAAGTTACCTACTGCAGATCCTAAAAGATCTCCTACAGCAACTTCGTCATTTTTCTTTACATTGCATTTGCTTGGTGCACCTATGTGTTGGGTAAGTGGAATGGTTACAAGCTTTGGAATAGCTGCAGTATGAAGACTGCTGTTTTCTGAAAGTTCTTTGTATTCTTCCATCTTAACACCATGGGCAAATGTCACAGTATTAGCTGCCATAAATTTCTCCTTCTTTAAAAAATTTCTTCCCGATACTTCTATTATAAATTATATCGGGAAATTTCTCAATGGTTTATTTAAGATTTGCAAAAATATCTTCTATAAATACCATAAAGTTGTCAAAGGCTAATTGCTTTAAATCAGCCATTCTCTTCTCACTAGGCAATCCATTTTTGTAAAATTTCTTATAGACATCATAATTTGCGTTAATTTTGGTTACATATTGCCTAGTTTCTTCAAAAGGAATCTTTAAAACATCTGGATTGTTAGGGTCAAGAATTCCTTCCTTTATCCATTTGTCAACATTTCCTACACCACCATTATAGGCTGCAAGGGCTAAGTCCCTATTATTGTAGTACCTATAAAGGTAATCGTAATAAGCGACACCTAAATCAAGATTATATTCAACGTCAGATAACTTATCTGGGTAAAATTCTTTGCCGGTTAACTCTGCTGCATGGGATGCAGTTTCGTCTAGAAGTTGCATTAGACCTTGGGCGCCTTGGTGACTTTGGGCATCCTTATCAAAGTCTGATTCTACCTTGATTATAGCTGCTGTTAAGAGTGGGTCTACGTTATATTTTTCAGATGACTTATAAATCTCATCTTGGTAGCTTATCCTTGTCCTTGATGTTTGGTAGGCTATAGTCCCGTAGCAAACTACAAATAAAATTAGGATGGCAAGGAGGATAAAACCTATAAGTTTTCCAAACCATTTAATTACTTTCATAAATTTTCTCCCTTCTTAGGATATTTTTTACATTTTCCCTTAGGTCTTCGAGGCTGGTGTTATTTTTTATTACAATTTCCCTGCCATCCCTTGGTCCCATTAGTGCTTCTTGGTTTCTGATTTTTGATTCAGCATAAAACCCACCAATATCATCTCTTTTGGCAAGCCTTTGGGCTTGGATATTTTTATCAGTTTCTACAAACAAAACCAAGTCAGCAGGAAATCTCACTGACATTTGATAGAAAAGTGGAATTTCAATAAAGATATTTTTTTCATCTGTCTCTTCAATTTTCCTTTCTATTTCCCTTATAATTATTGGATGGCTTATAGAATTGAGCCTTTTCATAAGGTCTGGGGCAGAAAAAATCATTTTTGCCAGGTGTTTTTTATCTAACTTCCCACCATCAAAGGCCTTTCTAAAGAAGGGGTCGGCCTTGATAGCTTCGTAATTTTCCCCACCTTCTTCTAAAAGTTTTTTATTAACTTCATCGGCACTTATGACCTTAAAGCCTAAATCTTTTACAATCTCGCTTACAGCAGATTTGCCAGACCCGATTGTGCCTGTGATTACAATTTTATTTGGATTCATACATACTTTCTCCAAAACCAATATCTACTAGCAAATCTACCTTGAGATCTGCTGCATTTTCCATACATTCCCTAAGGATATCGTGAGCCTTCTCCTTATCTTCCTCACTAGATTCAATGATTATTTCGTCGTGGATCTGGAGGATGATTTTGGCATCAAGGCCTTCTGCCTTGAGTTTTTCGTAGGTTTTTATCATGGCTATCTTTATAATATCAGCAGCTGTACCTTGGATTGGTGTATTTAGGGCAATCCTTTCACCAAAACTTCTGACATTGAAATTTCTCGAAGAAATTTCTGGTACATACCTACGTCTTTTAAATAAAGTTTCTATATAGCCTTGGTCTTTAGCAAGTTTTACCACATTGTCCATGTATTCCTTGATTTGTGGGTAGGATTTTTTATACTTATCTATATAATCCTTGGCCCTAGCCCTTGGAATATTTAGGTTTTGTGATAGGCCATAGTCACTTATACCATAGATTATACCGAAATTTACCGCCTTAGCTTCTGATCTTTGAAGTTTTGTGACCTCACCAAGTGGGGTGTGGAAAACTTCAGAAGCAGTCTGGGTGTGGATGTCTATGCCATGGTTAAAGGCATCTTGCATATTTTTATCATCTGACAGACTCGCCAAGATTCTTAATTCAATTTGTGAATAATCGGCATCGATTAAAACCTTGCCCTCGCCTGCCTTAAAGGCCTTTCTAATGGCCCTGCCTTCGTCAGTTTTGATTGGAAGATTTTGAAGATTTGGCTCTTGGCTTGATAACCTACCAGTTGAGGCAATGTTTTGCCTAAAGGTTGACCTAATCCTACCATCTTCGTCGATGGCGTTTTCGAGGCCTTCTATATAGGTAGAACGAAGTTTGTAAGTTTCCCTATATCTTTCAATTTTTTCTATAATAGGGTGCTTGTCCCTTAACTTATCTAGGACACTGGCATCTGTTGAAAAGCCAGTCTTGGTTTTCTTTATAACAGGAAGCTCAAGGTCCTTAAATAGAACTTCTCCTAATTGCTTGGTAGAATTTATATTAAATTCGCTACCAGCCAAGTCATAAATATCCTGGGTAAGTTCTTCGATTTGCTGATCAAGTTGGGCCTTGATTTCTTCTAGGATTTTCCTATCAGTGCCAAAGCCAATTATTTCCATAGAAGCGAGGACTTTTGCAAGTTTCTTCTCTATATTTTCATATAGATCTACCATTTCATATTCAGCTAGGTTTTTAAAAACCTTATCCTTGGCATCTTCTATGGCATTAACCTTGGATGCTAAGAGTATACTTAAGTCATCTTGGTTGACATCAGCGTATTTTTTAGTCTTAGCCCCCTTGCCAATTAAAGTCTCGTCGATGTCAAGTTCGTAGGCCAAATAAGACTGGCTTAGAAGCTTCAAATCATAAGAAGACCTGGATGGGTCAATTAAATAGTGCATGAGCATTAGGTCATCGTAAGGACCAATTAGGTCAATACCAAGCTTATCTAAAAGGACCATTTCTTCCTTAATATCAAAGGAAACTTTATTAATTGATTCGTCTTCAAAAACTTCTTTTAAATCTTTAATTTTTTCAGGTTCAACTATATAAACGTCAGTATCCTTACTTTTTATAGCTAGTCTATAGATTTCAGAATGGATATAATTTTCCCCATTGTAAACCGACTTAAAGAAAATTTCCTTGTTTTTTTTGCTAGAATCGATTAATTTTTTTAATTCCTCGCTTATCTTGTAAGTAAATTCCTTGCTTGGTGTTTCAGCCGAACCGCCATCAAGTTCTTCCAAAAATTTGTTGAAATTAAGTTTGGAGAATTTCTCCCTAAGGCCAGGAATATCTGGCTCACCAAGGGCTAGGTCGTCGTATTCAAACTCCACTGGTGCGTGGGTTACGATTGTGCCAATTTTTTTGGACATATAAGCGACAGCTTCACCATTTTCAAGGTTTTCTTTGGTTTTTTTACCAGAAATATCATCCAAGTTGTCATAGAGATTTTCGATTGATCCGTACTTCCTAATGAAATCTAGGGCACGCTTTTCACCAATCCCATCAACTCCAGGAATATTATCCGACTTATCTCCCATAAGACCCTTGACATCAATAAGCTGCTTAGGAGTGATTCCGTATTCTTCCTCAATTTTCTCTACAGTGTATTCCACAGTATCTGACACGCCTTTTTTAGTCAGATAAACCAAAACATCATCATCCACAAGCTGCAAATAATCCCTATCACCTGTGATAAGAACAGCCCTATCTCCAGCTTCCTTGGCCATTTCCGCATAAGTACCGACTATATCATCGGCCTCAAAACCATCAAGGTCAGTGTACTTGACCCCCATAGAATCAAGGACGTCTTTTAATATCCCAAACTGATAGGAAAGCTCATTTGGAGTCTTATCCCTATTGGCCTTATAATCCTTGTACTCGTCATTCCTAAAGGTCTTAGACGACCTATCAAAGGCAACAAGGACATAATCTGGTTTGTATTTATCAAAGGCGTTCCTATACATGGTCAAAAAACCATAAACGCCATTAGTCATAACTCCGTCATTGTTGGATAGGTTTGGCAGGGCGAAAAAAGCCCTAAAGATCAAACTCGACCCATCAATCAACATAACAGTTTTCTTCATTATATCTCCTTAACTATACAAAATAGTTTTAAAACTCTGTCCTACCTTATAGTATAACTTATATTGGAAAATTTTTAAAGAAAAAAAGGAAACATCTACGAATGTTCCCTTAAAAAAATTATTAATCTTTAAACTTTTTCTCGATTTTTTGAATATTATCAGTATCTATCCATCCTTCAGAATATCCACAACTAGCACAAAGATACCTATCAACAGGGACAGCAGATATTGTAGTCATACCAACCATAATATTATTGCCAGTTCCATAGGCTCCAGCATGGCCAGGTATTTTGATAATATCACTTGACCCATATTTTGGACATTTATTAGAATTTTTCATAAATAACTCCTTGAGAAAATAATACTTGATTAGTTTTTTCTTTCAAAACTTAGAGGAAACAGAAAAATATTGAATAAAACTAGTAGTATAATAAACTTGAGTAAAAGGAATATAGAATCCATAAGATTCACGTAAAAAAGCAAGGAGACGAGCCTTGCTTTTTTATTTGGGTTAATTATCACTATTTAAATGTCTGTCTAACCACTTGATGACGTAGTGAGTAGTCACGCCAACCACAACAGACAATAAAAAGGAATATAGTCTATCCATAAACTCACCTCCTAACTGTTATCAGTATAGGTGTGTTTAGAGACAAGAAAAAAGGAAATCAGATTCATACGAATCACAAAAAGCAAGGATGCCAGCCTTGCTTTTTTCTTTGCAAAAATTCTAGTAATTTCAAATCATATGAAAGCAGACTTTTATACATATTAAAGCAGGCTTTAAGGGGGTCATAAAGCAGGCTTTAAGAGGGGTATCAAAGCTGGCTTTAAAGATAATAATATAAATATGAATAATATAAAGTTAATAAGTAACCACACAAATTATTAATAATTTTTCAACAAAAAAGCGCTGGATATACCAACGCTTTTCTCTTTGGTGCCGGTGATGGGACTCGAACCCATACGCCCCGGAGGACAACAGATTTTGAGTCTATCTCGTCTGCCAGTTCCGACACACCGGCGTAAATTGCTTACCTATATATTATACAACAATTTATGCCCAGTGTAAATTATATTTTGTTTTTATTTCCCTATATTTTTTAGAATTGTATATTTTTATTGACAATATCCCTATAATTATTCCAAAAACAGCCCCTGCTAGGACGTCTGTTGGGAAGTGGACATAGAGATATAATCTTGAAAAGGCAATCAAGGCTGCCAGGACATTTGTAAATATTTTTAGGGCCTTGTTTTTATTTAGCAAGGTCACAATTGTCGCAAAAGTGAAAGCATAGGAAGTGTGACCTGATGGAAAAGAATTGTCTGATAATTTGTGGACCAAAAGATTGGTGAAATTTACCACATCATAGGGCCTTGGTCTTGCTACTAGGTTTTTAACTAAGATATTTACTAGCAAAATATTTAGGACAAAGGCTAGAACCATGATTTTCCCCTGTTTTTTTAATTCTTTGGCTGCTAAAAATATAAATATAAAGGCTATCCAAATTAGTGACAAATTGCCAGCAGATGAGATTGTCACCATAAACTTATCCAGGGGCGTTGATCTCATATTTTGGATGGCATTTAGAATATTTAATTCAAAATTTACCATCATTCAACTCCTGTGTTTGCAATTTCTAGTGTCATATCGTGGGCCTGTTTTATCCTTGCCCTTTGACTTTCATTTACCAAATCATAGTACTTTCCGCCTTCCAAGAAGTCCTCTGTTAGGTGGTTTTTGATTAAAATTCCATAGTCATTGTAATAAGTCCCAACCCAAATTGGATGGAGCTTTACATTAGCAATTTTTTTATTGCCGCTTGTTAGGTCTTTTTCTAGGTCAATTTCAAGGGATAGTGAGTGTTCTGTCCTGATATCCTTGTTGTTTTCATAATTTTGGTTGGAAATAAAATTGCCGAGAGCATAGGCAATTAGCCCTTTTCTCCCATCTTCTGATTGATAAATTTCAACAGGTTCGACCACGTGTGGGTGGTTTCCTATTACAAGGTCTGCTCCCCAGTCTATCATTTTTCTTCCTAAGGTAATTTGGGCCTCATTTGGCATGGATTGATACTCGATTCCCCAGTGTGGATAGACAATCACAAAGTCCGCTCCCTGGGCCTTGGCCCTGCTAATATCCTTTTTAATTTGGTCTTCATCTGATAAATAACCGAGATTTTCAACTTCTTCCCTTGGGACAATTAAATTTTCCCTACCATTACAGCCGTAAGTATATGCCAAAAATGCGAGTTTAATTCCATTTACTTCTTTAAATAAAATCCTATCTGACTTGTCTTTGAAAGACCCAACATAATCAAGACCTGCTTCTTTGGCTGCTTCCATAGTAGAAAAAACTCCATCAAGCTCTGTATCCATAGAGTGGTTGTTGGCTGTCGAAACTATATCAAAACCAGTTTCTTTTAGGTTTTTTAAGTAGGCCGCTGGCACATTAAATCTTGGAAAACCGGCTACTGGTAAGTCTGGGTTAGTGGTTGTCTCGTAGTTTCCAATGGAAATGTCTGAATCTTTTACAAAATCTTTTAGATAGGTAAATTGATCAGAGAAATCATATTCTCCGCCGCCCTTGTTGTAGGCATACTGAATTTGCGCCATATGGGCCATGATGTCACCAAAGGCTTTTAATTTTACCTTTTTTATTTCAGGTTTTTTCTTAATTTCCTCGGCAACTTCCTTTCTTGCCCTTTCCTCTAAATCTTCCTTGCTGACTTCTTTTTTGCTTACTTCTTGGTTTTTTGCTTTTTCCTTTTCTTCGGCCAGTCTTTGTTCTTCTTCCTTGTGTTTTTGGTAATTATCAATCCTAGTTATTAAATCTGTAACAGACTTGATTGAAATTTCTTCCATATCTTTATTATTTGAACAAGCCACAAGGCCCAAGGCCATGGTTAGGCTTAAGAATATTCTAAAAAATTTTTTCTTCATAAACGCTCCTTACCTATACATTTTATACTATTTAAGGAAATTATTCATCTTTTCTTTATAAAAGAATGAAAGATTTTCCAAAAATCATATAATTATATAGATTAAAGGAGTTAATATGAGTTTTAGTGATCAATTTGATATAGAATTAAGAGAAATAGACGAAGACAACCTTATTTTAAGGTGCAAGATGGAAAAAAATTTCCTAAATGAATTAAATGCCGTCCACGGTGGAGTCTTAATGACCCTTGCTGATAATGCTTCTGGTTATATTGCTTCAGCCAAAAAATATACAGCCCCAACCCTATCCATGACAAGCCACTTCCTAAGACCCCTTATGGCAACGGACTACATCTACGCCAAGGCCAAGGTCATCAAAAGGGGTTCAAGGATAATCACTGTCGACTGTGAAGTCTACGGAGACGATGAAAAAATAGCCGCCATAACCAGGACAGAATTTGCTATTATTAATGACAAACTTGAGGAATCAACAACTGGCGACATGGCTTATTCTAAAGGCAAGTACAAAACATTTTGATTTTTACAAATATAATTGTAGGACAAATAAAGGATAAATAGGATTATTATGAGAAAGATTTTATTTATTATTAACTCAAAAGCTGGTAAGACAGAATTTGACATAAAAAAAGAAGATATAGAAGAAACTTTTAGAAAGGCCGGGAGGCTTTCTGAGATAGAAGTCGTCAACACTAGGTATAAAAACCACACCAAGTACCTGATCGACGCCTTTGACACCCTTAAATATGACGAAAAAATCGTTATAATTTGTGGTGGTGATGGGTCCTTAAACGAACTTGTAAACGTAGCCTATGGCAAAGATATGACCCTTGGCCTTATACCAACAGGTACAGGCAATGATTTTGCCAAAAATTTTGACTATGGGTCCTTCACCCTAAATTCCCTTTTGAATTTTAAGACAAAAAAAATCGACCTAATCAAGGTCAACGACTTTTATTCTATAAACGTGACAAGCCTTGGCTTTGACACCCAGGTTTTAAAAAGAGCCTACGGTTACCTTGATAAAAATCCTAAACTCGGCAAAAAAGCCTATGGCCTCGCCGTCCTAAAGTCCTTAAATAAGATTAATTGTGAAAATTTGGAATTAAAATTAGAATTAGTCGACGGATCAAATTTTGAAATCAAGGGGGATTATTTAATCTCTGCCCTATGCAACGGTGGATTTTATGGGTCTGGTTTTAACCCTGCTCCCGAGGCTAAAGTAGATGACGGAGTCCTAAACCTACTTTTGGCAGATAAGATTCCCTTTATACGCTTTGTCCCACTTATAAAAAAATACAAGGAAGGTCGCCATAAGGAAAGCAAGTATATCAACGAAATCCTTGTAAAATCCGGAACTATCAGGTCTAAAAACAAATTCATTGCCAACGCCGATGGAGAAATCTTTGAGACAGAAGAAATAAAATTCCAAGTCTTGCCAAAAGCCCTAAATTGGGTAATATTTGAATAAATTTTATTGAATTATTTAACAAAAAAACTGATCCTAGTTTTATGGGTACACATCACAAACAAGGATCAGTTTTTTTATTTTTCTCTTAAATTTTTAGAAAACTTACAAGATAGGTTGATGGGCCAGAATGACAACCAAGAACGGCTGTAACTGGGGATTCTATATACAATTCAGCCCCATCTATAAGGTCAGATAACTTTTCCTTAATCGGTTCAGTATCTTCTGCATTTTCCCCATAGGCCAAAGCCAAATAATACCTATTAGCATTTTCCAGAGCCTTTCGAGTCTCCTTAGCAATGAAAGAAATCGCTCTTTTCGTGCCCACAACTGACTTATGATTTGCTATTGCCCCTTTTTCATCAATGGTAAGGATAGGATTAATCCTCAAAGTACCTCCTATAAGGCCACTAACCGCACTCAACCTCCCACCTCTTATTAGGTGGCTTAGGTCAGATACACTTGCAAAAATTCTTAAATCCTTAATCTTATCTTCAAGAATTGTCCCAAGGTCTTCAAAGCCAATCCCTTGTGAAATCAGACTTTTTGCATACATCACCAAAAGCCCTTCGGTCATGGTAATATTTTTACTATCAATAAGTATATAGTCCAAATTTTGCTGGTCAAGAGCAAGCCTCATGGCATTGAAAGTCCCCGATAAGGCCTGAGAAATACCAATGGCAAGGATTTTTGTATATCCCTTATCTTTTATCAAATTGATTTTTACCAAAAAATCATCAACAGAAGGTGCCGAAGTAAATGGCATCTCAGAAATCCTTGAAAAAAGCTCATCAGGACTTATCTCCACCAAGTCTTTTTTAGACTCATTTTCAAAATTCACATACAAGGGCACAACAAAAATCCCTTCACTTATATTTTCTTCTAAATTAGATGCCGAATCCGTTAAAATTCCTATCTTTTCCATATCAATTCCTTTACTATCTTTATAATTAGCCCTCGCCAATAAATCTTTTTTTAATTAAAATACTTTTAAAATCATTAATCTAGTTTCCATAACTAGATGATGTTATTTTATCTTTAAAATTAATATTGTCAAGAAAAGAGAATTATTAGATATTTACAAATATTATATAAAAATAGCTATTAATAATAAATAAAAAAACCAACCTCCTCCATTTCGGATTTGGTTGGTAATCTTAATTAATATTTTTTCCTTATAGCTGTGTAAGCGCTTGATGAAAGAAGAATAATGGTTGAATATAAGGCAAAACCAGGTTCAACTCCTGTTTTTGGATTTTCTCTAGAATTTCTTAAATTCTCTTTATTAGCCTTGGCCAATACATCTACATAAGCAAGCTTAGTAACCTTGCTTCCTGATTTATCAATCAAGCTATATTGTATTTCGTACCTGCCGGCTACCCTATTATCAAATTTTCCTTGGTCAATTATAACCGAATCGACTAGGTTTGATCCGTCTTCCTTGTCATAGGCCCTGGTAATCAAGGTTCTTGGGTCAAATTTTTCCCCAACTATGATTGCCCCATCCTTTACTTCAAGAACTGGAGGAGTATTTTCGGCCTCTTTTTCGTTAGGCTTTTCTTTTTCCTTTTCAATAGGTGAATCATCTTGTTTTAAACCAGGATCTACTTCTTTAATGTCATCTGGTATTTCAGTTTTTTCATCTGGTCTATAGTCAGGTACCGGACCTGGTCTATCATCAGATGGTTTAGGAGGATTCTTTTTATAGATAGCATATACAAGCCTATCTCCATTTACTATAGTAGCATCATTAAAGTTTTCCCCTTTGCCATCCTTCTTCTCATTCCAATTTTCAAAAGTGTATCCTGCTTTTGTAGGATTAGCTGGCATTGACTCATCTATTAAATCATCAGAATTAATAGATTTTCCATTTTGAACAAAAACTACCTTATAAACCTTGTCATCATTTATAAAAGTAACCCTACTAGTGTTGCTCTTATAATTTATATCGTTATTATTCAATAAACTAGGTCTATTTCCTACATTTTGCTTCACATCAGAGTCAGAACTGAAGTTTAAGTTATTAAACTCTTTAAAATTGTTTGGCGGATAAAATAAACCAGCCCTAGCAATATTACCCTTAAATAAAGTTGTGTCTTCTATTGTAAGATTTTTATACTTATTAGTATCGGCCGGATCATTATAATACCAATCTTCTGTGAAAATAGCTCCACCCATACCAGCCTTATTGTCGATAAACTTAGTATTTTGACTAATATTTACATTAGCATCTTCACCAATATAAAGTCCACCACCTAGGCGCTGTTCTTGGTCCTCGCCTTCTCCTGTGTCATTGCCATTAAATTCACTGGCTTTAATGTCTGCGCTTCCATCATTAACAACCACACCAGCTCCACGAGGAGCGAAATTATTATTTATTTTTGCTCCATTGAATTTTAAACTACCGCCATTAAAAGATATAATTGCTCCGCCATATTCTGCTGCTGCATTCTTTTCAAAAATAGTGTTCTCAATAGAATATTCTTTGAGACCATCCATGCAAAGTGCGCCGCCATGTTTATTACTAATATTATTTGTAAAATTTGTATTTTTTATAATAAGATGTGAATTTTTTACTATTATAGCTCCACCAAAAATCATGCAGATATTTTGATTAAAATATGAATGACTAATAGTTAATTTTTCATTACGGTTATCAATTGCACCACCTTGTGAACCTGCTTTATTTTCTACAAATTTGCTATTTTCAATATTAGCACCCTTATATAGAAATAATGCACCACCGTTTTTGGTTGCATTGTTTTTATCGAAAATTACATTTTTTAATTTTAATGAATCTTCGCCATAAATGGCGCCTCCAAACTTTGAGCTATTATTTGAAAATTTTACAAATAATTGATTATCATCAGTTTTTACGCCATTTAAAGTAGACTCACCCTTTAAATACATAGCGCCACCCTGTGAAGATGCTACGTTATTTTCAAAAATACCATTAGTTACAATTAATTTCTGTTCTGAATAAACAGCTCCTCCCTTTTCAGCTTTATTATTATTAAATTTTAAATCTTTAATTTCTAATTTACCCGAAGAATGAATCGCCCCTCCTGTACTAGCTTTGTTATCATTAAAAGTTGCATTTTCTATACTTGCAGTTGCCCTTGAACCAACTAAAATAGCACCGCCAGATTTCTTAGCCTTGTTGTTTTCAAACTTTCCTCCAGTTATATTTAATTCACCGTAGGCTGCTAAGAAACCTCCATCGCTTGTATTAGATTCATTATTTGAAAAAGTACCCCCACTAATATTGACAGTAGTACCATTATAGGCTTGAATTACTCCACCTTGCGTATTAGAGTTATTATTCTGAATAGTAGCTCCAGGTAAAATATTAAGAGTTCCGCCTGTAACGTGAATCGCAGGACCGCTTTCCTTATCTGTATCAACGAAATTTTGTATAGTCGCACCATTGCCAATAGTTACCTTGCCATTATTTGAAATGAAAAGGCATTGGCATGTGCCACTACCATCAAGGGTGATATTATCAATAGTAAGTTCACTATTTTCTTGTATAGCAAGGATTCCCCACTCACCTTCTCTTTTTAAAACAGAAGACACATTTTGCCCGGAAGTTATTCTAAATTTATTATTAGACCTATAATAACCTCCCATTTCATCAGCTGGTACAGTTACATCTCTATTGACATAAATGGTATAAAATCCATCCTTACCATTGTTATCCATGCTTCCCACTGCATCATAGAATTTATCAAATTCACCTACTATGATTTCTTCAGTGCCCTCTGCCCCTCTCTTTTTTACAGTAAAGGCTTTAGGTGTTTGGCTAGGATTGCCTAGAGGCACTGGTTTTATTTCCTCAGATAAATCAGCTTTCTCTGAATCTTTTTCTGGCTTTTCACCATTTTCCTGACCATTAGTTGAATCTTTTTTCTCAGTTTGAGATTTTTCTTTACCTGCTTTTAAAGGATTAGTGTTGTTGTCTGATACTTCACCTGTTTCTGATTTTTTATCAGACTCTTGGCTCTTTTCTTTTGCTGGCTCGGTTGATGAATTTTGCTGGCCAGATTCACCTGAACTTTCGCTTGGTGTGGCACTTTCAACCCTAATCTCAGCCGACCCAGGACTTTCTTCTTCAGCATAGACCTTTGGCAATCCATTTAAGAGGATTATTGAAAAAATCAACAAGCCCACTAGGTTCGTACTTATTTTTCTTAAATAATTCACATTAGCTTGCTCCTTTCATTCTACTTCAATTCATTATATCGCTAATCTACAATAATTCCACAAAGTTTTTGTAATATTTCATTTAAATGATTTTAAAAGATCTGGAAAGTTGATTCTAAACTGATTGCTATTTTTCGCACTAAAAAAGGGACTTTTGCAACATCCCCTCCTTAATATTTATTTTTCATTATTCACAAATTTTTTTATAATTTTCTAGCTAAAAATACTAGATGCTCTTCCTCGTCCAGATGGTATTCGCATTTAAATCCTATCTTATTCAATGTTTCTGTGAGATATTCGGGAGAATAAACTTCAAAATCTAGCATATCCGCCCATTTTTTTATATTTTTATGTTCTCTATATGCTCCTTCGTTGCATATTAGAAACTGACCGTCCTTAATTAGAACACGATGAATTTCCCTAAAAGATACTTCTATATTCTTCCAAAAATAAATGGTTTCGAAGGCAGTTACTATATTTATGGATTCATCTTCAAAAGGTAACTTAGCCACGTCTGCTTCAATAATTTTACACCTGCCATCTCTTATAGCTTCGCTATTTACTGAACTTGCGATATCTACACTTGTTTTAGAGTAGTCTATTCCATATACTTTTTTAGCCTTTGTTAAGAAGTATTGAACATTACGTCCACCACCACATCCTAGATCTAAAACTACATCCGAGGTTTTAATATGCAGAAAGGATCTGCCCCATTTCGCCAATTTTTCGTGACCAACGTTCATTCCTTTCACCATGAAACGACCACCGAAATTATTTTTAGGATTTTTTACATTTTCAAAAAATTTTTTTAACATTTTCATCTCCTGTTGATAACAATTATCAGTGTCATTTTATCATAAATTTTACATTTATTCAATTTTATATCCTATCTACATTGATGTATTCAAGAATTTCGATAATCGAAATTCTTGATTTCCGATTTTCGGAATTCTGGACTTCTGCTTTTCGGAAGTCTTGTTATTTTGGGTATCTAAGGGTGTAACTTTTCGTTACTCCCTTAGATTTATCTGGTCATATCTTTTTTGTTTGGTTTTACTTTTTCTTTTACTTTCCTTTTGACTTTTTCTTTTGTCTTATCCTTGTTCTTGGATATGTCTTTGTATTTCTTTATTTGTTTTAGGATATTTTCTTTTTCTTTTTTATTTTCTTTGGCTATGACTTGCTTAAAGGCATATTCCATTACTTTTATGTCTTTGGCTTGGAAGAATATTTCATAGTTTTGTGTTTCTTTGTTTTTCATTACTGAAAAGTTTACTCCAAGTTTGTTTAGTTCTTTTTTTAAGTCTTTGAGGTCGCTTTGATCTATGGAACTGTCAAGATAAGTAGAGTCTTCAAACTCACTAAATTGTTTATGGTTCCTATGCTGCCAGAAGTTGAACCTCCAGCAACTGCTTATACATAACCGGCGGAAGTCCATCCGGGTTTGATGTATATATCCGTTTTTGATTGTAATATATAAATACATACCTGAAGATCATTGTTTTTACTTCTTCTCTTTTCATGCGATAGGTTGGAATCCTGTAAAGAAGTTCCTTCTTGAGCGTCGCGAAGAAGCTCTCCATCCTAGAGTTATCAAAGCAATGATTGACTCCGCTTAAACTTTGACTAACTCCTGCATTAGCAAGAACCTGTTTAAAGGCTTCGCTAATGTACTGACTTCCTCTGTCAGAATGCACAATAGCACCGTTCAGATTGTATTTTTGAGTTACAGCTTTAAAAGTATCAATGCACAATGCTTTCTTCATGTTATCTTTCATTAGAATGGATAGTATCTCTCCATTACAACAATCCATAATAGGTGAAATATAAAGCTTTCCATCTTGACATTGTATCTGAGATAAATCAGTTAGAAGCTTTTTATATGGCAAAGTTGATGAAAAATCCTGCTTTATTAGATTTTCCTGTTCCTGTATTTCAGTTGTTGCATGTGTTAATCCTTTCGACTTTCGATGAGGAATATGAAGCCATCCATGCTCTCTCATAATACGTGTTATTCTGCGAATGCCTGCTTTGATTCCTTTATGTTTTAAAGCAATTTGCATTCTTGGTGTTCCATAATTATCGTTGTATGGAGATTCATTCAGTATCAATTGAATTGCTGCCGAAAGAATATTATCTTTACCGGGTTTATTAAGATTGTTTTTATACTTGTAATAACCTGAAATGCTTACATGAAGAGTTTCGCACATAAGCTTTACAGTCCAAAGTTCATTGTGCTTGTCATAAATGAACTGATAACGGTAATGAGCCTTTATTTCTTCCGGCTTACGGCGAAAAAACCGAGAGCCTCTTTACGAATGTCATTAGACCGTTGAAGTTCTAAAACCTCTTTTTCAAGCTCGCATATCTTTTGATTCTTGGCATCATTAGAAAAACGTTTGTTACCGCTTCCAACATATGCGGTTTCCTGATATTTTTTACGTTTATTACGCCAGCCCGAAAGGGTGTAATAAGGAATACCGAGTTGATTAGCAGCGGCATTAAGACCAATTTCATCGGATAGCTTAACAGCCTCTTCTTTAAAAGTTTTGTCGTATTGCATTTTGATCACCTCTGTGTTTTTAATAATACCATAGATTTGGTGAGTTTACCAACTCTACTTAAATGCTACCACTCCAAAGCATAGTTACTGGGTTGACAGTAGGTTTTCTTCCAAGTGATGAGTAGACTTTTTTTAATTCTGATAGATTCATCCTTTCTATTATATTTTTTACAAGCCTTAGTTTTATGTCATCTTGGATATATATTTCTGTATTAAAGTTTAATCTTAGTTGAATTGTATCATTAACTAGTGTATAGTTAGTTAATGATGATGTATTTTAACGGTTTTCATAAATACATTGTATCAAAAAAGACGAGGATTTTTATATTTCCTCGTCTTTTTCTATGATGGGACTTTTGCAACAGCCCCTTTTTCTTTTATAGAACTTTTGCGTCATATACTTCTTCGGGCTTGGCGGCTAATAGTCTTGCTGCCATATCTTTTTTCATCTGAACCAAAGTAGCCTCTTCTTCTTCACTTCTATCTTCTTTTCTTGCTAATTCAACAAATTCTTTTAATACAAAGCCTGGTTTTATGGTTATAACAACTGTTTTATCTCTATATTTGAATTTAAAATAATATCTTCCATGAGGACTTTCTAAGATTCCTTCAGCTTCTTTTAAGTTAATGTCAACAGAAATCCTACCATCTGTTACGCATCTTGTTACCATTTCAAAAGCATCTAGCCCTCCCGGTCCCGGAAATGCTGTAGTAAGATATATCTCTCTTCTTTCTAATAATTTCCCATCATCTAAAAGTGGAAAGGCTCTACTCATGACTTGAAATGCATGAGCTACTCCCCCGGGATAACCTACACCATGATAATTTAGTAAATTATCAAAGCTATATTCTAATTCTTGTCCTTTTTCTAATACTTTTATTTTATCCATGTTTCTTCCTTTTTTCTTAAAACTACTTCCTCAATATTGTAGCAACTTCATCATCTGATAATTTGTAATTATATACATATTCAAAGAAATTCTTTAACTCTACTTTCATGTCCATATCTGAAAATAATTGTGGATGCTGTATTTTTGCAGCCCATTTAACTGTAAGTGGAGTTTCAACCCCAGGAGGATCCCATCTATAAACACCTATAGGAATTTTGTATACTTGTTTATTAGCTACAGCTTTAATTGTTGACCAGTCTCTTCCTTCCTGCTTATTTTCAATAAAGTCTTCCGGCATTAAGTCTGAATGATTTCCTAAATAAATGATATCAGGGTTCCATAGTAGCATCTGCTCCATGTCCACATCAGCTAATTTACCCTTAAGCTCGTGGGCCGGATTATTGGCTCCACTTGGGTTCATCCAATGGTCGTATGCTTTTACAGCTACTTTCATGTCACTATAAAACTCTATAACTTTTGGTTTATCTTCATCTTTTATTTCAGCTAACTTTGATGTTACTTCATTAATTTCTTTGTCCATATATTCAACTAATAAGTCGCCACGTTCTTTCTTCTGAAGTACTTCAGATATTATTTTTATATTTTCTTTTATACTGTCAAATTCTGCCCTCTTTAAAGCTACTACCTTAAGTCCTGCAGCTTCCATTTTTTTAATTTCTTTTTCACCATTCGAATAAATAAACACTACATCCGGTTTTAGCTTCAATAACTCTTCCACGTTAACAACTGAGTCTTTTGAACACCATTTAGTATTCGCATTAGCTAATTGTGGATACATATTTTTTAAAACACTTTCTTCAAAAGCTTTAATAGAAGATGGGTTGCATCCTACAATTTTATCTGTCTTTCCATCAATTGCATATATTATAGACGGAAAAGGCTTATCTACCGTTGCAATTCTTTCCGGTGCTTTTTCAAATTTAATCGTTTTTCCTCTAACATCAGTAACCGAATATCCGCTTTCTTTTTCCTCTTTAACTTCTTCTACTTGACTAGCTTCTTTCTCATTGTTTTCACTGGTTTCATTTTTATTGCTTTGAGAGTTGCCGGAGCAAGCATTTAAAATTGGCTCTTTGTCAAATCGTGTTGGTAATTAAAAATCAACTACATTCTTTATCGGGGATAGAAATTTCTATCCCCGATTTTTAACTAGCAAATAAATTTCTTGAAATAAGTATTCTAGTTCTAAAATTCGCAAAATTCCTGTAACCAAACGCCACTCTCTTTAAAACCTTAATGTAATTGTTTATCCCCTCAATAGCACCATTAGAATACTC
>NZ_JAGGLO010000006.1 GCF_017874475.1 Anaerococcus degeneri
TAGGGTAAATGATTAAATATGTCTTCTTTTTTTACTAAAAAATCGTGCTGACAGAAGTTTCATTTACTTCTACCAACACGATTTATTATAGAACCTTAAAATTAAGGCTAAAGCTAAAATGAATAATAAACTAATCCTTTTATTCATTCTTCCTCCTTTGAAAATTATACACTTAGTGGATAAACTCCAAACAAATCTGCAACTTCTTCTCTTAATATATGAGGTCTTTGTCTAAGAGCTTTACCAACTTCTATCTTTCTTTCTAAATCAACTTGATTAATTCTTTCTTTTAATTTTCCTTCTTGTTCACTCCTTTCTTTAGCTGAGTAAGGTTCTTGATATAGGGTTTTAATAGCTTCATTAATTTCATTTTTTGAATTAAAGGTTCCCAGTACAGAATCTATAAAAGGAAATGACAGAATATACGCATATGCCGCCTGAACCAAAGTTTGGTCTTCTTTTATACGAATAGCGTTAAATATATCTTCATAAAGCAACAAGTCTCCTGTTGCCAGTGGATTCATAGCTATTGTCCCTATATCTTTTTCATGAGTCTTCATTATTCCTTTTAATCTGTATTTGGAATTAATTATATTAAAGCCCTGTAAACTATAATCAAATTTATACTCCCCAATCATCTCAATTAGTTCTTTATTTTGTAAGTGTGAAGAAAAAGTAATATGCTTAATAAGTCCTTCTTCTCTTGCTTTTTCCATCTCTCTTATAGCTCCATAGTTTTTAGCTCCTCTCCATTCTTCAAAAGATTTTATACCCCAAAGACAAGTAAAGGAGTCAATACAACTTATTCCTAAATTCTTCAAAGTATTTTCAAGATTTTTTCGAAATGTTTTAGAATCTCCGGCATGTGTCTTTGACATAATATAAAATGGTTTTTTTTGCTTCTTCATTTCTTTTATGGCTGCACCTAATATAAGTTCTGAACAATTATTTCCATAAGTATCGCTGGTTTCAAAAAAATTTATTCCTTGTTCATATGCATACAAGAAATTTTCTGCATGTTTATCTATATCTTCTGGATTCTTTAAGTGATGACTTCCCATAGATATCCTTGAAATTTGTATGTCTGTAGATCCTAATTTTCTATATTCCAATCATTAACCTCCTTTTAACAGTTCTCTATGGTTTTATATGGTGCTATTGTTTTGTATTCAACTTCTTCTGCTTGAAAGTTTAAAATTTTAGCTTTAATCTGAAAATACTTTTGTAAGTTATCTTCAGTAATGGCTTTCGAACTTCTATCAAAAGTTGTTTTGTAGTCATTACCGATAAACAAAGTTTTGTCAGATATCTGCAATGCATGACTAGGAAAATGAGTGTTTATTATGCAAGCAGATTTTTTATTTACATTTATATGTTTAATTGCCTCTATGATTCTAATTTGATTCTTCATATCCAGGTTTGACTCCGGTTCATCTAAAATAAGAAGTTTTGGATTAGAAACAAGAGCTCTTGCAATCATAACCATTTGAAGCTCTCCTCCGGATAGTTCATCACAGTACCTATTTGATAGCTTTTCAACTCCTAATTCTTTTAAAGTTTCATAAGCTTTATCATAATCTTGCTTCGTAGGCATATGGAAAAAACTGTTTTCCTTGTCTAAACCCATCACAACCATTTCTAAAACCCCATAACTAAACACACTTTTCTTAACTTGAGGAACGTAACTTAAGTTTTCCCATAATTCTTTTTCTGCATATTCATTTATATCTTTGCCGAACAATAAGGCTTTTCCCGTGTCCCATTTTAAAAACCCCATAAGACACCTTAATAAAGTAGTTTTACCCACCCCATTGGGTCCAAGAATGGACATTACTTCTTCTTCTTTTAAATCAAATGAAATATCTTTTAAAATTTTTCTCTTACCATATGAAAAAGTACCTTTTTTAACTTGGAGTATCATCTTCTTTCTCCTGAATTTTTTCTAAGCATAGTTATGAATAATGGCGCACCTATAATAGCTGTTAATATCGAAATAGGAATTTCATTGCTTGTAGCTGCTCTTGCAAGGGTATCTATCAGTAATAAATAAATTGATCCCATAACACAACAAGTTGGAATAAGGTACCTATTATCATTTCCGATAACCATTCTCGCCAAATGGGGAATTATTAAACCTATCCATCCTATAATTCCACATACAGAAACTGTAGTTGCAGTTATCAATGTTGATAATAAGATAACTCCAATACGTAATTTTTTTACATTAATTCCTAAAGACCTAGCCTCATCAGAATCTAAAGATAAAAGATTCAATTTCCACCTTAATAGAAAGAAGCCGATAATACAAGGTATTATTATTATTGAACAAATAACAAGGTCTCTATAGGATACACTTGCTAAACTTCCCATCAACCACATAGTGATAGTTGGAAGCTTATCTTCCGGATCTGCTATATATTTAATAAATGATATTAAAGCATCAAATAGTGACTTTACAATTACTCCGGATAAAACTAACACATACAAATCTGTACATCTTTTTACTCTGGATAGGTTTAAAACTATATAAACTGCTAAAAGCCCCAAAAACAAAGAAACATACTGAGTCACTATCATGTCTTGGGATAATAATATAGATATAGCTGCCCCAAAACCTGCTCCTGAAGACACCCCTAGTAAGTCCGGGCTAACTAAAGGGTTTGAAAAAACATTTTGATATGCTACTCCTGCCAGTGATAGCCCTGCACCAACTAAAACTCCCATAAGTATTCTAGGTAGTCTTATGTCAATTACTACACTAGCTTCATGTACATCTAAGCCGCTAATATCTCCGGTTATTGTTTTGTATATAATCATAAATGCTTTATAGGGGCTAACCGGATATCTTCCTAAACAAATAAAAGTTAGTATTAAAAGCAATAGCGATACAGAGAGAACCAATATGCATAATTTTTTATTCTTAAATAAACCTTTCCCCATTTATCCAACCCTTATAATTAATAGTAAATATCTTTTGATATCATAAAACCTTTTAACACCAAAATAAAGTTAAGAACTGATCTACTTTAAATTTGTATGTGATAATCGATATCAATTATATTTCCTATGCCCTGTATTGTCAAGCCAAATTTCACTCAGCTCAGGACGTACGCATGAAATGTTATATTCCCCTTTTGACAAAAATAGTCTTTTTTAAAAATCCAGTACTTGCTCTAAAAATTCTGAAGGATTCATACTAATAACAAATCTTTTCTTTTTCATTGATAATTTAGGACGGAATATCTCCACCATTTTTAATATGCTTAGACACCACTTCCTAATAATATTCAGGTTCTCAGCTGCCCTCTTATCCAGTGTTCTGTTTGCATCTTCTTTAAATGTTACATCTAGATACCAATGCATACTTTCTACGCTCCAATGGCCTCTCACTGCCCTTGAAAATAAATCTATATCTTCTTTCAAACTGCTTATATAGTATCTATATTCTTTCTTCTTCTCTCCTTCCTTTAGTATAGTTTTTTCCTCCATTCCAACGCTTTTTAATCCTTTCCATTCGTTTTTACAAGCTATCCATTTTATTTCTTCAGTATGATAATACTCTCGTATCTCTATTTGACCATGTGACTTTTCACTTGTTTTCTTATACAAACCCTTTTGTTTCAGCTTTTTCTTCTCCTCCTCATCATTTAGAAACAGACTTACCTCTTCATGTAATACTTTTTATTGGATAGGTCTTTGTATTTCTTTATTTGTTTTAGGATACTTTCTTTTTCTTTTTTATTTTCCTTGGCTATGACTTGTTTAAAAGCATATTCCATTACTTTTATGTCTTTGGCTTGGAAGAATATTTCATAGTTTTGGTTTTCTTTGTTTTTCATTACTGAAAACTTTACTCCAAGTTTGTTTAGTTCTTTTTTTAAGTCTTTGAGGTCGCTTTGATCTATGCTTATATTTTCTAGTTGTCCTTTTTTGTAGAGGTCTTTTATTTTTATTGCAAATTTTAAAAGTCAAGGGCGAGCGTTAGCGAGTTTATTTACCCTTGACTTTTAGAAAGCGAATGGTTGTTGGTCGCTGCAAGGGTTTGGCTCTAAAGGCACGCAAGCACCCTTTAGGGTGTATAATTGCGCCCTTAGAAAATCTAAGGGAGATTTGATTATTTACAACACCCTTTATTTTTATTAATTTTCTCTCATTAGTTTTAGTGTTTCTTTAAATTCTTTTGTCTTTATTGCTTCTTCTAGTAGGATTTTTATTTCTTCATCTGTTAGTTCTTCTGCATTTTCTATAAGGCTTTCTAAGATTGGTCTTCTTGTTATGAGCCTATGTGTTCTTTCTTTTCTTTTTTTTTCTATGTCTTGTTTTAATATCTTTTTTTCTTGATTTTTTAGTTGCCTTAATCTTTCTTCTGTATCGTCAATTTTATTTTTTATTTCTTTTGATTCTTTTCTGATTTGTTCTAATTTTTTCATGCAAAACTCCTTTCTTGTAATAAAAAAAGACGATAGAGTTTTTAATTTCTATCGCCTAACATCTATCTGAATTAATTTTTTTCATTCAAAAAAATAGTTTCTGTTTACTTGTGATAGTCTTCTATTTTATCCTCATATTTTTTTATAAGTTTTCGTGAATAAACTTTTTTGTTTTTTGAATCTCTGACTTCTTTCCAAAGAATTGCAGCTACTTGTATTTTATTAGAGTAGTTACAGCTATTTTCGTCTGCACAAAAATCCTTTAAAAATTGATTCCATTGACAAACAGAATTATCATACTTAGCATAATCTGATTTTCCATAATAAACTTTGAGCATATCTTGAATTGTAAAACTCAAATCATTTTGTCTTTTTACTTTTCTCCAAGCCGTTACCATATCTGCAGTAAATTTAAAAGGCAAAACACCTGTTACAACAGAAAAATATTCTCTGAATTTTGAATTAAAGGAAAATCCACACTCAAGTAAAGGCATATCTAAAGTAATATAATCAACTTGTTTCTTTATGTTTTTTATTGATGACTTTTTAATCACATCCCCCTTAAAGTACTGCTCAATAATATAAGTGAGTTCTTGTTTTGTACCTCTATATTCTAATCCTAATAACTTGCATATCTGTGAAAGTTCTTCACGATACCAATAGTATTTATTAAACTCATCAAACGATGTGATTTTATCAAACTTAAGTCTACTTTCTATCATTGTTTTATCCTTTCGAAAAGATCTAAATATATGAATAGGCTACTCCAATTTATCTATTTCATTATTTTCATAACACTTGAACATGACTTGCTTCTTCACAATTAAGTACTTCCTTCAAATCTTTAAAATACAGTTTTTGTTGGTTTCTTAAATATAGTCCTACAAAAGGTTTAAATATAAATTTTTTAGAAATAATATTTTCTATAAAATCTAATGTTGTTTTATCTCCATTCGAATAAAATTTTCCTATCCAAGTTCCTTTTATATTTGCGTTTTCAATTTCAAAAGACCAGCATTGATGTTTCGTACATTCTATAACTTTAAAATTTGTTTCTATCCCATCTTTTGTAATCTCTACAAAATTCTTATCATCAATAATTTTGATATCTTTGATATCACTTCTCCAACCAAAATCACGAAGGTCAGTAACTTTATCCCATACTTTTTCTATTGGGCAATTTAATGTAACTTTGATATTTGCAACTGCCATAAAATCCTCCTAAGTAAACTTATTTATACTTTTCTATCTATAGAACTAATTTCTTCCATTTCCTAATCTTAGTCCTAAATGTTCCAAATGGCGCTACTGTATTTACATGAATAAATTTATATACTTCCCAAGTAGCAGTTTTGGTTGCTTCATCTGCCCATTTTCTCATATGTGGTTTAAATAATTCTTCATCTGTTAATTCATCTATCAAAAGATAAATATCTTCTATATTTTTTGTGAGTTGTTCTTTTAGTTCCTTTAACGATTTATTAGCATAGGTATCAGTGAACCACTTATATAATTCTCCAAGTTGATTCCACTTAAATTTATCAGATGGTGTTTTAACATCTATACCTTTTTTCTCATCTTCTTCCCATTTTAAGAGTAAAGTTGTCCAACCTACTTGATAGGCAATATTTTCTGCTGGTGTCCTATCAACTTCTTCTAGTCTTTTATCTTTTAGTTCTTCTGGTATATTGTCAAACTCTGAAATATATTTTTCAAAAGTTTTCTTTATCTCATTCTTTAATTCTTCCTTACTTTCATAAGACCTCATATGCCTACCTCCATGGTTTATATATAGATATTATACCAAAAATATCTTTATCCTAAGCTTAATTCATAATCTTGTAATTAAACTGTTTCTGTTTATTTTTATTTTATCTCTGTTTTTCAAAAACTCTTCCACATCAAATAAATTCTTCTTATCATAGTCTTCCAATAACTTATAATTCTTATGTTTTGTAATATCGAATTTATCAGACAAGAAAGGTCTTACTCCTCTTAGCTGGTATATACACTTACCACCATCCATTACAGTTATTTCATCTTGGCTCATAAGTTCCTTGCTAGTTTTTTGATAATTTAGACCAAAAGATTTTTGATTTGATCTTGTTTCTGATGTGTTATATAGGTCTAAAGTAGAAATTACGTTTAATACCGTAGTATCTTGCTTAATATAAAAATTAAACTGGGATTTATAACAAACCCCAGTTTAATAATTAGCGTGTTCTTTTAATATAATTTTGATCCTGCTGGAATATTATTATCCAACATTATTAAGTTAAGTTTTTCTTCTCCGTCGTACTCACAAATTGCAGATATAATCATACCTTCTGAGTCGATTCCCATCATCTTACGTGGAGGAAGATTACAAATCGCAAGTAGTGTCTTTCCAATTAAGCTCTCTGCACTGTAATATTCCTTAATACCAGATAAAATAACTCTTTCTTTTTCAGAACCATCATCTAATGTAAATTTCAAAAGTTTTTTTGATTTTGGAACTTCTTCACAAGATTTTACTTTTACAACTCTAAAATCAGATTTTGAGAAAGTTTCAAAGTCTACCACGTCTTCAAATAGTGGCTCTACTTTCACTTTTGAAAAGTCGATTTTTTCTGTCGTAAGTTTGTCGTAAGTTTCTTTTGACGAATCTCTATTTTCTGACTTTTCTTTGCCTATTGGCTTCATTGTTGGGAATAGAAGGACGTCTCTGATTGAGTGTTGGCCGGTTAGGATCATGATTAGTCTATCGATACCAATTCCAAGTCCACCTGTTGGAGGAAGACCTACTTCTAGGGCATTTACAAAGTCGTAGTCCATCATTTGAGCTTCATCATCGCCTGATTCTCTTTTTCTAACTTGGTCTTCAAATCTTGCTCTTTGGTCTTCTGCATCATTTAGTTCTGAGAAGGCGTTTCCGATTTCTGCTCCAGATATAAAGGCTTCAAACCTGTATGTTAAAGACCTATCGTCGTTCTTTCTTTTAGCTAGTGGTGATATTTCTACTGGATAATCAGTAATAAAGGTTGGTTGGATTAGCTTATCTTCAACAAATTCATCAAAGAATTCTGCGATAATTTCTCCTCTTGTTTCCTTAACTTCTACACCCTTTTCCTTAGCGATAGCTTTCGCTTCTTCATCAGTTTTAATTTCATTAAAGTCTACGCCAGAATATTCCTTAACAGCTTCAATCATTGGAATTCTCTTCCATGGTGCCTTAAGTTCGATTTTTTCCCCGTCAAATTCAACGACAGTTGTGCCTTTTACCTTTTTAGCAACGTGCTCTACCATGTTTTCAGTGATTTCCATCATATCTTCATAGTCGCCGTAGGCTTGATATAATTCCATTGCGGTGTATTCTGGGTTATGGGTTGCGTCCATTCCTTCATTTCTAAACATCCTACCAATTTCATATACCCTGTCAAAACCACCCACGATTAGCCTTTTTAGATAAAGTTCGTTGGCAATTCTTAAGTACATATCAATATCTAGGGTATTGTGGTGGGTAATAAATGGACGGGCTGTCGCTCCACCTGCGATAGTATTTAGGATTGGAGTTTCAACTTCAAGGAAGCCTCTGTTGTCCAAAAATTCTCTGATTGCAGAAATTATCTTTGATCTTTGTACAAAAACTTCTTTTACTTCAGGATTTACAATTAAATCTATATATCTTTGTCTATATCTAAGGTCTGGGTCTTTTAGACCGTGCCATTTTTCTGGTAGCATTTGAAGGGCCTTGGTTAAAAGGTTTGATTCAGCCACTTCTATAGAAATTTCGCCTTGGTTAGTCTTAAATACCTTTCCTTCAACACCGATTATATCACCAATGTCATATTTCTTGATGTATTTAAAGTCCTCGCCGATAACATTTTTACGGTTTACAACTTGGATTTGGCCAAGATCATCTTGGACATCCATAAAGCTCATGTTACCATGGCCTCTCTTAGCAAGGATTCTTCCGGCTACCCTTACAGTTTGGTCTTCATATTTTTCAAAGTTATCCTTGATTTCTTTAGAACTAATTCTGTTTTTAAAATTAACTATGCGGTGTGGGTCTTTGCCCTCTTCCTTAAGTTCGTGAAGTTTTTCCCTTCTAATCTTAAGCATTTCATTTAAATCTTGAATATTATCAGCCATTTTTTCTCCTTACTTAATATTTTTTATAACAAAATACATCTTGCCATTAGGTGTGTCTACTTCTACCCTGTCACCTACCTTGTGGCCTATGATTGCTTCTCCAACTGGAGATTCATTAGAAATATACCCTTCAAGTGGGTTTGATTCAGCTGTTCCTACGATTTTGTATTCAACATCTTCCTTAAATTCTTCATCGTAAAGGCTAACAGTGTTACCTACACCAACTACGTCCGCATTTTCTACAACCTCGATAGTCTTGGCGTTTCTAATCATGTCTTCAATTTTCATGATTCTTGATTCTACTTCACCTTGTTCATTCTTTGCCTCATCGTAATCAGCATTTTCAGAAAGGTCGCCAAAGCTTCTTGCTATCTTGATTTTTTCTGCCATTTCTGGACGCTTCTTGGTTTTTAAATACTCTAATTCGTCCTCTAATTTTTCTAGTTTTTCCTTAGTTAATATTACTTCTTTTTTCTCAGTCATTATAATCACCTAAAATTTTTCTATATTCATCTAGGAGGTCAAATATCTCCTCACTAGTATGGATCTTATTAACCCTGTCCCTGTATTCACTCGACATATAAAGACCCTTGATGTACCATCCAACATGTTTACGCATTTGATTTATAACTAGCCTTTCGTCCTTAAACTTAAGGGCCAATTCGTAATGCTCTTTTATTTGAGAAATAATTTCATCAAATGAAACTTTTTCATAGTAGCCTTTTTCCAGGTATTCCTTGATGTAGCGAAAGATGAAGGGATTTCCCATAGCGCCCCTGGCAATCATCGCCCCATCAGCTCCTGTTATCTCCATTGCTTTTATAAAATCTTCCGGAGTGAATATATCTCCGTTTGCTATTACTGGTATATTTACAGCATCCTTTAATTTCTTTATAGCCTGCCAATCTGCATGGCCCGAATACATTGCCTTTCTAGTCCTTGCGTGGAGGATTAAATAATCTGCACCCCCCTCTTCCATGGCCTGGCCATTTTCAATATAATTTATAGATTCATCATCAACACCTAAGCGGTATTTGATGTTAATTATTTTATCAGTTGATTCCCTCAAGGCCTTGGTAATCTTATAGACTTGGTGGGGATTTTTTAGGAGGGCAGAACCTTCTCCATTATTGAAAATTTTTGGAGCAGGACAACCCATATTAAAGGATATTTCTTTGATATTGGTAAGAGGATTTATTTTTTCCTCTACAACTTTTTTTATCTTGTCTATATCTGAGCCAAAAATTTGAATATTGGTGTTTTTTTCTAGGTCAGATATAAACATGATATCTGCTGTGGCCCTGTTGTCAAAGGCTAAGGCATTAACTGAAACCATCTCCGTAAAGGTCTTATCACAGCCATTTTTTTCACAAACAATCCTAAAAGCAGTGTCTGTCACACCCGCCAGGGGTGCAAGCATAATTTCCTTACCTGTCAAGGTTTCGCTCATAAATTATCCTTAGGCCTTCAAGCATGAGATCTGGCTCTATGGTGTTTATATACTTGCTAGATTGGGAAATTAATTCCGAAAAACCGCCTGTTGCGATGACATTTATTTCGCTCTTATTAACACCCACTCTTTCTACAATTTCATCTTCAATTGTTTCAATGAGTTTGTCAATCATGCCGATGTATCCGATTACTATTCCGGCATTAATGGCATCTGAGGTTGATTCGGTGATGGCTGTGGTTGGCTGTTTAAGCTCGATTTTTGGAAGCTTAGCAGTTTTGCCAAAAAGTCCGTCTTGGGCAATTTTAATACCAGGAGCAATGACTCCACCAAGATACCTCCCATCCGATGTGACTACATCAACGGTTATAGCTGTACCCATGTCAACAACTACAGAAGGTCCACCGTATTTTTCGTAGGCTGCAACTGCATCTACAATCCTATCTGCACCAACCTCGCTTGGGTTTTCATAATCGATTGTTATTCCTGTGTATGTATCAGAGGTTACAATCTTTGCTTCCTTGCATAAAAGTTTCCTATTAGCTGATTCCCAATTATATAAGACGTCCGGTACAACGCATGAAATCATTGTATCTTCAATATCTTTGATATCTATATGGTGGATCATAAACATATTAAATAAAGTAGCAACCAATTGATCGCTGGTGCTTTTCAAGTCAGTTGCCACTCTAAATCTAGCCTTTAAATTTTCTTTTTCATAAACACCTATAACGGTGGTTGTATTTCCAATATCTATAACCAGTAACATATATTCATCCTTTGCTTAATTTAACTCTTATATGATACGGTTAGAGGGCTGTTTTTTCAAGCTTATTTGCCTAGTTTGTACTTTCTTATAAGGTCGTTTATTTCTTCTATGTCTTCTTTTCTAACTTTTACAGTCTCACGAGTAGTATTTTTGTCTTTTTTTATGGCCATGACTAGCTCACCCCTATTAGTATCAAATCCCCATTTTTTAAGGTCTTTGAATGTTATAAAACCTGAATTTAGGACCATGCCTTCTTCAGCTATATATAATTTGCTGAGGGAAAAAATCATAAATACAAAGGCCAAAACTACCATAACAACTGCTGTCATCATAGAATTTCTGTCATTTAATTTATAACCATTAAAAAAGTTTACCCCACCAACTACCAAAAGAATTGAAAATAAAATCATTTCCATAGATGAAATTGGTTTTTTAAAGCCTTGGGCATTTTCTCCTAACAATTTCTTATCTTTTGCCTGTTTAAAAAGCCTATAGATAAAAAATACTGTAATTGCCCCATATAATATAAGTATAATTTTGTCAAATCCTTGCATTTTTCTCTCCCTTTTATCTTAGCAAATAAAATAGGTCTAATGACCTATTTCATCTCTTCTATATCTTCATAAACTGATCTTTTTACTACCCCAATATAATTGAGATTCCTATATAATTGATTGTAGTCAAGACCAAAACCAACCACAAATTCATTTGGAATCTTAAAACCTGTAAAGTCTGGTTTTATTTCAACTTCACGTCTTTCAGGCTTATCGAGAAGGGTAATTATTTTAAGGTCTTTTGGCTCTCTTTTTAGGAGAGTTTCTTTGATTTTCTTTAAGGTAAAACCAGTATCAATAATGTCTTCTACAATCAAAACTTCCTTATCTTTTATATCTATATCAAGGTCCATTAAAATTTTTACATTACCTGAAGAATATGTATTGTCTTCATAAGATGAAACTGACATAAACTCCATCTTTGTTTTAACATTCAAATATTTGGCAAGTTCCGCCATAAACATCACAGAGCCCTTGAGGATACAAACTAAAATTAGCTCATCCTTGTCGGCGTAGTTGTCATTTAAAGTCTTGGCTAATTGTTTAATCTTTAGATTAAGACTTTCTTCGTCTATTAAGACTTTTTCAATCAGATTATCTTTGTCAATTTTCATCATAAACCTCGATTTTTAGTATTTTTTTTGTAGCACCTGTGACCTTAAATTCATCGCTCATCCTCAAAGGAGCCAGCCAAATTATTTTATCCTTTGACAAGATTAGGGGAAGCTCATCTCGCCTTTTCCTGTCAATTTTTTGGTCAGATAAGAAGTCTTTGAGCTTTTTTTCGCTCTTATGGCCCAATGGCACAAACCTGTCACCAGGACGTCTTGTCCTCACCTTTAGAGGAAAATCCAGCAGGTCATAGTCAAAATACCCTAGATTTTTATCTTTTTCGTATTTGTCACTATTAATTATACTTGTTTTTATATAAAATCCATTATAAAAAATCGTCTCTTGGTCTCCTAAATTTTTCTCAGATTGATTTTTTTCCTCATTTGTAATTTCTTCTAAGATATAGGAATCATATGATTTTCTAAGGCTTAAGTCATCTTTTATTAGGACTTTTCCGGTATCTAAATCTCTAATTTTTAAAAAATCATCAAGATTTTCTTTAGACAAGTCTTTTATTTGGCCTTTCAGATTTTCTACTGCCTTTCTTAGGATTCTCCTTAAAAGAGAAGGGTCTGTTTTGTCAAACTTTTCCTTATCAAAGGCGATTTCACCCTGGCTTACTCTTGCCATTTCCTTAAATTTATCGTCTACAATCGTATCTAAGATTTCTAGGTCATCCCTAGCAAGTTCTGATAATTTAAATACCGAGTCAATCACATTTGGATTTATTTCCTCTAGGATTGGAATTATATCAAGCCTTACCTTATTTCTTGTATAATCGTTTTCAAAGTTTGTATGGTCTATGGCATAAGGGATATTATTCTCATCTAGATACTCAAGGATTTGGCTCTTTTTTATACCTAAAATAGGCCTAATAATATTGCCTGTTTTATAATCCATAGCCCTAAGGCCATCTAGGCCTGTTCCTCTGACTATCCTCATAAGGACCGTTTCCGCCTGGTCGTCCTTATTGTGGGCCACGGCAATCTTGCTTAATGGATATTTTTTTGCTAAATCATTAAAAAACTCATAGCGTAAGCGTCGTCCCGCATCTTCTGGAGAAATCTTAAGTTCTTTAGCCAAATCGTCCATGGACCTTGACCTAGAAAAAAATTCCAAACCGAGTTCTTCAGCAGTTTTCCTGACCAGGTCTTCGTCTTTATCTGACTCCTCCCTGTGAAGATGGTTTAAGTGGGCAAGGACCATGTCAAAGCCCAGGTCTTTTCTAAATTTATTTAAGATATGGATCATAAACTGGCTATCAGGTCCACCACTGGCACCAACAATTACAGTATCCCCCTCGCTTATTAATTTGTTTTCAACAAGGGCCTTGTAAATCCTATCTTCCATTTTCATTTGTCTCTTGATTTGTTCCTTGGTTTTCATTTGGATTTGTGTTTTGATTAGCATTTGGATTTGAGTTTTGATTATTATTTTGATTTGCTAGACCATTTTCATCAGTGGCCTGGTTTGCTTGGCCATCAGGATTTGTTTGGCCTTCTTGGTTAGGGTTTACAGGCTTAATTACAGAATTTTCTTCTGCTTTATCCTTATCTTCCTCGCCCTTTTTTACCATGCCAAGTTTTTCTTTTGCAACTTTTTCCTTAAAATCGTCAGTGTTTCTCATCTCATAATCATTCTTAAGCTCATCTATCTCAGTTTTGATATCTTCAAGCTTTTTTTGACCTGAAATAATATCCTTATTCATATCTTTATGTTCCTTATTCATAGCCGAATTAAGATAGAAAAATCCCAGGCTTGCTAGTACTACAAGTCCTGCTGCAATCCTTAAAAATCTTTTATTTCTTTGTTTTCTTTTAGAAAGGTAGGAATCTTTCCTCGCCCTTCTTCTATTTTTAGCCATCTATTACCTCATACATTCCATCTGCTGTAGTTTTTTTTGCGCCTTCGATTAGGTCAAGAACCCTCACTTTTAGGACTGATTTACCAAAGGTGATTTCTATAACATCACCCTTACGAACTTCAGTTCCTGGCTTAGCAACCTTGTCATTTATCTTTACACGTTCATTTTCACAAGCTTCCTTAGCAACTTGTCGTCTTTTTATAATTCTTGAATTTTTTAAAAATTTATCTACTCTCATACTCTAACTTTACTTTTATTGGCTTATTATGCAATTTAGCCAAATTCCTAATTATTAGTATAGTGTTCTTATGAAATACATCCTCCACATCGACTGCGATGCCTTTTATGCATCCTGCGAAGAAATAAGAAATCCAAAACTTAAAAAAAGACCCATGGCTGTTGGCGGACTAACCAATAAGTCAATTATTACAACGGCTAATTACGAGGCAAGAAAATTCGGGATTCATTCCGCTATGCCCGTTTTTATGGCAAGAGACCTCTGTCCAAACCTAATCCTCGTTAAGGTTGACCATCCTTTTTATAGAAAAAAATCTCAAGAGGTTTTTGACCTAGTAAAGATCCACGCTAGGCTTTTCGAACAGGTTTCTATAGATGAGGCCTACATAGAAGCAGACCTTGATAATCCATTGACTTTTGCAAAAAATCTTCAAGAAGAAATCCTAGACAAGACCCAAATTCCAATTTCAATAGGGATTTCCTACAATAAATTTCTCGCAAAACTCGCCTCCGATTGGAATAAGCCCTATGGGATTAAGTATATAGGTAAGGATGATCTTGACCAAATTCTCCCAGACCTTCCAGTTGGCAAAGTCCACGGCATAGGTAGGCGTGCCACCGAGAAACTAAACAGGATTGGGGTTTATAAAGTAGCCGACCTTTTAAAACTCGACAAAGTCTTTCTTGAGGGAATTTTCGGCAAGGGTGGGGATTATATTTACAATGTAATCAGGGGAATTGACCATAGGCCAGTAAACCCAACTAGGGATAGGAAATCTATTGGCAAGGAAAGGACCTTTAGGCAAAATACTAATGACCCTAAAGTCTTAAAAGAATATTTAAGAAGAATTTCCGACCTCATTGAAATAGAAATGATAAAAAAAGACATCCAGGCCAAAACAGTTTCCATAAAATTAAAGGATGAAAATTTTAAAAACCAAACCAGGTCTATCACCCTCCAAGAGCCAATTTTCCAGGCGGATGACATCTATGAGGAAGCAGTAAATCTCCTAGATGAAGCCTTTAAGGGCGAATATATCAGGCTTATAGGCATTTCCCTATCAAACTTATCGGACAGGGATGTAAACCAACTGACTTTTTTATAAAAAATAACCCGCAAGTATTGATACTTACGGGTTTCTATTTTATTCTTGATCTAGGATTGATTCTTGTGTGGCTTCTTCTTCGCTATCTTCTTCCACAATTTGTTCGAGGTCTTTTTTGAAGGCTGCCCTTACTTTTTCGTCAATTTGTCTAGCAAGTTCAACATCTTCTTCAAGCATGGTTTTTACATTTTCCCTGCCTTGACCTAGTTTTTCATCACCATATGAATACCAAGATCCTGCTTTTTCTACTATATCAAGGTCTACAGCTGTATCTAAAAGTACACCGGCCTTTGAGATTCCCTTTCCATACATTATGTCAAATTCAACTATCTTAAATGGTGGGGCTACCTTATTTTTAACGATTTTAACCCTTGTCCTTGAACCAATTGAGTTATCTCCTTCGGTAATGGTCTTAATCCTTCTAATATCAAGCCTTACTGAAGAATAGAACTTAAGGGCACGTCCACCTGTGGTTGTCTCTGGATTTCCAAACATAACCCCGATTTTTTCCCTTAATTGGTTGATAAAGATAACTGTAGTATTTGACTTGGCAATTATACCTGTAAGTCTTCTTAGGGCCTGGCTCATAAGTCTGGCTTGTAGACCCATGTGGCTATCTCCCATCTCCCCTTCAATCTCAGCCTTTGGCACTAGGGCTGCAACAGAGTCGATTACGATAAGGCCAACAGCCCCACTTCTTACAAGGCTTTCGGCAATATCAAGTCCTGCCTCACCAGTGTCTGGTTGAGATAGGATTAATTCATCGATATTAACTCCGAGGTTACCTGCGTATTCAGCATCAAGGGCGTGCTCTGCGTCTACAAAGGCACAAGTATCTCCAAGTTTTTGGGCTTCTGCTATAACGTGGAGGGCTAGAGTTGTCTTACCAGATGATTCTGGTCCATAGATTTCAATAACTCTTCCCCTTGGAAGTCCACCAATACCTAGGGCAATATCAAGGTTAACTGCACCAGTTGGGATGGCATCTATAGCCACTCTTGGGGCCTCGCCCATCTTCATAATTGAACCTTTGCCGTACTTCTTTTCTATTTGCTTAAAAGCCTGGTCAAGGGCTTTCTTCTTGTCTGCGTCCATATACACTCCTTATACGCTTAATGTCTTACTACTATTATATACCTTTTTTTAATAAAGTCTAATTTCTTGTCCTAACCATGTTCATGGCAAAAATTACAAATTGAACTACCACCATCAGAATAAGCCCAAGATTAATCTGTTGGACATTTATCACAAGGGGCACCATCAAAAACAAGAGGCCACCAAAGATAACTATGTTGGAACTTAACTTATCTTCCATGTAGGTTGCTTTCTTGTTAGCTTTTAGCATAATTATCCCTCCTACAAGTAGGGAAGCTAAAAACAAAACCGGAAAGAAATTCCCATAACCCCATGTCATCGGTGACACAAAATTAAATCTTTTTATAATGATTGTCGCTCCATCAGACATAAATCTCTGATGGATAAAATCACCAAAAAAAGCAGCAAGGGCTTGAAATACCAAGAGGATTAGCTCGGTTAATATTAATTTCTTGCCTTTTTCTTCTGTCATATTTTCTCCAAAACTTATTTTAAATATTTTCTAAGTCCAAAACTTTTTTATTTTTAATTATATAATCAAGTCCTGAAATAAGAGTCAAAATAACTGCTACATAGAAAACATAGATACCAAACTTATTTAAGGCATCGTTGTGAAGGAGGAGCAAAACTAGGGAAATCATCTGACTAGTAGTCTTTGCCTTACCCCACATAGACGCTGCTATAGTAATACCCATGTCAGCTGCGAGTGTCCTAAAACCTGTAATTATCAATTCTCTTGAAATAATTATTATAACTGCCCAAGCTGGAATCACCTTTGCTTCAACTAGGACAATAAAAGCTGCCATAGTAAGGACCTTATCAACAAGCGGGTCTACAAATTTACCGAAATTTGTGATTAAATTCCTGCTCCTAGCAAGATGACCGTCAACGGCATCTGTAAGAGATGCTACCATAAAAAGAATTGCTGCTATATTGTAGCTTGTGCCATAGATATAAAAAGCTATGACAAAGATTGGGATCATAATAAGTCTTACCATTGTAACTTTATTAGCTATATTCATCTTTATCTCCTATAAATCTTCAAAATATGTCCTATCTACAAGGACCTTACGAGGTTTGCTGCCTTCATAGCCGCCGACTAGACCCTTTTGCTCCAGCTGGTCAATAATCCTGCCAGCCCTAGCATAGCCGATTTTTAATTTCCTTTGAAGCATAGACACAGAAGCTGTTTGGTCAGCTACTATCACCTTAATTGCCTCTTCCAACAATTCATCCTCATCTTCAAGGTCTGCTGTAACATTTTCTTCAACCTTTTCAATGGCTTCTTCGTTGTAATTAGTGTCGCTATTTCCTTTTATATATTCTACTACACTTAGGACTTCTTCGTCAGATACAAAGGCCCCCTGGATCCTCACAGGTTTCATTGAATCTGATGAAGCATAGAGCATATCGCCCTTACCTAGGAGTTTCTCTGCCCCCTGCATATCCAAAATTGTCCTAGAATCTATCTGGCTTGTTACAGCAAAAGATATCCTTGATGGAATATTTGCCTTGATTGTACCCGTAATTACGTCTACAGTTGGTCTTTGGGTTGCTATTATCAAATGGATACCACAGGCCCTGGATTTTTGGGCAAGCCTTGTTATATAATCTTCGACTTCGCTTGCTGCGGTCATCATAAGGTCTGATAACTCGTCGACGATTACCACTATATATGGTAGGTTTTCCATAGAATCATCAGTTTCAGCCGCTTTCTTATAGCCTTTGATGTCCCTAACATGGTTTTCTTCAAAGAGCTTGTATCTTTTCTCCATCTCGGAAATCGCCCAAAATAGAGAAGACGATGCTTTTTTAGGATCAGTTATAACAGGCATTATCAAATGTGGAATCCCATTATAAACTGAAAGCTCAACGACTTTTGGGTCTATCAATAAGAGTTTGACTTCATCTGGGCTATGTTTGTATAAAATCGACATGATAATTGTATTGATACAAACAGACTTACCAGATCCTGTCGCCCCTGACACCAATAAGTGTGGCATTTTTTCTATAGCTGAAATAATTGGTTCACCAGAAATTGACTTACCCATGGCAAAAGGAATGGCATATCTTGTTTTTATAAACTTAGTTGATGAGATAATTTCCTTAAAGCCTACGACTTCTTTTTTGTCGTTGGCAACTTCTATACCTACGTGAGATTTGCCTGGAATTGGCGCTTCTATCCTGATTCCTGATGTGGCAAGGCTTAGGGATAGGTCGTCAGCAAGGTTTACAATTTTTGATACCTTAACACCCCTGGCTGGTTTTAGCTCATAGCAGGTGACAGTTGGACCCACGTCTATTTGAACGATTTTGCCTTCGATTCCGAAAGATTCTAGGGTTTCCTCAATAATTTCTGCCTTTTGCCTTATTTCGTCATTATCAATTCCCCCGTCAGCATTTATGTCCTTTAGAAGGCTCACTGGCGGATAAGAATAGTTGGCAAATTCTCTTTTTAAATCTTCGTTAAGGTCTGCAAATTCAACTTGTTTAGACTTGTAATCCCTAATTAGCTTTTCATCTTGAATATTTTCTTTACTTTCAATAAATTCCTTATCTTCCTCTATTTTGGCAGGTCTTTTCTTTACTGCTCTTCGAGGAGGATTGTCAGATTTAGGATTGTTTATCTTAAGGCTTGGAATTTTTTCAGATTTTCTATCCTTTTCTAACTTTTTAGCCTTAGATTCCTCTAATTTTTTACTTATTTTTGCCATAGCCTTTTGGCTTAAGTGCTTGATGCCAAGACCCATAATAATTAGTCCATCCCTTAATTTTAGGAAAAATTCCTTATAGGTATAAGGACTTACATTTATAATAAAGGATCCAATCAAAGTGGCATAAAGGATATAAAGTCCAAGCTGGCCAATAAAGTTTAGGACATAAAATCCAACTAGGCCTCCAAACCAACCTCCACCGAGGCTTCCCTTAAAGGCAGAATATTCAACAGACCAGGCGAGCTCATTTCTTATATAGTCCTTGGATAAAATAGCCAAAGTCAAAAAATAAATTCCATAAATTAAAAGCATGCGGCTTAAATTCGCCCTGAACTTTTCCCTATAAACTAAATAAAAACTTGCAAATAAAATGATTGGAAAAGCCAAGTTTAATTTGCCGAAAAGACCTTCAAAAAATCTCGCCAAGGCATCGCCGATAAGGCCAGTGCTTGATGATAAAATAAAAATAAATATTAGGACAGATGCGACCATGACCACCATAGAAAAAGTCTTGATGTCAAAGGATCTTTCCCTAAATTTTTTTTGCTTACTTTTGTTGGGAGACTTCGTGTTAGACTTTTTTCTAATTCTCCCAGAATTCCTATTTGTCATATACACCTCTCCCCTATATTATATGGTAAAAAACTTAAAAATAAACCATATAAATTTTATTAAGATAAAAGCTTTTAAGTGAAATTTCTTCATAAAAAATGCACCAGCTAAGCTGGCGCATAAATTTATCTTAGAATAGTAAGTGAGTTAGGATTACTATTACTGGAAGAGTAATTAGAGTTCTTTCTAGGAAAAGGATGAAGATATCTTTTAGGTCAACTGGGATTGTAGAACCTAGGATAACTGCTCCTGTTTCAGACATGTAAATAAGCTGGGTTACAGATACTGCAGCTACTACGAATTGGGTAAATTCTGAAGTAATTCTGTCTGCTGCGAGTATTGATGGAACAACCATGTCCGCAAAACCAACTACCATTGTTTTACTAGCTTCAGCTGCTTCTGGCACTTGAAGTAGTTTTAGGATTGGTAGGAATGGCATACCTAGCCATGTGAAGATTGGAGTTGATTCAGATAATACTAGGGCAAGTGTACCTGCAGCCATGATTACTGGAGTAACACCTAACCATAGGCTTAGGACAGTGTCACGACCATTTATTAGGAAGTTTTTAACATCTAAGTTCTTTTCTGCCTTAAGTACAGCAAGTTGAGTTGCCCATTCAACTCTTGTGAAGTTTTCTGGGACAATTTCTTCGTGTGGATTTTCAGGTTCTTTTAGTCTTGTATCTTTCTTCCTGGATAATGGAGGGATACGTGGTACTATTAGAGCTGCAACGATTCCTGAAATACCAACAATTAGGTAGAAAGTACCAAATCTGTTAACCATATTTACGTTTGATAAAACAACCATACAGAAAGTTATAGATACTGCTGAGAAGGTTGTAGAGATGATTGAAGCTTCTTTTTCGGTGTAGTTTCCTTCTTCGTATTGTTTAGCTGTAAGAGCAACACCGATGGTACCGTCACCTATCCATGAAGCTAAACAGTCAACTGCAGAACGTCCTGGAAGTTTAAATACTGGTCTCATAACCTTTGATAAAAAGATTCCAACAAATTCTAGGATACCAAACTCTGTTAGGAATGGTAGGATAAAACCTGCTACTAAGAATATTGTCAAAAGTCCACCGATAAGATCGTATAAGATTAGTCCACCTGTATTTTCTGACCAAATCATTTCTGGACCAAGTTTAAAGGCTGTCATGTAGCCAATTATAGTACCTGCAATCCTTGCAAATAGCCAGAATGGTGTAATATCTGAAACTTCCTTTAGGATTGGTGTTTTTTCAATAAAGTCTGGTTTTGAAATTGTGTATAAAATTGCAAGTAGGGTTGAAATTGTAATACAAGTCAAAGCTACTATGTGAATTGGTATAATTGAGTTAATAGCTTGGTTTAAGAATTTTGAAATTACTGAAACCGCTACAGTTGATCCGCCGTCAGCTGTTTTAAATGGTGTCATAAGTAAGAGAACACCGATAGCTGATGGGATTACAAACTTCATAACCCTTGCCGCTGTGATTTTTTCTTTTTTAACTGTCATTTTTAACCTCTTAATTTAACTAGCGCTCATTTTTTTTGGAGCATTTGTTCGATTAACTATATTAGAATTTTGGCCAACGTTTAGATAAAGACTTTTAAATTTGTATAAGTGCTGGTCTGATTCTAATCTGATGCAAAGCTTAAGTTCATAAAAACAAATTATTTATAAAAACAACTTAGTTTTACAAAACTATGTCTACCTTTTCCTTATCTTTTCCTTTGCTTAAAAAGATATGGATTTTCCCTCCTTCTCCTTATTTCGTTAAATAAAATAACGATTTCTTATATATTTTATATTATCATATCTTTGATATTTCTGCAACAATAATTACATAATTTCCAGTGTAATATATTATAAAAAATAACGAGAAAAGTCATTTGGGCAAATTTGTCCACAAAAAAACTGCCACAGTTACCTATAGCAGCTTTCAAATTTTTATTTATCTTTTCTATATGGAGACTCATCTACTGGCCATGCTTCAGCCTTTTCTGGTCTTTCAGCTTTTTCAGGTTTTTCTAGTAGGGCTTTTCTTGAAAGGTTTATCCTTCCTTGTCTGTCGATTTCAGTAACTTGAACTCTTACCTTATCGCCAACTTTTAGCTCATCTTCAACCTTATTTACCCTGTGGTGGGCGATTTGGCTGATGTGAAGTAGACCTTCCTTGCCAATTGCAATTTCAACAAAGGCACCAAAGTTCATAAGTCTTACAACTGTACCTTCAAAAACATCTCCTGGTTTTGGATCGGTAACAATAGCCTTGATCATCTCGATAGCTTTCTTTCCGCTTGCTCCATCGTTAGATGCAACTGTGATGTGGCCATCATCTTCTGTTTCAATTTTAACACCTGTAGCATCGATAATCTTGTTTATATTCTTTCCACCAGAACCAATTACATCTCTTACCTTTTCTGGGTCAATGTCGATTGTATATAGTCTTGGTGCATAGTCAGATAATTCTGCCCTTGGTGCATCAATTGCAGATTCGATTACATCTAGAATCCTAAATCTAGCGTCTTTTGCATCAGCAAGAGATTGTCTTAGGACTTCCTCAGTGATACCTGATATTTTCATATCCATTTGTAGGGCTGTGATACCATCACGAGTTCCGGCTACCTTAAAGTCCATATCTCCTAGGTGGTCTTCAAGACCTTGGATGTCTGTTAGGATTGATATTGAGTCATCTTCCTTGATTAGACCCATGGCTATACCTGCAACTGGTTTTTTAATTGGAACACCTGCATCCATTAAAGAGAGGGTTGAACCACAAATAGAAGCTTGGGAGCTTGATCCGTTTGAAGATAAAACTTCAGATACAACTCTGATTGTGTATGGGAAGTCTTTTTCATCTGGAAGTACTGGTACAAGGGCTCTTTCAGCTAGGTGGCCGTGACCGATTTCACGTCTGCCTGGTCCTCTTAATGGTCTTACATCTCCTACACAGAATGGTGGGAAGTTGTACTGATGCATGTATCTTTTTTCTACATCTTCGATATTAAGTCCGTCGATTAATTGGCTATCCGCTGGAGAACCTAAAGTCACAATTGATAATACTTGGGTTTGTCCTCTTTGGAATAGACCTGAACCGTGAACTCTTGGAAGAACTCCTGCTTCTGCAGAAAGTGGTCTTATTTCTGTCATTTCCCTGCCATCTGGTCTGATTTTATCAATAGAAATCATTCTTCTGACTTCTTTTTTCATAATATCATCAATTCTTCTGTGGATTTCATCTTCTGTTTCTGGGAAATCTCCTAGGAATTTTTCCTTAGCTTCCTCTTCTATTCTAAAGATGTTATCTTCTCTTTCAGTCTTGTCTGTTGTCCTAATTGAAGATTTGATTTCTTCTTCAAAAGATTCTGAAATTAGCCTATCAAGTTCGGTTTCTTCATGTTCTTCAACTTCTTTTTTAGGAAGACCAATATCATCTATAATTGTTTGAATAAAGTCAGAAATATCACCTATTTCATCAAGAGCTAGAAGCATTGCTTCAAGCATTTCGCTTTCATCAAGCTCATTTGCTCCAGCTTCTACCATGTTGATAGCACCTTTTTTACCAGCTACTGTTAGTTCAAGGTCAGATTTTTTCCTGTCTTCTTCATTTGGATTTATAACAAGTTTGCCATCAACCTTACCTACCATACAAGCTCCAACAGGACCATCAAATGGAATGTCAGAAATACCTAGGGCTATTGATGCACCAATGGTTGTTAGTGGGTCTGGAAGGTGGTCGTGGTCCATTGATAGGACTGTGGCAATAACTTGAACGTCATTGTAATAATTTTCTGGGAAAAGTGGTCTAAGAGGTCTATCCATTTGTCTAGAAATAAGGGTTGCTTCATCGCTTGCCTTGCCTTCTCTTCTTAGGAAACCTCCTGGAATCTTACCAACTGCATAAAGTTTTTCTTGGAAATCGCAAATAAGTGGGAAGAAATCTATTCCCTCTCTTGGCTTTTCGCTTGCAACCGCAGTTACTAATAGGCTGGTATCCCCACTTTGAATAAAGCAGGCACCATTGGCTTGCTCAGCATACTTGCCGATAGTTACCTCAAAGTCATATCCGTTTTTTGAAGTGTATTTGTAATTTTTGATCATTATCTCTCCTATATATAAAATAAGGCGGGAAAATCCCCGCCAAAAAATTAACCTCTTAGTCCAAGTCTTTCGATAATTGATCTATATCTATCAATATCATTATCTCTTAGATAGTTAAGCATACCTCTTCTACGTCTGATCATTTTGTATAATCCACGTCTAGAAGAATGGTCTTTTGTATTTGATTTTAAGTGTTCTGTTAAGTCAGCTATTCTCTTTGAAAGGATAGCGATTTGTACTTCTGGTGAACCAGAATCTTTCTCATCTAATTGGTATTCTTTGATTATTGCTTGTTTTTCTACTTTGTTCATAATTTCCTCCGTAATAATTTATTCAGCTTTTGCCATGTATTAGTCGAGGTTTCATATACCTAGCAAAGCTACCTCATATATTATACACCCCAAATATTGTTTTGCCAAATCATTTGAGGTTATTTTCAATATATTTAAGACCATTTTCCTTATCCTTATCCATCTGGGCAATCAATTCTTCTGCCGAGTTGAATTTATAGTCTGGCCTTAAAAACTCGATATATTCTACACTTATATTTTCATCATAGATTGACTGGTTGAAATCAAAGATAAAGGTCTCGATTTTTTTATCGTCATCTTCTTCAAAAGTTGGGTTAGAACCAATATTTGTAAGGCCATAATGATTTTCGCCCCTAATATTTGTGACAGTCAGATAAACCCCATCCCTAGGCATTACATAGGGAAAGCTTAGTTCAAGATTAGCTGTGGGAAAATTTAACAATCTCCCCCTACGCCTACCGTGAACGACCTTGCCACGCATCTTATAAGGCCTACCAAGATATTTATTGGCCCTTCTGATTTCCCCTTGTCTTACCATATCCCTAATATGGCCTGAGGAAATTTTTTCGTGATCATCTTCCATTTCAAAATCCACAACATCAGTTTTGTAGGCAAAAATATCTTCATATTCTTTAAGTGTGTCGACATTGCCGCTTGCCTTGTAGCCAAAACGGTAGTCGTCGCCAACTATAATTATCTTTGCATTTAATTTTTCGGCAATTATTGTCTTTATAAAGTCCTTTGGAGATAGCTTCATAAAGTTCTCGTCAAAATTAACCAGGCAAAAAGTCTTAATTCCAAGCTGGGATAGGATTTCAACCTTATCCTCAAGGCTTGATAAGTAGTGCTTTTCGTCCTTTACACTTGTAGAGGTATTTTCCTTAAAAAGTAGGATGGATGGAGTGAGCCCGTATTTTTTAGATAAGTCTACATTTCTTTTCATTAACTTTTGGTGACCTAGGTGGACTCCGTCAAAATATCCCAAAGTCACTACCTTTTTTTCCAAATCTGGTAGGTCGCTATTTAAATCATATATTCTTATCTGATCTTTCATAAAACACTTTCTCCATCTTTAAGAAATTTTTGCCATCTTGACTAAAATTATTTCCTAGTCCGATAAAATCATCGCCGGCATAAACTCTTATAATTTTACCATAATTTTTATCTATTTCTACAACTTGACCATTTACCAATTTATCCAAATATTTTCTATCAAGGACAATCTTTTCAAAATCCTTAAGTGCTGTGTCAATAGAATAAAGTTTTTTAATCAATTCTTCCTTTGGAATTTCTAAAAGATCCCCACTTTTTATAGAGTCTTTTATATCAAAATCCCCAACTCTCACTCTTTTTAACTCATTTACATAAGCAAGGCTTCCAAGTTTTTCGCCTATATCGTCAACTAAGGTTCTGATATAAGTTCCCTTAGAGCAGGTGACCCTAATTGTGGCCTTTGGAAAGGCAAAGAATAAAAGTTCAATGTCGTAAATATTGACCTTTCGCTTTTTTCTCTCGATTTCAATACCTTCACGGGCTAGGTCGTAGAGTTTTTTGCCATTAACTTTAAGAGCAGAATACATGGGAGGGATTTGCTCTATCTCCCCCTTAAAAGTATTCATCACTTGGAGAAATTCTTCCTTAGTGACTTCTTTGTCAGATTCTTCTAAAATCTTACCCGCTGCGTCAAGAGTATCAGTTTTTGCCCCAAGGATTAATTCTGTTTCATAGACCTTATCCTTAGTCATCATATAATCAGAAACCCTGGTGGCCTTGCCAAGGACAATTGGCAAAACTCCACTTGCTTCAAGGTCCAAGGTCCCAGTGTGACCGACTTTTTTCATACCAAGGGCACGCCTTACGAGGCTAACTACCCTGGCTGATGATATGCCTTTTTCTTTATTTACGTTAAGGATTCCCTTAAGCATCTATTTCCTTTAGGACGGCAAGGGCCTTTTCGCATGCAGCTTCTAGGCTGTCATCAAAGATTGAATAACCACTCGCCTTGATGTGGCCACCGCCGCCATTTGCCCTGGCAACAGCGGATACATCTGCTGTTTTACTTCTCATAGAAACCTTGTATTCACCATCGTCATATTCTTTTACAATCATAGACACGTTTACTTCCTTAAGGTCCCTAAGTTTATTTACAATTGATTCTGCATCTCCCATTTGGACGCCGTACTTTGCTACTTGGTCTTTACTTGCAACTGCAAAGGCCTTTTTGTCAAAAAATTCTGCCTTAGATATAATTTCGTTGTGAAACTGCATGACAGCTACTGGTTGAGATTGGTATAGGTTTTTGTAAATATATTCATAATCTATACCGCTTGAAATAAGTTTCCCAGCAGCTCTAAAGGTGTATTCTGACACATTTGAATACATAAACCTACCTGTATCTGTGCATAGGCCAGTAAATAAAAGAGTGCCTATTGTCTTATCCATTGGCAAATCTAGCCTATCTATAACTTCATAAACTATCTCGCAAGTTGCAGGTGATGTTTCATAAATCATGTTTAGGTCACAGTTGATTTTTCCGCCAACATGGTGGTCCATAACAATAGTCTTATCAGATCTTTTGGCAATCTCTGTTGCATGTCCTATCCTGTCAAACTCAGAGCAATCTACAATTATAAATAAATCATACTTATCCCTGCTGGCTTCCTTGTATTGGTCTAATTCTGGAAGGAATTTTAGGTAGTCGTCAATTGGGTCAATCGCGATTACTTCAACATCCTTGCCGTATAATTCAAGCGACTTTCTTAGGCCAAGGGAAGAACCAAGGTTGTCCCCGTCTGGATTCACGTGGCTGGCGATGGCGATTGTATTAGCCTCGTCAACCATTTCTATAAACTTTTCTAAATGCTCTTTACTTATCTTCTCTAGCTTCATTTGCTCTTTTATCCTTTGCGATTGTTTCTGCTATTAATTTATCCATGTAAGCCCCATGTTCTATAGAATTGTCGAATTTAAAACGAAATTCTGGCATGGACCTTAATCTCATCCTCTCACCAATTAGGATTTTGATATAACCCTTAGCTTGGTTTAATGCTTCCATTACATCATCCTTAGTACTATTATCTCCAAGGACTGAAATATAAATATCAGCATAGGATAAGTCATTGGTAACTTCTACATCCGTAACTGATACCATGGCTTCTGTGGATAATCTTGGGTCATTTAGGTCATCCATAATTATCTTGGAAATTTCCCTTTTAACCTCAGATGAAATCCTAGCTGTTCTTTTTTTATTCATCTATAAACTTCTTTCTGTTTCAACCATTTCGTAGGCTTCCATTACGTCGCCTACCTTTATGTCGTTGTATCTTTCAAGTCCGATTCCGCCTTCGAAACCTGCTTGTAGTTTTGAAACGTCATCCTTAAATCTCTTCATTGATGAAATTTCACCATCAAAGATAACTACGTTATCTCTTAGAAGTCTGATTTTTGCTTTTCTTGTTACAAGACCTGTTGTTACCATTACACCTGCAATAGTGCCTGCGCCAGGAATCTTGAAGGTATCTCTAACTTCTGCCCTACCTAGGACATTTTCCTTAAATTCTGGATCAAGCATACCTACTATAGCCTTTGATACATCTTCGATTGCTTCGTAGATTACGCTGTAGGTCCTGATTTCAATATTGTTATCCTTGGCTCTTTCCATAGCTCCTTGAGTAGGTCTTACGTTAAAGCCGATTATAATAGCATTTGATGCTTGGGCTAAAAGAACGTCTGATTCTGTAATACCACCAACAGCTCCTGCTATTACTGATACCTTAACTTCTTCGTTAGATAATTTTGTAAGTGAAGTGCTGACAGCATCAACAGTTCCCTTAACATCAGTCTTAACAATAATGTTAAGTTCTTTTAACTCACCTTCTTGGATGTCAGAATACATATCTTCAAGATTTGTATTGGCCTTTGCAATTAATCTTTCTTCACGTTTAAATTCTGCTGCCCTGTCTGCATAGTCACGTGCAAGTTTTTCATCCTTAACAGCATAAATCTTATCGCCTGCTTCTGCAACGTCTGATAGACCTAGAATTTGAGCTGGGATAGAAGGACCTGCCTTCTTGATTGGCTTACCCTTTGAGTCAAACATAGCCCTAATCCTACCTGAAGCAGAACCTGTTACTACATAATCTCCTTGGCGAAGGGTACCCTTTTGTACAAGAACAGTCGCAACTGGACCTCTTGACTTATCAAGTTGGGCTTCGATTATTAGACCAACTGCATCCCTATTTGGATTTGCCTTAAGTTCCCTAACTTCTGCAACCAAAAGTACCATTTCAAGTAGGTCTTGGATGCCATTTCCTGTGTGGGCTGACACTGGTACCATAATGGTATCTCCGCCCCATTCTTCTGGAACAAGACCATATTCCATAAGGCCTTGCATTACTCTATTTTGATCGGCTGTTTCCTTATCCATCTTATTTATCGCTACAATTATTGGAATTCCTGCTGCCTTAGCGTGGTTAATAGCTTCAACTGTTTGTGGCATAACACCGTCATCTGCAGCTACAACGAGGATTGCAATATCTGTTGATTGAGCACCCCTCATCCTCATTTCTGTAAAGGCTTCGTGGCCTGGTGTATCTAGGAAAGATATGGCCTTTCCATTTATATTTACAGTATAAGCACCGATATGTTGGGTAATACCGCCAGCTTCTCCACGGGTTACAGAAGTATTTCTTATAGCGTCTAGTATACTTGTCTTACCATGGTCAACGTGACCCATTACTGATACAACAGGTGGTCTTTCAATTAAGTTTTCTTCCTTATCTTCGTAGTCAAGGTCATATGATTGCTCTTCTAGGGCATCATAAGCTTCTTCTGGGAAGATTTCCTTGCCAAAGTCCATTGCTACTAGATTTGCTGTATCAAAATCTATTTGGTCGTTAAGTCCTGCCATTGTGCCAAGACCTATTAGTTTTCCTATTACTGAATTTGGGCTTTCTCCAAGTTTGTCTGCAAATGCCTTAACACTTACAGTTTCTGGTATTTCTATTCTTGATTCTTTATTAGCTTTCATATTTTTCTCTTGCCTATTGCTCTTCTTTGATTTTCTCTTCTTGTTCTTCTTTTTTCTATTCTTCTTAACTGGTTTTTCTTCTTCTTCGTCAAAAGTTTTTAAGTCAACTTTCTTTTCTCTTTTTTTCTCTTGTTTTGCTTTTGCTTTAGGCTTTTCTATTATTTCTTCTTCGCTAACTTCTTTGCTAGAATCATCGTTTAATTCGCTTAAGAATTCATTGATTAATTTGCGATTGTCACCGCTTATCATAGACATATGGGACTTAATACCTAGGTTAAATTCGTCATTAAGAATTTTAATCATTTCCTTAGATTCTAAGCCATTTTCTTTTGCTAATTCGTATACTCTTATTTTATCAGCCATCTAATCACCTCATTTTACTTCATAAGCTTCTAACTCCTCATAAATTTCGTCATCTATCTTCATTTTAAAGGCTTGGTTTAGCTTATTTGATTTCTTAAGGCCCTTGATACAAGCTTCACTCTTGCATACATAGGCGCCTCTTCCGTTTAAATTTCCACTTTCATCTATTAGGATTCCCTCTTCTTTGTTTTTTACAATTCTTAAAAGGTCTCCCTTATCTTTTAACGAACCACACACAATACATTTTCTTTGTGGTATTTTGCGAGTTTTTTTCATTTTCTATTCCTTGCTGAAAGCTTACTCCTAGTCTTCAACTTTTTCTGAAATTTCTTCTTCGTCGTTTTCAGAAACTTCTTCGCTTACTTGATCTATTTGTTCTTGGTCTAAATCTTCTATTGGAGAATTTTCTTCGATTTGACTTTCTTCTTCACCTGGAAGATCTTCTTTTTCATTTATTTCGAGAATTTCGTCTATATCTTCTTGGCTTAGCCTATCGAATTCCAATTTTGATTTGATGTCGATTTTCCAGCCTGTTAGCCTTGCTGCAAGCCTTGCATTTTGACCTTCCTTACCAATGGCAAGGGATAATTGGTCATCTTCTACAACTACAAGTGATTGCTTGTTTCTCTCATTAACATAAACTTCAATGATATCTGCAGGAGATAGGGCATTTGAAATAAAAGCTTCTATATCCTTAGAATAATTGATTATATCGATCTTTTCTCCTTGTAGGGAGTCAACTATAGTATTAACTCTAGCTCCCTTATAACCTATGCAAGCACCAACAGCATCTATGGTGTCATCATTAGAGAAAACAGCCATTTTTGTCCTTGATCCAGCTTCTCTGGCTATAGAATAAATTTCTATAACTCCATCAGTTATTTCAGGCACTTCTAACTCAAAAAGTCTGGTTACAAGATTTTCTGAAGACCTAGATAAAACAATTTGTGGGTCCTTGCCAGAATTTCTTACTTCCTTGATTAAAAATTTCATTCTCTCATTTGGAATATAGGATTCTGTAGCAACTTGTTCCTTAAGAGGAACAATACCTTCAATCTTATCTAGATTTACATAAACATTGTACTTATCAACTCTTTGGATAGAACCAGTTATAAGTTCATTTTCCCTGTCTAGATAATCTCCAAATAAAGATTCTCTTTGAGCATCTCTTATCTTTTGGATTACGATATTTCTAGCAGTTTGAGCTGCAACCCTGCCGAAGTTTTTTGGTACAAGTTTAATCCTTGCAGTATCGCCAACAGCTAGAGATGAGTCAACATCCTTAGCATCTTTTAGGCTAATTTGATTAATTGGATCTTCAACTTGTTCTACAACATCCTTAAGGGCAAAAACCCCAATTTCTCCTGTTTCGTGGTCAATTACTACATCAACATTTTCTTGGTTGTCATAATTTTTTTGGTAACTTTTTACAAGGGCCTTTTCTAGAGCGTCTAGGATTACATCTTTTTCTACATTCTTATCCTTGCATAGCTCATCAAGGGCCAACATAAAGTCTTTGTTCATAATATCTCCTTTTAGAACACTATCTCTATTTTTATTTCCTTGATATCTGATTTTTCTATTTCAATATCTTCGCCATCTTCCCTAGCAAAAATTATGGAATTTTCTTTGATATCTTTCAACTTAGCTAGGATAAGGTCTCCGTTTTTAAGCTTAATCTTAAGAAGCTCGTTTTTATTTCTAAGAAGGTCCTTATCAGTCTTAAGTGGTCTTGATAGGTCTTGAGAGGATACTTCTAGGTAATAGGATGTATTGATAAGGTCTAATTCATCTAGCCTTGTATCAAGAAATCCGCTAACCCTCTCACAATCATCAATTGTAATACCTTGTTCATTATAAATATAGAAAACCAATCTGTGGCCGTCTTTTCCGCCTATAAACTCAAGGTCTACAAGCTCATAGCCTAGATTTTCTATTTCGCCTTCTAAGGCATCTTTTAATTTTTCTATTAAATCCATCTCAATTCTCCCCTAACATTAAAAAAAAGTGGAATTTGCGCCCCACTCTTACTGTCTTCATTATACTTTCTTATCATTAAATATCAATGTTTTTATAAATTTAAAGTTTTTAAATATTTTCCTATTTTTCGTATTATATTTTATTTATAACTAATGTATATGAAAATGATTGCGAGATTGAAATTTACAAATAATTTCCAAATAATCCTTGCCTTATTTTTAGAATTATTTTATAATAGAGATAAGATAATAAATAAAGGAGGACACAATGACACTATTTATTATTGGACTAATAATTTTGTTAGGCGGAGGATTTTTCTATTCAAAATACGTTGAAAGTCAACTAGAACCAGACGATAGAGAAACTCCAGCAGTCAGAAAAGCCGACGGTGTCGACTTCGTTGTCATGAGCAAGACCAAAAACTGGCTTATTAACCTACTTAACATAGCAGGTACAGGACCAATCCTAGGCCCTATCCAAGGTATACTATTTGGCCCTATCGCTTTTATAGCCATTCCAATTGGTTGCGTGATCGCTGGTGCTGTTCACGACTTTATGACAGGATTTATTTCTATGAGAAATGGTGGTAGCCAAGTACCAAAACTTGTTGGTAAGTACCTAGGCGGCGGCGTTAGAGTATTTTATAACGTTGTTATCGCAATCTTACTTCTTCTAACAGGTGTTGTATTTGTTTATACCCCTGGAGATTTAATTGCTAAATTCGTTTTAGGAAAAGACCCAGAAGGTGCAATTATTTGGATTATCTATGCTGTAATTTTTGCTTACTACATACTTTCTACTGTAATGCCTATTGATAAGGTTATCGGTAGGATCTATCCTATCTTTGGAGCATTCTTAATTATTTCAGCTGTAGGCGTTTTAATCGGTATCTTCACAAAAGGCGGTGGACACCTTGCTTTTGAAGGCCAAGGACTTCTTGCCCAACATCCAAAGGGACAAAAATTCATCCCAGCCTTCTTCATCACAGTTGCCTGCGGTATCTTATCAGGTTTCCACGGTTCACAAGTAACCCTCGTTTCAAGAACTGTTAAATCTGAAAAAGAAGCAAGAATGACTTTCTACTCAACAATGATCGCTGAAGGTTTTATCGCTATGATCTGGGCAGCAGGTGCTATGGTCCTATTCTCTTCTGGAGAAAGCGCTCTTGATACTCCTGGTACAATCATGGTTGGTAATATTTCTAAATACTTCATGGGTAATGTTGGTGGTCTACTTGCAATCATCGGTGTAATCGCCCTTCCTATCACATCAGGCGATACAGCATTTAGGTCTCTAAGACTAATAATCTCAGAAGAAATGAATATTGACCAAAGAAATCCAGGTAAAAGAGCAGGTCTTGCTGCAGTACTATTTATACCAGCAGCTTTTATCCTTTACTTTGCAAAAACTAACCCAGGTGGATTCAACCTACTTTGGAGATACTTCGGATTTACAAACCAATTCGTAGCCATCTTCGCCCTAGCAGTTGCAAGTGTTTACCTAATCTACAACAACAAAAATTACCTAATTACCCTAATACCAGGCGCATTCTACTGCTTCGTAGTATTCTCATTTATTATAAATGCAGACCCAATTGGACTTAGACAACCATATACAATCGCCTATCCAGTTGCAGCAGTAATCACAGTTTTATATATAGTTTGTGTATTACAACTAGGTAAGAAAAATAGGGCTAGAATTGAATCTATAATTCTAGAATAAAATTTTTAAAAAGGGTGGCTTAGGCCACTCTTTTTTCATATAATAATCCTAGGAGGACCTATGAAATTTATACTAAGTAAAAAAGCAAAAGACTATGTCATAAAGAAAAATATTAGGGAAATATTTATAAATCCAGACCTTGATAGCAAGGAAACCTGCTGCACAATAGGGACTGTGGATTTTGATGTTTCTACAAAACTTTTTGGTAATAAAGAATCCTACAGGAAATTTTCAGATTCAGGCATTGATATCTATGTCAATCCAAATTTCTTTTCCTTTGTAAAAGACCATACAGAAATAGAAATTTCTGCCTTTGGTATTGGTTCTTTCAAAAAACTATATATAGTAAATGAAATAAACACAATCGAGCGATAAAATGAGAAACTTTCATAAAAAAATCGAAGAATTCAAAAATAAATATCCTCTCGACAAGGACCTAGAAAACAGGATTCCAAATCCCAAATTTTTATACATGGGCAATACCATCTTAGAAGAGGCTATAGCCGCCATCCTTGCTGGCAAAAATATCCTCTTAGTTGGAGATAAGTCTACCGGCAAAAATGTCCTCGCAGAAAATTTAGCCTATCTTTTTAGCCGACCTATGTGGAATATTTCCTTCCATGTAAGCGTTGATGCCTCAAGCCTAATTGGCGATGACACCCTAAAATCAGGATCCGTTAGCTTCAGGGAAGGTCCAATAAGTCTTGCAAGCACCTATGGTGGTTTTGCTGTCCTTGATGAGATAAATATGGCAAAAAACGAAGCCATTGCCGTTCTCCATTCAGTCCTTGACTACAGAAGGAGGATTGATGTACCGGGCTACAAACTCATAAATGTCCACCCTGCCACCCGCTTTATAGGGACTATGAACTACGGCTACGAAGGTACTCGTGACCTAAACGAAGCCCTTTTATCTAGGTTTGCCATTATCAAAATGCCTAGGATTTCAGATAATGATTTAAAATACCTTATAAAAACCCACCACCCAGACTTTAAGGAAACTTATATTTCTGACTTAGCAAACTTCTTCAAAGACCTAAAAGATAAGGCGGCTGCCCACGAAATATCTGACTCAGCCCCAGATCTTAGGGGGATTTTTGATGGCCTTGACCTAATCAAGGAAGGCCTCGAATTTAAGGAAGCAATGAAACTTTGTCTTGTAAATAAGATTTTCGATGACTATGAGGCCGACCTCGTTTATGATTTGTTAAAGGCACGCTTTCCAGAAAATATCTATCAAAATGACATGACAAATGACTAGAAATCAAGATCAAATTAATGAAAATAGAATATATAACCTCCAGTGGGCTGGGGCCTCTAATTACGACTTTGATAATTTTATCATAGGAGAAAATATCGACGGCAATCCTGATTTTTACCTCAATCTGATAATTGGCCTTAGTATAAAATATCTGGGAGAAAAAGAAATTCAAAATCTTTTTGATGCCTGGGCCTATAACCCAAGGCGTGACAGGTACGACCTCGCCTTAATCTTTATCCTAGAAGACTTTGCCTACAAAAAAGAAATAGAGAAAAGACCTGTTTTGAAATCTTTAAGAAAATCCTATGCCCAAAAGTTCCTAGATGACAAGTACGACCTCCAAAGGCGAAACCTAGCCCTTAGGCAAAATCAAATTTACAGGCTAGAGTTAATTAGAATGAAGGAAATCCTAGGAGAAAATCCAGGGAAAATTTCCGAAAAAGATTTAAAACTCTATAATAATCTAAAACTTCCAGACGATACTGACAAAAATAATTTAGAAAAAAGGGTCCTAGACCTTTTTAAAACTTATTTGGCCTATAGGGAAAATAATATTCTAAAAAAATTCCCATCCTTAAATCTTTCCCTCTTTGAAAGTGCAGGCATGGTTAGCCTTGAAAGGTCAAATATGCCAGCAAGCTTTGCGGGCAAAAGCCAAAAATCAAGGGGAATTGGAAGTTTTATCCTAGATTTTAAAATCAAAAAACGCAGAGAAAGCCTATCTTACATAGAAAAAACCTTTGGCAAATCATTTTTCGACGAAAAAATTAGGCTAGGAATTGAAAGAGATCTCTGCACTGGCGGTCACAAAAAATCTAGACTTTTTTACACCAGGGGAATTTTAGAAAATGATAGGGACCTCGACCAAGACCTCAATAAAAAAGCTATCGAAAGGCATCTTTTAAAATTTAAGGAAAATAAATCAGCCTACACAAGAGCCATATCAGTCTTATCCAAGGAAATAAAACTCAAATTAAATCTCACTTCATCTTTTGATGAAGACATTTCTTCTAGAGGAAAACTCGTCTCTAATCTTGCCTACAAGGCAGAGATTACCGACAGGGCGAAGATTTTTAAGAAGAAAAACTTGGTAACTGACCCATCAATGAAGGTAGACCTTTTGATTGACGGATCAGCCTCCCTCCTTGATAAGGAATCAGAAGTCGCTATCGAAGCCTATATCCTAGCCAAATCTCTTGAAAATAACTCTATCTTGGTAAGGGTGATTTCTTTTCAGACAGTGGGCGATTTTACAATACTAACTATCCTAAAAGACTACAATGAAAATGCGGAAATAAAGAAAATATTTCGCTTCAAATCTATGGGCTGGAACAGGGACGGTCTTGTCTTTCGTGCCTATATGGCCCTTTTAGATAAAAATATAAAAGATACCCTATCCTTAATTCTTACAGATGCCAACCCCCAAGACCTAAAGCCTCTTATTTCCGATGGATTTAAACTTAACAAGCCCTACCAAGACCAAGTTGGTCTTGAAGATGCCAAGAAAAACCTCAATGCCCTTAGAAAAAAAGGCCTAAAAATTGCTGCAATCATAAGTGGCGACCATATTGAAAATGCCAAGGAAATTTACAGGTCAAACTTCATAAAAATCGACAAAGCAAGCGCCATAGCTAAGGCCTGCGGGAAATTTATCAAAAAACAAATATCATCCATAGAAAGATAAGCTAGAAAAGTAAAAAAATCAAGCCTTCTATAAAGAATAATTTTATTCTTGCTTGATCTAATAATTTTCTAGCTTTTAAAATTTTATTATTTTCTTCAAAACCTGTCCATAACTATTGTAGGTAATTTCCTATCGTGCTATAATAATGATAGAGATTATCAATTGCAAAGGAGCATTTATGATCAAAATTAAAAATTTATGTAAAAGTTACGGTCAAGGCCAGGCTAAGATTGAAGTTTTAAAAAATATTGACCTTGACATAGAAAATGGTAAGATTATCTGTATTTTAGGACCATCTGGGTCTGGCAAGTCCACCCTACTCAATATTATCGGTGGTATTGAAAGCATAGATAATGGTGAAGTTTATATCGGCGAGGAAAACCTTGCTAATATGAGTAAAAAAGACTTGGAAACCTACAGGAGAAATAAGTTAGGTTTTGTTTTTCAGTTTTATAACCTAATTAGCGACCTTAACATTTTAGAAAATATAGAAGTCGGAAAGTTTTTGGCAAAAAATCCCCTAGATATTAATAAACTTGTAGAAGATTTGGGGATTAAGGAACAAATTTACAAGTATCCAAATGAAATCTCAGGTGGCCAAGCCCAGCGAACTTCGATTGCCAGAGCCCTTATCAAAAGGCCGGATATTTTAATTTGTGACGAACCAACAGGTGCCCTTGACTATGAAAGTGCTAAAGATGTCCTAGCCTTGCTTGAAAAAATGAACAAGGACTATAAGGCTACCATTCTTATAGCCAGCCACAACATCCAGATTAGTAAGATGTGCGATTATATCCTAAATATCCACGATGGCAAGGTTAAATCCTATACCAAAAATGACGAGAAAATTCTAGCAAAGGATGTGACCTGGTAATGAAAAACCCAATTTTCAAGAGAGCCTACAGGCAAATTTATTTTCACCCTTCTAGGGTCTTTCCAGTTTTCATAGCACTTTGCTTTATAATTATCTTTTCCTCATCTTTTTTTACAGCCCAAGATTCTACAAAAAAGCTTTATTACGACTTAATAGACAAGGGCAAGGTTGAAGATGGAAATTTTACCTGCCTTGATAAATTAGATGAGAAAAGTTTTAATGATTTAGAAAATAAAAAAATAAATTTATACGAAAATTTTTATGTAAATGCAAAATCAGGAAACAATAAAACCCTAAGAGTCTTTGAAAATAGAGAAAAAATCAATCTTCCATCAATCCTTGAAGGTAGACTTGCCCAAACCAAGGGAGAAATCGCTCTTTCTGCAAACTACGCCAGGGCTAATAGTTTAAAAACTGGAGATTCACTTAGCCTAGAAGGAAAAGATTATAAGATTGTAGGTCTAATCGCCCTTCCTGACTATTCTACCCTTCTTAAAAACAATAGTGACCTAGTCATGGATACTGGATTTTTTGGGGTTGGCCTTGTGGCAAAAAATAGGCTAAAAGATATAACAGATCAAATCACCTACCAATATTCCTACAAAGACAAGGAAGGTTTGCCAAAATCAAAGGCTAGGGACAAGCAAAAAGACTTGCTTAAAATCGTCAACAAAAAAAATATGGTCATAGATTCACTCTTAAAGTATGACAACCAGTGCATCAAGTATTTCATAGAAGACATGGGTGGGGATGTGCCAATGATGATAGCCCTTATGGTTGTCTTAGTCATAGCTATTGCCTTTATCAGCGCCATCCAAGTAAAAAGCATGATTGAAGAAGAATCACCAATTATCGGCACCCTTCTCGCTTCAGGCTACAAAAAAAGTGAACTAAGAAAATCTTATATGCTAATGCCTATTTTCATTACCCTACTCGCCTGCCTAATCGGCAACATCATTGCCTACACCCATACCTACCAGACCTACACAAACCTCTACTACAAGTCCTACGATTTGCCAAAATTCGTGGTTTCTTTTAACCTAAGGTCCTTTATCTTAACCAGCCTAATCCCACTTTTAATTTATTTGATAATAAATTTCCTTGTAATAAGTAAGGCTCTTAACCACAAGGCCATAGACTTCTTAAGAAATACACTCAAATCACCAAGACCAAGGTTAAGGCTAAGGCTAGAAAAATTTTCTTTTATTAACAAATTTAGGTTAAGGGTCATCCTTGCCAATAGAGCCAATATTATCAGCCTAATTTTTGGTATAGGCCTTGCCAACATCCTTTTAATTTATTCTCTAGGTGTGAAGCCAATTTTTACAGACTATGCACAAAAGGTAAAAGATTCAATGAAATATGACTACACCTATCTAGTGAAAGCTCCAGATCCTAGAATCAAAGCAGATAAAATTTCTATTCTTAGCTTTGACTTGGTAGATTTTAATATGAAAAAAATCCAGTGCCTAGGAGTGGATGCCGATTCAAAGTATAAAGATTTGGATATTGGAAATTTGGATAAGGAAGATGTAATAATTTCAAATGGTATGGCTAAAGTTTATAAGTTAAAGGTTGGCGATAATCTTGAAGTCATAGAAAATTTCAACTATGACAAGATAAAACTTAAGATAAAATCTATAGATAAGGCCAATAACCAATTTCAAATCCTCGGCAAAAGGGAAAATATAAATAAAATCCTAGACCAAGATAAGGATTATTTCAATGCCTACGGCTCTGAGCAAAAACTAAATATCGACAAAAATCTCCTAGTAAATGAAATTGACAAGGAAGAAATGAATAAGTTTATGACCCATTTTCTTGATTCCTTTGGTGGGGTCTTCGATAGTCTACTGGTCATAACCCTCATCTTTTACCTTATCATTTCCTATCTGGTCACAAGTCTAATCATAGATAAGTCAAAGACAAATATATCCTACCTAAAGGTCTTTGGAATAAGGGATGGGGAAACTACCAAGATTTACACAAGTCCAATCTTCCTACTTCTCCTAGTCTTTGAAATTATAATGATTCCAGCCATGGACTTTCTAATTAGGTCAATGACTCGCTTCGCCATAACAAAACTAGATGCTTATGTAGAAATAAATATTCCTATTACAAGTTTTCTTGGAGCTATAGGCCTAAGTTTAGTAATTTTTATTATAGTTCAATTTTTAGAAAAGAGAAAAATTTCAAAAATCGATATGGTTAAGGAATTAAAAATTATAAACGGATAAAAAAAGCTGTTGGAAGAAGCAATGCTTCTGTCCAACAGTTTTTTTCTTAGAACAAGCCATCAAATAGGCTCATTTGGTTTTCTTCCTGGATTCCTTCTATGATTCCCAAGTCTTTTAGGCTCTTTAGGGCGTTTTTATTGACCGAAGTCCTTGATGTAAGGTCTTCAATCGAGATAAAATCTCCCTTGGCCCTTTCTTCTACTATATCTCTTGCCATAGCTTCGCTGACGTCATCAACTGCCGCCAATGGTGGGAGTATTTGTCCATCCTTGATCAAAAACTTGGTCGCATCAGATTCGTAAATATCAGCCTTCCTGATTTTTATTTCCCTGGCGTGCATCTCTTCTGCAACTTCAAAGACCGTCCTCAAATCCTGATCTCTCTTGCTTATATTGAACATTTCCTTGTAGGCATTTAAAGCCATCTGAACAGATTCAAGACCAGATAAGATTGTAGAATAGGTAAAATCACCTAATTTTGATGAGAAATATGAAGCGTAGAAGGCCTCAGGGTAGTAAACCTTATAATAAGCAATCCTGTAGGACATTAAACAATAAGCAACAGCGTGGGCCTTTGGGAAAAGATATGCAATCTTTAGACAAGAATCTATATACCAGTCCTTGACCCCATTTTCTCTCATATATTCAATCTCTTCTTCGCTTAAGCCCTTGCCCTTACGAACTTTTTCCATAATCATGAAGGACTTTTTCTTATCAAGGCCTTCTTGGATTAAGGCGTTCATGATATCATCTCTGGTTGAAATTATCTCATTAAAGTCTGCAGTATTTGACTTGATAAGATCTTGAGCATTGCTTAACCAAACGTTAGTACCATGGGACAAACCAGAAATCCTAGCCATTTCAGAAAACTTCTTAGGATAGGTATCCTTGAGCATGCCACGTACGAAGTTTGTTCCAAATTCTGGTATCCCAAGAGTCCCTACATCGTTATTTGAGAAATCATGTTTAATCTTAAGTGGCTCTGTAGATGAGAAAATCTTCATGACGTCCGAATCGTCCATCTTTATCTTCAGTGGGTCTGTTCCAGTCAAGTCTTGGAGATTTCTGATTACAGAAGGCACATCGTGGCCCAAAAGGTCAAGCTTCAATAAGGTTTCTTCCATAACCCTGTATGGGAAATGTGTAGTCTTATTCCCGCTTGCTGGGTCATCTGCCGGATATTGGATTGGGCAAATATCAAAGACTTCTATATCATCAGGCACAACTATAAGTCCGCCCGGGTGCTGGCCTGTTGACCTTTTTACTTCACTTAAACCTCTTTGGAGCTTTCTAATTTGAGCATTTGTGAGGTTTAGGTTATTTTCTTCCATGTATTTTTTGATATAACCAAAGGCAGTGTTATCCTTGATAGTACCTATGGTTCCTGCCCTAAAGACCTTGCCCTCACCGAAAAGTTCCTCGGTATATTTATGGATTGTAGGTTGGTATTCTCCCGCAAAGTTTAAATCTATATCAGGTTCCTTGTCGCCTTCAAAACCTAAAAATACTTCAAATGGGATATTGTGGCCATCCTTATGCATTGGTGTTCCACATTCCGGACAATCCTTATCTGGATAATCTATACCTGAACCCAACAAATCATCTTCAAAAAACTCCGAATGTTTACACTTTGGACAAACATAGTGAGGAGAAAGTGGGTTAACCTCAGTGATGTCAGCCATGGTCGCCGCAAAGGAAGAACCTACAGATCCCCTAGAACCTACTAGATATCCGTCTTCGTTGGATTTTTTTACAAGCTTCTGGGCAATTATATATAAAACTGCGTAGCCGTTTGAAATAATCGAATGTAGCTCCCTATCAAGCCTATCTTTTACAATTTTTGGCAGAGGATCGCCGTAGATTTCGTGGGCCTTTTTAAAACAAGTTTCCCTTAGCATTTCCTCTGAACCTTCGATTTTTGGTGGGAAGGTCCCATGAGGAATTGGCCTAATATCTTCAAGGCCAGCCACAATTTTCTTTGGATTTCTAATTACAAGCTCGTAGGCCTTTGAATCGCCAAGATAAGCAAAATCTTTTAGCATCTCATCTGTGGTCCTCAAATAATAAAGGGGCCTGTTTTCCTTGTAGAAGAAGAATGAACCTTTTTTAAGGACATTTCTAAGCTTGTAATCTCCAGGTTCTAAGTATCTAACCCCACCTGTCGCTGCAACTAATTTATTATTAGCCTCACCAAAATCAATTATCTTTTGGTTAATTTCCTTAACTTGGGCAAGGGAGTCGATTTTTCCGGACTCAACCTTGTCTAAGAACATAGAAACTGGCTCAACTTGGTAGAAGTCAAACATATCTAAGATTCTTTTTATATCCCTGTCATTTCTTTCATTTAGGAGATATTCAAAGACCATTCCTTCTGCTCCACCACCACCAAGAACAAGTCCTTCCCTATATTTTTCAAGGACAGACAAAGGAGTTCTTGCTTCGCCATTTGCAATGTGATTCATCCTAGATTCGGAAACTAGCTTGTAAAGATTTTTAAGCCCTGTCTTATCCTTAGCGAAGGCAAGAGCAGAAAAAGTCTGGTGTTTAGCCTTTGGGTATGCAGTCTTAAGGCTATTAATCTTTGAAATATCAAGGCCTTCCTGATCCATAATCATCTTATACATCTTGATGAAAATCTGAGCTGTTGCCCTTGCATCATCAGATGCCCTGTGGTGGTTAAAGGCTGGTATATCAAGCTTTCTTGCAATCTTATCTAGGGAAACTTTCCCCATGTCATCAAAAAGTGCACGAGCCATTGGGAGGGTATCTAGGTAAATCGGATCAAAATTCAAACCCAATCTCTTTGCATTTTCTCTTATAAAACCTACGTCAAAGTCTGTATTTTGACCAACTAAGATGCTATCTCCAGCAAATTTTAAAAATCCTGGTAAAACCTCGTCGATTTTTGGCTTATCAGCAAGCATGGCGTCTGTAATACCTGTTATTTCAACGATTTTTTCAGGTAAGATTCTTTCTGGATTTATTAATTGGTTATAAGTTTCGGTTATTTCTCCATTTTCCACCCTCACAGCACCGATTTCTGTGATGGCGTCCCTGTATTTTAAAAGCCCTGTGGTTTCTATATCGAAAACCACAAAAGACCCATCTTCAAGATTTTTGAAATTTGGTAAATCTTTGTCAGATAGATTGGTCAATATCCTTAAATCATCTTCCACAAGAAGGAGTTCCACCCCGTTTAGGACTCTGATTCCGTTTTTCTTATAAGAATCGTAAACATAAGGCAAGACTTGGAGGTTTTCTGTATCGGTTATACCAATTGTATCCCAACCCCATTCCTTAAGGACTTTCAAAAGGACACCATCGTCCACAAAACCGTCCAGGTTTGTGTATTTTGAATGAAGTTCAAGCTCAAACCTCTTATCTGCTGCCAAATCTACCTTCTTAGAAATCAAGGCATTTGTTATAGAATTTACTGTAAAGACATCTTCCTTGGCATAGTCATCGAAGTTTAAAACACCTTCAACTTGAACAGCCATCCCATCCTTGAGTTCTTCAAGTTTGAAATTATTTTTCTTGTTGGCAAAAAGCTTGCATGAAATCGCATCAGTCTTATCTTCCAAATCGAAAGTATAAATAAAATAACCAGATTTTGTTTCAATGCAACTTAAGCCATAAATAGTCCCAATCAGAGAATTGGTCATACCCTTTTTATCGTAAATATCTTCGATTTGTATAGGGTCAGACTTGATTTTTCTCCCAAAATTTAGGCCTTCAGTATTTTTCTTGGCCTCTTCCTTTTCCTTTTGCTTGTTTTGATAATTAAGTGCCTGGGCAATCTGCCTTTGTAGTTGGGCTTCCTTTGCCCTTTTTAGGTCATCAAATGATGAAGATTCGGCGGCTTGTGGACTTACTCCTACTTGGAAAGATTCTTCGACATGGATTATTTTCTCATCTTGAGGATTTTCTTCATCAAGTAGACTTTCTTCGTCTTCTTCGGCAAGTTCCCTTTCTTCAAGGTCTTCGTCCAATTCCTCTTCAACTAAATCAGTATTTTCCAGTTCATTTGTCAAAGAAACTGAGCTTTCTTCCTTACTTTCCGCTTCTTCTTCCAAAAGCTCATCTTGATCTATACTCACTTCATTAAAAGGATTTTCATCTAAACCGTCATCTATATCTATGATTTCAGCTTCTTCATCTCCAAAATTTACCTTAGATGGATAATAAGAAGGATTTTCTATTGGCTTAGGCTCTGAGGTATTTTCATCCCTAAAAACTATGTCATTTAAATCATCAGGTACATCTTCGTATTCGACCTCGCCCTCATATTCTGGTATATAATCGTCACAGTCCTTTACAATAATTTTTTCATAGGAAATCTTAAGGTCAACAAAGTCGAAATATTCTCTCAAATCCTCTTCAAACCTGGAATCTAAAGGATTTTCCGATTTAATTCTAAGGTCCAGCAGGTTTTCCTTTTGATAATAAATCGCACTTATTATAGTATATAAATTTTCTTTAACTTTTATTAATTTAGCCAGGTCAATTTGCATTTTTCTCTTCTTTTAAAACTTCAATTAGGGTATCTACTATCTCTTCTTCTTTTACTTTCTTAACAGTCTTGCCATTTTTAAACAAAAATCCCATCCCATTAGCAGCAGAAATTCCATAATCTGCCTCTTTTGATTCGCCAGGACCATTTACAGGACAACCCATAATGGCAACCTTGGCATTGACATCAAGGCCTTTTGACTTTTCTTCAACCTCTCCAACTATCCTTGGAAGGTCAACTGTAGTCCTAGAACAAGTCGGGCAAGAAACTATATCGAGTCCATCACGTCTAAGGCCAAGAGCCTTCAAAATTGCCTTGCCAGCCCTTACTTCCTCAACAATATCACCTGTGATAGACACCCTCAAAGTATCGCCAATCCCGTCTTTAAGGAGAGAGCCAATCCCTATTGAGGACTTAACAAGGGCTTGATAGAGAGGTCCTGCTTCTGTCACTCCCAGATGCAAAGGGTAATCTACCTTAGATGACAAAAGCCTATAGGCATCTATCATAGTATTTACATCAGAAGATTTTACAGAAATTTTTATGTCGTGAAAGTCCATATCTTCAAGGATTTTTACCTCTTCTATGGCAGATGCTACAAGGGAATCCTTGTTAACTCCGCCAAAGCGATCTATAACTTGTCTAGAAATCGACCCAGAATTAACCCCAATCCTTATTGGGATTTGTCTTTTCTTGCACTCTTCAACAAGGAGGGCCACCTTATCTTTGCCCCCAATATTTCCTGGATTATATCTCAAACAGTCACACCCATTTTCCACAGCTGCAAGGGCTAGTTTATAATCAAATTGGATGTCAGCCACAAAAGGAATATTTGTAAGGCTTTTTATCTTAGCAATGGCCTTTGCATCCTCGATTGTATTTATAGCCGACCTTGAAATATCGCAACCACAAGCTTCTAAAGCTTTTATTTGCTTAACTACTGCTTCCACATCAGAAGTCTTCGCAGTTGTCATTGATTGGATAGAAATAGGAGAGCCGCCACCAACAGCAACATCTCCTACAAAAATTTTTCTCGTTTCTTTTCTCATTTATACCTTCTTATCTAAAAATATTTATGATATCTTTTATTGAAACCACCAAAATTAGACCTAACAATATGAAAAATCCAACCATGGTAATTTTTTCTTCAAGTTTTTTATTTATTTTCTTGCCTGTAATAATTTCAATCCCACTTGTCAAAAGCTTTGACCCATCAAGGGCAGGGATTGGCAAGAGGTTGAAAACCGCAAGGTTTACTGAAATATAGGCCAAAAAGTAAAGTAGGTTTGCAAGACCATTTTGGGCTTGGTTTCCTAATTCCTTAAGGACTCCAACCGGACCTGAAAGGGCACCAAGGGCGAGTTTGCCAGTAAAAAGCCTGCCTAAAATCACGAAAATCATCTTGATATTGCGGCCTGTTTCCTTAAAACCAAGGCCTATGGCCTCAAAAAATCCAGGTGTGCGCCTAGCAGGAATTATTCCAATATAAGTATTTTCTCCTTCAACCTTTGGCTTAAAGGCAAAATCAAGTTCTTTGCCATCTCTTTTTGCAAGCACTGTGATTTCCTTTTCGAAATCCTTATCTTTATAAAAATCATTAACCACTTTAGAAATATCTGCAAAATCAGAAATCTCTTGGCCATTGACTTTTAAAATCTCATCGCCTTTTTCAATGCCAGCAACCTTGGCTGGGGAATCTTCGATAAAGTCATCGACTCTTGTAGTCACAACTCCGCCAATTACACCAACTATTGTAAAAACAAGGACTGCTATAATCAAATTCGCCACTGGCCCTGCAAGGATTGTTAAAAATCTCTTTATGGCAGGTGCATTGTCAAAACTCCTTGGATCAGATGATTCGTCATCTTCGCCCTCCATAGCACAATACCCGCCAATAGGAATTGCCCTAAAAGAATAAGTAGTCTCCCCTTTTTCCTTTGAATAAATAAGGGGTCCCATCCCTACTGCAAACTCATTTACCTTTATTCCCGATTTTTTAGCCACAATAAAGTGGCCAAACTCGTGGAAAACAATCAGTAGCAAAAATAAAACTACCGCTAAAACTATTCTCATTTATCCTCCTTAAACCCTAGAAAAAAGATAAAGGACAGGAGCAATAAACATGATAGAGTCAAACCTATCAAGTATGCCGCCGTGGCCTGGTATTAAATTACCAAAATCTTTAATTCCAGTTTGTCTTTTGATATAAGATGCAATTAAATCTCCAATTTGAGACATAATCGCAGCTATAATTGTAAAAATAACTATCTCCCTGATATAATTATCAAGTCCAAATTCGTGGCAATAGACAATATTTAAAATTGTCGCCCCAATAATACCCCCAATAGATCCTTCTATGGTCTTATTTGGGCTAATATGGGCCATCCACTCCATCTTGTGCTTGCCAAAAAGGCTGCCAATTATATAGGCAAAGGTGTCTGATCCCCAGGCTGTAATATAAAGCATCCAAACATAGGAGACATTTTTTATCCTAAGTATATGGGAAATCAAAAATGACACATAAAGCATGACAAAGGCCGCCGCAAAGCCATCATAAAGGCTATAGTGACCTGTCAAAATAATATACATAAATAAAGATAAAACTGATACCACGATGGATGCTATATAAATATCAGAATTATTTACAAAGGCAGCCGCCATAATAATTCCATTTATAAAATATAGGCACTTCATTGGCAAATGAAGGTCAATCTTCTTTAAAGCCTTATCCATCTCGTGGAGGGCAATATAAGAAAAAGCTGCCACACCAATGGCAAGAGGAATCCTACCCAAATAAGTTATCAGTATTAAAAGTGTTAAAATTACAGCGCCACCAAAGGCCCTGTTTAAAAACTTAATCATAAGCCACCATATCTTCTATCTCTTTTGGTAAAAGCAAGGATTGCTTCCCTTAGGTCATCTTCTGTAAAATCTGGCCACAAAACATCTGTAAAATATAATTCTGTATAGGCAAGCTGGTAGATTAGGAAATTTGAAAGTCTTATTTCCCCACCAGGTCTGATTAATAAATCTGGATCAGAAAGGCCTGCCGTATATAAATTTTCAGAAATTAATTCTTCTGTAATCTCGTCCTTGCCATAGCCTTTTTCCATAATTTTCTGAAAGGAATGGACAATTTCATCCCTTCCCCCATAATTAAGGGCAATATTTATGGTAAGCGATTTATTATCTTTTGTCTTCTCAAGGGCAAGATCACAAGCTTTTTTGGTCTTTGCCGGAAGTTTTGAAATATCTCCCAAAAAATTCATCTTACAATCTTCAGCCATTAGTTGATCTAGCTTAGAATTTAAAAATTTAATCAATAAATCCATCAAAAAACCAACCTCACTAGCTGGTCTCTTCCAATTCTCTGTGGAAAATGCATAAAGAGTCAAAGTCTTAACCCCAAATTTCTTGGCGGACCTTGCTATCCTAACCACATTTTCCGCACCTTCCTTATGGCCGAAGGTCCTAGGCCTATTTTGTTTTTTTGCCCACCTACCATTGCCATCAAGGATAATCGCAATGTGGTCAGGTATTTTTAATTCAGTCATAATCCCTCTCTATATCCTAACCACTATACCCAAAATCCCTGATTTTTTCTATAAAAAACTAGACTTATGACCTGGCTTTAGATTTTAATTTCCATTTAAAATTATAAACTTAGATTGATTGCACCAAAAAAACGACATATTCAAATGCCGCTTTTTTTAAAATTATTTACCCTGCGATTCTAATTCTATTACTTTCTTCACACACCCGTCATTAGAAGGGATTTGTGATTGGTCTTTTTTGGGGATTTCTATATCAGGAATTGTGTAGGTTGATTCTTCCATCGATTCTGTTTCCCTAAGTCCTAGCTCGTGGGAAAATCTTAGGATGTACTTGGTGTTTGGAAGTTTCACCATGGCTGGTGTTGTTCCAATCCCATCTCCACCTGTCTTTTCCCCAATGATTGTACCTAGATTATTATCCCTAAAAAAGTGAGCTGCAATTTGGCCTGATGAATAGACATCCTCATCGATTAAAAGATAGAGATTGCCATTAAATTTATAGTCATCACCAAATTCTCCAGGATTTTCAAGACCCGGATTAAAGATAATGTAGGTGTAGTTTTTTCTAATATCATCCATCATCTTCTTATCTTTTTTAAGGAAAGGAATATTATCTTCCAAATATTTAAAATCCGACTCCTTAATTTTCTTTATAGAATCCCTTAACTCCGGAAACTGTGGGTCGTACTTAAAGACCTCATCTGACCTAAATAAAATATATTCATGGGTATCTTTAAAATCCTTTTTGCCCAAAATCATAGGATACAAATAAGAATCTGTGTAGGCAGAATTGCCCCCACCATTGCCCCTAAGGTCTATTATTAAGGCCTTCTTGTTTTTTGATTTTTTGAGATAAGTCTTTAGAAGGTCTAAATCTTCCTCAAAATCAGGAGTCCCTGGATCTATCATTGCCCTAATTTTAATATAGGCTATATCCTTATTTATATCTTGGGTGATTAGATTTTTAGTAGCCGCCCTAGATTCTTTAAAAATCTTATCAAAAAAACGAGAAATTTTTGTCCCAAATAAATAATTTATCAAATCAACATTAACAAGACCTTTTTCTTCCTTATTTGAAAGGACAAAGGTCTCTTTCATATCATAAGACTCATCATTATCCAAAAGATTGGTATGACCATCACCCAAATCTTCCAAAATCCTATTCATCTTATCAAAAAATTCTTTATCGGTCTTTAGGTTTTTGATTTCTTTCTTGTAATTTTCTCGTTCTTTCAAAAAATCATAGGTCCCATTCCTATAAAAAAGGCCATAGTATTTTTCCAAAGTATCAAAGGCATAGTCAAAGTCATTTTCAAAAGGACTTTGATTTTCGGAATAATATTTTGGATCAATTTCGTAGTCAAAATGACTACCATTCTGTCTAAATAAAAAGGATACTGAAATACCAATTATTAAAGAAGCCACAAGCCCTAAAACCATTTTCAATTTTTTCATAATTCACCTTCATAACTTGGCCTAAACTTAAAAAATAGGCCAAGAAAATATATTAAGCCCTAAGACTCCTATAGATTTCACTTAAGAAAATGCCAAGTACCTCTTTTTGAGCATCTGCATTATCAAGTAGGTAAGAGAAAAATCCTTGATTTTGTCCCAAACCTTCTATGAGGGCGTCTTCCACATTTGAAAAATAAGAGAATTTGAAGTCATTTTCAGAATTGTTTTTGGCTGACCTTTTTAATTCCTCAGATTTTAGCATAATATCTCTAATCTGCATAGCAGCCTTGGTGGCCACATTCACATCATAGTTTGCCCCTGTTTTTGCATTGATTTCTGCAATTATTTCTGATAATCTTTCCTTCTTATCAGGTGGTAATTCTATAGGGCCAGCAGTAGGTAGGCTTATTATAGGAGATGAAGTACCTGGTCCACCTATATGGGTTTTACCCTTCTTTTGGACAAAATTATCAGCCCTCACCTTGCCCTTTAGGTCAAAACCTGGGCCCGGTTCATTTATAGATATGATTTTTAGAAAATAGGAAATATAGATATAGAATTTGTGCACATCCAAATCCTCAAAGCAAGACACCTGGATCAAAAATTCATAAAATCTTTTGAAATTTCTCATAGTTGAGATAAAATCCCTCTGTTCTTCCTCTGATAATTCCTTTAGTCTCCTATTTGCATTTTGCAAAGACATCAACAGTGACCTTTGCTCCTTAGCAGTAATATTTCCCTCTCTCTTTTTGAAAATCAACTCATTTGCCCTATCTACATCAAGTGGGTCAATCACATTATAGCCCTCAATACTTGTTAAAATATCCCTAACCTTGCTGGCTGTCAAATCACTCGCAAGCAGGGTTGTTGTGTAATATGGGGCGAAGGATTTTTTAATGTCTTCATAATCGTTGGTGAAATCTAAGACAAAGACCTTCTTCTCGAAAGGTGGGCAAACCCTATTTAGCCTTGAAAGTGTCTGAACAGCATTCACACCCTTTAGCTTCTTTAAAATATACATGGCAGCTAATTTATTTTGGTCAAAACCTGTCTGATACTTATTTGCAACAATCATCACATTATAAGCTTCAGAATCAAAGGCAGATGGAACTCTGTCTTCGCTCATTTTATTCATGCTAACTTCTGTATATTCTTTTTCATCATCATCTAGTTTTACTTTGCCAGAAAAGGCAACGAGGGCGTGGATATTATCATATCCTTGTTTTTTAACATAGGCGTCAAAGGCCTTGGCGTATTTCACAGCAGCCTCTCTAGATGAAGTGACAACCATGGCCTTGGCTTGTCCACCTAGGCCCTCCATGACATTATTTTTGAAATGTTCGATGATTATTTGAACTCTCTGGCTAATATTTGTATCATGAAGCTCTACAAACCTTGCAATCGCTCTTTTAGCATCGGATGTCTTAAGGGTTGGATCATCCTCGATTTCCTTATTAATCCTATACATGGTTTCATAAGTTGTGTAATTTTGCAAAACATCTAGGATAAATCCTTCTTCTATAGCCTGTTTCATAGAATATAGGTGGAAGGCCTCATAATTGCCATTTTTATTTAGCCTACCAAACATCCTTAGGGTAGTAGCCTTTGGTGTAGCTGTAAAGGCAAACATAGAAACATTGGCCTGCTTGCCTGATTTTCTAATCTTATCTAGGATAAGGTCATCTTCGTCCTGATATTCCCCATCGTAAGAAGCTAGGGCTTCATTTACCGCCGCCATATTTTTGCCAGATGTAGAAGAGTGGGCCTCATCAATAATTACTGCAAAATTTTTATCCTTAAGTCCTACAAGCTCATCAACTATATAAGGAAACTTTTGAATTGTTGTTGCAATTATTTTTGTATTGCCCTCAAGTGCAAGCTTTAGGTCGTTTGATGAGCACTTTTCATCCATGGTCTTTATTAGGCCGTGGGCATGGTCAAGACTCATCACTGCCTTTTGTAACTGCCTATCCACCACCACCCTGTCAGTGACAATTATAGTTGTATCAAAAATCACCTTATTATCTCTATCGTGGAGGGAAACCAACCTGTGAGCGAGCCAGGCAATTGAATTTGTCTTGCCAGATCCAGCAGAATGTTGGATAAGATAATTTAAGGAAGTTTTATTTTCCCTAACATCGGCTAATAATTTTCTAACCAAATCTAATTGGTGAAACCTAGGGAAAATCACTGTTTCCTTAATCTTTGTAGACCCAGTAAGTTCGTCTTCTTTTTCGACTCTCTCAATGAAAATAAACTTCTTGATTAACTCTAAAAGCGAATCCTTGGTGAGGACTTCCTCCCACATATATGACACAGGAAGCTTATCAGAAACTTCTGGATTGCCTGCACCGGTGTGGACTCCCTCGCCCCTGCCCTTGTTGAAAGGAAGGAAAAAAGTCGCAGGCCCATCTATTTTGGTAGTCATCATGACCTCTGATGTATCCATAGCAAAATTTACAAAACACCCTGCCTTCCACAAAAATAGCCTAGACTTAGGATTACGGTCTGTTCTGTATTGTTCGATGGCATCCCTGTAGGTCTGGCCAGAATATTCGCTCTTAAGCTCTAGGGAAATTATTGCCAACCCATTTAAGAATAAGACTAAGTCCACCCTTTCATCATCATTTGCCCAAACCTCTTCCATGACAGAAAAGATATTGGATTCGTATTTTTCAGTAAGGTCCTTGTTGAAATCTGTGGCAGGCCTTGTGTACATCAGCTCTAGCTTCCTATTAGAAATTTCTATCCCATTTTTAAGGACATCAACAAGTGAAGAACCTTTTTTAGTAATTTCCCCATTGATAAAGTTAACAAGAGTCTCTCTGAGGTCGTCCTTATAAATCCCCTCAAGGTCAGCCATCAAATCTCCTTGGCTCTTATATAGAAATTCAAAAAGGAGGTCTATATCCATGGCATAGGATTTATTGAAATCCTTGTTTTTCCTCTCTATAAAGCCATTTTCAGAAACTAAATGGTCCAAAAATTCCCTTTGAAATTCATATCTTTCATCAAATATATTAAAATTTGCCAAGTCAAACCTCCTTCTTTCCAGTCACATACTCATAAATGAGTGACTTTTTGTATTCTTCTAGGCTTTGTAATTGTTTTTGTTTTAGTGAAATTGTTTCGTCTATAATTTTACTAATTTCATCAATTTTAGAAATTATCTCTTTTAATTCTCTCATTTCAGGAATTGGAATATGCATATTAGCAAGTAAGTCCATTTGCAGATGTGTTTGATTAGTGGATCCTTTAGCAAAAATTCCATTAATCAATTCATAATTTACACTCATAATATAATAAATTAATTTTGCTATATCTTTATTCTTATTTCTAATATATGCAACATCTGTTGATGCTAAAAACATTCCATCTTCCTCAAAGAAGTACGTTTTTCCTAAGACTCCTCCACCTGTAGTAGCAAGCAAAACATCATTTTTTTGTAGCACCTCTTCTCCAATTGGTTTATCACTACAATATTTTAAATTCCAGTCAAAATAACCTTTACTGAAAGTTGCTTGATTTACTACTGGAGTTAAATGTTCTTCAACATAATTTGGACTTATCCCTTTTGAAATGGAATCAGATATGAATTTTAATTTGATTAGATCCCAATGTTTAGGAATTTGTCCAATCCATTCAATGCCAGAGTCTTTCATTTCCACATTTTTATCCAAACCCTTGGTCACAGCCTCTGTAATTAGAGATTTTTTGTAGTTTTCTAATTTTTCTATTTCATCATTAATTTTTATTAATAAATAATCTATAGATGATATTTTATTATTTAAATAATAAGTTATTTTTTCTTGTACTTCTAAATTTGGGTGAGGGACATCTATGTTTTTCATTTTACTCCAATTAGTTGTCCGTAAATCATCAACAATCCCGTTTCCCCATTTATAAAATTCATCCGAAAATGATGGATTTGTAAAAACCCAGTTATAGTATTCAGGATTCATCGTTTCATTAGGTGATAAAACAATGTTTATTAAAGAAACTGAACCATCATATTTTGAAATTCCACAAGAACCTCTTCTATCAGACCTACTATTTATAACAAAATCATCTTTTTTTACAAGTTTTCTATTATTGTGATCATTTGTTTTTGCGGCTGTTTCTAATTGTGGTAATATTCCATTCATAGTTACTGATAAGGGTGGATAATCTATGTCGCTAACCTTTGTATTTCTTAAAGAATATAAACTTCCAATCCTTGTAGTTTCCCAATCCTCAGGAATTTCCCCTATCCATTCTATGCCAGAGTCTTTCATTTTCCTTGCCATCTTAGTTCTCCTCGAATAGGTCTTTGACTTTTTGGTTGACCAAGTCTTCTAATTCCAAAAACTCTTTGGCGAGGTCTTCTGATGGTCTTGGGGACTCGTACTTATAGAAATATCTTGTAAAAGGTATTTCTGCACCTGTTTTGATCCTTGGGGTCTTTAGGCTTAGGTCTTCTTCAAAGAAGGCTTTGGCATCTGGGATGTGTGGGAGGACTTCCCTTTGCATATAGGTGTCTATATCTTCTCTGATATTTACGATTTCCGTATCTTTGGTGTCCTTGTCATAAATGATTTTCCCCTTCTTGTCTTTTTGGATTTCCGCATTTTTATCCATTAGGGAAAGGCCGTCTAGGATATTGGCAAAGATGGTCTTACTTAAATTGAGGTCTGCCAAGACCATATCCAAGATTTTTTCGAAATCATCTACATTTTTATAAATGATATCAGATTTGTTTGCCCTTAGCTTTTCAAATATCTTTTCATAATCAATTTTATTTTCTTCATATTTTTTAAGATTTTTCTTTTCTGTCTTGTTTAACTCTGTGGCACTTTCTTCTTTTTCTAGGATTTCCTCATGTTTTGCAGGATCATAGAATGAATTTAATTTGCCTGATGTCTCAAGGTTTTCTATCCTCTCATCATTTATAGCGTAGGACCTTTGGAGGGGCTCCATGACTGTGTATTCTCTGTAGATAAATTCCTCATTTGGATAGATTTGGCAAAGGTCGTTTTCAGAGAAGTTCGCATATAGTTCTGTGATTTTTTTGCGGTCTTCGCCTGTAAATTCCTTTCTCTTGTTGCCTAGAGATTTCCTAAGTGAGTGGTAGATTTCTGTGGCATCTATAAGCTGGATTTTGCCAAGTCTTTCTGCTCTCTTGTTTTTAGATAAAATCCAAGCATAGGTTGCTATGCCGGTGTTGTAAAAGAGGTCGGTTGGCATGGCTATGATTGCCTCGATGTAGTCGTTTTCTAATAACCACCTTCTTATCTGGCTTTCTCCAGAGGATACGCCCCCATTAAAAAGTGGTGAACCATTTGTAATTATGGCGGCCCTGCCAACTTCATCGTCCATTTTGTCTATAGCAGATTGCATAAAAAGTAGCTGGGAATCCCCACCTGCAGGAAGACCAGCAGGCCACCTAGATTTTTCGCCCTTGGCGTATTCTTCCATGACGGCTTCTTCTTGGCCAGTCTTGGCATCAGCTCCCTTGTAAGGAGTGCCAAAAGGTGGATTTTCTATGACAAATCTCATCTTTGTATCTTTGAAACAATCTTTTTTGAAGGTGTCAACATGGATAAAGTTTGATGCATCTTGGCCCTTGATAAGCATTTCCGCAAGGCCTACTGCGTAGGATTGACCTATGAGTTCCTGGCCAAATAACCTGATATCCGCAGTTTGATTTAGGTGGCGGAGGTGTCCGTAGGCTGTAGAAAGCATGCCCCCTGTTCCTGCGGCTTGATCTAGGACTGTTATGACCTTGCCATCGTCAAAGACATCGTCGCATCCTTCGGCAGTGAGGACCCATACCATCATTTTGATAATATCTCTGCCTGTATAATACTGACCAGCATCTACGTTTTGATAAAATCTGCCGATTAGGTTTTCAAAGATATAGCCCATTTTCATTGGGTCAAAGTTTTCTTCTGATAGGTCTAGCTCAGAGAAGGCCTTAACCACTGTAAATAGGCAGTTGCCCTTATTCATCTTATCAATATGGGTATCTATGTCTAGTTCGTTTAAGATTTCTGATACATTTGCCGAAAATCCTTCGAGGTAAGATTTGAAATTTGCTGCCAAGTGGTCTGGGTCATTGCAAAGCTCTTCTAGGTTGTATCTGGATGTATTATAAAATTGCCTGCCAGCTACCCTGTACATTGCTTTGACTGGATAAGACCTATTTTGTTCATAAGTTTCTACTACTTTATCTTTAGTATTTGCTAAGACACATTCAAACCTTCGTATTATGGTCATTGGAATAATTACATCTCCGTACTTATCTGGCATATAAACTCCCCTGAGTTTGTTGGCAATCGACCAGATAAAGTCGGATTCTTTTGATATATCTATTGGCATATCTTCCCAAATTGCTGTTGATAATAGGTTTTCACTCATATTTTTCTCCCGTTTTTCAATTTTTTCATAATTCACCTTCAATAATCAAGGGCGGATAAAATTTCTTCGAAGGATGTTTCTCCTTCTAAGACTTGAATTAGGCCGTTTACTATCATTGGTCTAAAGCCATCTTTTTTTAGTTTTTCGCCGATTTTTTCACTTTCTAGGCCATAGATTCTAAGTATATCCTTAAATTCATTATCTATCGGCATAACTTCTTCTACTGCCTGGCGGCCCTTGTAGCCTCCGTTGCAATGTGGACAACCTACTGGACGGTAGATTACAGCGTCCCTGTCCACATCTATGTAGGTTGACATTAGTTCATATTCTGCATCAGTCATGACGTCTTCTCTTTTGCAGTCGCAAAGTTTTCTCACTAGCCTTTGGCCTGCGAGGAGGTTTACAGCTGACCTTATGAGATAATCTTCCACTCCCAAGTCTTTGAGTCTAATAAGACCCGCAAAGGCATTCCTCGTATGAGCAGTAGAAAGGATTAAGTGACCAGTAATTGCAGCTCTAATTGCTATTTCTGCAGTTTCCTTATCTCTAATTTCACCAATCATAATTATATCAGGGTCTTGGCGTAGAATGGATTTTAGGACTACTGGATAGGTTAGACCGATTTTTTCGTTGATTGAAATCTGATTTATATTTTCAATCTTATATTCAACTGGGTCTTCGATTGTGATTATATTGACATCCTCCCTGTTGAGTTTTTCTAAAAGTGCATATAAGGAAGTTGTCTTTCCTGATCCTGTTGGCCCAGTCATCAAAATTATGCCAGATTTTTTCCTAATGGCTTTGGTGAGTTTATCCTTGCTATCATCAGAAAAACCCAAGAGCCTGGCCTTTTCCATAAAAATATCTACAGAAAGGATTCTGATTACAATTTTTTCGCCAAGAATTGTAGGCACAGACGATACCCTAAAATCAATACCAGGAAAGGCCTCATATTGCATAGACCTATCCTGGGGCATCCTTTTTTGGGAAATATCCATCCCACAGGACAACTTTATTTTTGATGAAACCATGTCAAAATATTCCCTGTGAATTTGCATGATATCAACAAGAGACCCGTCTATCCTTAGCCTAATTTTCCCGAAGCCTTCCTCAGGTTGAAGGTGGATATCAGATGCGAAAAGACCGATAGCTTCTCTTATTAAATTTTCTATAAAGCCGTCAATATCAACAGCAATCTGCCTTTGGTCTAGCATTAGACACTCCAATATTTATCGTCAAGAGACCTATACCTTATAGCCTCAAGGAGATGTTTTGTCGTAATTTCCTCACTTGCCTCAAGGTCGGCAATAGTCCTTGCCATTTTTAGGATTTTGTTATAACTCCTTACGGAAAAATTGTATTTATTAAAGGCCATCTGGCCTATTTTCTCAACTTCTGGACTTAATTTGATATATTTTTTCATCTGCCTAGTTGAAAGTAAGGCATTGGTCTTGATTTTTTCGTCCTTATACCTGACAGCTTGGATTTGTCTTGCCCTTACCACCTCGCTCTTAAGCTCGGCAGAAGATTTCGACTTAGAATCATCGTGCAAATCATCATATTTTACAGGTTTTATCTCAATATGGATATCAATCCTATCAAGAATTGGCGAAGAAATCTTGTTTAGATACCTTCTAATTTCGTTAATCGAACATGTACATTCTTTAAGAGGATTGCCGTAATTTCCGCATGGACAAGGGTTCATGGCAGCGATTAGGATAAAGTCTGAAGGATATTTCACACTGGCCTGGGCACGAGCCACGTTTATTTCCTTGTTTTCGAGAGGTTCTCTCAAGGCTTCGATGACATTTTTTTGGTATTCTGGAAATTCATCCAAAAATAAAACTCCCCTGTGGGCGAGGGTAATCTCGCCTGGTTTTGGCACAGAATGCCCACCACCGATGAGGGCAACCTGGCTTGAAGAGTGGTGAGGAGCCCTAAAAGGCCTTGCACTTACCAAATGACCACTATCAAGAAGGCCCATTATAGAATAAATTTTTGTCACCTCAACCCTTTCCTCAAAACTCATATCTGGGAGGATGGTTGGCAGGTGTTTGGCAGAAAAAGTCTTGCCAGATCCAGGAGGGCCTACCATTAGCAAATTATGGCCGCCTGCCGCCGCAATTTGTAGGGCACGCTTGAGATTTTCCTGGCCCTTAAGGTCCTTAAAGTCCAAATCATAAGAAATTTCCTCATTCAAAAGTGCTGGATTTATCTTATAAAAATCCTTCTTCAAGTCCCCATTCAAAAAGGCTACAACGTCGTTTAGTTTATTGAAAGGATAAACCTCAATATCGGAAATAATGGCACATTCTTCCTTGTTTTCTTCTGAAATGATAAATTTTGTAAAGCCTTGCTCACGCATGGAAATCACCATAGCAAGGGCACCTCTAATTGGCAAAATCCTCCCATCTAGGGAAAGTTCTCCCAAAAATATATAGTCATCGTAGGCCCTATCGATGACTCCCATAGAGCTTAGAAGAGAAATTGCTATGGGTAAATCCAGCTGTGTTCCCTCTTTCTTAAGGTCTGCTGGAGAAAGATTGATGGTAATCCTTCCTGCAGGAAATTTATAGGATGAATTTACAAGGGCCACCCTCACCCTGTCCTTGGATTCTTTTATAGATGAATCAGGTAGGCCAACTATATTAAAGGCAGGCATACCTGATGTGATATCGCTTTCAACTTCCACTAATTTGCCCTCAAGGCCAATTAGGGATGTGGTATTAGTTTTAGAATACATAAGTCCTCACTTTCTTATAATAATTATAACATAAAATAAAATTTCTGGCTTTATAAGCAAAATAAAACTCCCACCTCTGGGGTGGGAGAAAGGAGAAAAACACCTTGAATAATATAAGGGTGTCGTATGTTAATTTTATCTGGTTGGAACAATTAGGCCGTAGTCGCCTTTTTTCCTCTTATATACAACCCTAACTTCCATGTCTTCTGCGTCTTGGAAAACAAAGAAATTGTGGTTTAATAATTCCATTTGTAGGATAGCCTCTTCTGCACTCATAGGTTTAACCGGAATAGTTTTTTCTCTGGCTATCTTGATTTCTTCTTCTTTTTCATCAGCTTTTGCTTCAGAATCGAAAGCCTCAAACTTGATACTATCGCCAGTTTGTCTGTCTCTTTGGAGTCTGGTCTTATGCTTTCTGATTTGTCTAACAAGAGCATCTATAACCCTGTCGATAGCATTCTCATAAGTTTCCTCGTAAGCTTCAGCCCTCAAGATTGTGCCACCATCTAAAAACATAGTAGCTTCAAGCTCGTAGCCTATGCCCTCCTTAGCAAACTTAAGATCCATATTTTCTTCATCATGGAAATACTTATCTAACCTATCAAATTTCTTTTCTGACTCGATTTTGATGTCATTTGTCAAGGTGAAATTTTTAGCTTTGATATTTAGTTTCATAATTCCCTCCTATATTTAGTTAGCAGGCTGCTAACTTTTATATTATCTATATACCCAAAAACCTTTTCCTTAATCTTAATTAATAAAAAATTTCTTTATGAGATATAATAAAATTATCCCCACGAAAGAAAGGGGGTGATGTCCCATGGGGAAAGATTTGATAGATATAATTTTTATAATTATATCAAGTTTCGTATTACCCTTGTTATCAAATATTCTTTTCGAATTATGGAAAGAAAAAAGAAACAAGGAATGAAAAAAGAGGAGTGACCGCTCCTCTTTTTTCGATGCCCCAATGGGAAACATTTGTAGTTTCGTATCACAAAGTTTGCGCTTTGCGGCTTTTTTGATGGGTAAGAGGTGGCTTCTCTTACCTACATTATATGACAATTTACAGATTTATTCAAGGTCAATACCCTTATTCCGTTTATCCCCACACTCCAAAAGGGTATAATTATAGTATTAATGAAAAAGGAGAATATATGACTAAAATCAACGACTTATTTGACTATGAATTTCTATCCGGAATTTTAGTTTCTAAAGATGACAATAAAATTGCCTACAAAATAACCCAGGCAAATCTAAAAGACAATAAATATGACACAGACCTTTACATTTACGAAAAAGATCTCGGCAAATCCTACAGGGTTACAGACAAAAAAACCGCCAGCCTTTACACTTTTGACGGTGATTCTAACTTGATCTATAAGTATGAGTCTGATGATTCTTTTGATTATTTTTATAAAAACGATGGACACGGCCTAGGAGAGATCGCCTTTAAACTTGATAAGGACATTAAATCTATTAAATGGCTAAAAGACGATACTTACCTAATCTCAGCGAGCCCAAAGAAAACTGAAGATGAAAAAAAGGCAGAAAAAGAAAATGAAGCCTATGAAGAAGTCACAACCCTTCCTTTTTGGCTAAATGGCGCTGGCTACCTCAAGGAAGAAACAGTATATTATTACCTTTACGATTTGAAGGCTGACAAGCTTACAGAAATCCTAAAATCAGACAAGGATAATGAAGTAAATGGCCTTGATATAAGCGAAGATTTAGGAAAAATCGCCTACATCAAGGGACACAAAGATTCAAATGGCGTTATGGAATTTCGTGAATCAATCATCCTAAAAGACCTAAAGACAGGAGAGGAAAAGGTCCTTGTAGAAAAGGGTTACTCTACCTACACCCTCAATTTCATCGAAGATAGGCTAATTTTTGTTGGAACAGATATGAAAAAAGGCGGAATTAATGAGGACGCTTTTATTTACCAAGTTGACTTTGATGGCAAGGTAAAAATGGTAAATGACGATTCTTTTGACAAGTCTTTTGGCAATTCTGTCGGCACAGATGCTAGATTTGGAGCTACAAAAACCTTCCAAGTCCATAATAAGAGGCTATATTTTCTAGTAACAGAATTTGAAGAATCCAAGCTTTATTCAATCAATCTCGAGGGTGAATTAAAACTCGAACTTGATGGCTGCATAGAAGACTTCTTCGTGACTGATAAAGACATTTATTACCTAGAAATGGGAAGAGACCACCTTGCTGAACTTAAAATCAAATCCAAAGACCAAAGCCTAATTGCAAATAAGATTGAAAACGTCCTTCCAATCGAGGAATTTAATTTCCATTCAAATGGAGACGACTTAAGGGGCTATGTTCTTTTACCAAAAGATTTCGACCCAGACAAAAAATATCCAACCATACTTTCTGTTCATGGTGGGCCAAAGACAGAACTTTCTGACATTTTCCACCACGAACACCAAATGCTTGCCTCAAATGGCTATATAATTATTTATACAAATCCACACGGATCAAGCGGAAGGGGTGTAAAATATTCTGACATCAGGGGCTCCTATGGACAAATCGACTTTGATGATTTGATGAATTTTGTAGATGAGGCAATAAAAAAATATCCACAAATTGATTCCGACAAGATGGGAGTCTATGGCGGATCCTACGGTGGTTTTATGACAAATTGGACAATCGGACACACCGACAGGTTTAAGGCTGCTGTTAGCCAAAGGTCAATTTCAAACTGGACAAGTTTTTACGGTGTATCTGACATTGGCTACTACTTTGCAACAGACCAAACTGCTGCAGATCCTTGGGAGAGCCTAGATAAAATGTGGGACCAATCCCCAATCAAATACGCCAATAAGGCCAAAACCCCTACCCTCTTCATCCACGCAGACTGTGACTACCGCTGCCCACTAGAACAGGGAATCCAAATGTATAACAAGCTAAAACTAAATGGAGTAGATACAAGAATGGTAATATTCCATGGAGAAAACCACGAACTATCACGATCTGGCAAGCCAAAAGCTAGGATAAAAAGGCTTACTGAGATTAAAAATTGGTTTGATAAACATCTGAAAAATGAAGATAAAGAAGCATAAATTTAAGGATTTTCTAAAAAATTTCATAAATAGGCTAAAAACCCAGGACATAATGACCTATTCATCTGCCCTATCCTTCTACTTTCTCCAGGCCTCCATCCCACTAATGATGGTCCTGGTGTCAGTAGTTTCAAGGGTTCTAAAGGGTAATGAAACAATTATCTATGAGTTTTTAAACCTAGTGCCAAAGACAACTGCAGATTTAATAATCAAGGCCCTAGACATCATGTTTGCCTCGAGCCAATCTGCCGCTGTCACAACAGTCACAATCCTCTTTGCCCTCTGGTCTGCAACAAGTGGAGTAGACAAGCTAATCGCAGCTATAAACCACGCCTACGGCCTAGGCCACCAAAGTAGGGCCATCAAACAAAGACTGATGAGTATCATCTATACCATTATTTTTATAGTTTTTATCATGTTTTTGCTTATCTTTCAGATTTACGGACCGACTATCCTAAAAATCCTTGATAGCAAAATCCTTGATATAACAGGGAAATTTTTGGGGAAAAATTTGGAATACATCGTTGACTTCCTCTCTTCCCCAATCTTTACCATCCTAACCACAGCTATACCGCTTTTTATCATGGCAGCAGCCTTGGGTATATTTTATAAGTATGCCCCAGGTAATTCGGCAAATAGGATTCCTTTTAAACAGGCCCTAACAGGTGGGATTTTCACAACCTTTACCATATATGTTACAAGCTTTGCTTATTCATATTTTATAAACAACTTCTCAAACAAGTCCCTAATCTACGGTGCCCTTGCCGGTATCCTTGCCCTTTTCATCTGGCTTTTGATAGTTTCATCACTTCTTATAATAGGAGCTGAAGTCATAGCCGCCTTCAGGGAAGGCTACAGGGATGAGTATTTTGACAAGGATATAGGCCCTAATAATAATGGTGAAAATCCTATGAATAAATTCGTTTCAAAAATAAAAGGAAAAATAAATGAAAAGTGAATTTAGGAGATTTTTCCTTAATCTCAGACGAGAAATGGAAGAAGATTGCATAAAAGAAAATTCAGAAAAAATCATAGAAAACTTATTAGCAAGTGATTTTTACAAAAATTCCCAAAGTATCTTTGTCTATGTTTCAAAAAATAAGGAAGTTGAAACCAAAGATTTTATAAAAAAAGCAATAGCCGATGGTAAAAAAATCTATGTTCCAAAAATAAAAGATCATAAAATGTTTGCGGCAAAATTAGATGACCTATCAGAACTCCAGGCAGGAGCCTTTGATATTCCAACATCTAAAAGCCTCGAATTTATAAAAGATCCAGACCTTAGCATCTGCCCTGGCCTATCTTTTGACGATGACAAAAATAGACTGGGCTATGGTGGTGGGTTTTATGATAGATTCTTAAGAGAAAATAAAACCACAAAAATCGGCCTTATGATTTCAGATTTTAGGTCTATAAAAATTCCTGCCGATCCTTGGGATATAAAAATGGACTTTATAATCACAGAAGATAAAATATTTTAAGTTTTAAACCTTATTTTATAGCCATTTATACAGAAATTTTCGAATAATTATTAAAAATTATTTGACAGGGAAAATTTTCCTATGTATAATCGAACTATAGAAAATAAACTATGAGAAGAAAAGTAGATTTAATCAACCTACCCAGAGAAGCTATGTTTGGTGAGAGTAGCCTAGTGAGATTAGATTGAAAATGGCCTTTGAGTTTCTTATCCGATATTTAAGATAAGACGGGATCGCCCGTTACAGCGATAGGGTATGTTGGTACCCGATGAGTTATTAATTGTGAAATTAATTTGAAATTAAGGTGGTAACACGTGGCAAAGCTTCGTCCTTTATGGGACGGGGCTTTTTTTATACTTTACTACATAGAATATTTTCTAAGGCGCCTAATGTTAGAATGTTGGAAAATTTAGAAAAATATAAGAGGTATAAAAATTACAGAAAGATTTTTAACAGTTGGATCATTACTTAGAAACGAAGAATTATTAAAATACAAAAGAGAAATTGAAAAAAGAGATGATATAACATATCCATTTTACGATGACTTTGCTGGCTACAAGACTTGCGAAGATAAGGCAGTAGCAGATGTGGTTGAAAAACAAATCGCGGCAGGCCTTACTGAAATCACAGACGGAGAATATTCAAAATCCCTCTGGCACCTCGACTTTGTTTGGGGCCTACATGGGGTGGAAAGATATATCAGAGAGAGCGGATATTTCTTTGAAGATAAAGATTGTTGCAATAAATTTGAGACCAGACGTGATATAGGACTAAGGCTTGTAGACAGGCTTTCAGACAAAAACCACCCATTCATAGACCATTTCAAGAGACTTAAAAAACTTGTAAATGGCAGAGCTGCCGTCAAACAATGTATCCCTTCCCCATCCCACATTTTTGGTGAAATCATAAGCTTTGGTTTCCTTGAAGATTCTTACTACAAAAACGAAGATGATTTTGAAAAAGACCTAATCCGTTCTTATAAGGAATTTTTAGACGATTTCAAAAATGCTGGCGGAGAAATAATCCAATTTGACGATTGCCTATGGGAACAATTTGCAGACGAATCCGAAAATGCACAATTTGATGGGAATGCGAGAGCTGATAAAAATATCACCCTAGCAGAAAAATATATAGCCATCAACAACGAAGTCATCGACTACGGTCACGACCTAGGACTTAAAGTCTACACCCACAACTGCAGGGGCAACTACGCCTCCCGCCACTTTGGGGCAGGTACTTATGACTCAATCGCTGATCTCTTCCTAGAAAAACAGCATTACGACAGGTTCTACCTAGAATGGGACGACGAAAGAGCAGGATCCCTAAATTCATTAAAAGCCTTCGAGAAAAACACAGACGCAGAAATCGTACTCGGATTCTTATCATCAAAAACCCCAGACCTAGATGACGAAAAAAGAGCCCTAGAATTATTAGACCAAGCAAGCAAAATCATAGACAAAGACAGACTCTACCTCTCCCACCAATGCGGCTTCGCCTCATGCGACAACGGCAACGAACTAAGCCAAGAAGACCAATGGGCGAAAATCACCCAAGGCCAAAACATCGCAGCCAAATTCTGGAACAAATAAAAAAACCAAATCTCTCCTAGTATATAGAAAAAGCACTCCTATGGGGGTGCTTTTGTTGTGGGGAATTTAAATCAAGAATCATTCAACAAGCAAATCCCAAGTCCCGACCAGAGCTAGTCCTTGTTTGGTCCAGAGGTTTCTCCACTCACTTTGATCGGTCGAAAAAAGGGAGGGTAGTCCAAAGATTTCTCTACTTCGGTCGAAACGAGGGTGTGGATTTGTGGATTATTTCAAAGGATGTGGGGGTCCCGACTTTATGAGGTCCCTCGGCGGCCTTTGTCTAACTACGTTCGACCATTTCATGGAGAGCCCTCCATAAGCCGGGCAGGCTAGTTTTTTGTCGGGACGGCGCTTGGGGGGGGTAAACTCCATAACACTTGAAAATTTAAAAGCACCCGGGCTAGGGGTGCTTTGTATTGCAAAAGTTTATTTAACTGTTGGTACGATTTTTTCCTTGCCACCCATGTACATTTGTAATGGAGCTGGGATTTTAACTGATCCGTCGGCTTGGAGTAGGTTTTCTAGGAAGGCTATTAGCATTCTTGGTGGGGCTACTACTGTGTTGTTTAGGGTGTGGGCAAAGTAGTTGCCGTCTTCTCCCCTTAGTCTGATGCCAAGTCTTCTTGCTTGGGCGTCGCCTAGGTTTGAGCATGATCCTACTTCAAAGTATTTGCCTTGGCGTGGGCTCCATGCTTCTACGTCGCAAGATTTTACCTTAAGGTCAGCTAGGTCTCCAGAACAACATTCTAGTGTTCTTACTGGGATTTCAAGGCTTCTAAAGAAATCTACTGTATTTTGCCATAGTTCGTTATAGAATTTTTTAGAATCTTCTGGCTTGCAGATGATTACCATTTCTTGTTTTTCGAATTGGTGGATACGGTAAACACCACGTTCCTCGATGCCGTGTGCTCCTACTTCTTTTCTAAAGCATGGAGAATATGAGGTCATCTTTAGTGGCATCTTGGCTTCTTCGTTGATTGTGTTGATGAATTTACCAATCATTGAGTGCTCAGATGTACCGATTAGGTAGAGGTCTTCGCCTTCGATTTTATACATCATATCTTGCATTTCAGCAAAGGACATAACGCCGGTTACAACTTCTGATCTAATCATAAATGGTGGGATGTAATATGTGTAGCCCCTATCAATCATGAAGTCCCTAGCATAAGAAAGGATAGCTGAATGAAGTCTTGCTATGTCGCCCTTTAGGTAATAGAAACCTGCTCCTGAGGTATTTCTTGATGAATCTAGGTCGATTCCGTCAAAGCTTTCCATGATGTCTATGTGGTAAGGAACTTCAAATTCAGGGACAACAGGCTCACCAAATCTCTCTATTTCAACATTTTCTGTATCATTCTTGCCTAGGGGTACTGTTTCGTCTATGATTTGTGGGATGACTTGCATCCTTTGTTTGACTTCTTCGTTTAGTCTTGCTGTTTCTTCTTCGATGTGGACAAGTTCGTCATTGATCTCAACTACATGGGCCTTAGCGGCTTCGGCTTCGTCTTTTTTGCCTTGGCCCATAAGAGCGCCGATTTCCTTAGAAGTCTTGTTTCTCTCGCTTCTTAGCTTGTCGCCGTCTGTTTTGTATTGGCGTAGTTTTTCGTCAAGTTCTAATACTTCGTCTACTAGGACAAGTTTTTCATCTTGGAATTTTTTCTTAATATTTTCCTTAACAAAGTCTGGGTTTTCTCTTAGTAATTTAATATCAATCATGTTTTCTCCTTAAAAATATGCATAAAAAAAGCCTCCCCCAATTGGGACGAAGGTCTCGTGGTGCCACCCAAATTACGCAAGCAGGGCTTGCCTTAATTTCGTATTTGCTCAAAGACGGATTCACTACTGCCGACAGAGAATTTCCACCAACCATTCCCTCTCTAGGTGCCTTTCATAGCTACTACTTCTTTTCATCGCAATATTTCATTAGTACTAATATACAGCATTTCGGAAAAAAATGCAAATATCTTTATCTGAATTTAATATTGATAACATTTTTAACCCATAATCTTGGGATAAAATTATTTTAAATTAACTCAATAAGAGTATAATGGTTATGTTATGGAGAAAAATGTGAAAAGATTAACTAAAAGAAAAGTGAATTTCCGCTACCTAAATATCCTCAGGGGCTTTTGCCTCTTGACTGTGTCTACCTACCACCTTTTTGGCCACGCTTTGCCGGGTGGTTTTTTGGCTGTAATAGGATTTTTAGTTATGTCCGGATTTTTGATGGAGAAAGCGAATTTTAATAGGGACTTGGCCCTTCAAGATATATTGGAAAGCCTGAAAAGAAAGGCAAAGAAGATCCTGCCCCCTATAATATTCATAAGTTCTATAAGCCTTATTGTGGCCTTGATATTTGCCAGGGAAATCTTTGATGACTCGGCAAGGTCTAGCTTGGCGGTGATTTTTGGCTTTGAAAATATAAGGCAAATTGTTGCAGGCGCTTCATATTTTGACAGGAATGGCAATTTTAACATCTTTGTCCACCTCTGGTACATATCCCTCTACATCCAATTTATAGTAATTTTTTACCTTGTGAAATACATCGGAGGGAAGGTTAGAAATATTTCCGCTAGAATATGGGGACTTATAATTTTAAGCCTGATTAGTTTTGGCCTTTGCCTATATTTCGCCATCAACAATAGTCCTATAATTAGGATTTATTACGGTACAGATACAAGGATTTATGCCTTTTTCCTAGGCATGGCCTTCTACCTTCTTTATTTAAAATACAAGGACAGGCTAGAAGTAAGCCAAAAAAGCCTTAGGATTTCCATAGGGCTTTTAGGACTTTGCCTTTTTGTGCCAATGTTTTTTATAAATGGTGAGGAAATTTGGATTTATAGGTCATTTTTCCTAGTCTATACCCTAGCCTTTGCCCTCATGGTCCTTGTCCTTTACAGGTACGAAATCGAATATGGGGCCAAATTTGCTGATAATATTTTCGGCGGGATTCTGGAATACCTTGGCAGGAGGAGTTTCTACCTATACATCCTCCAATACCTAGTCCAAGTGTTCTTCTCTTATTTCTTGATAAATTTATTAGAAAACAAATTTTTGTACTATGGTCTACAATTTGCTTGGATAATATTTTTGGGAGAAGTTTGTCATATCATATTTAATAGAAAAAGGATTAATAAATACCTAATCCTAGTTCCTTTTGCTGGCCTAATAATCCTAAATATTGTCTCCCTTGCAATCGGCAACCAAAAAGAAAAAGATATGGCCGAGCTTAAGGCGAGATTTGAACAAAGCGAAGAAGAAATCAAGAAAAATAACGAATCTGTCCAGAAAAAGAAAGCTTCAGAAGATAAAAAAAATAAAGAAGACGAAAAAGATAAAGAAGTAAGCTCAGCAGAAAAGGAAGAATCTTATCAAAAAGACCTTGAAAAAGCCAAAGAAGATAAGAATTTCAAAGAAAAACCTTATGATGACTTTAATTTCACAGAAAATGAGCTTAACTACGTAAAGGACATCCACATCACAGCTGTGGGTGATTCAGTCCTTATCAATATTGATAAATACCTAAGAAAATACATTCCAAACCTCTACCTAGACGGAGTAGTCGGTAGGGATATGATTGATGGGCCAAATGTCCTCGCAAATATCAAAAACAACGTCGGCCTCGGAGATATTGTCCTCATCTCCCTTGGATCAAATGGGTCTGCCAACCACAACGACATGCAGACAATTATGGACCTTGCTGAAGGCAGGGATGTATATTTTGTCAATACTTCCCACCTCCAATCCTATATGGATAAGGTCAATGCCGATATGAAGGAATTTGTGGACAAAAATCCAAAAGCCCACCTAATAGACTGGCGTGCCTACGTCAAAGACAGACCAGAACTCTTGGCAGTCGACAGGACCCACCCAAATGTGGAAGGCAGCCAAGCCTATGCTGACCTAGTTGTAAGAAAAATCTTGAATGTAAATAAGGTTAGCGATTAAAAATAAATTTTAAAAAGCCCTTGGACTTTGAAAGTAGAAATAATTTTAATTTTACTTTTGAAAGTCACAGGGCTTTTGTTTTTAATAATTTTATATCTTACATAGAATCAAATAAATAGGATGTGGTTAATTTGTAGTTATACAATAAAAAAACCTTTAAAATCAACTATCTTAAAGGCTATGGTGGGAAGTACTGGGCTTGAACCAGCGACCTCCACGATGTCAACGTGGCGCTCTTCCAGCTGAGCTAACTCCCCAAGTCTATCTAATCATATCAGGAAATTTATTGGTTGTCAAATGGTAAGGATATTTCGTTTGGTATAAAAGGGTGTTTACCCTGTCCAAGCTTTCATTTCCGAGAAATGAAATGACAAGGAATCTCGTGAGCTTGAGATTTCTTTGTATATGAGGTCCTGTCTTTATGAGATCTCTCCTCAGTCTTTGGCTTCGTCGACGGTAGTTTTCGGGCTCACTCTTATCCGTTCCGGATAAAGAGTTCGCCTCGAAAAGCCTCGATTAAGGGCTTCCATCAGTTCGCTACGCTCACTGTGGCCAGACCCATTAGAGACGGCGCAGGGTGTGGAACTACAAAGCAATAAATTTATGTGCCGTTTAGACCTAAGTCGAGAGATCTCTTGCTAGCCAAATATAATTAATACTAAAAATAAGTCTAGATGATTTGGGAATTTTTGAAAAATTGCAGAAGGACGCAAAAATAGGGACTGATCAATCAGTCCCTGTTTTTCTTAAATTTTTTCTTCACCCTATAGAGGATAAAAAGAATTATTAAAATTATCAAGATAAATGGCCAGTAGAGGAAAAATCCTACTATGACTTGGGAGAAAAATTCTTTGACTATTCCTAGAGATTCTCCCATAGCTTCCTTGATTCTTTCTCCTAGGTCTGGATTATTTGCCCTTTGGTCGTAGGAATATACTTCATTTAGGGAAATATTGTAGGTGTCATAGGTCACCCTATCCTTTAGGTCGGCCTTGGCTTTTTTTATGGCATCAATCTCGCCCTGGGTCTCAATGATTTTGGCATTGATGACTAGGGTGTCTTCGATATTTGTAGTTTGATCAAGGAGTTCGTTGAATTTATCGAGCTGTTTTTCCTTGATTTCTAGGTCCTTATCCACATCTCTGAAAGCAGTCCTTAAGTTATTTGAGTTTTTATTTATACTCATGGTCTTGCCGATGTCAGCAAGGACTCGGTCGAATTTATTTACCTTATCTCTTGGGATTTTTATTGTAAATTCAGTAGTCTTTAGGTCCTTGTACCTATCAGAATAAGAAAAATATGTGGATTCATTTTCTATCAGACCTTCAAGGCTCTTAGCAGATTTATTGATAGTCTCAAAGTCCTTGTCGTAATTTGTTGTTTCAAGATCTATATAGACAAATCTCTCTATATAAGAATCTGGATCTTCTATTTCGCTTGGGCTTTCTCCTTCGGATACAGACTCGTCTTTGGACAATTCAGCTTCTGATGAGGCTTGATTTTGAACATCGCTTGCAAAGTCACGGGCTTCTTTAGCTTCTTCTTTGACATGATTTCCAGCCCCACAAGAAGCTAGGGCAAAAATGCTTAGTAAAACTAATATAAATTTCTTTTTCATAAGGCCCTCCTCTTTTCTTTTATTATATCACTATGGTAAACGATTGCAAGGAGGGCGAATTTTAATTAACTAGCCCATATATAACTGAATCTATAGCCTTTTGTGGGATGCCTATATCTTCTATGACACATTTTCTCTTGTAGGCTTCTCTTTCGTAGAGGCCTGTTTTCATAAGTTGCATGGTCACAATCAAATCCGCATCTACCACTTCCCCCAAGTCCTGGCCTGTTGATGCATCAAGGCCTGATGGAATATCTATAGAAATTTTGTATTTCATGACGTTATTTATAATAGAAATTACTGTAGCATAGATACCTGTAACTGGCCTATTAAGTCCTGTGCCAAAAATGGCATCGACAATTAGGTTGACATTGGAAAGTCTTTTTTCCATATTTTCCAAGTCTTCGATTGATTCTACATAATAAATTTCTTCGCAAAGCATCTCGCAGGATTCAAGGTTTAGCTTAAATTCTGGGCTGGCCTTTTCGACATCGCCTATAATAAAAATTTCCACATCCTTGTATCTGGCAAGGAGGTTTCTGGCGAGTGCTAGGCCATCAGCACCGTTATTGCCAACACCTACAACCACTCCAAAGTAGCCAAATTTATTGAGATTTATATGTTTAAGCACAGCCATACTTGCCCTTTCAACTAGGCTTAAAGCTGGCACTTTCAAGACTTCTATGGCGTAGCGGTCGATGGCTTGCATTTGAACTCTGTCAACTAAAATCATAATCTGTCCCCTTTAATCTTAAATCTTCACCAAATATTTCATAGGTCTTTGAATTATTACCCAAAATTCTGGAAAATACCCTCGGTCCGTAGATTTCTCCTATCATATCTTCGTTAAGGTTTGAAGATAAAATAATTGGCAGACCCTTGTTCATCCTCTCATTTACAACATCAAAAAGATTGGATTGGTCGGTTGACCTGTGGGTTTCGGCCCCAAGATCGTCTATAATTAGCAAATCACAATCAAAAATCATCTCATATTGGCTCTCGAGGTTTTCACGCCTATCTTCAAAGGCCCAATGATAGTCATTTAGGAATTTAAAAAGCTTGGTTGATGTCATGTAAACAACCGAATAATTCCTGTCTAGAAGCTCCTTGGCTATGGAATTTATTAGAAAAGTCTTGCCCCTTCCGACTTCTCCCTGGATGTATATGTTAGCACTTTGTCTGTCAAAATTATTTATATATTCCTTTATTTCTCTAACAATTTTCACAATATTTTCGTAAGGAATCACGTCATAATTCATATAAGGATTTTTGGAAAATAAATTGAAATTAAAGGTTGAGAAATTTTCCCTATTTATGGCAGCCCTGAGTCCTGACTTTTCGTAATTATCTTCTATGATGAGATTTTTTCTACAAGAACAAGGCTTGGTACCAACAAAACCGGTATCCTTGCAAAGGTCGTGGTGGTACTTTAGGTCCATGTAATCAGTCTCATAGCCATTTGCCAAGAGGAGTTTGTTCTTTTCTTTTTTTAGGGTTTTTATTTTCTCTTCCGCTGGCCTTGTGTCCATATTCTGGGCAGCAAGCTCTAGACTTCTAAAACCAGTTTCCTTTATAAGGGCGTCGATTGCCTTTATTTGAGGGATTTTTTTGTAAATTTCTTCTATGCGCTCGTTTTGCAAGACCTTGTTTACCCTGCGTCTCTCGGCTAGGATTAGGGATGCTTTTTCGTTGGCTTTCATACTATTTCTCCGTCTTGTTTAATCTCTCAAGTCTCTTTAGTCTTGCTTTTTCAGCTATTGACATTCCGTCATTTGGCCTTGCTGGATCGGTTTTTCTCCTGTAGGTCCTAACACCAGTCGCTTTTTTAAGCTTGTCCCTTTCTTCCTTCATCCTCAGCTCATTTAGGCTATTTATGCCCATATCTCGCCAAGATTTAAGGTAGCCCATGACGTATTTTACATCCACATTTCCAGATTCCTTAGCCTGCCTAAAGGCTTCTGTGACAAGCTCTGGTTCCTGGTCATACTCACCAAGGGTTTCGTGGATTCTTGTAATGTCTGCCGGAGTAAGTTTTCTTGCAATAATTCTTTCGACATTTTCAAACATCATCGACTTTCTTTGGGCCTTATCAAAATTAATCTCGTTGGATGGAGTCTCATCGCTTTCGCCAAAATACATCTGTCTTAGGGATACAATTTCTATATAGGTCTGGCCGTTAGAATCCTTTTTTTCCCTAAAAATCCCCATATTTATCCAAAACTTAACCGCTTCTTCAAATCTTTTATCGTCAAAATTTAGCTGGCGTTTAATCTTTCCCTCATCTACAAATTTATTATTGTAAATTTCCTTATAGATTAGTAGATAAACCTTGATAGCATCACCATCAGCCATCTGAAGATAGGTATTTAAAAACATATTCTCAAATGGAGTTGTACCCATATCTAATTTTAATTCCTGCATTTCAAAGTTCATTATAATCATCCTTACTTAATTTCATATTAATAATTTTCGAATAAACTAGGCCGTGATCAAGTTCAAAATTTTCTCCATCGACTTCTACGTCTTGGTTTTCAAAAACCTCCCTGGTGTAGGAAGTAATTTTAAATCCGCATTTTTTGTAGAGATTTAGGGCTCTTTTGTTAAAGGTGTTCACATCAAGGATTAGGTTCCTATAGCCCATCTCCACAAAAAACACCCTCATTATAGCCATTACAGCCTCATAGCCATAGCCTTCCGATACAAAATTAGGGTCAAAAACTATACCCAGCTTGGCCCTTCTTAAGAGGGGATTGATATTTTTAAGTCCTATAAAACCTATAAAACGATCATCGGTCACCCTTCTTACTGCAAAATATTTTTTGTTGGGAATGGAAATAGACCCCTGCCAGAGTTTGATTTCAAAATCTGTGAGGTTTCCGTAGTTATATCCAATAAGCTTTGGGTCGTCAAAAATCGCCCAATCCTTAAGTTCAAAGGCGGCTTTGACGTCAATTTTATCTAAATATATCCTAGACATTTTCATCCCTTAGGGATAGGTCTGTAAAGGTTGTGCATTGTTTATTGAAAAATAAGTCTACAACACCAGTTGCCCCATTCCTGTGCTTGGCAAAGATAACCTTGGCCTGGTTTGGTTCAACTTCTTCATCATAGTAGTCTTCCCTGTATAAAAGCATAACCACGTCTGCGTCCTGCTCGATGGCGCCTGACTCTCTAAGGTCAGAAAGGATTGGCCTGTGGTCGGCCCTCTTATCAGCCTCTCTTGATAATTGGGCAAGGGAAAGAATCGGACAATTTAATTCCTTGGATAAGGATTTTAGTCCTCTAGAAATAGAGGCAATTTCATTTTGCCTATTTTCTTGCCTACCATCTGCCTGCATCAACTGCAAATAGTCGATTACAACTAGGTCTAGGCCCTTTTCTGCCTTTAGCCTTTTTAGCTTAGACTTCATTTCTGAAAGCCTGATACCAGGAGTTTCGTCGACATAGAGGTCTGTTTTGACTATTTTTTTAGTTGCATCTATTAAAAGTGTCCAATCGTCATCTCTGATTGAACCGTTTATAATAGATTCAAGGCTTACCAAACTTACCATTGACAATAGCCTTTGGTTTAATTGATAAATTGACATCTCAAGGGAGAAAAAAGCGACTGACTTGCCATTTTTTGCTGCATTCCAAGCCATTGTGAGACCTAGGGCGGTCTTACCCATGGCAGGTCTTGCTGCAAGAAGGATTAGCTGAGAGTTTTGTAGGCCTGAAAGTTTGTTGTCAACTACATCAAGACCTGTTGCAACTCCTGTAATTTTCCCATCTGCAAGGGTTAGCTCGTTTATTTGCCTTAGGGTGTCATCCATTGTGTCAGCGACCCTTACAAGGCCTCGGTTGTGGCTATCTTGGGATATTTCAAATATTCTATTTTCTGCGATCGCAAGGATGTCAGTGACGTCGTCAGTTTGCTTGTATGACGAATCGATTATATCCTCACTTGCCCCTATCAGACTCCTTAGTAGTGACTTTTCCTTGACTGTTTTACAATAAGTTTCAATATTTGGAGTATAAAATGAGGAGAGGGTAATCTCAGTGATAAACTCCTCCCCTCCAACTTCTTGTAATATATTTTCACTCGAAAGCTGGCTTACAAGCGATACATAGTCTACCTTGATGTCTTTTTCAAACATCCCTACTATGGACTTGTAAATCCTCTGTGTTCTCGAGTCGTAAAAGTCTACAGGTTTTATGATTTGATTTGCACTATCAAAGGTCTCATTTTTTGCTAAAATACAACCTATGATAGCCTGTTCTGATAAGAAGTCATAAGGTAGTGGCCTTAGGCCATCTGTCATTATTCTACCTCAGCAACTACGATAACTTTAAGGTCTGCGTTAACTCCTTCATATAGTCTAGCGTTGATAACAAATTCACCGACCCCGTTGATTTTTTCAACTTCTTCGATTCTCTTTCTGTCAATTTCGATTCCTTTTTCTGCTAGAGCTTCAGCTATGTCTTTGTTTGTTACAGAACCAAATAGTTTTCCATCTTCGCCTACTCTTACCTTTTGTTCTACGCTAAGAGCTTCGATTTTTTCCTTAAGAGCTTCAGCTGCTTTTCTATTTTCAGCTTCTTCTTTCTTAAGTTCTTCTCTCATTTTTTCAAGTTCTTCCATATTTTCTTTTGTTGCTTTTACAGCAAGTCCTTGTGGGTCAAGATAGTTTCTAAAATATCCTGATTTTACATCTACAAGGTCTCCCTTAACTCCAACTCTTACAATATTATCTGTTAGTATTACTTTCATTTTCTTCTTCCTCTCTTATATATTCAATAATAGCTTTTCTTAACATTTTTTCGGCATTTTCCATGCTCATATCTAATTGGGTGGCTGCGGCTGTTAAGTGTCCGCCACCTCCAATGCGCTCTAGTATTAATTGTACCGATATATCGCCTAAGCTTCTACCTGAGATATGAATTTTATTATTAGCCCTAGTTAAGACAAAGCTTGCGAGAACTCCCTTTATATTTAAAAGGTCGTCTGCAGCTTGGCTTGCAATCAGGGTTGATCCATCAATTTCCCTATTAAAATGGGCTACGGCAATGAAATCATTAACCATAAATGAATCTGCTATTACCTCTGATTTATATTTTACAATCTCAAAGTCATCCTTAAACATCCTCTTGATGTAGACTGAGTCAGCTCCCCACCTTTTAAGGACGGAGGCTGCTTCAAAGGTCCTGACTCCAGTTTGGTAGACAAAATTTTTGGTATCAACTGTTATACCCGCCAAGAGCGATTCTGCAACAGGTGTTCTTGCCTTAAAGTTTTCATCCAAATAGGATAAAATCTCTGTCACAAGCTCTGATGCGGACGAAGCGTATGGCTCAATATAGGAGATGGTGGCCTTTTTGATATAGTCCTTGCCCCTCCTATGGTGGTCGATAATAAATATATTATCAGTTTTATCTAATAAGGCTGGCCCTTCGGTAGAATTTTTCCTGTGGTTGTCTGTGACAATTACCAAAGACTGGGGACTAATTCTAGCAAGAGCTTCTTCTTCAGTTAGGATATTATCCTTTAATTCTTTTAATTCTTCACTAACCCTGGCATACATATTTTCAATAGGCTTAGTCACTTCATTTAGGATAATGTAAGCTTGTTTACCCATTGATTTTGCGCCTTCGTAGATACCTAGGGCAGATCCAAAGGAATCCATATCTGGGTTGTTGTGGCCCATGACATATATATCTGGGCTTGTTTGCATCATTCTCTTTAGGGATTGGGAAATTACCCTGGACCTTACCTTAGAAGTTTTTTCTATGGCCTTAGTCTTGCCGCCAAAGTATTCATAATTATCTTCAAGTTTGATGACAGTTTGGTCTCCTCCACGGGAAAGGGCGATGTTAATCGCATCCCTTGAATCAGAATAGATTTCAGAAGGGTTTGCACCTGCTATACCAACGCCTATGGATAGGGTTGGTGGGAGGGCATTTCCCTTATCAATTTCCCTTACCTTATCAAGGATAGAAAACTTATCTTCGTGGATATTTTTATAATCTTGGAATTCACTCAGAATCATAAATCTGTCATTTTCGTATTTTCTTATTAGGCAATTGTATTTTTTGAAATACTCATTTATTACCCTATCAATTTCTCCAAGAACTCTTGGCCTAACATCAGAAGATGATGCGTTTCTAATATCTTCATAATTATCTATAAAGACAGAATAAAATACCAATCTCTTTTCCTTGAAGAGTTTTTTGATTGATTCGTCATAGGTATTATCTATCCCATACAAAAAAGTCTGGCCCTTTGAATGGTCATCAACAAAAATAGTTGAGTAATAAAACTGTATAACCTTATCGGAAATATTTACATTTTTTGATGTCCTTATCTCTTCATTATCAAATTCAATCTCTGATAAATCTGGGATTAGGCTGTCAATTTCTTCTCCGATTAGGGTCCTATTGGGGAAAAGCTCCCTAAAAAATGAGTTGTGCCACTTTATCTTCCTGTCATCTTCGACTATTGCTATAGGAAATGGCATTTCAAAAACTACATTTTTTGTAATAGAGTCAAAGGAATATGAAACATCGTCCACATACTTCTGAAGCTCCTTGGCCTTGGTTGTATTGATGCTTTTCAAAAATAAGAATAATATTATTGATATAGCAATACCTACAGCTCCCAAGGTTGGGTTGTAATAAAATACTACTAAACTAGCAAGTAAGGGAAAAGCCATTATTAACACTATATTAGCCATGCTAATAAATTTTTCGTCATTTTTCATTTTTCCTCCTTGCTCTAAAATCTATAAATATATCTGCAATCCCTATTATGAGTAAAGGGATTATAAAAACTTGTATTAATATCAGCATGAAAAACCACTGAAACCCCCTGGTTAAAGGCAAATTCGAGTTTTTTAGCATATAGTCAAAAAGACTTGCTCCATTTATTACAAAAAACATCAAGGCTAATAGGATTAAATTGCCCAAAAGGTAAAGATCTTTGATGGCAAAAAATTTCCCCAAAAAGTAAATAGCGACTTCAATTATAAACAAAATCACTAAATCTTTTGGATTCATCCTTAACTCATCTAGATTTTTTACGTCTGTAAAACCCTCATCTTTTATTGACAAATAATTTCTAATAATCTTTACCGATAAGATTGCATAAAACATTGATATCCATGCAAGAATTGCAGGATATAGGCTGGTTGTTAGCCTATAGATATCAAAGTCTAGCCTATAAGCATAAAGGTCTTCAAAATTTTCCTTTAAATTTATAGCTAGCTTATCGATAGAAAGTCCCTTTTCTAGCATCTGATACTTATACAATAAAATAAAAATCAGGCTAGTTACGACAAATGTCGCTATAATTTGGATTCTGGCAGTAAATTTAAGGCTAATAAGAACTATTAGGCTTACACTAATAAGTAGCAAGGCAATAAGACTCATGGATAGAGCATCCTTGTCTACAAAAATCAGGCCTAAAAGATATGTGCCAAAAGCTCCTAGCAAAAAGCTTAAAATTCCTTCATTAAAGTAAAAAATAGCAAATACTATTGGAACCATACCAATAAATACCAAGCTCTTTTCTGAAAAAAATAAGCACAGTAAAGTCAAAACTATGACAAAAATAGGCTCCATAATCCTATTTGTATTTTTTGTTAAAGTCATATAATCTCCATATAAAAATCGAATAATTTTTATCTATATTATTCTACTTTAAAAAGGAATTTTAACAATAAAGAGTCCTTTATTCCCTAAAACTGTAGGTTTTGTTATCTAATAGCTTTCTTGAATTAAAAATCCTTATTGTAGCCTTAGATACATAGTAGGCAACAAAATATATAATTATTGATACAAGTAAGACCACTATTGCATTACCCATTATAAAGCTCGAATTTTCAATGAACAATGAAATAATTATATAAGATGTCCAAATGGAATAAAAGCTATGAAAGGCAAGGGTTTTATAAATTGACTTATAGTCACTATAAGATTCGATAAGGATTAGTGTTGTAAGGTCAGTTAAAATTCCAGCAAGCCCCACAGCTAAGGCTCCAAAAAGTGTTAGCCTTAATAATATCAGGGCCAAAAAGCCCATGATTATAGAAATGGTTCCAATTTTCTTTGTCTTAAGGACAGCTGCTGTTAAGACAAAGGTAAAAAGTGGAGTAGTAAAGATGACCCTTGAACCTGGTATTGGAAAAAACCTGCTCATTAAATAGAGAACTTTTCCAAATACATACATCAAGGCAATGGATACGGCCATAAAACTTATATCTTTAATCTTAAATTTTTTCATTTTATTATGCATAGGAATGAAGTGATGGCAATAAGGTATTTACGCCAACATAGGTAAATATTACGCAGATAAATCCTACTATCGCAAAAATTGCTGCTCTTTTTCCTTCCCAGCCTCTAGACCTTCTGAGGTGGAGGTAGATTGAATAGATTATCCAGGTTATAAAAGACCATGTTTCCTTTGGATCCCAAGCCCAGTACCTGCCCCAGGCTGATTCCGCCCAGATAGCACCGGTAATCATTACTAGGGATAGGAAAATATAACCAAAGGCTATAATCCTGTAAGCTATTAGGTCTAGCTGGTCTTTTTCTGCCATTGATTTTGAGAAAAATGAATCGCTGTTAAATTTATCCCTCATTAGATACATGCCAGAAATACCTGCTGCAACGGCAAAAGCACCATAGGATAAGATGGCTAGGGAAACGTGTACTGCTAGCCACTTAGAGTCAAGGGCTGGCATTAGAGGCCTAACTGTCCTATCACGCATAGCAGCGTAGCCTATTATTAAAAATAGGATTGGGGTGACAAAGGTACCCATGGCTAAAAGATTGTATTTTCTTTCAAAAATCAAATAGCAAAGGGCAACTCCCCATGCAAAGGCTGTGGCAAATTCATATTGGTTTGAAAGTGGAATCCTACCTGCATTTACCCACCTAACACCAAGGGCTAGGGTGTGGGCAACAAAGGCTAGGATTAAAACATTTTTGCCCCTGAGGCCCCATTTTTCGGTCTTGTTTACAAATAGTGCTATAAATAGCAGCATAGATATTAAATATCCAAAAAGACTTATATAAAATAATATATTTTCTACTTTTAGTAAATTCATTATAATTTAATCTCTCCAATTATTTTTTCATATTTTTTGGTGTGAAGCTTGTCGTGTTTGGCTTGCTTGATGTATAGATAGTCAGATCCCTCGTCCCTAACGAGGATTACTTCCCTAGGATTTACATAGAAGGCTAATAATAAGCCTGCCATTAATAGAACTGCACCCAATAGTGCAATCGGTGTTGCAGGATCTCTCGCAACTTGGACTAGGGTGAACATCTGTGGGTCCCTAATTACAAAGCTATAGTTTTCCCAAGTAATAGGCTCTCCTGGATGGTTAAGCCCCATATCAACCCTCATCCCATCATAAAATAAGGCATAAAGAGTTACAGGATGGTTTAAAAATGGGGATTTTGTCCTAGGTTTCATCATAGATTTTTCATCAAAATCCGGATAAAAATCTACAAATTGGAGGGCAATTTTTTTACCATCCGCCACAAAGAAGTCACCCTTATACATAATTTTATCTTCGACTAATTTTTTATCCTTAAATAAAAGTGCATCAAAAGCCCAACCTGTTGAGTTTTGATAGACGTTAAAATCTTTAAACCTAAAAGGCTTGTTGACCATTGCTATACCCTTATCGACAATCTTGTCATCCTTATCAAGGATAGATAGGCTTGTGATATATTGGTCAACTGTGTAGTCTTTCCTAAACATCACGTCATATTGGTCGACCTTGATTTTATAATCTGAATTTTCAAGATTCATGACTGTGCCAGGCACGCCGTGGACAAATTCCTCAAAGCCTTGGTATCTCCCATATCCAAAGGCGAGGATAATTATAATTAGGGAAAGGTGGGTAAGCCATGATCCTAGGTAGCCAATCTTGCCATCAAAGGCATAGTAGACTTCCTTACCATCGATTTCCGTATTTTTATAAGATCTAATATTAAGTTTTTTAAATATGGCTAGGTCGTCATCCTTAACCTTGGTCCAAGACTTGTAATTTTTAAGCTTTGGCCCTAGGTCTGGATCCTTGAAAGACTTTTCAAAAATTACCCTAAAGCGGTTTACACTACATAAGAATAAATTTATCAAAAGCAAAACTGTAATTAAGATATACCACCAGGCCGAATATACCTTGTCAAAGTCGCAAGCAAGGATGATTTTTGCCCAAAAATCGCTGTAGGATTCTTGGTAAAAGGCAGCTTGGTTTCCCTGAGGAATCACAGTCCCTATTACTGATAAAAGTGCAATTACAACAAGGAGGATAATCCCGGTTTTCATTGAGTAAAAACTTTTAAATATTTTATTATTTTTCATAATCTCCCTTAAAAGCAAAAGGACTCCGGCGGAGTCCATCTTAGCTTTTTATTCATACTTCTTTAAGATTTCTAGACCTTGTTTTACCAATTCTTCGGCTTCATCTAGGTTTTGGTGGGCTTTCTTTGAATTGTGGAAGCCTTCACCATTTTCTACCCAAACAAAGTCCCATTTGAATTGTGCATATCTGTGGATTTTTTGAAGCTCAGCCTTATCTTCATCTGATAAGTCGCCGGCCTTAACATGTTTAGCTAAAAGGTCTATAAATGTCTTAAGTTCGTCACTTACTTCGTTTGTTCTGTCATAGACACCTTGTTGAACTTCTTCAACCCAAGCAATCATTTCATCTTCACTCTTTCCTGCGTGGCAAGATAGGCAAGAATTTTTGATGCCTTCTTTTGACTTAAGTGGGCTTGTCCAGTGGTGAGATTTGAATTTCTCGCCCTTTTCATTTTCAACTACTGGCATATGGCAGTCTATACAAGAAAGTCCTGCAGAATCGTGAACAGAACCCATCATAGTTTCAAACTCTGGGTGTTGGGCCTTTAGAAGCTTAGCACCAGTTTGAGGGTGTTCCCAATCAGCAAAATCAATTTCATCGTAATATTTTAGCATATCGTCAGTTTCAAAACCATATTTGTATGGAAGAACAACTTCCTTAGTCTCTGGATCTAGGTAATATTCGACGTGGCATTGGGCACAAGCAAGGCTATCTACCTTGGCATTGTTAGAATTTACATTGCCCGCATCGATTTGTTTTCTAAAGTGGCCTCTGCTAACTTGAATCTTACCAGGAGTGTCCAAGTGGCAGTCAGCACATGAGATTGTCTGCATTTTTGGATGGTCTTTTACAAATTGATCAAAATCCATAGAATTTACGTCTATACCATCTTTTTCGAGGGCATTAACAAAGTCCATAGTTTTACAAGCAAGACAAGATGCACCTGGCTTTGGTCTTTTTGTATTAATAGCATCTTCAAGAGCATAAACGTGGCCTCTTGCCCTGTCATATTGTTTGGCAAAGCCGTAACCTTCGTAATAAGTCCTTAAATTTGGATGGGCTTCGAGGTAGTCAACTTGGACTGACCCACCAAATTTTGTTTCGCTCATATCTTCATTTGCTTTATATGTCGCATAAATTTCTGGATATGTATCTTTATATTCTTCTGCAGATTTGATTTCTGAATCATTTGTGCAGGAGCTAAGAGATATGGCCAAAACAAAGGCTGATAAGACGCCTATAATCTTCTTATTCATCTTCTCCTCCTAAAATTTATATACACGGGCAAATAGCCCACACTATTCTTATTTACTATTATAAACTATTGCCATCAAATTATCACGCAAAGCTTTTCCTTAACAGCCTCTCCTACTTATAATTATGACTCATATCTGGTATAATACTTTAAGAAAAGGCGAGGAAGATATGGATACTATGAAAAATTCAGATATGTCAATCATCTCAGATCCTCACGTTTTAGATGAGTCCTTGATTGCTGATACTGAGAGTCTGAGAAAAGAATTAAAAGTCGAAAGAAAATTAGTTGTTGAAAGTGAGTCTCTTTTTAGGAAGGCTCTTGACCTTGTGGATGAGGCTGGATCTAAGTATTTAATTATTTCTGGCGATATTAGCAAGGAAGGTGAACTTGTTAGTCACAAAAAGTCCGCATCACTTCTAAAAAATTGGCAAGAAAAAGATCCTGATAGAAAAATTTTTATTATCCCTGGCAACCACGACATAAATTCTAAGCGTGCCTATGATTATAAAAACGATACAAAAACACCGGCTACTGGCCCTAAAGAATTTTACGAAACTTATGATTTTATATATAAAGACCCATCTATCCTTGAATTTTACAAGGATTCTGATATTTTTAAGACCTATCTTGAAAAGGTCAACGAAAAATATAAGAGGGACTATAAATATTCCTACTATGCCAATGGATATTTTACTTATGTAACAAGGATAAAAAAAGAATATAAGTATACAAACGGCCTTACAATTATTATGATAGATTCTTCAATCTATGCCGCAGACATGGAACAAGGCCACAGGGATGGCGTTAATAATGTAATCGGCTCAGTTTCTACAGAACAATTAAGGTGGATTGCCGATAAAATTGACGAGGCCAAGGCTAGAAATGACATGGTTATAGGTGTCTCTCACCATGCTTTTATACCAAATTTTAGAAACCAAGAGCTGGTATTTTCGCCTTTTATAATCAAGGAATACAAGACTAGGATTAAAGATTCTGACCCTAGGCTTAACAATAAAACACCTATCGAAGTCCTTGCTGACAATGGGGTTAAGTTTATCTTCACTGGCCACCTCCACGAAAATGGAACTGCCAAATTTGTCTCTGAAGAAGGCAATGAAATCTACGACATACAGACAGGCTCAACTATCACCTATCCCCTTCCAATCAGACATTTAAAAATAGAAAATAAGTCAGGAACTATAAGCGGTTTTGAAGTTGAAATCAAAACCCAACTAATAAGTGAATTTACCTACACAGATGAAAATAAAAATACCATCCACATCGAGGATGCTTCCTTGCACACCTTGGAAAATCAGCTTTCTCTCAAGGAAGTGATTTCAAACTACATCAGAATCCAGGCTAATAATCCTAAGCTTGAAAACTTGAATGTAAAAACAGAAATTATCAACCAAATTAACGCCAACACCAAGTTTAATCTTCCTTACAAAAATTACATGGACCAGGTCGTCTTTCCATTGATAAAAGACAAATTTCCAATGACCAAGCCTATGATTGGAAATATTAACCTAATAGAAGAAAATGGGTCCTACCACATCCTGGTCAAGGCCATTGGCAATAGGATTATAATCAGGTCTAAGGATATAGAAGATGCCTTAGATGTGATTTTTAAACAGGTTGGAAGGGATATTATCTATCCACCACTAATCATTTATTTTATAGAAAAAATTTTAAATAAGATATTTAAGATGCCTATTGATAATGAGGGCCATACTTTATATGACTTTGCAAACTTTATCTATCAATACAGGTCAAATGATGTTAAAAGACCAAAATATGTCACTGATATGATTGATAGGCTAAATGACAAATCTTATGACATCATAAATGCAACCTTAGACTATGGAGCTTGCGAAATAAATGAAGCCTTTGATTATGTAACTAGCAATATTAAATTTATTAAGTATGGGTCTAAGAAAAGATTTTTTGATGATTTAATTAAGACTAGTGGAATTACTTCAAACCTTGCTTATAAGTATATAAGACTCAGAGTTGATACCCTAAGGGACCTCTTAAATTTCTTTTCTAGGTTTATTACAAAAAAATCTCATATTACTGGTGTTGACCTTGCCAAAAAAATCGCCCATTCAAAATCGATTAGAAAGTTTAAGATGAATATGTCAGATAAGATGTTTGGCCAAAAATCTTTGAGGAAATTTATCGTAGACATGATTGGGGAAATGAACGAGGATATGGCAAAAATTTACCAAAATGATACTGATAATGATATAGATTTATACTTTAACTATATAGAATTTCACGATAGTGACAATTAAAAACAAGCCTCTTGTTAAATTTTACAAGGGCTTGTTTTTTTCTTACCTATAATCTTCTTCTGAAAATTCTGGATCTTGGGTGAAGTTTAATCCGAGTTTTCTGAGCATAGATTTTTGTGAATCGTTTAAAATTACTGTTGAATGAGCATCAAGACTCTTTAATTTGCCCAATTGTTTGATAGCCATATGGGTTAGAGGATTGGTTGTCGCTGAAATTGAAAGAGCTATGAGCATTTCATTTACTGACAAACTTGTCTCATTGCCGCCTAAGTCCTTGGTCTTAAGGTCTGATACTGGCTCAATTATGTGAGGTGAAATTAGTAAAATTTCTTCATCTAGCTTGCCAAATTTTTTGAGGACATTTAGGATGCAAGCTGCAGGTGCACTTAAAAGATCTGACTTTTTGCCTGTAATAATTTCCCCGTCTTGGGTTTCTATGGCGAAGGCTTCTGTGCCCGAACTTTTGGCCCTCTCCCTTGCCGCTAGGGCAACAAGCCTGTCATCTGGAGATATTTCTAGCTGGCTCATGAGCATTTGGATTTTTTCTAGTGTGTGGAAAGATTCCTTGGCCATCCTGTAATCAACAAGGGTGTTGTAATACCTTCTAATAATCTCAGCCTTAGACGCGTCTGCTGCTGCCTTATCATCTACAATACAAAAACCTGACATATTTACACCCATGTCTGTAGGTGACATATAAGGAGATTTGCCCATAATTTTTTCAAACATCTTCTTTAAGATTGGAAAGGCCTCTACATCCCTGTTATAAGAAACTGCGGACTTGCCGTAGGCTTCAAGATGGTATGGGTCAATCATATTTACATCGTCAAGGTCAGCTGTGGCTGCTTCGTATGCCATATTTACAGGATGTTTTAGTGGTAAATTCCAAATTGGAAAAGTTTCAAATTTGGCATAACCAGCATTAACTCCATTTTCGTGGTCAAGATACATTTGAGATAAGCAAGTTGCCATCTTGCCTGAACCTGGACCAGGACCTGTAACAACTACAAGGGGTCTGGTGGTTTTTACATGGTCATTTTTTCCAAATCCTTGATCTGAAATAATTTTTTCAAGCTTGTTTGGATAGCCCTCAATGTCGTAGGTCTTGTAATTTTTAATACCTAGGTTATCTAGGTATTGGCAATACTTAAGGACTTTTTCCTGATAGTCAAACTGGGTAATTACTATAGCAGATACCAAAAATCCAAAGTCTTCAAGGGCAGATTTTAACCTGATGGCTTCAGTATCATAGGAAATTCCGTTATCTCCCCTAATCTTTGTTTTTTCAATATCCTTAGCATTTATTGTAATAATTATTTCGGTTTTTTCTTTTATATTTAAGAGCATCCTCAACTTAGAATCTGGTAAAAATCCTGGCAATACCCTTGATGCGTGGGCATCATCAAAGAGTTTACCACCAAATTCTAGATACAACTTATCAAAGTGACTGATTCTTTCAACAATCTTTGCCGATTGTTCATTAATATATTTATTGTTATCAAAAGCTAGTTTCACAATTCCCTCCTATTATACCTATTAATTATACCGAGAATTTCTCAAAAAAAAATAAGACGTAAAAAAAATACGCCTTATTTTGTGATAATTGTTTTAGCTGTCTTAAAAAGTATTGAAATATCAGTCTTTATCGACAGGTTTTCTATATATTTTAACTTTAGATCTATTTTTATTGGGAGGATTTTCTCTAAGTAAATCTTCTCGCTGTCCTCAATAGAATTATAATACTCAGATTCATTCCTAAATTCTATGGATGCATAGTCGGTAATCCCAGGCCTTACAGCAAAAATTACGTCGTAGTAATTTGGGTATAAATTTACCATCTTTGGTGTTTCTGGCCTTGGTCCAACAAGTGACATATCTCCCTTTAGGACATTTATAAATTGAGGGAGTTCATCGATTTTCCATTTTCTCAAAAATTCCCCAGTTTTTGTAATCCTTGGGTCGTTTTTAACTGTTAGGTTATCAAGGTTTTTGTCAGCTCCCACCCTCATTGTCCTAAATTTAATAATATAAAAAGGTCTTTTACCCTTGGCAAGCCTTTCTTGCTTATAAAAAACAGGTCCATCGGAATCAAATTTGATAAAAATCGCCACAATTAACATTGGTATTGCAATTATTATCAAGACTATGGCCGATACAAGAATATCAAAAAATCTCTTGAAAAACAAAGACACTTTTTTCTTATTTAATTTTTCATAAATTAAATCTTCGTTTACCTTATTCACATTAATCCTCGGTTTTAATAATCATTAGTCTATTAAACTTCAAATTTATAAATAGTCTAGTAAAATCTTATTCTACTTCAGGCCAGCCTTCTGTTGAGTAAGAATTATAATCTTCATCTATCCACAAAACTTCAGCCCCAACTTTTTTTGCAAATTCACGACCTTCTTCAAGATCTATGATGAAAAGATAGGTTGAAATTGTATCTGCTTCTGCTATATCATCTAAAATTACAGAAACTGATCTCCACCTGGTTGATGGGTACATAGTTTCTGGGTCAATTATGTGGTGGTATCTCTTGCCATCTACCATGAAAAATCTTTGGTAGTCCCCACTTGTTACTACAGATGTATTTTTAAGGCTAACTACAGATGAGTATGGATTTTCCTTATCTTCTAGGTTTGGATTTTGGATGGCTATCTTATAGTAAGAATTTTCACTTGCTGGATTATCGCCAATTAGAACATCATCCCCGCCTACAGATAGGATTCCATGCTTTAGGCCTGCTTCCCTAAGCTTATTTGCAATTATTTTTGTTGCATAACCCTTGCCTATAGCTCCAATATCAATCCTAACATCAGGGTCTTTGATAAAGACTGTGCTTGCCTTTTCATCTACTACTATAGAATCAATATCCTTATGGGCACTAGCCTTAACAAGCATGCTTTCCTCTGGAATTGCAGCCTTTTCTGGATTATCTAAGGACATTTCCCTATAATCGTGCCAAAGCCCTAGAAGAGATCCCATAGCAATGTTAATCTTCCCATTTGTAAGGTCATACATTTTTTTAGAATATTCTACAAGTTCTATAATCTTTGGGTCAACCTTAACTGGCTCTTTGCCTGCATTTTCATTGATAGTCCTAAAGTTATTGACCCCATCAAAAGCATCGTAAGAGTTGTAAAGTTCGTGGTAGGTCTTAAGTTCGTCTCTCAAAACTTTTACATATTTATCAAACTCTTCTTGATCCTTTGTGTAGGCTAAGAAAGTTGTGACTGTATCAAAGTATTCGTAAACATTTTCTGTGTGTTTTTCTAATTGAGATTTTCCTTCTGAGTCCGCCTCAACTTTTTCCTCATCACTTGACCTTCCATCTGCATTTTCATTTGAAGCGTCATCGTTAACTGCTTCTAGTTTCGGTTTTTCTACATTTTCTTTTTCATTAATATTGGCACAAGCTGTAAGACTTGCAGCAAGTGCCAAAACCATAATTATTTTTTTCATATTTTATTTATATTAATTGTTTCCATATCTTTGTTGACAGAAAGACCTTCGTCTTCTGCCCAACTTAGTAACAAACCAGCTGCGACCTTATCCCTAAAGTCGTTCCACCTGCCTTCTAGGCCAAATTCATAAACTGTATCCATAAACTCAGCGCTTGGTGCTATAAACTCAGCATTTTCTACAAAGGCATCCCTTTCTCTCCTATCTAAGGTAGAGATAAAGGCATCCCTAATGTCAGAGTTATCTACTTCGCTTGCACCTGGCATAAGGATATATTTTTCTACATCCTGGTCTATATCTATATAGGAGCTTTCTATATCTTCATTAGTTTGAATTTCCTTATTAATCCTGATAAAATCAAGGGATTCAGTATTTAACCACATATTTTTTAAGTATGTGTCCTCATCTATCAAGGTCCATTTCTCAACTAACCATGATAGGTTGATTGGTTTTCTGTCTTTCATATTTCTCTTATCTTAAAGATTACAGCTTCGTATTGCCAAAGCTCTAATCCTAGATTATTTCCTTTCTTAACTTCTATTCTTCTCTTATCTTTTCTATACTCGCCGTATTTTTCATCTAAGGAATTAAATACTTCCTCAAAAACTAAATCTTCGTCATAATATATTTCATAGTATGGTTGGTAGACATTTGCCATGTTTAATATAACCAAATACCTATCCCCATCTGCTATCCTTTCATAGGCAAAAACAGAGTTGGTATTGTCGTCTACTACTCTCCACACAAAGCCATTCTGATCATAATCATACTTGTAAAAGGCCTTTTCGTCCTTATATAATTTGTTCAAATCTTTTACAAAACGATTATATCCATCGTGGATTGGATAATCAAGGTAGTCCCACCTAATTCCTACATTTTCGTTCCACTCTTCGAAGGTCGCAATTTCATTGCCCATAAAGTTTAACATCTTGCCTGGATGGGTCATTTGGTAGGTCATTAGGACCTTTAGTTGTTTGAATTTATCTTCATAAGACCCATTCATCTTATCAACCATAGATTTTTTGAGATGGACAACCTCATCGTGACTTAGTGGAAGCAGGAACTTCTCATTGTAAAAATAATACATGGAGAAATTGATATTGGTTTGGTAGTCCCTCCTGTTCATAGAATCGACTTTAAAATACCTCAAAGTGTCATTCATCCAACCCATATCCCACTTATAGTCAAAACCAAGCCCACCTTCAGAAACCGGATGGGTTACCTTTGGATAATCAGAAGAATCTTCTGCAATCCTCATCACGTCTGGATGTAGGTTTTCTAGAGTTTCATTCAAGTTTTTTATAAAGAAGATGTTATCGTGGTGGACGCCCCTGTTTGAGTTGCCATTGTAAAATACCATATAAGATACAGCGTCAATCCTGATTCCATCTAAATGAAATTCTTCGATTAAATATGCCATGGAAGACTTCATAAAGCTTCTCACATGGCCCTTTGAATAGTCAAAATTATTTGATCCCCATTCAGAATATTTTAGGTCCATATATTGGGACTCGTACATGGCTGTCCCGTCAAAATGGTCAAGACCATAAAAATCTGAAGCGTAGTGGACTGCCACAACATCAAGTATAATTCCGATTCCATTTTGGTGGAGAATGTCTACAAACTTTTTAAAGTCCCTTGCAGTACCGTACCTGTGGCTAATTGCAAAAAAACCTGTCGATTGGTAGCCCCAAGATGGGTAGAAAGGATATTCTGTAACAGGCATAATTTCAACGTGGGTGTATCCCATTTCCTTGACGTGATTAACAAGGCGATCAACTATATCTAGGAAGTTTACCTTGCCAGCAAATCTCATAAAAGATCCTATGTGAAGTTCATATATATTTAGGGGCTTGTCAAAATTTTTGTCCCTGGTTTTTATAAACTCATCGTCATTAAATACATAGTCATCTTCCGCTGTGATTCTAGCTGCAAAGTCGCCTTCGCCGTCCATGGCATGGGTAAAAGGATCTGTTTTTTCCATCCAATTCCCATCCTTGACCACTATATATTTATAATAGTCATTGACCTTTGCCCTATAAAATCCATAAAAATATCCATACTCATCGTTTTTTACAAGTTTTTCGTTTTGCCAGCCAGTAAAGTCTCCCTTGATATAAACTTCATCTGCATTTGGCGCATAGACTCTAAATATATATCCATCTTCATGTGGTATTGCACCCCAAATCTTATGGCCAATGGTGGAGTTTCCGTCTATATAATCTTTTATTTCTGTGTAGTTTGTTGGTAAAATATTAACTTTCATCAGTATTTCCTATCATATTTTCTATATGCTTAGACAAAATCTCTATACCCTTGATATTTTTTGCTCCCCTTGGGATAATGATGTCGGCGTATTTTTTGCTTGGTTCTACGTACTTTTCGTGCATGGGTTTTACTTGCTCGATATACTGGGTTAGGCAAGATTCCACTGACCTTCCTCTTTCTACCGTATCCCTTAGGATTCTTCTTTTTAGTCTAATATCACTATCAGCATCTACAAAGACCTTTGTGTCTGTAAGGTCTCTTATTCTTTTATCATATAGGACCAAAATTCCTTCTATGAGGATGATTTTCTTGGCCTTAACTTTGATTGTCTCTTCGCTCCTGGTGTGGATTGTATAGTCGTAGACAGGCATATTAATTTCTTCTCCTGCCACCAATCTTTCAAGGTCGTCACAAAACAAATCAGTGTCAAAGGCCTTTGGATGATCGTAATTTAAAAGCTTTCTCTCTTCAAAATCTAAATCGTCATGGGCCTTATAATAATTATCGTGGCCTACAACTATCAAATCGTCTTTGAAAGTTTCTGCAATTATCTTTACTATCGTAGATTTGCCAGAGGCAGAACCTCCAGCTACTGCTACGATTTTTGGTCTTATCATAATTTAATCTCGTTTTTTATTTTCCCATCTAGGTAGGAGTAAAGGTTGTCAAATACAATGTCTGCCCTAATTTGCATAGCTTCTTCTGTATAAAAAGCAACGTGGTTGGTTAGGAGGACATTTTTGGCATTCCTTAGTGGATAATCAGCTGGAAGTGGTGGTTCCATATCGAAAACGTCGATACCTGCCCTTAGCTTATCTTCATTTAATAATTTGGCTAGGTAGTCATTATCAACTACTGCTCCCCTAGCACAATTAATTAGAACTGCCCCTTCTTTCATTAGGTCAAGTTCTTCTTTTCCTAAGAAGTGCTTGGTTTCTTTGTTGTTTGGTATATGAAGGGATACTATATCAGCTTCCTTAAGAAGGGTCTTAAGGTCAACATATTCAACCCCTAAAGTCTTGATGTCGTCTTTTTCTGTCCTAGAAAAAGCAATAATCTTACATCCAAAAACTTGGAGAAGTTCGATGAGTTTTTTTCCGATATGGCCTGTCCCTATAACACCAAAAGTTTTGCCTTTGATAAGGGAACCTAAAAGCGGATTTGATTTACCTTCAAAAATATTTTCATTATTTTTATCAAATTTTCTCAAAACTCCAATTGTAAGGCCTATAACAAGTTCAGCTACAGAATCATCTGAATAACCTGATGCGTTTAGGACTTTGATGCCCTTTTCCTTAGAGGCTTCAAGGTCAACGTGGTCAACCCCTGTAAAGGCAACGTCAATCAATTCTAAATTTGTATTTTCTATTACCTTTCTTGATACAGGTTTATTAGTAATAATAGCAATGTCAGCGTCTTTTAGCCTTGCTATTTTTTCTTCCTCATCCTTGGCACTTTCCTTGTAATAAGTAAATTCATGGCCAAGTTTTTCAAGTTTTTCCTTTTGTTCTTCTATATAAGATTCTTTAACTTCTAATGGATCAATAAGACTAATTTTCATCTATGTACTCCTTTATATAAAAAACTTCTTTTAAACATTATACTCTAAATGTAGGTTTTTAAATAATTAAAAATTCTTTTACAAAGATAGGAATTGAAATAATTATTTAAAAAGGATAAATTAAATAAGAGAATAGAAAGGAATTAAAATGGCAGTAGCTTTAACTTTTAAAAATGGATTGTGTGACGAGGCAATAAATTATTATTGCGATGTTTTTGACCTTGCCTACCCAGAAAATATTATCAGATATAGGGATTTTGCAAAATTCAACCACCCACCAAAGATTAGGGATAGGATTTATAATTCCCACCTAGATATATATGGCAATAGGATCTACCTCTACGATGTCACAAATGATGACACCTATGTCAAAGGCAACAATGTAAAAATCGTGATAGAAACTGATTCAGATAAGCTTTATAGGGCCTATATAAATTTCAAAAAAGATTCAAATGTAACCAGCGAGCCACAAAAATTAGACAATAAATTATTTACAAGCTTTGTGGACAAATACAATATAAGCTGGCAATTTATAGCGGAAATTATAGAATAAAAAAAGCTAGGATTTACTTAAGTGCACTTAAGTTTATCTTAGCTTTTTTTCTTTGCTCTTAAGGCCCTAAAAAAACTTTGGAGTTCTCTTAGGGATTCTTCTTCCATGAGCCCATAAGAAATGTCGGGCACATTTAGGTGGGGGCTATCCTTGTCTATAAAGGATGTGGAAAATCCGCCCCTCTTTGGGTCTTTGCAGGCGATTACGAGTCTTTTTATCCTTGAGTGCATAATTGCTCCAGCACACATAAGGCAAGGCTCAAGAGTGACATACATAGTGCATTCCTCAAGCCTAAAATCCCCGATATTTTTGCCCGCTTCTTTTAGGGCGTAGATTTCGGCGTGATTTAGGGCAGACTTGCCCTTGTAGGTAAAATTGTGTCCCCTGCCAACTATTCTTTCTCCGCAAACAACAACGGCCCCTATCGGGACCTCGTCAATTGATTTTGCAAGTTTGGCTTCATTTATAGCTTCTGTCATAAAAAATTCATCAGCTTTTGTAAATAAATCTTGCATAATATTTCCTTTTGGTGTACCGAAGAGGATTCGAACCTCCGACACCTGCCTTAGGAGGGCAGTGCTCTATCCAGCTGAGCTACCGATACATATAAGGCAAAAAATTTGCCTTTATCTTGCTATTACTGTCTTTAATAAAAAGTCACAAGAATCTTCAACAGTCCTTACGACCCTTGTAAAAAGACTAGCCTTATCAAGAGCCTTCTTTGAAAACAAGCCGACGGTGTGGCTTTCATCCTTATAGGATATTTCCACTTCGCCAAAATCTTGGTTTTCTTTTATAGGCGCTTTTACATCTCCTTTTATATTATACTTTATTGTAGGATTTTCGCCTTCTTTTACGATCATTTTTATATCTTCTTTTGGATAAAGGTCTATATATCCCTGTTTTACAGTCACATCTTTTATAGATTTAATAGGTACATTTGAATCTAGGACTGTTTCTGTAGAAAAATATTTTGATACGTAATAAATAAGGTCACTCATAACCTTATCCCTGGTGTCTTTTTGGTCTGCACCCATAACAACACCTATGGATCTAAAATTATCCTTATCATCAAGTTCTTTCATGTCGATTGTTGATACTAGGCAGTATCCTGCATCATTGGTTGTGCCAGTCTTTAAACCGTCAACTCCCTTGATTTCATCCATAAGTGGAATAGTTGATTTCTTATCAATATCACGGGCAGGGTCTTTTATTTCCCTAATTGCCGAATAGTCTAAGATTTCAGGATGGTTTTTAAGTATATATTGGGTCAACTTAAATAAGTCTCTAGCAGAAGAAGTATTTTGATAACCATCTTCTGTTTCAATCCCACTAGAATTATAATACACTTGGCTTTCTAGGTCAAGTTTTTTTGCTTTTTCATTCATTTCCCTTGCAAAGGCTGGCTCTGAGACTGATACAGTGTTGGCCAAAAGATAAGCACAGTCATTGCCTGATACAGCTATAAGTCCTTTGAGAAGCTCATCAACTGTATAGGTCTCGCCCTCTTTTACACCTAGGGCAGAATATTCCCAACTAGTTAAATTTTCTGCTTCCTTATCAGCCTTAACCTTTGTATCTAAGGAAATATCACCCCTATCAATAGCTTCCACGGTCACAAGAAAAGTCATGAGTTTACTCAAAGATGCCATTGGCCTTGGCTCGTCAGCATTTTTTTCGTAATAAACTTCACCATTTTCTTCATTTCCTATAAGATAGGATTTGACATTTTCATCAAGACCTACTATTTTATTTTGGCTGGTTGCAAAGCTTATAGGCATAAAAAACATAAATATTGCCAAAGCTAAACTTGCTATCTTGTATTTGTATTTCATATTTGCTCCTAGTTTAGAAAGGATTCAAGCTTTTTATAATTATTTCTCAAAAGCTTTAAGGTCTTTACATCAGTTTGTCTATCGTATTCAAAACCCAAATCTTCTGCCTCAGCCATTCCTACTTTTCTAAAAAGTATGCATGCCTTAAAAAGGCTATTATAAATGTTAAGTGGGTTTATATCGTGGAAAGAATCTTCAAAATCGTCCTTGTATTCGTTTACAAGGGTATGGACAAATTCGCTGCCGTCCTTACCGATATCCCTCGCCCCCTTAAACTTATTTACAACATAGATTCTAAGCATCTTAGCAAGCTCTTTCCTTACATCTTCCATCTTAATAGCTGCAGCAAGCCCATTGTTTTGGTTTAAATAAAGGGAAACTTCTATAGCAGATGCAAAGAAATCTTTAACTGTTTGGCTAAATTCGTATTCTTTGGCAGGGCTATAAGCATAATCCTTATTTGGTAGAAGTACATCAGCACCAGGTTTATTATATAAAAACTCAATATCAGTTGGTAAGGTTTTTATAAAGTCTTTAGCCACATCGCTACTTATTATTGACTCTGAAATTTTAATATTGTCCATCTTGTAAAGGTCAATGGTTGTGAATGAAAACTTGTTTTTGTCAAGCTCACTTTTTTCCTTAACCCTATTTACAAAGATTAGGTCATCAAAAAGCCCCGCAAACTCTTCTTCGAGCTTGGCGATAATAACCTCATTGACAACTGTATAAATCCTATAAAATTCGTCGTTATTTTGCCTTTTTACATAGAAAATAGACTCTATGGCAGGGTTTGTCTTTGCATAATCTTTTATTTTTTGCGAAATATCATTCCTCATTTTTACTCCAACTTTCTATAAAGTTTTTTAGCATCTTTGCGGTCAAGCCCCAGATTACAGGCTTGGTATCATAGAAAAACATTTCATTGTATCCGGTTTGAAACTTATAATCCTTGCCATTTGGGATTTTATCAAAAGGAAAATCTTTTGGAAAATCCATCCTATATGGTGCCCTGTAGGATATGGGCGGATTATTTATAAAAAAGTCAAGATCGACCGTAAAAATCGACTCTACTTCCTTATTATACTTTATTTCTGACAAATTTTTATTAATCCTACCATAAAAACTTTTTACATGCCTGTAATTAGATGTAAGAATCATAGAAGAATATCCTAGATATGTAATTTCATCTCGGCAGAGATTTAATTCTTCCATAGTCTCTCTTATAGCAGCTTGTTTAAAATCTTCTCCACATTCTACTCCACCACCAGGAAAAGAAACCTCACCAGGTTGGCTAACTATGTCACTTCTCACTTCAAATAAAATATGGTCCTTGCCATCCACTTCTATTAGGGGAATAAAAATAGCGAAGGATTTTAACCTAGCTAAAAATTCGTCATCTACTTGTAAATATTTCATAGAAACTCCTATTAAAATCATATATAAATATGGTTTTAAAGTCAAGTAATTAGAGTATAATAAAATAGTATTTTAGAAATATAGAAAGGAATTATTATGTTTAAAGAATTTAAGGAATTTATTGCCCGTGGCAATGTATTAGATATGGCCATCGGTATTATAATGGGTTCAGCTTTTACAGCTATTGTAACTAGTGTAGTTGATGATCTTTTAATGCCAATTATAGCAGGCCTTACAGCAGGAGTTAACTATGAAGACCTTGTTATAAATTTAGGAGGAGCATCTTTAAAAATTGGTAACCTTATAAATGCAATTATTTCATTTATAATTATTGCCTTTGTTTTATTTTTGATTGTAAAATCTCTTAACGGTCTTCATAAAAAGAAGGAAGAACCAGTTGTTGAAACAGAAAAAACTTGCCCATACTGCAAGAGCAAAATTGATATAGAAGCAACTAGATGTCCAAAGTGTACATCTAAGCTTGAAAACTACTCAAACGAATTAGAATAAGAAAATAGGGACTTCCTCAAATTTGAGGAGTCCCTTATTTTTATCTCTTCTTTACTTTTACATAATCACATTCAGAGCATCTAATTTCGTCTGTTTTCCTATTTTTCTTATGGACTAAAAGGCTTCCACACTCTGGGCATTTCTCACCTGTTGGTGGATCCCAAAGAGCGTAGTCGCATTTTGGATAGGTTGAACATCCGTAAAATCTCTTGCCCCTTTTAGATACTCTTTCAATAATTTCCCCATCTCCACACTTAGGGCACTCAACTCCAGTTGTCTTTATTATAGATTTTGTAAAGTCACAATCAGGGAAACCAGTACATCCTATAAATTTGCCGTTCCTGCCGTGCTTAATAGCAAGAGGCTTGCCACATTTTGGACATTTTTCATCAAGGACCTTATCCTTGACCTTGTAGTCAGTTGTATCTTTTTTGACCGCAGCCATATCCTTAGAAAAATCTTTATAGAAATTCCTTAATACATCCTTCCAAAAGACTTCATCTTCTGCAATCCTATCGAGTTGGTTTTCCATATCTGCAGTAAATTCAACGTTTATTACATCGTCAAAATTTTCCTGCAAAAATTCATTTACAGTCTTTCCTAATTCTGTTGGATAGATTGATCTACCATCAAGCTCAACGTAGTTTCTGGACATGATTTGGTTGATAGTTGCAGAATAGGTTGAAGGCCTGCCTATACCAAATTCCTCCAAGGTTTTTACAAGAGATGCTTCTGTGTACCTAGCTGGTGGATTTGTAAAGTGTTGGTCCTTGGTGATTTTTTCTGCACCTATAACTTGGCCTTCCTTAAGGTCTGGTAAATTATTTTCACTATCTAGACTTCCATATAATTTGTTAAAACCGTCAAAAAGTGTAATTTTTCCATTCGCCCTAAAAATCAAGCCATTATTATCAAAATTAATTTGAGTTGATAGATATTCATAATCAGCCATTTGGCTTGCGACTACCCTTGACCAGATTAGCTTATAGAGTTTGTATTGTTGGTCTGTTAGGTAGGTTTTTAGAGAAATTGGGTCTCTAAATATGGATGTAGGTCTGATTGCCTCGTGGGCATCTTGGCTGCCTTTTTTCTTGCCGGAATATGTATTTCCACGACCTGCGTACTCGGCTCCGTATTTTTCCTTGATATATTTTAATGATTCGCCAACAATTTCCTTAGAAATCCTAGTCGCATCTGTTCTCATGTAGGAAATCAGACCGACTGTTCCCTCTTTTCCAATATCAATTCCTTCGTAAAGTTGTTGGGCAAGCTGCATGGTAAATTTGGTTGAAAAACCAAGCCTATTTGATGCATCTTGTTGGAGGGTTGAGGTTGTATATGGGGCATAAGGACGTCTTTTTCTCTTAGTTTTTGCTATTGATACGAGTTTAAAATTATCCTTATCAATCTTGTCCAAAACTTTTTGGGCACCCGACTCATTTGAAACCTTCATTTTTTTGGATTTTGATCCATAAAATTCAGATTCAAAATCTATGCCATCGTACTTGTATTTGGCAGTAATGGTCCAATATTCTTCTGGAATAAAATCGTCAATTTCTTTTTGCCTATCAACAATTAGTTTTAGGGCAACAGATTGGACACGGCCTGCAGAAAGGCCAGATTTGACCCTCTTCCACAAAATCGGACTTATTTCATAACCCACAATCCTGTCCATGACCCTCCTAGCCTGTTGGGCATCAACAAGGTTTTTGTCAATCTTTCTAGGATTTTTCATGGCATTTAGGACATTGTTTTTGGTTATTTCGTGAAATTCCACCCTGTTGTTTTCGTTTGGATCAAGGTCTAATAGGTATTCAAGATGCCAAGAAATGGCTTCACCTTCCCTATCCGGGTCTGTCGCAAGATAAACCTTGTCAGCATTTTTCGCTTCTTTTTTGAGCTCATTAATAGTTTTCGCCCTACCCCTAACCTTGATATATTCAGGTTCAAAGTCATTTTCTATATCTACACCAAACTTGCTTTTTGGTAGGTCTCTAAGGTGGCCAACAGTTGCCTTTACCTTATAATTTCTTCCAAGCATTTTTGAAATTGACCTAGCCTTGGTAGGCGACTCTACTATTACTAGATTTTTAGCCAAAGTCTCACTCCTTTATTGTAAACTCGTTATTTCCTATGTTTTCAATTATATTCTTAAGTTCTAAACTTGTTAATAAAAAATTTATCACATCTATGCTTAAATCTAAGTTAAGTGCCAAGTCATCAGGACTGGCATTTGGTTTTGTCTCAATATATCTTACTACACTAACTTCATCTTTATCAAGTGCAGAATAATCAATAGGCTCTTTAGCTAATCTCTTATCCAAAAGATAATCGAGTTCCTCGAGTATATCTTCAGCGCACAAAATAAGCTTAGAACCGTCTTGGATTAGCTTATTGGTCCCTTTGGAATAGATTGAGTTAATATTTCCAGGCACAGCAAAAACTTCCTTGCCTTGGTCTAGAGCACACCTAGTTGTAATCATGGTTCCTGATTTTTCCTTGGCCTCTATAACCACAGTTGCCATGGAAATCCCAGAAATAATCCTATTTCTCCTTGGAAAATTATAACCAATAGGTGGAGTTTCTAGAGGAAATTCTGATAAAATCAAACCGTCTTCTTCGATTTTTTCGTACAAAAACTTGTTGGCCTTGGGATAAACTTGATCAATCCCACAACCGATTACCCCAATGGTCCTGCCACCAACTTCCAAAGTCGCCTTGTGGCACATGGCATCAATCCCGTAGGCAAGGCCAGAAACAGTTGTTAGGCCTGCCTGAGCAATAGAACCTACCAAATTTTTGCAGGCCCACTTGCCGTAGTCTGTGCACTTTCTTGCCCCTACAAAAGCGATGGACTGGCTATCACGAAGGGCATCTAGCCTTCCCTTATAATACAAAACCGCAGGTCTATCGTCTATGTATTTTAAATTTTCTGGATAAGATTCATCAAGGATTGTCACAAAATCTACACCAAGCTTAGCAACTTTTTCCCTATAAGCTTTGAAATCCTCAAGGTTTTTTGGATTAAAAATCCTATCGTGATTTGCATCGTTAAGGAAGGAGTAATCAGCCCTTGTCCTTTCAAAAAAATTATCCAAATTCGTATTTTCAAAAATATCTAGGATGGTTCTATTATTAATATTTATGTAATTTAGGTATAATAAAATTTCTCTCTTATCCATATCAAAAAGCATTTTCTATGTAATTTATCTTTCTTGTATCTAGGTAAACTTCGGCAATATCAAAGGTCATCAAAAAATCTGTCATATTTTTTTCCATAAGATAGGCTTGGCTCGCCCTTCTTATCCTCTCCTGCTTATAAAAATCTACAGCCTCAGCCGCATAGGCAAAGGCATCTGACTTTCGAGTCTTGACCTCAACAAAGGCAATCAAGTCATCCTTTATGGCAATTAAATCAATCTCCCCAAAGGGTTTTGAATAATTTCTATCAAGGATCCTGTATCCATTTTTTTCCAAATATTCAGCTGTGATTTCCTCACCAAAATCGCCGACTTCTCTTTTTCTTGTCATATAAATGATAGCTGCCTTTCGTGAAATTTTCTCAAAAAACTTTGCCTATGGATGGGAGTTTCTCCGTATTTTTCAAGACCAGCGTAATGAGCCTTGGTTCCATATCCAAAATTTGTTTCAAAACCATAACCCGGATAAATTTTAGAAAAATTTATCATAATATCATCTCGCCTGACTTTTGCCAAAATAGATGCACAAGAAATTGCGTATTCGTTTAAATCGCCCTTTACAATATTTAATTGTGGAAGGTTGGTGTCAATCCTTTCCGCATCAATAAGGACAATGTCTGGTCGTATTTCTAAATTATCTAGAGCATCTTTCATAGCTCCTAGGGTTGCCTGCCTTATATTAATTTGGTCAATTTTTCTGGAATTGGCATAGCCATAAGAAACAGCGATAGAATCAGCTAGGATTTTTCCCTTTAAATCTAGCATTTTCTTGCGGCTTAATTTCTTGGAATCAGTCACTCCTTCAATATGCGAATCCTTTTTCATAATGACTGCACAGGTTACAACAGGGCCTGCCAGAGGACCTCTTCCTACCTCGTCAATTCCAGCTATATGGTCGTATTTTTCGTATATTTCTTTTTTTATTTCCTCGTTATATTCAGAATATTTCATAGCTTCTCAAGTGTAATTCTTCCAAGTTTGCCTGTCCTAAAGTCGTTTAGGATAATAGTCGCTGTCCTTGTGTAATCAAAATCTCCGCCAGCAATAATTGCCCCACGCTTTTTTGCAATGGCTTCATAGATTTCAATAGCTTCAACCTCTGGGTCTACACCATATCTTTCTTTGAGGTTTTCCGGATATTCTTCTGCCAATTCTCTTATGAAATAAAGGGTCAAATCTTCTATATTTAGGATTTCATCCTTGATGGCATTTGTATAAGATAAGTGAAGGCCAGTCCTATCATCAAATTTTGGCCAAAGCACACCCGGAGTGTCCAATAGCTGCAAATTAGAATTTGTCTTAATCCACTGTTTAGTTTGGGTCACGCCCGGACGGTTGCCAACTCTCGCTCCCTTCCTTTGGGCTACATTATTTATAAAGGTAGACTTGCCAGAATTTGGCACGCCAACAATCATCATCCTTATTATAGGATTGTCAATGTCTTTTTCCTCGTGTTTTTTAAACTTATCAGCAAGGATATCCCTTGCTATATCATAAATTTTACCAACATTGATTCTCTCTTTAGAATTCATTGGCAAAGCCACAATCCCATCGTTTTTAAACTTATTAATCCACTTTTGATTTTCCTTTGGATCTGCAAGGTCAGATTTATTCATGATAATCATCCTTGGCTTGTCAGCTAAAATATCATCAAGCATAGGATTTCTCGAAGATTCTGGAATCCTCGAATCTATAATCTCTAAAACTATATCAACCAGCTTTAGGTTTTTTTCAATTTCTTCCTTGGTCTTTTTCATATGACCAGGATACCAATTTATATTAAGTGCCATTTAATCTCCTCATTTCTTATTATATATTATACATAATTTAGCTTAAAAATAAAAACTAAATCCTTTTTAAAAAATAGTTATATTTTTAATTTGTGACCAAAACCATTTGACAATGATAATCATTATTGATATTATTATGTTATAAATCTATTTAAGGAGTTTTTATGAAAAGTAAATTTTTTCTAATAGCCAGTTTAGCTATGTGTATAGTTTTTAGCGCTTGTTCTTCTAATTCAAACGCACCATCAAATGATACAAAAACTGAAACTACAGTTAAGGAAAGTGAAGTAAAAAACAATGCAGATAATTCTGCTAATAGTAAAGAAAATGCTTCTAAAGAGCATGCACCTAATCAAATAGTTTTAGATCACGCTTTCGGTCAAACTATATTAGATAAAAAACCTGAAAGAGTTGCAACTATTGCTTGGGGAAATCATGATGTAGCATTAGCTTTAGGAATAGTTCCTGTTGGATTTTCAAAAGCAAATTACGGCGTAAGTGCTGAAAAAGGAGTTTTACCTTGGACAGAAGAAAAAATAAAAGAACTAAATGGTGAGACTAACCTATTTGACGATTTAGATGGGCTTAACTTTGAAGCAATATCAAATTCTAAACCAGATGTTATCTTAGCTGCTTATTCCGGTATAACTCAAGAAGATTATGACACTCTATCAAAAATAGCTCCAGTAGCAGCATACCAATCTAAACCTTGGCAAACTTTGTGGAAAGATATGGTTAAAATTGATTCAAAAGCCTTAGGTATGGAAAAAGAAGGTGATGAGTTAATCAAAAATACTGAAGCTCGTATAGCCAAAGAGTTAGAAAAACATCCAGAAATCAAAGGAAAAAAAATATTATTTACTAGTATTAATGCTGCAGATACATCAAAATTCTGGATTTTTACTAGCAAAGATCCAAGAGCAAATTATTTAACAGATTTAGGTCTGGTTTTCCCTGAATCATTAAAAGAATTTGAGAGTGAGGATAGTTTTGCAAAAGAAATTTCCGCAGAAGAAGCAGATAAGATAAATGATGCTGATGTAATCATAACTTATGGTGATGATAAAACTATTGAAACTTTACAAAAAGATCCTCTTTTAGGCAAAATAAATGCAATTAAAAATGGGGCCGTTGCTGTAATTCCAGAAAATACACCATTAGCAGCCTCATGCACTCCAACACCACTTTCAATAAACTACACTATTGAAGAATTCTTAAATATTTTAGGAAATGCATGCAAAAATGCGAAATAAAAAACAAATAAACCTAGGCATAATTTTACTAATCTGCCTAGGTCTTCTTATTACAATATTTTTGTCATTAAAGCTTGGAACAAAAGAAATTAATATCAAAGATTTTCTAGCAGCTTTTAGAATCGGTAATCTAGAAGATGATTTTATTAAATCAATTATTTATAAAAGAATACCTAGAACTATTTTTGCAACTTTAGCAGGCTCTAGTCTTGCCATAAGCGGTGTATTGATGCAATCAGTTACTAGAAACCCAATAGCTGATCCAGGTATCCTCGGTATAAACACAGGAGCAAGTCTTAGTGTAGTAATTGGGCTGTCTTTTTTTGGAATTTCATCAAGCATAAGCCATATAAGTTTTGCAATAATTGGTGGCCTAATCAGTGCAATTTTTGTATATGCGATAGCTATGACCGGAAAAGCAGGCCTTACTCCTGTAAAACTAGCCTTATCAGGAACTTGTGTTAGTATGGCTTTAAGCAGTTTTGTTAGTTTTTTAATTTTACCGAATAATAACGTCTTAGACAAATTTAGGTTTTGGCAAATAGGTAGCCTAGGAGCGGCTACATTACCCTCTATATATACACTACTACCTTTTATAATTGTAGGTCATTTAATAGCTGTCTTTATTTCATCAGATTTAAACGCTTTAGCTATGGGTGATGAAATGGCAGTTGGTCTTGGGGTTAATGTTACTAGGACAAGATCACTCGCAATAGTTGCAAGTGTGCTTTTATGTTCAAGTATTACTGCGATTGGTGGACCTATTGGTTTTGTAGGTCTTATAGTTCCTCATTTTTGCGGCTTATTTTTAGGCAAAAATATACGCACAATGACCATTACTTCATCTTTTATAGGTGCAGAGCTCTTACTTATGTGTGATATAATCGGCCGTATTTTAGGTAAACCAGGCGAAATTGAAGTAGGGATAATTACTGCAATAATCGGTGGTCCAGTACTTATTTATGTAACTATGAAAAATAGAGGGGTTAATAACTAATGCAAAATTTAATTATAGGTATTCAAAAAAGAAAAAAAAGAATAACACTATTTTCCTTACTATTTTTATTAATAATAATCAGTCTATCATTTTTCGTTTTACTTATTGGAGATGAAAATTATTCTTTTTCAACTTTGATTAAAGTCTTAAATGGTGAAACTGTTCCTGGAGCTAGTTTTTCAATTATGGAAATTAGATTACCAAAATTATTAGCAGGAATTATAGCTGGATGGTCTTTTGGATTAGCAGGATTTATCTTTCAAACTATGTTAAGAAATCCTCTTGCAAGTCCCGATATCATCGGTGTTACAAGTTCATCATCTATTGCAGCGGTCTATTGCATATTGGTATTAAAAACAAATAGTTTTACTACTGGAATTATTTCAATAGCTTGTGGCTTAACAACATCTTTAATATTGTTTTTACTAGCTAAAAAAGATGGTTTTTCAGCATCTAGACTGATAATATTAGGCATTGGTTTTCAAGCTGTCACAAGAGCAGGCACCTCATTTTTATTGTTGAAAGCCGCAAGATACGAGTTGCAAGAAGTTATGAGATGGCTCAATGGATCTTTATCTTTTACAAAGCTAGATGACATACCTCTTGTGCTAATAGTAAGTATTATTGCTACTATAATAGTTTTGTTTTTTAATAAAAGACTAGAAATTATTGAACTTGGTGAAGAAATAGCAATAGGACTTGGAGCAAATCCCGATTTATCGAGACTTATTTTGATTTTATGTGCTGTATCTTTAACTGCTTTTTCTACTGCAATTACAGGGCCAATAGCTTGTATATCTTTTTTAGCTGGGCCCATAGCCTTAAATATTGGCAATAAAAGAAGCCCAATATTAGCTGGATTGGTTGGAATTTTACTAGTTTTATCATCTGAAATATTCTCACAAAATATTTTGCCAGCTAGATATCCGGTAGGTGTTGTAACTGGATTGTTAGGTTCACCATACTTAATATACTTACTAATAAAAATGAACAGGAGGAATATATAATGATTGGTCTATGGTCAAATAATCTTACATGCGGTTATGATGAAAAAATAATCTTGGAAAATATAAATATAAAAATACCTGAAGAAAAAATATCAGTTATTATTGGGTCAAATGGTTGTGGAAAGTCAACACTCATTAAAACTTTATCTCGACTTATAAAGCCATTAGACGGAGAAGTATTGCTCGGTAATAAATCAATCAATTCTTATAAAGAAAAAGATTTAGCAAAACATATAGCTATCTTACCTCAATCTCCAATAATCCCTGAATCGATAACAGTAGCTGATCTTGTAAGCCGTGGTCGTTTCCCCTACAGAAAGCCTTTTAAAAGTCTTAGTAAAGATGACCTTGAAATAATAAATAGATCAATGGTTATGGCCAATGTTGAAGATCTAGCAAATAATCTAGTTGAAGAACTTTCTGGCGGGCAAAGGCAAAGAGTATGGATAGCGCTAGCCCTAGCCCAAGATACAAATATCCTACTTCTGGATGAGCCAACTACCTACTTGGATATCTCATATCAAATAGAATTATTAGACCTCTTGGCTGATCTTAACCAAAAGTATAAGACAACCATTTGCATGATTTTGCATGATATAAACCTGACAGCAAGATACGCTGATTACCTATTTGCAATTAAAAAAGGTAAACTTGTTGCAGAGGGAAAGCCTGAAGACATACTAGATAATAAACTAGTTAAAGATATCTTTAATCTTGAAGCAAAAATAATAAGTGACCCTATTTCAAATACGCCTCTAATAGTTCCTATTGGAAAGCACCATGTTAGAGCTTAATAATTGAATATTTGAATTCATTTAACAATAAAAAATATCTCAAAGAATAGAACTGACCACCAAAAGTTGGACTAAAAATCAACACAAGGAGGTCAGTTTTTTAGAAGATTTCATAAAGTATTACAATGAAGAAAGAATAAAATAATAAATAGGATACTTATCACCAGTAAAATATAAAAAATAATGCAGCATAAAAATTCCCACCCCTAGGGGTGGGAAAGAAAAAACACCATACCTAGTTTAGTTCTAACTCTGGTATCAGGTCCAACTTTGTGAGTTCAGCTTATTTAGGAAATTCCCTAGACTGTGGTAGGATTTATATTTTATTTTCTGAAAATTCTTCGGTCTTTTTATCTTTAATCTCGATAATTTTTCCGTAATACTTGCTATAATCAATGTCCCTCCTATGGGAAATTGAAACTAGGGTCTTATCTAGATTTGCAAAAATTTCTTCGATATCGACTGCCATTTTAAGGTCAAGGGCAGAAGTAGCCTCATCTATTAGGATAATTGGGCTATCCTTATAAAGGGCCCTGGCTATTTCAATTCTCTGCATTTCCCCACCAGATAGGTTGGATCCGGCGTCTTTGATTATGGTATTGTAACCTTCCTTAAGGTTGTCTATCAAAGGAGAAAGGCCAGACCTTTTTATAGAATCATTTAGTTTTTCAAAATCAATTTCAGATTCATCTTCAAAAAGAACTATATTTGCCAAAATAGAATCCCTAAAAATCATTGGTTTTTGGGCGACAATGGAAATTTTTTCATAAATTTCCTCACGACTCTGATTGTCGATATTTTTACCTGTAATAAAAATATTTCCATCATTTGGCCTAAGTTCCTTGGTTATTAATTTAAAAATAGTAGACTTACCAGTTCCGCTTGCACCGCTTATAATCACATGGTCCTTATTGTGGATTACAAAAGAAGCTTTTTCTAAAATTTCCTTACTTCCATAAGAAAATTTAACCTTATCAAAGTAAATATCAGAATTTTCTCCTGCAATTTCCTTATGGATTCTAGCTTTATCAGGAAATTCTTCTTCGTCAAAAGCAAAGTCCTTAAGAATCCTTTCTCTGATTTTCCTAGTTGAAATAATATTACCATAGGAATCTGCAATTTCCTGCATTGGCCAAATTATAATATTCATAAGGCTTAGTAGGACCGGAAAATAAAAGGCTTCAATCTTGCCCCAATAGACAAATAGGGCTGATAAGAGCATCAAGAAGGTCTGCAATATCATTGACGAAATATTTATCACTGATATTCTTGAGCTATTTAAAAACAAAGATTTTTCGTGAATTTTTTCGTTATCTTTTGTCCTCTGTCCAAATTTTCTAAGGAAATGACCCGTTTTGTTAAAGCTCAAAAGAGTTTTATAGCCATAAAAGCCATCATTTAGTATTTCATTATAAGAATTTAGGGACTTCATATATTTTTCATTCTCATTTGATGAAAGAGATGAAATAAATTTTGAAATTAGCATAACAATTATACCAAAGACAAAAATGATCATAGTAATCTCAATATTTATGGTAAAACCGTAGGCCAAACACACCAAAAGAAGGACAAGGTTAGATATAATCCAGTCCACAGAAAAAAGATAATTTTCCTCTATAAATTTAAGATCATTGTTAAATAGGGATATGTAAGAGGCCTTGTCCTTGCTTTCAAAATAAACAGGGTCTCGAGTCAAGATATTTTCCATAAGTTCTTTTTTGACCCTTACATTCCACAAATATGAAATCCTAGCCTTAAGCCTTGACCTAGAAATTCTTAGAGCGAAAAAAATCACTGCCCAAAGGATAAAAAATATTATTGTTGACCTAATCAAGGTCCCATCGTTATAAGAAACAATCCTCGAAAATCTCTCAATAAGCCTTGTTAGAAAATATTGTTCCAAATTGCTGACCAAAGAAAGAATGATAAAGCCAAGGAAAACCCAGTTGAGCCTTATAAATTTAAAATCTTTTTTGTTATATTTCTCTTTCATAAAATCTGCCTTCTTGTGTTAATAATTTATTATTTTTAGCTTATACCATATTAAAAAGTTTGTCAAAGGCGGATGTGCCTTTGGAATTTATTCGCTTTTTTGATTCAATATAAAAAACTAGAACTAAAAGTAGTCCTGGCTTGTTTATCCTAATATATTATTAATATTTCTATTTACCAACATATTTAATTCAGGGTTAAGATTGTTTTTTAATAAAACCTTAGTTGCCAATAAGGCTTCCTCATAGTTTTTATTCGCCCTATAAGATGCTAGGAAATTTATGAAATGTAAGTAAAGCAAGCCATCAATAGAAGAGCTATTTCTAGAATAGCTTATACCTTCATTTGATATTTTTAGGGCATCTTGATAATCTTTATTTATTACATAAAAATTAGAAAAATTATTGTAGGCTAATAATTTTACCATCTTATTCTTATCCTGATTCTTGCACATTTCAAAAATCTCTACACTAGCAATATTTTTATAAGAATGAAAATCACTAGCAATATTTAATAAAATACGTAATTCTAGCGAAGAAAGATCTAGTTTAGAAAAATTCTCCCTCTTAATTTTATTTCCACTTAGGTATTCAAAATTATCTCTCAAAGCTTCATCACTTATTTCAGAATTTAGGTATTTTATAAATAATTCCAAGAGTTCTAACTCATATCTTTTTGTTTCAAGGTCTTTTCCTTCTTTTATTAGATCAATTTTTTCTAAAAGATTTGTCCTAATTTCTCTTGGCAAAAATATGGCATTTATATCTAGAGCTTTTTTTATATCTTCTAATATACAAAAATTTCCGTAGGCATATTTCTTATACAAACTAAGGATATCTGCATCATAGACCTTGGATAATTCTACCAAACTATCCACAGACGCAGATTCAATCTCCCCTCTTTCAAGCCTGCCAATTGTTCTTTGGCTAAGATTTATAAGACTCGCAACATCAGCCTGTCTAAGTCCTTTTCTTTCCCTTATTTCTATTAACTTTTTTCCAAAGTTTTTTCTTGCATTTGTCATTTTTGCCTCTTAGTCTTAATCCTTATTAGTTATAATATCATAAATTAAAATGTATTTAAAGGCAAAATCTAATTCTGTTATTGAATTTTATAGACTGTAGATATTTTCAAAATTAAAAGGACCATTGCTCATTATGCAATAATCCTTTTATCTGATTAGTAAAGTTTTTATTACGGTTGCTCTTTCTCATCACACCCTTCATAAAATTTTACATAAGGTTTTTAATCAATTTATACTGCGGTACTTTGTGCCTTGATAAATTGTGAAAATCGAAAAAAACATCGCTTACGATGTTTTTTTCTACCATTAATAATTTGTTTTTTCTTTAACTTTAGCAGCCTTACCTTGACGTTCTCTTAGGTAGGTTAGCTTAGCTCTTCTTACCTTACCACGTCTGGTTACTACTAATTTTTCTATTCTTGGGTTGTGGTATAGGAAGGTTCTTTCTACTCCTACACCGTAAGAGATTCTTCTTACTGTAAAGGTCTTGCCTACGCCGCCTTCGCTGATGTAGATAACAGTTCCTTCAAAGTCTTGAAGTCTTGTCTTGTCGCCTTCTTTAATTCTGTAGCTTATTCTAACTGTATCACCTACATTAAAGTCAAAGTTTTCTTCACGTAGGTTTTCACTTTCTATTTTTTTGATTAAATCCATCTTTGCTCTCCTCTCGTAAGTACTTTTCGTATAAGTCTGGTCTTACTCTTTTTGTTTTTTCTATTGCATTTTTCTTATTCCAAGCTGCGATTTTTTTATGATCCCCACTTACAAGTTCGCTTGGTACGTGGTAGCCATTAAAAACTCTAGGCTTGGTGTATTCATCTTGTTGCAACAATATATTATAGTGAGAATCTGTTACTAGTGACTCTTCCTTGCCTACGACTCCGTCTATGAACCTTGCCATAGAGTCTATTAATACCATGGCTGGGATTTCTCCGCCTGTTAGGACATAATCGCCTATGGATACTTCATAGTCTACATAGTGGTTAGTTATTCTAGCGTCGATGCCTTCATAATGACCGCATATTATTATCAAATGTTCAATACTCGCAAAGTCGATTGCTAACTTCTGATCTAAAACTTTTCCTGTAGCTGACATAAAGGCTACTTTAGACTTGGCTGTTTTGACTGATAATAGTGCGTCATATATTACTTGAGGTCTAATTAGCATACCGGCTGCCCCGCCGTATACTGTATCATCGACGTGATTATGCTTGTTGTTTGCAAAATCTCTCATGTCCACTATTTCGAGTTCTAGGATTTTATTTTCAATTGCCTTACCTATAACCCCGTAGGTCCTTAAAAAATCAAAGGATTCTGGAAATAGGGTCAGGAGTGTTACTTTATTCATAGTCACTAAAATTTTCTACTTCAATTATTTTTTCTTCAGTATCAATTTTTTTGATTGTATTTTTGATAGCTGGAAGCAAAACTTCGCCGCCATCTGTTTTTATAACATAAACGTCATTTGGATAGACGCCTGTGATTACATCTACTATTTCACCTACTTTTTGCCCATTTGAGGTGACTTTAAGACCAATTAGGTCCTTGATGTAGACTTCATCTTCAGCAAGTTTTCCCAAATCTTTTTCATCTATGGTTAAATCTTTACCCACAAATTTAAGGATATCGTTGATATTATCATATTCTTCAAAGCCTAGAACAAGCATTGCTTTTTGCTTGTATGATCTTTTTATGGTGACTATTTCGTCTCCTATAAAAAGTTTTGATCCAATTTTGAATCTTTCTTCATTGTCGCTCAGGCTTCTTACCTTGACTTCTCCCCTAATTCCTTGGGCCTTTACAATCTCTCCTACTGAGATCCTCATATTTTTATGTTTACCTTAACATTTTCCTTTATAGCTGCACTTCTTGCGATAGTTCTAATGGAGTTTATAATATTGCCCCTAACTCCGATTACCCTACCCTTATCTTCTTCGGCAACCTTGATTAAGATATTAACCTCGCTGCCCTTACGATCTTCTACAATTTCTACAGCTTCTTTGTCTGTTACTAATTCTTTGACGATTAATTCTACTAAATCTTTCATAATTATGCTAATACATCATTGTCTTTGAATAGCTTTTCTACAATAGATGTTGGTTGAGCACCGTTTTTAATCCATTGTTTAGCTTTTTCGTTGTCAACTTTAAATACTTTTGGTTCAGAAACTGGGTTGTAATAACCGATTTCTTCGATAAATCTACCATCTCTAGCTCTTCTAGAGTCTGCCACTACCACTCTGTAGAATGGTTTTTTCTTTTGTCCTAATCTTTTTAATCTAATTTTTACTGCCATTTTTTCCTCCTTATTTTTTAAAAGAAAGGCATCTTTGGAAAGCCTCTGCCTTTTTTTGCTTTTTTCTGTAGTCCGTTCATTTTTTTCATCATTTTCTTAAGCTCTTTAAATTGCTTTAATAGCTTATTTAGTTCACGGACATCCACTCCAGAACCATTTGCAATCCTGGTTTTTCTGCTCTTGCCAATAATCTCAGGCTTGTCTCTTTCTTCCTTAGTCATGGAATTTATGAGGGCTTCGATTTTATCAAAACCAGCATCATCCACATTGACACCCTTGAGCATCTTTGAATTAACTCCAGGTATCATCGCTAGTAAGTCTTCAAGAGGACCCATATTTTTTATCTGTTGGATTTGTTCCATAAAATCATCCAAACTATAGGTCTGCTCTCTCATTTTTGCTTCAAGTTCTCTAGCATTTTCTAAAGAAAATTGTGCTTCAGCCTTCTCTATTAGCGAAAGTACATCACCCATTCCAAGGATCCTACTTGCCATCCTGTCTGGATAGAAAGGCTCTAAATCGTCAAGTTTTTCACCTACACCTATAAATTTGATAGGCTTGCCTACGACTTGTCTGATTGATAAAGCAGCACCGCCCCTTGCGTCACCGTCAAGTTTGGTGAGGATGACTCCTGTTATATCTAGGTAATCATCAAAAGACTTTGCCACATTTACTGCTTCTTGACCTGTCATAGCATCCACAACCAAGAGGATTTCATCAGGTTTTACTTCTTCTTTGATAGCCTTAAGTTCTTCCATAAGGTCTGTATCTATCTGAAGTCTACCTGCTGTATCGAGGATTACTGTATCGAAATTGTTGATTCTTGCGTAATCCTTGGCCTCTTTGGCAATTTTTACAGGATTTTCTTTGCCCTTTTCAAATACAAAGGTATTTGCCTGTTTACCTACGACCTTTAATTGTTCAATGGCTGCAGGTCTATAGATATCAAGGGCTGCTAGCATAGGATTTCTATTTTCCTTTTTTAGCATTTTTACAAGTTTTCCAGAATGAGTAGTCTTACCAGAACCTTGAAGACCAACCATCATCACCATGTGAGGTGTACCGCCTCTTAGGGCAAGCCTTGAGTTTTCCTTACCCATAAGGTCTGTTAGCTCTTCGTTTACGATTTTAACTACCATCTGTCCTGGAGAAAGTGAATTCATCACGTCAGCCCCAAGTGATCTTTCCTTAATAGTCTTTACAAAGTCTTTTACAACCTTGTAGTTAACATCTGCTTCAAGAAGGGATAATCTTATCTCCCTCATAGCAGTGTCTATGTCTTTTTCGTTTAATTTTCCTTTTCCTGTTAGTTTTCCAAGCGCTGCTTGAAGTCTATCTGAAAGGCTTTCAAAAACCATATACGCTCCTAAATATTTTCAATAATTTCTGTTAACTTTTGAATTGCTTCTTTATTATTTGAACTTTCAATCAGCTCTCTTATTTCAAAAAGAGAAGCCTTAAGTTCAGTCTTGCTTTTTAGTAAAGAAAGCTCATTTTCAAACTCAAATAATTTATCCACACTCCTATTAATCATATCTGAAATTGCCTGCTTTGACCTACCGTCATTGTCAGCAATCTCTTGAAGGGATAAATCTTCGTTGTAGTAGCAATTTATAACATCTCTTTGCTTTTCATTTAGAAGTGGGCCATACATATCGTACAGCTGGGCTACTTTTACTATTTTCTCCATAATATCACCTGTCAATATTTTTACTTGACTTCACTATTATACACGCTTTAAAAGACCATGTCAAGATAATTTCTTGACTCCAAAAGTTTTTATATAAAGTCAATTAAGATTGATATTTCAACAGTTTTTTGCCTACATAAAAAGAGCAGATAAATTAACTGCTCTTTTTGATTATTTTTATGGAAGATTGAAAAATGGATTTGATTTTTCTTCCTGTTTTTCTTTGGTTTCATTTGGTCTTGCAGACTTATATTCATCTACATTTGACGAATCAACAGTAAATTCAAAATCCACTTCTTTTTCTTCTCCATCTCTTTCTATGGTTAACTTTACAGTATCACCAATATTGTAGGCTAAGAGAAGTTTTTTTAGGGCTGCCATATCTTTTACAGGCTTGCCGTCGATTTCTTTAATTACATCGCCTTCCTTGATTGTGCTATCGTCTGTAAATACACTTACAACATAGATACCGCTCTTTGCCTTAATATCATCCTTTAGGTATTGTAATTTTCTTAAATAATCAAGGGACTGACCTGTAATTCCTAAGTAAACCGAGTCAAACTTTCCATTTTCCCTAATCTTGTCTATAACTGGTTTTACAGTATTGATTGGAATTGCAAAACCAATACCATCACTATTTCCGGCCTTGGCAGTGTTGATTCCAATTAATTGGCCCCTTGAATTTAGAAGAGCACCACCTGAATTTCCTGAGTTAATGGCTGCATCTGTCTGCATAAGGCCATCCATTTGTACACCTGTATTAAAGGATACTGACCTATTTAGACCAGAAATGATTCCAGATGTTACTGTAGATTGAAGATTGAAACCAAGAGGATTACCAATTGCCACAACCCTATCACCAACACCTATTTCATCAGAATCTCCAATGTCAATTGCCTTTAAGTTTTTATTATCACTAGCTACTTTAATAATAGCAAGATCCAAAGATGCATCGTTCCAAACAAGTTCTGCTGGAGCAGTCTCGCCATTATTAAATAAGACGTTAATCTCCTTGGCTTCCCCATCGCTAACTACGTGGGAATTTGTTACAATATAACCATCTTCGCTTACTATTGATCCTGAACCAATACCTTCTACATAGCCTGATTGAGGGCCGAAAAACGACTGCCTAGTCACCTTTGAAACTGTATTTATACCAACCACAGAATCAATTGATTTTTTAACCACAACAGACTCCATAGACTCATTTTCCTTAATATCTATTGGTTTGGTATTATCTTGCCTTGTTTCAACTTGGGTTTTATTTTCACTAATTTCTTTTTTATTTGACTGAGGCGCAACTAGTAGAAAATAAACAACAAATCCACCAATAATAGCGCCAATTAAAGCTGAAGCAAAAGATGAAAATCTTCCGCCTGATTTTTTATAAGATCTATTACTCATATTTTCCTCCTATAAGATAATATATACCCAATATGTGGCTAAACAATGGATAAATTATTAAATTTATATAAAATTTCTAATTTTTATTAATCATAATATTGATTTTTTGAGAATCTTCATATTCTCATTACTATATTAATTCAATATATTTTCAATTAAAAAAAGGAGAAAATTCTCCCCTTAATTTTTATTTTACCTTATCAATGTAGGCTCCGTAGCCTTCTTCTTCCATCTTGCTAAGCGGAACAAATCTCAAGGCTGCACCATTTATACAATACCTTGCACCACCCTTATCCTTTGGACCGTCATTAAATACGTGACCTAGGTGAGAATCTCCTTTTTTGCTCCTAACTTCCACCCTTTCCATGCCATGGGTCTTGTCGGACTTGTAATTAATGCCTGCATCAATTGGCTTTGTAAAAGAAGGCCAACCACAACCTGCATCATACTTATCTCTAGAAGAGAAAAGTGGCTCGCCAGTAACTACATCAACATATATTCCTGGTTCATCAAAATCATCATATTTTGAAGAAAAAGCTCTCTCAGTTGCATTTTCCTGGGTCACCTTATATTGTTCATCTGTTAGTTTTTCCTTTAATTCCTTTTCATTTTTATCAATTTTCTTTGATTCTAGAGGCTTTTCTGCCAAAGAAATATTGATATGACAATATCCTCCAGGATTTTTATCCAAATAGTCTTGGTGGTAGTCTTCCGCCAAAACAAAATTCTTTAAGGGCTCTACTTCTACAGCAATTTTCTCTTTATATTTTTCTTGTACCTGTCTAATAATCTCATCAATAACAAGTTTATCATTTTCATTTGTATAGTAAATTCCAGTCCTATATTGTCTACCCCTGTCGTTTCCTTGCTTGTTTACAGAAGTAGGATCAATTATCCTAAAATAATACTCCAAAATATCCTGCAAGGAAATTTGATCTTGATCATAGGTGATTTTTACAGTCTCACTATGATCAGTCTTTCCGATTTTTTCATAAGTAGTATCATCTGTTTTCCCATTGGCATAGCCAACACTTGTGTCAATAACACCTGGGATTTTCTTAAAATATCCTTCAACACCCCAAAAACAACCGCCAGCCAGGTATATTTCTCCCCTATTCTTAAGGCTTGCTAGGTCTTTAGTTTTAATTTCTGTATTTTCTTCTTTTGTAAAATCAATATCTTTATTTCCAAAAACCCTTATTCCAATAATAATAAATATTAAAAACAAAATGGAAATCAATAGTTTTTTCGACTTCATTTTCTAACCTCTTTATATTTATATTTTTAAAAGATTTTACCTGTAAGAATTAAAAAATTCCATAAAACTTTCACTTATACCCAAAAATATAATTTAATGGAAATTCCAATAAAAAACTTGGCCAAATCTTGCATCCAAAATAAAAATTTCCCACCCCTAGGGGTAGGAAAGGAAAAAGAAATACCAGAGCTAGTTTAGTTCTAGCTCTGGTATTAGGTCCAACTTTGTTGGTCAGCTTATTATGTCCTCATCTTTTTACTTATAGATATTTTATATCTTTTATTTTTTCTTTCTAGTTAGGTATAGACCTACACTTGAAGAAATGATAGCCACGCTATAGAAAGCAAGGTTAGAAATTACCCCAGTTTTTGGTGCCCCTTTTAGGGTTCTAACTATTAGATTTTCCTTATTTTGAGGCTTATCTTTATCCTTTTCTTTGCTTTCCTTGTCTTTATCTACTACTTCAGTAGTCTTATCTTTATCTTTAGTTGATGGCTTATCTTTATCTTTAGTTGATGGCTTATCTTTATCTTTAGTTGATGGCTTATCTTTATCTTTAGTTGATGGCTTATCTTTTTCAGACTTATCTTTGCCCTTATCAGATGATTTGTCTTCCTTGTCATTAGGCTTATGATCCTTATCATTAGGCTTATGATCCTTATCCTTTGGATGCTCTGATGTTTCGTATTCATCAACCATAACTAGGATCTTGTTGCTGCCGATTGTTTTTAGGCTTGCCTTATCTGCTATGATTTCGCCTTCTTTTGTAATTTCAAAGTCGATTGATGTTGCTATCTTGTAGCCTTTTGGTGCGACTGTTTCTACAAATTCATACTTGCCTGGTTTTAAGCTGAATGTGTTTGGTGCATCTGAACTTGTCCATTCTTCTACGACTTTTCCAGTTGCTTTTTCTTTGATTTGTAGTTTTGCTCCAGCAAGTTCTTTGCCTAAAATATCTTGTTTGCTAAAGAAGATTTTGCTTTCTTTGTAGTCGTCTACCATTACTAATATTTTTGATGAGCCAACTGTCTTTAGGCTCTTATCGTTTGCTTTTATTTCACCGTCAGCTGTGATTTCAAAGTCGATTGATGTTGCTATCTTGTAGCCTTTTGGTGCGGCTGTTTCTACAAATTCATATGATCCTGGTTTTAAGCTGAATGTGTTTGGTGCATCTGAACTTGTCCATTCTTCTACGACTTTTCCAGTTGCTTTTTCTTTGATTTGTAGTTTTGCTCCAGCAAGTTCTTTGCCTAAAATATCTTGTTTGCTAAAGAAGATTTTGCTTTCTTTGTAGTCGTCTACCATTACTAATATTTTTGATGAGCCAACTGTCTTTAGGCTCTTATCGTTTGCTTTTATTTCACCGTCAGCTGTGATTTCAAAGTCGATTGATGTTGCTATCTTGTATCCCTTTGGTGCGGCTGTTTCTACAAATTCATATGATCCTGGTTTTAAGCTGAATGTATTTGGTGCATCTGAACTTGTCCATTCTTCTACTACTTCATTAGTTTCTTTGTTTTTAATTTGTAGTTTGGCTCCTGGTAATTCTTTGCCTAAAATATCTTGCTTGCTAAAGAAGATGTGTGATTTTTTGTAGTCATCAACCATTGTTATGATATTTTCAGAACCTTCAGTTTTAAGACTATCTTTATTAGCTACAACCTTGCCATCAGTAGTGATTTCAAACTCTATAGAAGTAGCAATCTTGTACCCCTTAGGAGCAGCAGTTTCAACAAATTCATATTTACCTGGTTTTAATTCAATTTTTTGAGGTTTATCACCACTAGTCCATTTTTGAACTACCTTATCATTTGATTTATCTATAATTTGTAATTCAGCATTTGGTAATTCATTTCCTAGGATGTCAGTTTTACTAAATGAGATTTTAGTTTCTTTATAGTCGTCGACCATGACAATTACATTATTACCAGTAGATGTTTTTAGTGAACCTTTGTCTGCTGTTACTTTTCCACTTTTATCTACAGCAAAGTTGATTTCAGTAGCAATCTTATATCCCTTTGGTGCTGCTGTTTCTACAAGCTTATAATTTCCTTCACTTAGTTTGAAGGTTGTTGTAGAGCCATCGCTTACCCATTCTTTGATAACTTTATCTGTCTTTGTATCAATAATCTGTAAACTTGCACCTTTTAGTTCATCACCTAAAACATCTTGCTTGCTAAAGAATATATTTGCACTCTTTGGCTTTTCTGGCTCAGGTGTTCCTGGGTCTGGTGTAGTACCACCTTCGCTTTCATCTTCCATTGCAATTACATAGTGTAAGTCGCTATCATCATAAGATGTTCCTATAAGGTTTTGGAAATGACCATTATTTGATACATAAAAATCGTATCTATAACTTGTTGTTTCCTTTTCAGCATACTCTATCAATGCTTGGGTATAGGCTTTTATTTTGTTTTCCGTATCTCCATCTTTTGCTAAAACATCAAAACCGTGACCAAAAGCTTTTAAACCATCATTTGTTATTTCTGCACTATCAGTGTAATAATACACAGCTAACTGAGTTGCTGCCTTTAATTGTGTACTTGTAAGCCCAACAGCATTAACTTTTGAGTTTGGGTATCCTCCATGGATTACTCTAGAAACCTTATTTGCTAGATCAGCCCCACTAACTCTAGGATTTTGAGCATATTTATAAAGGCTGTCAGGATCTATTATTTTGTTATACTTAACAACACCATGATTGAAATCTGGGACAATATTTTCTCCATCATCGTAGCTTTCATTTGGAGATTTTTTCTGGGCATTGAAACAATATACAACTTGGTTGTTAGGTGATTTTTTAATATAATAATGCTTTGCATATATATTTGGATTTACTATAAAGTCATCATTATTTCTATCATCAAAAGCATCATAAGAGAAAGGATTTTCAACACCCATAGGTGCTTTCTTGCCATTTATAAATACTTTTCCTTCTTTAACTTCAAACTCTATATCACTAGCTATCTTATAGCCAGCTGGAGCATTTTTCTCTTTTAGAATATAAGAGCCGTCAGTCAGTTCAAATTCTTTTCCCTTATTATCTGATTTGAAATTTCCATCTTTTACAAGTGTAAGTTCTTTTTCATCCTTACTGATTTTATATAGGTCAAGCTCGGCACCTTCAAGAAGTTTTTTATAATCTCCCTGGGCGTATTTTCTGATGATTACTTTAGTTTTTTATCATCTTCATCTTCTCCAGTTTTTTCCTTATCGGTAATATATAAATTATTTTTAAAAGAACTTACATCAAAATCACCAGGGACGCTTTTATCCTCATTTTGTCCTCTATCTTTTATTTCTATCTCACCATCTGCTTTAACTACGAATTTAATTCCACTTATTTTTTGAAATCCTTCTGGCGCAGTTTTCTCATTTAGGATATATGATCCAACTTCAAGTTGTATTTTATTTAGTATTTCTTTTTCACTTGTGAATGTTTTTAATACCTTATCTGAATCATTTGCTTTTGAAATTTCAAATACTGCTCCTGCAATCTGGGCACCATCACCCAGTTTTTGTATCATTATTTCTTTTTCTTCTTTTTTATTATCCCTTGGGATATCAATTACTGAACCATCTGGTCTTACTAGATTGCCACTTAATAAGTTTTGATATTCCTTATTATGGTCACCACTTAATGTGCCATTACTTATATATAAATCTAGGGTTGATTGTTCTGGTGGTGTATATCCTTCTGGCACTTCATAAGTAGGATTGCCTTTTTTATAATTATCTAAAAGACTAGGTAAAGCTTTTGGGTCTACGGTGGTACTGCCTGCTTTCTTTAATAATATAGCTAGTGCAAGACTTTGCTTTTCACTTATACTACCGAGTATCTGTGGCTTATTATAAGCATTATCAGTAAAATGCCATATAGCCATTTGAGTGACAGTTCTCATATCATCATCACTTAGACCTAAAGATTTTTGAATAGCATCGTTGTTTGGGTATCCATTTGCCAAAACTGTCTTTAATTTATCTATTAAATCTTGGCCTTTGTACTTAGATTCTTTATTAACTTTATCTCTAAATGCCTCAACACTACCTGTTGTTTTTTTATAGGCTAATTTTTTAGTATTATTAAAAGAATCTGGCCATGCTTTTGTTTTATTAAAACAATATACAACTCTCCTATTACCTGGATTTGGATCAGATCCTTTAGGTCCCTTTTCTACATAAAGTTTTGTAGCTACTCCAGCACTACCTTCTTGATAGCCTATATAAGGAAATTCATCATTTTCCTTATCATCATATACTTCATCACTGGTGTCAGAAGCTTCACCCACAGATTTAACTTCTACTTTTCTATCTTCTCTACTAGTAGGATCTGAAGACTCTTTCACCTCCAAACTAGAACTTTTCTTGTCAGCTGATTGAAGGCTAGTAGCAGTTTCTTTATTAGAATCAGGGCTCTTAGGATTTGTGTCCAAAGATTTCAGTATCTTATCGTTTTTTTGACGAAAGGGACTTGCTCCTTTATCACTTTCATTCTTATCATTGCCATCGTCATTTTTGTCTGTCTCATTAGCTCTACCCATAACAGATTGAGCCTTCTCATTTTGCCCTAAGCTATCCGAACTTGCTGCTAAGCTGGGCACAATATTAGTTACAACCATCATTATTGCTAGTATTAACGCTAGTACTCTTTTTTTCATTTTTACCTCCTCCAATTAAAATAGTCTATTCCTAGGATGAAAAAGAGAAAAATGTAAACCTAGTTCATAGCATTAATTATACCTTTTTATCATAATTTTGCGAAAAATAACAAATTTTAATAGCTTAATGACATGATAATCTGAAACTTTGATTAGATTGATAACTCATTAGTATATAAAAATGCTTTTTTAAATATTGAAGATAAATTTATTGTAATAAAAAAAGAAGTATAAAATTAAATACTTCTAAAAAAATGGCGCGTCATTGAGGATTCGAACCCCAGGCCTTCTGGTCCGTAGCCAGACGCTCTATCCAGCTGAGCTAATGACGCATAAATATTCTCTACCTTATTAGTATATCTTATTTTTATATCTTAGTCAAATGACCTAAGTGATTTTAAATTAAAAAAGCTTGCCTAGCAAGCTATAACTGGAGCGGATGACGAGATTCGAACTCGCGACCCTCGCCTTGGCAAGGCGATGCTCTACCACTGAGCCACATCCGCATATGGAGCTGATGATAGGAATTGAACCCACAACCTACTGATTACAAGTCAGTTGCTCTACCAATTGAGCTACATCAGCCCATCAAAAGAGTTGGGCGGGATTAGACAATCTAATCCCTATATTGTAATAAGCTTTGAAGCTTATAATTACTATGTAATTGGCAACCTGGATGAGAATCGAACCCAGTCCCTTGCAGGGTTTCAAATCATTAGATTTGAAATCTTCGAGACGAACGTAGTGAGTCCGAAGAACTCTCCGCCGTAACGGCGGACTGTGAACGAAGTCACATCTAAGGTTTATTATTATTTTGGCGACCTGGATGGGATTCGAACCCACGACCTCCGCCGTGACAGGGCGGCATTCTAACCAGCTGAACTACCAGGCCATAAACACGCCTATCTGGCGCATTGAGGAGCCTCACATAGTGGCGTTAGATTAACGTCAACTTATAGAGTAAAATCCCCTAAATAGTCATTATTGTAATGATATGATTATGGTGGAAGTAACAGGGCTCGAACCTGTGACCCCCTGCTTGTAAGGCAGATGCTCTCCCAACTGAGCTATACTTCCATAAAACAGAACGTGTTTTTAAGTCCTCGGACTACGTCCTGCGGTATTTCGCGCCTGAAGGGCGCGCCTCCTCCGTGAGCCGGAGTGGCTTGTCCTCTCTGAGCCGGACGGGCTAATTGGTGACCCTACCGGGATTCGAACCCGGGATACCACCGTGAAAGGGTGGTGTCTTAACCGCTTGACCATAGGGCCTAGATTTTATAAATATTTAAATTTTACCTTAAAAATTAATACCATAGGCTATATAAGTCTATGGTCAATCTGGTGACTCCACCGGGATTCGAACCCGGGAAACCAGCGTGAGAGGCTGGTGTCTTAACCGCTTGACCATGGAGCCATATAGCTCCTAGGTCAATAAGCTAAGAGCTTATAAAAAATTGGTAGCGAAGAAGAGACTTGAACTCTTGACACTCCGGGTATGAACCGAATGCTCTAGCCAACTGAGCTACTTCGCCATATTAAAAAATATTATAATTTTGGTTGCGGGAGCAGGATTTGAACCTACGACCTCCGGGTTATGAGCCCGACGAGCTACCAAACTGCTCTATCCCGCGCTAAAAGCTTTTTTGGCGCTCAGGGTGGGACTCGAACCCACAACCTACCGGTTAACAGCCGGGTGCTCCACCATTGAGCTACCTAAGCATAAAGCTAGATAGAATAATTCTAGGAAAACCTAGAATTTATCATAAATCTTAATTTAATTATTATTACTAACTCTTTTCAAACCTAATCGCAAAAACGATTAGGCTAGAAATAGTTATTTGGCAACTTCCTACTCTACCACACGGTTGCCCGAGCAGTACCATCGGCGTTATAAGGCTTAACTTCTGTGTTCGGTATGGGAACAGGTGTATCCCTTATG
>NZ_JAGGLO010000007.1 GCF_017874475.1 Anaerococcus degeneri
AATTATAGAAAAATTAACAATAAAACGAGAGGGTAGAGGTCGGGAAACCTTGTATTAGGGTAGGAATTCTGCCCAAGCGGCCGAGAGCGGCCAAACTATCAAGACTCGCATAGTCGTGAGTCTTTTTTAGTATAAAAAATTGATATTATCCTAATCTTTAACGAGATAGTAGAGGTCGGGCAACAGTGTGGTAGAGTATGAGTATTGCCCAAGCGGCCGAGAGCGACCAAATAATCAAGACTCACATTACGTGAGCCTTTTTAGTATATAATATAAAGTCACTAACGAGAAAGCAGAGTTTAGCAATGGTTGAATTCAGGAATTTGTTTTCTTTGTATTATTAAATTGCATGAAAAAAGACGACAGTATAAAGGCCTATCGCCTGATTTTCAGATTATTTCATTTCATTTTCTTCTAGGTCTTTTAATGTTATACCTTTTTCGTTCTTCCAACTTGTTCTTCCATTTGCGTTTGTTCCCAAAACAAAAGCGGCTGCATAAGATGGACTATTAAACAAATAGTTTTTATTCAACTTTCCATCTACAATTTCATTTTTATCTATACATTGCTCCCTCAATCCTTTTATCGATTTTGGAATGGCAGTAGAATCTATAATTTCTATCATACTATCCTTTAGTACTACAAAACCCTCATCTGTTCTTTTGCATTTTGCCTCTATCAATCTATGTGACTTACCACTTTTTCTAGAAAGATATAGGGATAACTCTTTTTCGTCTCTAGTATTTTCATATTTTTCTTTTGTATCTTTATCGACTATAGGAACGAATATTTTATAGCCTAAGACACCAAGTACCATTTTAGAATACTCTACAAAATCTTCCAATTCTGATTCTTTTTCTTCGGTTACATTTCCAGGGTTTGGATCATTTCCATTTCTTACTTTGTACCTATCTACATCAATAGCCATGTTAGTGAATTTATTCTCTAGATATGAGATTTCTGTAGGTCCAAATGAGTTATTTTGTGTGGTTAACATGACTGCATCTGAAAAATAAATTTCATCTTTTAAGTGTTCTGATACCCTAAATAAAACACCTTCACCATTTTTTCTTATTCCAGCTTGTCCTATATAAACTTCGTCATCCCCGTCATCGTTCTTGCCAAATAAAAAAAATACTCCACTTTGTTTTAAATCCTGTCTATCTTTACATTTTTCAAGATATGGCCTAGGAACTTTATAAGCTAAGCCTGTCCAATTTGATAGGGTACACTTTATTCTACCAGTAACTTCTCCGTCCATTAGAAAAAGATTGAAATTTTTGCTGCTTTTCATTTTAGTACTCCAAACATTATATAATAATTGCATTATACCAGTTAATATTTTTTATTTATTATCATTTTAATGGAGAGTTTTTTATTAAATCTAGTTTAAAAGTCTTTAATTTGGTAGATTTAAAGAAAATCTTTAAAAAATTACAAAAATTTCTTATTTTGGTGTTTAAAATCACATTATCAGGGTATAATAGTAATAAGAAAAATTAAATAGTTTTCTTACCCACTGGCACAGGGTTTAAGAAAATTGAATATTATTTATAGATTTATTTGATTTTGATGCTTTTATGGACTGCTGGTGATTTGTAAGTTTCTAGTATATCTACTTTGCTTATGAATTTATAGAAAAAGTGGTGGAAGATAAGTGTAAAAGATGAGCCATCTGACGTTTTTCTATATGATTTGGACTAAGAGTTTTGAGAAAGAAAATAATTTTATAAAGTATTTTGTAAGCCTGTTGCTAATAGAAAAGAAGATTTCACATAAAGTAGGAATGTTTAGGAAGTCTAAGGACTTCGCATATAGAAAGGAAATAAGCGTGATTGAACCTAAATCAGAACGCTGTGCCAGTGGGGAAAAATAATCGACTTTGAAGTGTAAAGAAATTTCAGAGTCGATTTTTTGTGCTTATTTTTACCAAATTTTATTATAAAAAGGACCTATTATATTTTTTTGTTTAAGTTTTTCTTATTTTGAGTAAGTTAAAGTTTATTCGGTTTTTTGTTTGAATTCTATTTTTGTATTCTATATTATTTATTAAGTATTTTATCCTAAATCTATTGAACAAATTTTCCCCTATTTTTATTTATTTAATTGATATATTCTCTTCATATTTATGCTAATTACATATAATCATTTATTTTTCTTAAATTATTAGCAAATAAAAAGTTAAAGAAATACAAAAGGCTATTGCGAATGACTTGCAATAGGTGTATGATAATATTTGTTGCAAATCACTTGCACATTAGGAGGAAGATTATGTTTAAAAATTTTAAAAAATTATTTTTTATATTAGCCCTTATTTTAGTTCCTATGACATCTTGTGGCAGGGAAGATAAAAAGATAGACGATAAGCCACTTGAGGCTAAAAGTAGCGGGGATAAAAAGACTATTTATGCTAGTTTTTATCCAGTGGCTGAGCTTGTCAAAATGATTTCAGGCGATAAGTATGATGTTAAAACAATAATAGAAACTAGTGAAGAGCCTCATTCTTTTGAGCTTACCAGCCAAGCAATGAAGGATTTGAGCAAGGCTGATTTAATTGCTTATAATGGGGCTGGTATGGAGTCTTTTATTGATGATTTGAAGGACAATGTCAAAGATGATGATAAATTTTTGGATTTATCAGATGGTCTCACTCTTTTAGATTCTTCTAAAGAAGGCTCTGATATGGCTTCTATAAATCCTCACACCTGGCTTTCTATAAAAAATGCCAAGGTTATGGTTGATAATATTTATAGGAAGCTTTCTAGTATGGATTCTGATAATGAAAAGTATTATAAAGACAAGCTTGACGAAGCCCTTGCTAAGTTTGATGACCTTGATAAGAAGTTTTCTGACGAACTTTCGAAGGTTAAGGATAGGGAGAAATATTTTGTTGTTTCTCATGCTGCATTTAATTATCTAGCAGATGATTATGGCCTTAAGCAAGTGGCTGTAACTGGGATATCACCAGAAGAGGAACCTTCAGCTAAGGACCTTAAGACTATAGCGGATTTCGTTAAAGAAAAGAATATTAAGACTATATTTTTTGAAGGCAAAGCAACTCCAAAAGTGGCTGAGACTTTGGCAAAAAATACAGGCACTAAGACTTCAACTCTCTATACAATGGAAAATCTTGATGATGATATGATAGAAAAGGGTTATTTTGGCCTTATGCAAGAAAATTTGAAGGCTTTGGTTGAATCTTTCAATGAGTAGAGAGGTATTGAAGGTAGAAGGTCTCAGCTTTGCCTATGAGAAGGACCTTATTCTTGATAATGTTAGTTTTGAAATCAACCAGGGTGACTTTGTTGGCTTGGTTGGGGCAAATGGGGTTGGCAAGTCCACACTTCTTAAACTTATTTTGGGCGATCTAAAGCCAAGGAATGGGCAAATAAAAATATTTGGAGACGATATAAGAAAAGATAGGCATTATAGGAATCTTGCTTATATTTCACAAAATGCAGTGGAATCTTATAGAAATTTCCCTACAAGTATTGAAGAATCAATTAAAATTCACCTTTCTTATCTTAAAAAGCAGGCTGATCCAAAGGAAATAATGGCAAAACTTGGCTTATACGAACATAGAAATAAATCTCTAAGCGAATTGTCAGGTGGGCAAATTCAAAGGTTTGCAATAAGCCTAGCTCTTATTAAAGATGCAAGTCTTATCCTGCTTGATGAGCCAACTACAGGTATAGATGAAAATTTTTCTAAGGATTTTTTTGAGAATCTCAAGAATCTAAAAGACGATGGGAAAACAATAATAATAATTACCCACCAGCTAGATATGGCGGGTCTATTTGTAGATTACGCTTTGAGAATCAAGAAGGGAAAAATAGACAGAATAAGCAAAGATAAGCTTAGTTTGTGAGGTAGTATGCTAGATATATTTGAATATGAATTTATGCAAAGGGCTTTTATTGTTGGAGGGTTTCTGGCTTTGATTTTGCCATGTATGGGTCAACTAGTCCTACTTAAAAGACTATCAATGATAGGAGACACACTCTCCCACTCATCCCTTGCTGGCCTTACTATAGGGCTTGCCTTTGGATTTAGCCCAATTCTTGCGGCTATTATTGCTTGTCTTTTAGCAGGACTTTCTATAGAAATAATTAGAAATAAATTGAAATCCTATCAAGAAATTTCAACAGTTATTATTTTAGCAGCATCAATTGGTCTTGCAGGGATATTTTCATCTATGGTCAAAAACACCAATGCTATATCGTCTTATTTATTTGGTTCTATTGTGACAATATCTGATGAAGAATTTTATTTGGTTATAGGGGTCGCTGTATTCGTGCTTGCTTCTTATTCCATACTTTATAAAAAGCTATATTTAACAATTTTCGACCAGCAAGCAGCTAGGATTATGGGCATAAATACAAGAATAATCAATTTATTTATAACATTTTTAACAGCAATTGCTGTGTCTATTTCGGCTAAGACTATTGGTTCTTTGATAGTTTCGTCAATCTTGGTAATACCAAGTATATGTGCTATGCAATATACTAAAACTTACAAGCAGACCTTGTTGTTATCTATAGGTTTTTCTATGATTTTTGTATTTTTAGGTCTGATAATATCTTATTACCTAGATTTAAAACCGGGCTCTGTAATAGTATTAATATCAGTTTTTTGGCTAATAATAAGCCTAATAATTAAGAAAAAATAAAGGAGAAATGATGAAAAATAATAAAAATATCGGAAAAGTAGTCTTATTTGCTTGTATTTTTTTGACAAGTCTAAGCTCATGCTCCCTATTAAAAAATAAGAAAGAAGAAAAAAATCTTCAACAAAATCAAGTGAATACAAGTCAAAAAGTCACATATGAGGCTAAAAAAACTAGCCTTAAGAAAGACACAACTACCGAAGTTTTGGTGGATTCTGAAATTAAAAAGGAAGACATAGTTAAAATAGTAAAACACGGTGATCATTGGCACGTATTTACCAAGGATGGTAGAGAAAAAATAACTTATTCTGATCCGAATCAAATTAAGGATAATTCTAATTTTGAAATGGTCAGTGTAGTCGGAAAAAGCCAACTAAAAAACAAAAATGTAGTGGCAATCAAGAAACACGGCGACCACTACCATGTCTACCTAGCAGATGGTACAGAATATTTGACTTATGAAGACCCATCAGCCCTATTTCCAAATATAAAAATAGGAACTTATGTGGGAAGCCACGGCCAACAAAATGCTGGCAAAAGCAAGGCTCAAAAGCTAGTAGAAAATAAAAAGGTAAAAGAAAAACTAGAAAAAGACGATGAAAGAGTTATCAAAATCCTAAAACATGGAGACCACTACCATATTTATACCTCAAAGGGCAATGAATTTGTGACCTATGAAGACCCAAGAAGCCTATATCCAAATGCATCTTATGGTCTATATGAAGGTAACCACGGTGATAGGAAAAATATGATAGCCAAAATCCTCAAGGAAGATAAGGAAAACCAAGCTAAGAAAAAAGCGGCCGGTATAAAAGATGAGAAGGAAAACTCAGACAAACTAGTAGGAGCAGACAAACTTGTAAAAGTAGAAGAAAATAAGAAAACTCACAATGTGGTGAGTATATTAAGGCATGGAGACCATTGGCATGTATATACAGCAGATGGAGGGGAGTACATCACTTACTCAGACCCATCTTCCTCTTATCCAGATGTAGCAGTGGGAACTTATGTAGGCAGTCATGGTGGGGAAAAAGAAGATAAAAAAGAAAATAAAGGTCAAGGCAAAACAGGAGATAAGCAAGGGACAGAAAATTCAAACGATAAGGAATCGGACGGACTTTTGACCATAGAGAACCTTAAAATTACAAACATCCTAGGTAAGGAAAAAGTTAACCGCTATGATATAGTCAAGATTTTAAAACATGGTGATCATTACCATATTTACGACTCAAAGGGTAGGGAAGGTGTAACCCATGTAAACCCACAAGACCTATATCCAAGGGCAAGCTTTGGTCAATATGAAGGAAGTCATGGAGATGGGGACAAAAATAAAGACAAATTTAAGTGGCCAGAAGGGGTTACAAAAATAGTAAGCCACGGAGATCACTGGCATCTCTATAAGGGTGATGATGAAATAGGAGTAGTCACAGAAAATCCAAAACCACATTATCCAAATGCAGAATATATAGATGAATCAAAAGATTATTCAAATGTAGAAGTTGGTGATGGTGATTTATTCACATACGAAAGCGTAAATCCTAAGAAAATACCAGGAATTGAAAAAATCTTCGATAAAAGATTTAATGAAATGAATAGCTTTGGCCAAATAACAGATGAAAAACCGGCCTATGGTCCAGGTGGCCAATACAAGGGCGGCAAGGTATTCTACTGGCTCCATGGCGACCACTACCACTACCTAAGCATAGAAGACTTAGTAAAAATGGAAAAAGCGGGAGAACTTGGTAAATTTACCGCAAAAGATATAGTAGCGACCCTTAAATACAAAATGGAAAATCCAAGTGAAAAAATAGTCAATGACTACGATGACGAAAAATCAGAGATCCTAAGATACAACATCGTGGAAATGCTTAAAAGGGAATATCCTGATGCTTATGTACAAAATATAGACCTTAACTTTAATATTCATGGATCAGATGACTTTACCTTCCATATAAGTGATTTTGAAGAAAAAGATGGAAAGATAGTCTACAAAAAAGGCAAACTTCCAGAGATGAAAAAGAAAGATCCTGAAGAAGAAAGCCCTAAAGAAAATGAAAAAGAAAAGCCATCGGAAGCTGCCCCTTCCACAAATGAAGGAGGAGCAGAAGGCGAAACTAAGGAAGAAAAGAAAGAAATAAATCAAGAAGAGAAAAAAGAAGACCTAGAAAAAGCCCAAGATGGTTATGCAAGTAGGGAAGAAGCAGAAGAAGCTGCTAAAAAAGCCCTAAAAAGCGATTTTGCAAACAATTCTTATGACCTTTTTAAAGGAGCAAATGGAAGATGGTACTATAGCTTAAAGGTAAGCTAAGAACGAAAAAAGCACTTAAAATCAGACTTAAGTGCTTTTTTTATTTGCTTAGTAACTTTTCAGTATTTACAGTATAATTTTTATAAGAAAATTCGGGAGATGAATTTTATGGATATTAATTTTAAAAGACAAATAATGAATGATTTTTCAATAGGAGAAGAAGAATTCTGCTCAATAAATAATATTTTTACCTATAATAATCCAAAAGATGACTTTCTTTTTTATAATAAGTCAGATTTTTCTATAATTTGCACAAATAATAAGGTCTTTATGAGGTCTTGTAATCAAAAACTCATAGAAAAATTAGAAGCTAAATACAAAGCCTATCCAGGTCAATGGTTTTCTGAGGCTAACAACATTAGAAAGCTATCGTCAATATTAACTGAATTTGATATTGAAATTGATAATTTTTTCCCGTTGATGAGCTTTTCTGACAGGAAAGTTTGGGTCAAAGACTTTGAATTTACAAGGATAGACAAGGAAGATATAGGCAGATTTAAGGGCAAGACCAAAATGGCTTTTGCCTTTGATGAGGATGACAGAATAGGACTTGGTTTTTATGATGGCAAAGACCTAGTAGCCCTTGCTGGGGCCTCTGTTTCTGGCAAATACCTTTGGGATATAGGCTTGGAGAAATTTTCTGAAAGTTCTAATTACCAGGGTCTTAGTGCCTCTATTTTAAGGAGGATATCTCTAATTATAAAGGAAGAAAACGAGGATAAAAGCCCGATTACCGCTACCCAATTTTCTCACACAAAATCTATAAACACCGCCATAAGGGCTGGGTTTGAGATGAATCTTTGCATGACTGGAAGGAAAAAATAGGCTGACATTTACTTTGGTTCTTATTGACAAAATCGCCGAAAGTGGTAATTTATAATAGTGGTGAGAATTTTTGGAATGTAGCCAAGCCGGTAAGGCACCAGATTCTGACTCTGGAGATCACAGGTTCGAATCCTGTCATTCCAGCCAAAATCAAAATCCGTAGGATAATTCTGCGGATTTTTTTATTTTGAAATTTTTTTGGCATAGGCAAGCTGATAATTCACCATATTCTGTATTTTCTATGCTTGGTAGAAAAGCTAATCTTGATTAAAACTTAGCTAGAAATATTGAAAATTCTTCTAAATAGATTCTTGATTTTAATATTAATTAAAGTCCAAAACTATGTAGATTTTATAAGACTTGCGGGAGGCTTCTAGATTTTGTTGTCCTAGAGCCTAGTCTAGAGGAAGCTAGAAAAGTGTGCTTACATTTAAATAATTAATAAAATTTCCCAACAAAAAACCAACCTATAAAGGTTGGCTTTTGTCTAGGTTTCCTAGTTTGGGATTCTTTTTTTATTAGAAATCTACCTTTTCTCCGTAGTAAGCAGCGTGGTAGATTTTCTTTATGTCTTCTGGGCTTGTTTCTCTTGGGTTTGTGAGTGTACAAGCGTCTTTGAAGGCATTTTCGCTCATCTTATCTAAAACTTCTAGGAAGTCTTTTTCTTCGATTACTGTGTTTTTGCCGTCTTTGATATTTGCTGTTATGCCTACAGCTTGATTTAATTTTCTGATTTCTTCTGCTATATCATCTACGCCTAGGATTTTTTCGATTTCTTTGTATTTATCGCAGGCTTTTCTGTTGTAGTCAATTATGTATGGAAGCATGATTGCGTTGGCTTCGCCGTGGGTTAGGTGGAAGATGCCGCCGATTTTGTGGGCCATAGAGTGAACTATACCAAGGGAAGCATTTGTAAATGCCATACCTGCTATACATGAAGCGATGTGCATTTTTTCGCGAGCTACCATGTCGTCGCCGTCATCGTAGGCTTTCTTAAGGTATCCGAAAACTAGCTCTATAGCTCTGATTGCGTATGGGTCTGTAAAATCATCTGAAGCTGTAGATACAAAGGCTTCGACAGCGTGGGTCATTACGTCCATACCTGTTGCTGCTGTGATCTTTGGAGGCATAGTTGCTGGAATTCTCATATCAAGAAGGGCTACTTCTGGAACGAAATCTGGGTGAACAAGTGGGTATTTGATTTCTTTTTCTGTATCGGTTATTACTGAGAAAGCGGTAATTTCACTTGCTGTACCAGATGTAGATGGGATACAAATCATTCTTGCCTTGTTTTTTAATGGTGGGTTATCAAAAGCAGCTAGTCTTTCGAAATCCCAATCTGGGTGTTCATAGAAAACCCACATAGCTTTGGCAGCGTCCATTGCAGAACCACCACCGATTGCGATTATCCATTCAGGTTCAAATTCAGCCATCTTTGCACCGCCAGCTAGGCAAGTTTTAACTGATGGGTCTGGTTCTACGCCGTCAATTATCAAAACTTCCATGCCTGCTTTTTCTAATTGTTCCTTAGCTTCATCTAGGAAACCAAATCTTTTCATTGAAGATCCACCAGTGACAAGGACAGCTTTTTTGCCCTTAAGGGTGGCTAGGTAGTCGAGTGCGTTTTCACCGTGAACTATGGTGTTTGGTACTGAAAATGTTGTATATGTCATAAAATCCTCCAAATCTATTTTTCGTTAATTAATTAATTAACAATCTACTTTTAATATACCACATCTATTAAGTTATGTAAAGGTTTACCCAAATATAAAAGAATATTCTTTATGAAAAATTTTGAATTTTCCTAAAAATGACAGTCAAGACTCAAATAATTTGACTCAAAAATGGGAAAAAATTAATTTAAAAGTATAATTAACCATAGTACACTAATACATAAACTAATTAAAGGAGACATATATGGGCTTATCATTAGCTATGAAAATATTAAAAAATCACTTACTAAAAGGAGAACTCAAGACTGGAGAAGAGATTGCCATAAAAATCGACCAGACCTTGACCCAGGATTCTACAGGGACTATGGCCTATCTCCAACTTGAGGCAATGGATATAGAAAATGTGGCGACAGAAAATTCTGTAGCATACATTGACCACAATATCTTGCAGGCAGGTTTTGAAAATGCAGATGACCACGAATTTATAAAATCAGCTGCTAATAAGTTTGGTATCACATTTTCAAAGGCTGGTGGCGGAATTTGCCACCAAGTTAACCTCGAACAATTCGCTAAACCTGGCGATACCCTCCTAGGCTCTGACTCCCATACTCCTACAGGTGGCGGCATGGGTGAGCTTGCCATAGGGGCAGGTGGTCTTGAAGTGGCTGTTGCTATGGCCAAGGGTTTTTATTTTGTAAAGGTCCCAAAAATCTTCAGGGTAAATCTAATAAACTCCCTAAATCCTGCGGCTAACGCCAAGGATGTCATCCTTTATATTTTGGGAAAACTCACCGTTAAGGGCGGCACAGGCTATATAATGGAATACACAGGAGAAGGCGTTAAGTCACTTTCTGTGACAGATAGGGCAACCATTTGCAATATGGGGGCGGAATTGGGAGCGACAACTTCGATTTTCCCATCAGATGAAAACACAAAAGCCTACCTAAAAAGCCAGGGAAGGGAAGAAGACTATGTTGAACTTTCAGCCGATTCTGACGCTTTTTATGATGAATCAATTGAAATTGACCTGGGCAAAATTGCGCCAGCTGTTGCTAAGCCACATTTTCCTGACCAATACTCGAAAGTTATAGACCTTGGCAAAATAAAACTCGACCAAGTTGCCATAGGATCTTGTACAAATTCTTCCTATATGGATTTGATGAAGGTGGCAGCAATCCTTGATGGAAGGAAGGTCCACCCAGATGTGTCCCTAGTTATTTCACCAGGATCTGCAACAATATTAGAGAAGATTTCTGAAAATGGAGCTTTGGCGACTATGATTAAGGCGGGGGCAAGGGTCCTTGAATCTGGTTGTGGGCCATGTATTGGTATGGGCCAGGCACCAAGGTCTGGAGGTGTTTCCCTAAGGTCTTTTAATAGGAATTTTAAGGGCAGGTCTGGAACTATGGATGCACAAATTTATCTCGCAAGCCCAGAAACTTGTGCGGCAAGTGCTGTCCTGGGCTACATTGCAGACCCAAGTGACCTTGATTATAAAGAAGATTTTGATAAAAATGTAAGCTTTAACCACACAGACGCCTATTTTATTAGGCCAGAAAAAGATTTGTCAAAGAGAATCAAAGAAACTGTCAAGGGCAAGAATATCAAGCCTTTCCCAAAGGCGGAGAAGGCAGGAGATATAGATAAAAAAGTGGTTTACAAGGCGGGAGATGGGATAACTACCGATGATATTTGCCCATCAAATGCTCATCTTTTGCCATTTAGGTCAAATATTGAATACCTATCAAACTTTGCCTTCACAACAAAAATCGACGATTTTAAGGACAGGTGCCAGGCAAATGGCGGGGGAATTATTGTCGCTGGCGAAAACTACGGCCAAGGCTCATCCAGAGAACACGCAGCCCTCCTTCCTTTGTTCTTGGGGATTAAGGCGGTTGTTGCCAAATCTTTTGCTAGAATTCACAGGTCAAACCTTATAAACAACGCAATCTTGCCACTAGTATTTGAAAATGAATCTGATTACGAAAAAATTTCTGAATTTGACGATATAAAAATTTCTAACATGGAAAAATCAATTGAAACCGGAGAATTTATCCTAGAAGATCTTACAAAAAATATAAAAATAAAACTAAAGGGAGATTTTTCTGACAGAGAAAAGGAAATTCTCCTAGAAGGCGGATATTTAAACTACGCCAAGAACCTAGATTTGGAGGAAAAATGAAAATCACACTGATAAGGGGCGATGGAATCGGGCCAGAAATCACAGCAGCCATGGAAAAAGTTGTGGGAGCCCTTGGAATCGACCTAGAATTTGAGGAAATAAACGCAGGTCTTTCTGTTTTTGAAGAGGAAGGGGTCTACATTCTCCAAAGGCTTTTTGATTCAATAAATAAAAACAAAATCGCCATCAAGGGCCCAATTACAACTCCAATTGGGCATGGTTTTAGGTCTATAAATGTGGAACTCAGAAAGAAATTCGACCTTTTTGCCAATATCAGGCCAATCAAGGTTCCAGGCCCTCTTGAATTGAAATTTGACGGTGTGGATATGGTAATCTTTAGGGAAAACACCGAAGACCTCTACGCAGGAATTGAAGAGAAAATTTCCTCTGACGAAGCCCATTCTATCAAGGTTATAACTAGGGAAAAATCTCAGAGGATTATAGAAAAGGCCTTTGAATATGCCAGAAAAAATGCCAGAAATAAGGTAAGTATCATTACCAAGGCAAATATCATGAAGCTTTCTGACGGACTTTTTCTCGAAGTTGGCAGAGAAGTCTCCAAAAAATTCCCAGATATAGAATTTGAAGAACTTTTGGTCGACAATACAGCCATGCAAATGGTAATGAATCCTGGCCGTTTTGACGTTCTTGTCACAGAAAATCTTTACGGTGATATTTTATCAGACCTTGGTGCAGGCCTTGTTGGCGGACTCGGTCTAATGCCAGGGGTAAATAAGGGAAAAGATATTGCAATTTACGAATCTATCCACGGTTCTGCTCCAGATATAGCTGGTAAAAATCTGGCTAATCCTATTGCCATGCTTTTGACCTTGTGTCTTCTCCTTGATGATATAAATGAAAAAGAAAAGGCAGAAAAAATCAGAAGTGCCATCTACAAGACCTTGGCAGATAAGAAAAATTACACCAGGGACTTGGGCGGAGAAAACACCACCACCGGCATAACAGACGCCATTATTAGCAATTTAGGAAATTAAAATGGATAAGAATTTAGAAGAAAAACTAAGGGCCTATGCTGGAGAAATTGAAAAAGCAACAAGGATTGATAAGGAAATTTACGAAAAATATGCGATAAAAAGGGGCCTTAGGAACAAAAACGGAACGGGAGTTTTGGTTGGAGTGACCAAGGTCGGTGACGTTTGTGGTTACCAAATCAAGGACGGGGAAAAAATCCCAGCTGATGGCGAGCTTTATTACAGGGGTTATCCTTTGACAAGCCTAGTCCGTGACATAGAAGGAAGCGACCGACTTGGTTTTGAAGAGGTCATCTACCTTTTGCTTTTTGATAAACTTGCAAATGAAAACCAGCTTTCAAATTTTAAAAAAATCCTAGTCGAAAACCGAATTCTTCCACCATATTTCATAGAAGACACCATTATGAAGGTGCCAGGATCGGATATTATGAACAAGATGATGAGATCCATGCTTGCCCTCTATACCTATGACGAAAATCCCGATGGGACAGATTCCCAAAACGTCCTAGGCCAGGCCTTATCTTTAATTGCCAAAATGCCTCTGATTGCCATTTATTCCTATCAGGTAAAAATCCACAATTTTGATAAGAAATCGCTGATTATTCACAATCCAGACCCAGAAAAATCTATAGCAGAAAATATATTGGCCATGCTAAGGCCAGACCAGAAATACACAAGGGAAGAGGCGGCAATCCTCGATTTGCTTTTAATAATCCACGCTGAGCACGGTGGCGGAAACAATTCTGCCTTTGCAACCCACGTAGTATCATCATCGGGAACTGATTCTTATTCTGCTATGGCAGCAGGTCTTGCCTCCCTCAAAGGGCCAAGGCACGGCGGAGCCAATATCAAGGTGGCCAAGATGCTTGATAATATAAAGGAAAATGTCAAAGACAGGGAAGATAAGGAAGAGATAAAAGAATATCTTGAAAAAATTTTGGACAAAAAAGCCTTTGACGGCGAGGGGTTAATTTATGGCCTAGGCCACGCAGTCTACACACTTTCTGATCCGAGGGCGGTTTTACTCAAGGAAAAGGCCAGAGATTTGGCGGAAATAAAGGGAAGGCAAGTTGATTTTAATTTTGTAGAAAATGTTGAAAAAATCGGCCAAAACTTAATCCAAGAAAAGTTTAATAGGGCCTACCCACCATGCGCCAATGTTGACCTCTATTCAGGCTTGGTTTATGACATGCTAGGAATCCCAAGAGAACTATTTTTACCAATTTTTGCCATAGCAAGGACAGTCGGCTGGTCAGCCCACAGGCTAGAACAAATCGCCGACAAAAAAATAATCAGACCTGCCTACAAGTCTTTAAGCGAGAGGAAAAAATACATAAATTTGGATCAAAGATAATAATTAAGTGTGTCTTAGGGCACACTTTTTTCTTATTAAAGTATAGTAAGTGGAGAGAGGAGCAAAAATGAATAGTGATTTAACAAGAGAAACAAATTTAAAAAGGAATATAGGCCTTGATCTGACTAGGATTTTGGCATTTTTGTCTGTTATTGGCGTTCATTTTTTCCTCAATACAGACTTTTATAGGGTCCCACTTAGGGGCAAGAGGATGGTTCTTATGGCTGGTCTTAGGACTAGCCTTATGGTCTGCGTGCCCTTGTTTTTGCTTCTTACAGGCTATTTGCTTTCTGCTAAGGACCTTCCCTTAGAAGCGGCAAGGCTTAAAAAATATTATAAAAAAATTATCCCAGTTCTTTTGACCTACGCCTTAGCCATGGCTCTTGTTTTTGGGGTTTCTAGGTTAAGTGGAGACGGGTCTTACACTTTTAAAAAGCTAATTTTTGGGATTTTTGGCTACAAGGAGTATTCTTGGTATGTGAATATGTATATTGGCCTTTTTCTCTTAAGCCCATTTTTGATTGATATTTGGTCAAGCATAGGGGATAAGAGGACCCACCAGGTCTTGATAGGAGTTTTTTGTTTTTTGACAATCGGCCCGACCGTTTTCAATGTCCACGACTTATCAAGTCTTAAGGCGATTTTTTCAGCCTATGATTCAAATAAGATTAACCATCTCTTGCCTGGTTGGTGGAACAACATTTACCCACTCACATATTTTTTCCTAGGGGCATACTTGAGAGAATATGTGGATTTCAAAAAAATAAGGCCGGTAAGGGCATTTGTGGCTTTTGTTTTGATAATTTTTACATCAACACTCTATAATATTTGGAGGTCACACGGAGGTGTTTTTCAAATCCAAGCCTGGAATTCTTGGGGGAGTTTGCAAAATACAACAAGTTCTATCTGCCTTTTTATTTTGATAAACTCACTTGCACCAGCAAGTGTGAATCAAAAGACCGAGAGATTTTTAGGTTACATTTCAAAACTAACCTTTGGAGCCTATATCCTATCGGCTCTTTCCGATAAAATTGTTTATGGTTTTGTAAATGCCAAGATAGGTGGAGCTAAGGAAGCTATGGCCTATATGCCACTTATAGTCCTAAGCTCAGCCTTAATTGCCCTTTTACTTGCTGGATTGGTTGACTTTGTAAGTGGGAAAATTTTAGAAAAAGCTTTTAAGTAAAATTTGTAAAATAGGATTTGGAATAAATATTGTTGGGAATTTTATTTTAAAATCAAATAAAAATTAAAAAGAGCGAAGTTTATCTTCGCTCTTTTTGGGCCTTTAAGTGGAGGTTAAACCACTTAAATGAGCCATTCTCGGGAGGGTCTATTTTTTCTTGATTCTCTTTCTTGTATCAAGGGCTACTGTTAAGATGATTAGGATACCCTTGATAATGATTTGTACATAGGAGTTAAGGCCTATGTATAAAAGTCCGTAGTTAATTACTTGGAGGATGATTGATCCAAGTACGATTCCTGGGATTGTTCCTATACCGCCTGAGAAGGAAACTCCGCCAATTAGACAGGCTTCGATTGCGTCTAGGTCGTAGGCGTCTCCTGTTGTTGATGTTACAGATCCGAGCCTTGGTCCTTCAAGGAAACCTGATAGGCCGTACATAATACCAGAGATTATGAAGACTATCATAATGGTTCTTGTTACGTTAATACCAGATACTTCGGCCGCTTCTGGGTTGCCACCTACGGCGAACATATTTTTGCCGAGGACTGTTTTATTCCAGATAAACCACATAGCTACTGATGCTATGGCAGCGTAGATTATGAGGTATGGAAATTGTAGTTCAGTGCCTGGTATATGGAAGCCGCCCCTTACGAGGTTGGCGTATCTTTCGTCAAAACCACCGATTGGTTGTGGTCCAAATGGGTTGGCTGCTATGAATAATTGGAGGATACCAAAGATTGCAAGTTGAACACCTAGGGATGATATAAAGGCGTGGAGTTTAAGATAGGCTACTCCAAAACCGTTTATAGCTCCGCAGATGGCGCCGATTGCTATTGCAGCCAAAAGTCCAACTATGATTGATGGATTTTGGATATTTGGGAAGAATTTTTGGGCAAAGCCAGGTGATTGTAAGAGGGCACCAGCTATAGCCGCAGTAAATCCTACTATCCTACCTGCTGAAAGGTCTGTACCTGCAAGGATTAATAGACCGCCTGTACCAAGGGCTATAAATAGCCTGGTTGAGGTTTGAGATAGGATGTTTAAAATGTTTTTTGGGTTGGTTATAAAGGTCGGATCAACGATAATTATGCCGGTTATAAGGGCGGCAATTATGATGATCAGAGCGTTGTTTAACATAAACTCTTTAAAATTAAAAGGTTTTTTATTTTCTGTTTTTTCCATTTTGTCACCTATACATACTTAGCCTGTAAAGCCATTATCTTTTCTTGGGTCAAGTTTTCGTCGTTTTTCTCTATGCCAGCAAGTCTACCATTACTCATAACCATAATTCGGTTGCAGACCATTTGGAGTTCTGCCATTTCTGATGAGATAAAGATGACTGACTTGCCTTCCTTGGCCAAATCGCCTATTAGCTTATAGATTTCGTATTTGGCACCAACATCTATACCACGGGTTGGCTCATCTAGGAGGAGGACGTCCGGGTCAGTTAAAAGCCAGCGGCCAATGATTACCTTTTGTTGGTTACCACCAGAAAGGTTCATAATCTTTGTTGATTGGCTTGGAGTTTTAACTTCCATTGACTCTATGACCTTGTCAGTGTCTTCCTTTAGGGCCTTTTCACTTACAATTGAGTGGTTGGAATATTTTTTGATGTTGGCTATGGTTGCATTTAGCCTGATGGCTGCATAAGGGAAGATGCCTGTGGCCCTTCTTTCTTCGGTAACAAGGGCAAAGCCGTTTTTGATAGCTTCGATTGGGTCCTTGTTTTCTACTTCCTTGCCGTGAATGAAAATTTGACCAGATGCTTTCTGTCTTAGGCCAAAGATTGTTTCCACTAGTTCTGTTCTTCTGGAACCAACCAAGCCTGCCACTCCGAGGATTTCGCCCTTTTGTAGGGTGAAACTTATGTCTGTGACGGTTGGTTTATACTTGCCTGAAAGGTTTTTAACTTCAAGCATGACCTCATCTTGGATATATTCGTCGGTCTTTAGGCTTGTTGCGTCGATTTTTCTACCAACCATAAGCCTAATTATTTCATCCTTGCTAAGCTCGCTTGCAGGTTTACAGTCGATGAATTTACCATCACGCATAACTGTTACAAAGTCAGAAATAGAAAGAATTTCTTCCATCTTGTGGGAGATGTAAATTATTCCTACGCCTTGGTCCCTAAGTTTGTTTATAATTTCAAATAATTTGTCAACTTCAGATTCTGTTAGAGAACTGGTTGGCTCATCTAAAACTAGGATTTTAGCGTCATAGGAAACGGCCTTTGCTATTTCTATAAGCTGTCTTTCCGCAACTGAATACTTGCCGATAATCTTTTTTGGGTCAAAGTTTAGGCCAAGCCTGTCAAAGAGGTCTTGGGTTTCTTGGTTCATTTTTTTGTGGTCTATGATTCCATATTTGTTTGGAAACCTGCCAAGCATAATATTTTCAGCGACAGATCTCATAGACACCTGGTTTAATTCTTGGTGAACCATAGCAACCCCACTATCTAGGGCGTCTTTTGGGTCCTTGTAGGAAACCTTTTTGCCGTCTATGTAGATTTCACCAGAATCTGGAGTATATATGCCAAAGAGGCACTTCATGAGGGTAGATTTACCAGCACCATTTTCTCCCATCAAGGCGTGGACTGTGCCTCTCTCTAGGGAGAAGTCTACCTCGTCGAGGGCCTTGACACCCGGGAAAGTCTTGGTAATTTTTCTCATTTCTAATAAATTACTCATATCTTCCTCTCTATAATAATTCAGAGGCAAGGAATAAACCAATGCCTCTGAATAATAAACTACTATTTACCTGTGTAGATTTGATAATCAATTCTGATTGATTTTTTATCTGCTCCAAGTTTATATTCTGTACCGTCAATAAAGTCGCCATTTCCTAGTCTATTTTTCATAGTAACGATAAGAGCTTTTGCCATACCTTCAGCATCTTGTTTTACAGTACCAGACATTGTTCCCTTGTCTATTTCTGCAACAGCAAGGTCTGTAGCGTCTACACCTACAACTACCATGTTATCTTTAGAAGAACCAGTATTCATGCCAACTGCTTGTAGGGCTGAGATAGCACCGATTGCCATACCGTCGTTGTTAGCGATAACTGCATCGATATTGTCTTGGTTGGTTTGTAGCCATGTATCCATAGCTGTTTTAGCCTTGTCTGTATCCCATTTAGCATCTTGGAATGCAACTTCATTAACTTTGATGCCGTTTTCTTCAAGAGTTTTTACAGAATATTCTGTTCTTGCTTGAGCTTCAGGGTTATCAAGACCACCGTTAAGCATTACATAGTCAAGAACTCCGTTGCCATTTCTATCCATGTCGCCTTTTTTCCAAAGATCTGTTAGGATTTGACCTTGCATCTTACCAGCTTCTGGAGCATCTGTACCAACGAATAAGAAGGCTTTTAGGTCTTCTTCTTTCATAGATTCAGTCATATCTCTGTTAAAAAATGCTGTTGGAATTCCGCTTGCTTTGATTGTTTCCATAGCTGTTGGAGCTGCGGAAATGTCTACGATATTAAGAAGAATACCGTCAACGCCTTGAGCGATAACGTTGTTAAGTTGGTCTGTTTGTGTACCTTGGTTGTTTTGACCATCTTGGAAAACAAGTTCGATAGAGTCGTCTTCTTCGTCAAGTTTTTCTAGTTGTTGACGAACAGATGCGATATATGTATCAGAACCATTATAAAGAAGAACAGCGATTTTCCTAGTCTTACCGTCTGATTTTTCTTCTTTGCCTTCTTCAGCTTTTTCTTCTACTTTAGCTTCTTCCTTGCCTTCTTCAGCTGGTTTGTTTGAACCACAGCTTGTAATACCAAGTGATAAAGCCATCACCAATGCTAAGCTTGCAAATTTTCTAATATTCATAATTCCCTCCTGTGAATATTATAATAACGATTTCCTTATTCTAAAATGAATGATTTTTAGGAATCGCCCCGAATTAGCAAAACGTTTTTTATTTGCTATCGTAACTTAAATATATACTATTTCTAAATTTCTGTCAACACTTTCTGACAATAACAAACAGAAATTTTTTAGAAAATCAGGTAAAAAATTAGGGGGAAAAGATATATAAAATATTAGACAAAAGGCTAATTTTAGGCGAATAAGGAAAATTTAGGTCTGGGAATAAAAAATTAAAAAAGTCATAAAATAGTTTAAAAAACTTTTTCCAGAAATGAAAAACAAGGTGTAAAAAATCTCTTAAATTCTTATTTTTTGGGTATTTATAATATAAATAAAAATAAAAACGTTTTATTGACAAGAAAGTTATATGGGTATATACTTAAGCCAAACAAAAACGAACACGAAAGAACACGAGGAGGCAAGATGAGTAAGGAAATTTATTTAGGAGTAGATGGCGGAGGCACAAAAACAGCCTTTATCTTAGAAAAAGACGGAGAAACATTTCTCCACAAAGAAGGAACAATCCACTTAAGCCAAATTTCTAGAGATGAGTTTAAAAAGAGAATTAGAAATGCTGTAGAAGTCCTTACAAAAGAAGCGGGGCTCACAAACAAAGATATAGCCTACACCTTTGTATCAGTACCAGGCTATGGACAATATCCAGAAGATGAAGCCTTTATAGATGAGAGCCTAAGGGAGATTTTGGGGACAGATAATTTCAAAGTCGGCAACGACTGCCTAAATGCCTGGGCAGGTTCTCTAAATGCCAAGCCGGGTATTAACATAATTCTGGGCACTGGATCAATCGGCTTTGGCCTTGATGATAAGGGAAATTCATTAAGGTGCGGCGGCTGGGGTCCACTAATTTCTGACGAATCAAGTGGCTATTACCTTGGACTTAGACTTATAAATTATTTCACCAAACAAAGTGATGGTAGAATCCCAAAAACTATGCTATATGACCTAATGAAAGAAGAACTAAAAATCGATGATGATTTTGAAATAATCCCGATGGCAGAAGGCATGACCAGGGATGAACTAGCGGCAGTGAGCAAGATTTTAGGAAAACTATTAGAAAATAAAGACCAATGTGCCCTAGAATTAATAGATAGGGCAGGCTACGAGGCAGCCCTAACCATAAATACCCTAGCAAAAAAATTAAGTTTTGAAGGAGAAGTCCTAGCATCTTATTCTGGTGGGGTCTTTAATTTAGGCTCTATTTTGATAGACTCTATTGAAAAATACCTGGATGAAAATATTAGGCTTTTAGCTCCATACGCAGATCCTACACAGGGAGCTTTGATATTGGCAAAAAAATACTCGGAAGAAGATAAATAAAAAAATATAAAAGTGCATTAGATTTTTCTTTTATATTGAAAAATCATAAAATAAGCTCTTTGTATACCATATTGGTAGGCAGAGAGCTTTTTGATTGAGAAAAAATGGACAAGGATAATTAGGAAAAATTATATACTTATATGTTTAAATATGTTTGAATAAAAACAATTTATAGATAAGAATGAGAAAAAATGGAAAGACAATTAAAAAACAATCCAAAAAAACCTTGACACAATCGTTTTCTTGATATATACTATAATCAAACAAAAACAAACACAAACAAATAAAAGCGAAAAGGAGGCAGTATGAAAGTATTTCTAGCATCCGATATGGATGGCAAATGGTTAAAAGACGCCCTAGTTGAAGAATTAAAGAGACTTGGCTATGACTACGAAGACCTTACAGAAGAGGGCTTTGACCTAGTTGATAGCTCCAAGGCCGTATGCCAAAAGTTACTTGAAGTAGATGGCATGCTCACATCAGGCTCTGATGACCAATCAGTAGGTGTGGTTATCGACAAGTACGGAGCAGGCTCTTACATGGCTTGTTCTAAACACAAGGGAATGATTGCTGCAGAAGTTAGCGAAGAAAGATCAGCCCTCATGACAAAAAGACACAACGGTGCAAGAATCCTGGTTATGGGCTCATCCATTGTAGGCGAAGAACTTGCCAAATCATGCTTAAGATCATTCTTATCTCACGGTTATGACGGTGGTCGTCACCAAATAAGAATTGATATGCTAAACAAAATGCTTTAAGGAGGTCTTTTATGAAAATAGCTTTAGGATGCGATCATATAGTAACAAGTCTTAAGATGCAGGTATCAGACCATCTTAAGAGTCTAGGTCACGAAGTTTACGACGTTGGCTGCTACGATAACACTAGGACCCACTACCCAATTTACGGCAAAAGAGTTGGCGAACTTGTAGGCAGCGGCGAATGTGACCTAGGAGTAGTGCTTTGTGGTACAGGTGTTGGAATTACAACAGCTGTAAACAAGGCCTTCGGCACAAGATGTGCCCTAGTAAGGGATGTAGAAACAGCAAGGGCTGCCAGAAGAGAATTAAATGCCAATGTAATAGGCTTTGGCGGAATGATTGTTGGAAAAGACCTAGCCCTTGAAATCGTAGATGGTTTCCTAGAAACTGAATACGAACAAAGCCCTGAAAGGGAAAAAATAATTGGAAAGATTATGGCAATCGAAGAAGCCTACAAATCTGACAAAGAAAACCAAGTTGCAAACCCAGAATTCTTCACAGAATTTATAGAAAAATGGGATAGAGGTGAATATCACGATTAATTAGGAGGAGGAGATGACAAGCGAAAAGAATTTAACAAGACAAGAAATTAGTATGATAGGCTTTGAAATTGTAGCCTATGCAGGAGACGCAAGGAGTTCATTACTTGAAGCTATCAAATGTGCTAGAAGAGGTGAATTTGATAAAATTGACGGCCTTGTAAGGGACGCTCAAGAAAACCTAAATATAGCCCACGCTAAGCAAACAGAAATGCTAGCCTTAGAGGCCCAAGGGAAAGACCTTGATATCGGATTTATTATGATCCACGCTCAAGACCACCTAATGACAACCATGCTTCTCAAAGATATTGTTTACGACATTTGTGAAATTTATAAAAAATAAAAAGAGGTAAGAGATGAATAAATTAGTAGAAAGAATAGAAAAGCTTAAGCCTTTCTTTGAAAAATTATCTAGAAATATATACTTAAGGTCTATCAGAGATGGTTTCATCGCTGGTATGCCAGTTGTACTATTTTCAAGTATTTTTATCCTTATAGCCTTCGTACCAAATGCTTTTGGTATCGCTTGGTCAGATGAGACTGTAGGAATGCTTATGAAACCATATAATTATTCTATGGGCATTTTAGGTTTCTTAGTAGCAGGTACAACAGCCAAGTCATTTACCGACATGGTAAATAGGACTATGGATAAGACAAAACAAATCAACTTTATGTCTACCATGCTTGCAGCTATGATTGGATTTTTAATCCTTTCAGCAAATCCTGCTGCAGAAGGCGGATTCCTAAGTGGATTTATGGGAACAAAGGGCCTTATCACAGCCTTTATAGCAGCCTTTGTGACAGTAAACATTTACAAAGTTTGTATGAGAAATGACGTTACTATCAAGATGCCTAAAGAAGTACCTCCAAATATTTCTAGGGTATTTACAGATTTAATACCATTCTCACTTGCTATCGTCCTTCTTTATGGAGTAGACATCTTAGTGAGAAATATGTCAGGTAACAGTGTCGCTGAGTCAATAAGTTTAGGACTTGCTCCACTTTTCCAAGCAGCAGACGGCTATCTTGGACTTACACTCATCTTTGGTGCCTATGCCTTCTTCTGGTTTATAGGTATCCACGGACCATCAATTGTAGAACCAGCTATAGCAGCAGTTCTATATTCAAACGCAGAAATCAACCTTGGCCTTATGCAAGCAGGCCAACACGCAGATAAGATAATCACAGCAGGTACACAAATGTTCATAGTAACAATGGGTGGTACTGGTGCAACATTAGTTGTTCCATTTATCTTTATGCTTCTTGCAAAATCAAAGAGAAACAAGGTCGTAGGAAGGGCATCAGTAGTGCCAACCTTCTTTGGTGTAAACGAACCAATCCTCTTTGGTGCACCAATAGTACTAAACCCAATTTTCTTTGTACCATTTATCTTAGCTCCAATTGTAAACGTATGGATCTTTAAGTTCTTTGTTGACATCCTAGGCATGAACAGCTTTACTGCAAACTTACCTTGGACAACACCAGCTCCAATAGGAATGCTTCTAGGACTTAACTTCCAAGTTAAGGCAATAATTCTAATCTTTGTTCTACTAATAGTTGATACAATAATCTATTACCCATTCTTCAAGGTCTATGATGAAGAAATTTTAGAACAAGAATTATCTGGAAAATCCGATGGATCTAGCGAATTACAAGAAAAAGTAAGGGCTAATTTCAATACAGAAAAAGCTGATAAGATTTTAGCAGAAAATATAAAAGAAGAAACATCTGCAAAGACCAGTGCTGCTGATGATAAACCAATAAATGTTTTGGTTCTTTGTGCAGGCGGCGGCACAAGCGGACTTCTTGCAAACGCACTCAATGAAGCAGCAAAAGAATACGGTGCAAATGTGACAGCTATGGCTGAATCCTATGGTGCCCATAGGGACATCCTTCCAGACTTTGACCTAGTAATCCTTGCTCCACAAGTTGCTTCAAACTATGATGATATGAAACAAGAAACAGACCCACTTGGAATCAAGCTAGTTAAGACCCAAGGAGCCCAATATATTGGACTTTCTAGAGACGGCCAAGCTTCACTTGATTTTGTAAGAGAAAGTATGAAATAATGAGAAAATTACCAGAAGATTTTATATTCGGTGGTGCAACAGCAGCCTACCAATGTGAAGGTGCGACAAAAGCTGATGGCAAGGGACCTGTAGCTTGGGATAAGTATCTCGAAGAAAATTACTGGTACACAGCAGAACCAGCAAGTGATTTTTACCACAAATATCCAGTAGATCTCAAACTCGCTGAAGAGTTTGGGGTTAATGGTATAAGAATTTCTATAGCCTGGTCTAGAATATTCCCACAAGGCCTTGGAGAAGTCAACCCAAAAGGTGTTGACTTCTACCATAGGGTCTTTGCAGAATGCCATAAAAGAGGGGTAGAGCCTTTTGTAACCCTCCACCATTTTGATACACCAGAAGCCCTTCACTCAAATGGGGACTTCTTAAATAGGGAAAATATCGAACACTTTGTAGACTATGCCAAGTTCTGTTTTGAAGAATTTAAAGAAGTGAATTTCTGGACAACCTTTAATGAAATAGGACCAATAGGCGACGGTCAATACTTGGTAGGAAAATTCCCTCCAGGAATCCAATACGATTTGGCCAAAGTTTTCCAATCCCACCACAATATGATGTTAGCCCACGCTAAGGCAGTTTTTGCCTATAAGGAAGCGGGCTTTAATGGAGAAATCGGAATTGTCCATGCTCTTCCAACCAAATATCCATTTGATTCGACAGATGAGAGGGATGTGATGGCGGCAGAACTTGAAGATATAATCCACAACAAGTTTATCCTAGATGCAACTTATCTTGGAAAATATTCTGAAAAAACAATAGAAGGTGTAAACCATATCCTAGAAGTAAACGGTGGAAGCCTTGATATTAGGGATGAAGATATTGAAATCCTAACAAAGGCCAAGGACTTAAATGACTTTTTAGGAATTAACTACTACATGAGCGACTGGATGGCACACTTTGATGGGGAAACAAAGATCACTCACAACGGCAAAGGCGACAAGGGCGGTTCAGTTTACCAAATCAAGGGAGTTGGCCAAAGAAGATTTGATGTAGACGTACCAAGGACCGATTGGGACTGGATGATCTATCCAAAAGGCCTTTACGATCAAATCATGAGGGTAAAAAGAGATTATCCAAACTACAAAAAAATCTATATCACAGAAAACGGTCTAGGCTATAAGGACAAATTTGAAGATAACACTGTCTATGACGATGCAAGAATTGACTATATAAAACAACACTTCGAGGCAATTTGCGATGCCATAGATGACGGGGCGATTGTAAAGGGATACTTCCTATGGTCACTCATGGATGTATTCTCTTGGTCAAACGGCTATGAGAAGAGGTATGGCCTTTTCTATGTAGACTTTGACACCCAAGAGAGATTTCCAAAGAAAAGTGCATATTGGTTTAAAAAATTATCTAAATCTAAAGTACTGGAGTGATTAATATGAAAAAGAAAAAAACAAATTTAAATTTAATAATAGCCTTGTTAATTTGTCTCCTTCTACCTATTAGTAGAGTTAGTGCCGATACACAAATTCCTCAAGCGGATTTAAAGTCATCTATAGAATATCAAGAAATAGATGGTTTTGGAGTATCACAGTCTGCGGATGTTTACGCTGACCAAATCTATGAACATAATAAAAGAGATGAATTAATGGATTTGTTATTTTCTGATGAAAATGGTATTGGTTTAAGTATACTGAGAAGCGAAGTAGGAAATGGCTTAAATATGCCAACTATTCACCCTGATATTAATACTTGGGATTTTACAGCCTACCAGCCAGAACAATGGGTAATGCATGAAGCTAAAAATAGGGGTGTAGAAACCTTTATGAGTACAGTGTGGTCTCCACCTGCTTGGATGAAGACAAACAATAGGATAACTCGCGGTGGAAAATTAAAGAGGGAATACTATGGCGAATATGCACAATATTTAGCTGAGTATGTTAAAGGCTATAATCTATATCACGATATAAAAATTGATGCAATCTCTATTGCGAACGAGCCAGAGTATGCAGCTAGTTGGCAGTCAAATCTATGGAGTGGCGAAGATTTTAGATTGTTTGTAAAAGATTATCTAAAACCTACATTTGAAAGAGAAAATCTAGATACTAAGATAATTGTGGGAGAAGAAGCAACTTTTTCAGATAAGAGACTAAAATCTATATATAGTGATCAACAAGCTTTAGATAGTGTGGATATAATAGGAACACACTATTATCATGGTAAGCCATATTTTTTTGAACAAGCAAAAATTAATGATAAGAAAGTATGGGTGACAGAAACTTCTGAAACAATGTTGTCAGATACAGGTTTTAAAGATGGTGTAAATTGGTCAAAAAACATTCACGATACATTAACAAAAGCTGATGCTAATGCATTTGTATTTTGGTTGGGGGCAGCTTATAAAAATAACAACGAAAGTCTTATAAGACTTACAGACAAAAATAACTATATAGATGCTAAAAGATTATATTCTATGGGAAACTATAGTAAATTTATAAAGCCAGGATTTAAAAGAATTGGTGTAACGGAAAATCCGACAGGAAATCTTTACTTATCAGCTTACAAAAATGAAAATACAGGAGATATTGTAATCGTGGCTGTTAATAATGGTCAAAATAATGAAAGCATTGACTTGACATTTGATGATATTGATATGCAAAAATTAACACCATATGTAACAAATAGCAAGTATAACTTAGAAAAGCTTCCAGATTTAATTGTAAATGATAGAAGTGTGAGATTAAATGTTAGTGGATATACAACTGCAACTTTTGTAGGCAATATATTTGATCAAATTTCAGAGGAATCAATTGATTATAGGATAGATGATAATTTAGATGATTGGTCAAAAATTAGTTATCGATCAGATAATTGGTATCTAGATTCTCACAATCCATATAATGGATTTGATCATGATTATTCTAGAGCTAGAAGAACTAAGAAAACAAGTGAATATATAGTATATAAACTAGATGATTTAACTGATTTTAGAGCATCTATTTATTACTATAAAGTTTTAGATGGTTTGAGATTTGAAGTCTCTGAAGATGGAGAAAATTGGGAACAAGTAGATTATCAATATGATTCTCCAAGATTAACTGGCGGTTATTGGGAATATATAAATGTATATCCTTCAAATCAATTGCCAGAAGGTACAAATTATCTAAAAATAATTTTTGAACAAGGTGATAGAAGGTGGGACAAACAGCTATCTTCGATAAAAATTAATTAATATAGTAACAAAATTATTGTATGGATCAATGTTTCATATATAATAACTAAAAAATGAGATGAATAAAGGATTGAAATTTGTTATTTTAAGACTATGATATCTTATAATCAAAAAATAATATAAGTAATATTTAATGCATTCTTTAGTTACAAGTCGTATACAAAATAATGATGATATTTTCTAAATACGAAAATTGCAAAAAGATTTATATCATATAAAATAGTATTGAGATTAAGGAAGAATTAAATGAAAACCACACTTATATTGTGATGTTAGAATTAACTATATAAACAAACATTTAAAAGTAGTACAAAAAGCAAATTAAAAAGATACAAATGAATGTCAAATGACATTACCTATGTAATTTTATGAGGGTGTTTAGATGGTCAAATAGCTATAATAAGAGATGTGGTTCCTCCTTTATAGATTTGATACAAAAAAAGATATCCAAAGATAAGTGCCTATTGGTTTAGAGTATTATCTGAAACTAAAGAATAAAATTAAACTTTAAGAGGGCATTAGTTTTACTAGTGCCTCTTTAATTGATAGGATAACAAATGTTAAAAGAAGAAAGACAAAAAATAATTCTAGACAAGTTAAAAGAAAACGACATTATCCAGGTTTCTCAAATGACAGACCTCCTTGATGTGACAGATATGACCATCAGGCGTGATCTTAAGGAGCTTGAAGATAAAAACCTCCTCGTTAGAATCCACGGCGGGGCGAGTAAGGTTGAAAAGGCGAGGCCTAGGGAGTTTTCAAACGAAGAAAAACTACTCCAAAACAAGGATTTGAAGATAGAAATTGCCAAGAAAATCAATGGAATAATGCTTCCTGACCAAAATATTTTTCTGGGAGCAGGTTCAACTATAGAATATGTTAGCGAATTTATTGGAGAAAAGAAACTCAATATTTTCACCAATTCACTCTACCTTTTTAAGAAATTAGTCTTTCTTGATAATGTAAATATTAAGCTAATTGGAGGGGAATTTAGGAGGGTGACAGGGGCCTTTGTTGGGCCTTTAAGCCTAGACATTGTGTCAAAAATGAGGTTTAACCAGGCCTTTATAGGCATCAACGGAGTAAATAAGGGTAAGGCCTACACCTATAGCCCAGAAGAAGGGATCTTGCAAAAGATGATTCTTGATAATTCCTTTGACAGATACCTAGTTTCAGATTCCTCCAAGCTTGGATATGAAGACTTGTATCATTTTTATAATATAGAAGATGCAAGATTTATTACAGATTCAAAAATAACCTCTGACCAAGCTTCAGAGATAGAAAAATATAGCGAAATTGTAAGATAGAAATTTCTATAAAGGAGAAAAGATGATTTTAACCATTACAGCAAATCCTTCTGTAGATATGTCCTACCAGCTCGATAAATTTAATATCGACGGAGTTACAAGGACTGATAAGGTTATTAAACACGCTGGCGGCAAGGGCATCCATGTGGGTTATGTCCTCCACGACCTAGGAGAGGAAGTTGTCCACTCTGGTTTTGTGGGAGGCAAGCTTGGTGAATTTATAGAAGAAGGGCTCGAAGCAAAGGGCCAAAAGGCAAGATTTATCAAGATTAAAGAGCCAACAAGAAACTGCCTTGCTATCCTTCATGAAGGAAAGCAAACAGAAATCCTTGAGGCAGGCCCAACCATCAACCCGGCTGAGAGGGAAGAATTTATAAATAAACTTGACCAAATAAGCCAAGGTTGCAAGGTAATTTCTATGTCAGGCTCCCTTCCAAAAGGCCTTGATCCAAGTTTTTATAAAGAGATAATTTCTTATGGGAAAAATAAAGGTATATTCGTTGCAGTTGACACTTCAGGGCAGACCCTAAAAGATGTTGTAAACGCTGATATCAAGCCGGATTTAATCAAGCCAAACGAAACAGAAGTGGCAGATTTATTAGGCGAGGAAATTACCAAAGACAATATCAAAGACGCCCTAGAAAAATCTCCTCTAAGCGAGATAGAATATGTAATTGTATCCCTAGGCTCAGATGGAGCTGTTGTAAAAGTTGGGGATAGAGTTTTTAAGGCAAGTGTTCCAAAAGTTACAGCAGTAAATCCTGTTGGCAGTGGCGATTCATCCCTAGCAGGGGCAATCTTTGCCATTTCCAGGGATAAAAAACCTGAAGAAGTGATTAAAACCTCAATGACATGTGGGCTTTTAAATGTCCTAACAGAAGAAATAGCCCATATAGAAATAGAAAAGTTTGATAAATACTACGAGCAAATCCTAGTGGAGGAAATATAAAAATGAAAATATCAAAAGAAAAATTAGCAAACCTAAAAATATTAGTAAATGAAGATGGAGCCATAGCAGCTCTTGCCATTGACCAAAGAGGATCAATGGAAAAAATGATGGAAAAAGCAAACCCAGACCTAAATAACGTTGAAGGTATCGGCGCCTACAAGGAATTAGTATCAAAAGAACTAACACCATACGCATCATCAATCCTACTTGACCCAATCTATGGAGAAAAAGGAATCAAAGCTAAAGATGAAAATGCAGGCCTCATCCTATCCTACGAACAAACAGGTTATGACGAATACGATGAAGGAAGACTACCACGCCTAATCGACTTCATGAGCGTTCTAAGAGCTAAAGAAATGGGAGCAAATGCAATAAAAACCCTTCTCTACTACGACTGCGATGACGAAGAAAAAACCAACGACATCAAAAAAGCATGGGTAGAAAGAGTAGGCTATGAATGTGAAGGTTTAGGACTACCACACTTCCTTGAAATCATCACCTACGACAGAAACATGGACTCAGAAAAGAACGCTGAATACGCAAAAGTAAGACCACACAAGGTAAACAGCGCCATGAAAGAATTCTCAGATCCAAGATACAAGGTAGACGTATTAAAGGTAGAAACACCAACAAATATGAACTTTGTAGAAGGCCTAGGCAAGGAAGAAGCAGTTTATACAAGAGAAGAAGCAATCAAACATTTCAAAGACCAATCTGAATCAACCAACCTACCATACATCTTCCTATCAGGAGGAATTACAGCAAGCCTCTTCCAAGAAACATTGAAACTTGCCAAAGAAGCAGAAGCAAACTTCAACGGAGTACTATGCGGTAGAGCTACATGGAAAGACTCAGTAGAAATTTTCGGAAAAGACCAAGCAGAAGCTAAAAAATGGCTAGAAACAACAGGCAAGGAAAACATCCAAACCCTAAACGAAGTCCTAAAACAAACAGCTCATTCTGTATTTGATAAAATAGAAGAAGCGTAAAAACAGCTTAGTTTATGACCTAAACCCCAAAATCCGGAATACGGATGGAGGGGTTTTTTTGACTAGTTTTGCTTGAGTTTTAACTCTTGGTCTTTAAATAATTTCGAGTATTTAGATATGTATTAACAGTATTTTGAGAATGATATGTGGAAATTAGTTTTAATAAGCAAAAAACATTTGACAAAACATAAACAATATGAAATAATATAATAGAATATTCTATTAATATATTCTATTTATATATTCTGTTATATTATTATGGAGGGAAAATGAAAGCTAAAAAATTGTTGGCAGGACTCTTATCTTTATCAATTTTATTTGCCAGTGCTTGTGGTAATAAAGATGTTGGTCCTAAGGAAGAAGCAAAGACAGAAGAGGATTCTACTTCGAAATCTGGAAAATTTGAAGGCAAAGGTGAAGGTCTCAATGGAGATGTAAAGGTAGAAATTACATACGAGGATGGAGAAATCAAGGATGTAAGTGTTGTAGACCATAAAGAAACTGAAGGAATTGCAGATCCAGCCTTGAAACAAATACCTGAGAAGATAGTAAAAGAACAAAAAATCAATGTTGATACTATATCAGGAGCGACATACACATCAAAAGCTATAATAGATGCTGTCAAAAAAGCTTTAGAAGCGGCGGGTGCCAATACAGATGATTTCATGAAAGAATCAAAAGAAGCGAATAAAGATGGCGAAACTATAGAAAAAGAATACGATGTTGTAGTTATTGGCGGTGGTGGATCAGGCTTGGCAGCTACTGTGGCAGCTTTAGAGGAAGGTGCTAGTGTATTAGTGTTGGAAAAAATGCCAACAGTAGGTGGGTCTACAATTATAGCAGGCGGTCAATATAATGCAGTAGATAAAAAAAGGCAAGATAAAATGCCAATGAGGAAGGATACTTTCGAATCTGTAAAGTCATACTACGAAGAAGAGGCAAAGAATGACCTTCACCAAGAACTCATGGATAAACTAAAAGAGCAAGTAGCTGAATACGAAAAAAGTGGAATGGAAAATACCTTTGATTCGGTAGAATTACATGCTCTTCAAACTTATAGAGGTGGAGACTATGTAGGAGATCTAAATCTCATTTATCAATTTACCAAGGGAGCTGAAGAATCAATAGGTATTCTTGAGGGCCTAGGTGTAGACTTCGTTGATGAAGTATTCACAGTAACTGGCGCTTTGTGGCCAAGAACTCACCAATTTGTTAAACCTCTTACAACTGGCCCTATAGAAGCTTATATGGAATATATAGGCAAGGCTGGGGATAAAGCTGAGATTATTTATGAAGCTAAGGCTGAAAATTTAATTGTTGAAGACGGTAGGGTAGTGGGAGTTGAAGCTAAACAAGGAAATGATAAGATCATAGCAAAAGCAAAAAAAGGTGTAGTTATGGCTACAGGTGGCTTTGCTAGAAATAAGGACCTTGTTAAAAAATACGGCATCCACTGGGAAGGCTTAGAAAAACTTGGTTCTACTAACGCAGTAAGTGCTACTGGTGATGGTATTATTATGGGTGAAGAAGTTGGAGCAAACCTTGTAGGAATGGAATGGATTCAACTCTTACCGGTAGGAGACCCAAAAACAGGTGGTATGCAAGGGAATATTTCAATAAATGCTGCTAACCAGTTATTTGTAAATAATCAAGGCAAGAGATTTGTTGCTGAAGACCAAAGACGAGATGTATTAACCCAAGGACTGATGGAACAAGATGGTAAAGAAATGTGGATTTTACATGATGCACATGAATATACGGATGAAACTGTTAAAAATGACTTCAATGAAGAAATAGGAGAACTTGTTAAAAAAGGTGTAGCTGTAAAAGGCGATACTATAGAAGAATTGGCTGAAGCTATGGGTGTTCCTGTAGAAAATCTAAAAGCCACAGTAGATGACTATAATAAAGTGGTCGCTGGTGAAAAAGAGGATGATTTTGGAAAGAAATTGCTCCAAGATTCGTTTGACAAGGGACCTTTTTATGCATCTAGAAGAGTGCCTACTATCCACCACACAATGGGTGGTCTTCAAATCAATGAGGCTTGTCAAGTTATTGATAAGGATGGAAAGATAATACCTGGCTTATATGCTGCTGGAGAAGTAACAGGCGGTATCCATGGCTCAAACAGACTGGGCGGAAACGCTATACCAGATACAGTAGTCAATGGTAGAATAGCTGGAAAGAGCGCTGCAAGTAGTAAATAAAGTAAGAGCATGGGCCTAGGTCCATGCTTTTTATGTTACAGAAGTGAGGTATGTTAATACTATGGGAAAAATACATGTTAACGATAAAAAAAAGAAAATAGTAGATACAATAGCTTGCTTGATAGACGAAGATGGCCTTAAAAACATTTCTATAAAACAAATTTGTGAAGAGGCTAATATATCAATAGGAACTTTTTATCATTATTTTGATTCTAAAGATACAATAGTCGATGATATGTTTGAGGTTTTAAATGAATACTTTTTTGATAATGAAGAGATCATAAGGTCACAAAAAAATTCCAAAGAAGCAGCCATATGTTTTGTAAGAAGCTTTGGAGAATTTGTGGAAGAATGGGGATATTATGCAAATGTCCTCATATCAACAGCTAAAGTAAGAAAAGATATAATATCTAGACCTGATCACGATATGTGGAAGATATTAAGGTCTATATTAGAGGAAGCTATTGAAAATAAAGAAATTTCAAACACCTATGATTCGTATTTCTATACTGATTCTATAAAAGCCGTAATTAGAGGGAGTCTTTTGGAGTGGATATATAAGAAAGATGACTTCCATTTAACAGATCTAATAGTAAAAAGGGTTGAGTGCTTATTAAATTAGTCGCAAGATGTTACTAGTAGGTATTTAGTAATTAACTATTATCTAGTACTAGACTTTTAAATATTGTTTTTGAAGACATCATGAAGGAAAAAGAAATAATAGATAAACTTAAGGTAGATTCCAGAAATAGGTCCTACACGGCTAGGGGCCTTGGTCTGATTTTTTAGTTTAATAAGGATTGTAAAATCCTAATTATCGGCCAAGCTCCTGGAAAAAAGGTCGAAAAGACTGGTCTTTTATTTGATGATAGGAGCGGGGATAATCTGGTTGACAGGCAGGTGGTATTTATCCGCCTATTTTTTATTTTTCTTATATTTAAGTGAATATATCGGGTATCATATAAAAGAAGATTTTGTTTATTTAAAATTACGGAGGATTTATGTTTTTTAAGGCTGATTATTTTATATTAGAAGACTCTATGCTCGAAGACTATTTTATGGAAGTTAAGGATGGAGTCATTGTTGGATTTTCTAAAAACGAACCAGATGAATACGAATATTTAGGAGAAATTGTAGCTCCTGGTCTTGTCGACACCCACATCCACGGCTATGCTGGCAAGGATATAATGAATGCTGAAGAAGGGGCATTGAATGTTATTTCTAAGGGACTTTTGGAGTGTGGGGTTACAAGCTTTTTGCCAACCACCCTTACAGATTCCAAGGAAAAGACAGATGCTGCCCTCAAAAGAGTTGCAGCAGAATATAAAGATGTAGAAGGAGCCAAGGTCAGGGGAATTTTCCTTGAAGGACCATTTTTCACTGAGAAATACAAGGGTGCCCAAAATCCTGCCTACATGTCAGATCCAAAAATCGATTATTTAAAGGATTGGATTGAGCTTTCAGATGGTTTGGTAAATAAAATCGCCATCGCTCCTGAAAGAGAAGGAGCAGAAGACTTTATCAAAAAGGCTAACGCCATGGGAGTGAGAGTTGCCCTTGGACACTCTGATGCGACTTTTGACCAGGCTGTGGCAGCTGTTTACGCTGGGGCAAATATTTTTGTCCACACCTACAATGGCATGAGCGGTCTCCACCACAGAGAACCAGGAATGGTTGGGGCAGCTATGTCTACAGATGCCATTTCAGAGCTGATTTGTGACGGCCACCATGTAAATCCAAATGCTGCAAATATCCTAATGAACGCCAAGGGTAGGGACAAGGTTGCCCTAATTACCGATTGTATGAGCGCTGGCGGTATGGCTGATGGGGACTACATGCTAGGAGATTTCCCTGTTAGGGTTGAGGGCGGCACAGCAAGGCTTAAGGACGGCGGCTCTCTTGCAGGTTCTATACTTAAATTAAAGGAAGCTGTTAAAAACGTAGTTGATTGGGAAATTGCTGATATCTTTGAAGCTATCCAAATGGCAAGCCTTGTGCCAGCCAAGTCTGTTGGTATAGACAATATCTGCGGCAAGCTTAAGGAAGGCTACCCTGCTGACTTTATAGTTCTTGATTATGATATGAACCTAGAAAAAACATTTTTAAATGGCAAATTAGTTTATAGCAAATAATATAAGATATTTAGAGCTTCTCAGAAATGAGGAGCTTTTTTTATATAGGATAATGATAATCGTTATTGACAATCTTTTAAATTTTTATTATAATTATAAGGGTTAATTAAATAAATAACTAACAATAAGCTTTAAATAGCTTAGGATAATTATTATATAAATTTGGAGGAATTATGAAAGTAAAACATAAAGTAAGCTTAGCCCTAGCCTTATTATTGGCGATTAATATAGTGCCTGGAAGAGTAGATGCCAGTCAGGTAATGGAAGAGATGCCTAAGCAAGAAACTATGAGTGAAGAGAAGGATGTTGAAAATCCTATATCACTTAGTGATGAAGCCACACAGGATGATGAAACAAAGGCTTTTGAGGAAAAAGTTGCTAAGGCTAAGGAAGAACTTAAAAAATATTTAGACTCAATGGATGAAGAATCTGTTGACAATCCAGCTATAGCCTACGAAGGACAAACCAAGGAAGATATCAAAAAGGCCATAGCAAGGGCAAAAGAGCTTTTAGCTGATGAATCTATAGACCAAGCTAAGCTTGAAGAAATGGAAAAGATTCCTTTTAAGAAAGTAGATGGCAAGAAGAAAGGTTTATTTAGAGACTATACCCATAAGGCCTTGGTAAATTTTGAAGTAGTGGGTGAGAGAACAAATAAGAATCCTCACAACAATAAAGCTTATGTAGGACTTAGGGATAATAAAATCAAGATTAAATCAAGCTTTAAGGGCCTAAAAAAATCTGGAGAAAGCAAAAATAAATTTATAAAATTAAACTATGTTACAGAAGCTGATTATCAGGCAATGAAGCTTGATGGAGTATCAGCTGCAACACCAAAATACAAAAAACAAGAACTCCCTCAAGATGATTACATAATAAGGGAAGTGGAAGATGGCTATGAAATAGAAATCACCAAACTACCTGCAGATGCGAAATTCATCAAACCTGTAGCCCTAGTTAAATTTGCTGATGGAACATATTTTGAAAATGGTGATATAGTCTATGTCAAAAACGAAAAATCATCAGCTAAGCCAGCAAAGGCTGAAAAAGTAGATCAAAAGAGCGGAGCTACAGAAAAGGCAAGCGAGAAAAAAGAAGAAAAAATTTCAAGCAAAAAAGTTAAGGAAGTTAAGAAGGCAGACTCAACAAGCGAAGCTACAAAGAAAGATAAAAAAGAAGAAGCGAAAGTAGGAACTAAAGCTGCAGCCAAAAACGCAAAAACAGGCGTGGCATCTTCAATAGCAGCTATCCTAACTCTAGGAGCAAGTTCAACAGCTCTCTTTGCAAGTAAAAAAAGAAAATAATATTCTAAAGAGTCCTTGGGACTCTTTTTTTAAAAAAAATCATTTATAGGTCCTGTATATTTATTTGGAAAAACCGTTTGCTTGGTTTATAATAAGCTTATAAAGCATTTTAAATTTAGATAAAGCAAAAGGAGATAGAGATGACAGATTATAGGATTGAAAGAGATTCTTTAGGAGACCTTAGGATTCCAAAAGACGCTTATTATGGAGCAAATGCTTATAGGGCCTACGAAAATTTCAAAATTACGGGCAAGGCTATGGACCCATATTTTATTAGGGCTATTGTTGAAATTAAAAAGGCTTGTGCTATTCAAAATAACAAGGTTGGCATTCTTTCAGATAAGAAAAGCAAAGCTATTGTTGCCGCTTGTGATGAGGTTTTAGCAGGCTCATATATAGGAGACTTTATCGTTGACCCTATCCAAGGTGGGGCAGGAACTTCTTTTAATATGAATGCCAACGAAGTTATTGCAAATATTGCAAATGTGGCCCTCGGCGGGACTCTTGGTCACTACGAACACATCCACCCAAACGACCACGTAAACCTCGGCCAATCCACCAACGACGTTATACCGACAGCTGGCAAAATCGCTATAATTCGCTATATAAAAGACCTTGCGGAAGATACAGAAAAACTAATCGTAGCCCTTGATAAAAAGGCAGAATACTTTGACGACTATGTAAAAATGGGCCGCACCCAGCTTCAAGATGCTGTTCCAATCACCCTAGGCCAAGAATTTAAGGCCTATTCTAGGGTTGTGGAAAGGGGGCTTTTGAGGTTTAAAAAGGCCATCGAAGAGCTTTCTTCAATCAACCTAGGCGGCACAGCTGTGGGAACTGGCCTTAACGCTGACGATGATTTTGTAGAAAATATCGACAAGGTCCTAAGGGAAATCACAGGCCTCGATTTAAAACAAGCAGAAGATTTGATAGACTCCACCCAAAACCTAGATGGATTTTTATTCACTTCTTCAGTTTTAAAAACTTTTGCAGCCAGCCTTTCAAAGGTGGCAAATGACCTAAGACTCTTATCTTCTGGTCCGACAACAGGTATTTCAGACTTCAACCTACCAGCCAAACAGGCAGGATCTTCAATCATGCCAGGCAAGGTAAACCCAGTAATACCAGAAGTTGTAAACCAGGTTGCTTTTTTGGTTGTAGGCAATGACCTAACAGTAACCATGGCAGTTGAGGCTGGTCAATTAGAGTTAAACGCATTTGAACCTATAATTTTCTACGCCCTAATCCAGTCAATAACAAGCCTTAGGGGAGCAATTCAAACACTCACTCTTAATTGCATAGAAGGCATCACAGCCAACAAGGAAAAACTAAGGGCTAAGGTAGAAAATTCTGTAGGAATAATTACCGCCTTTGCCCCACATATTGGTTATGATATGGCTTCAGCTATCGCCAAACAATCAATGAAGGAGTCTAGGCCAATTAGGGAGATAATTTTAGAAAAAGGCCTCATGACAAGTGCTGAGGTTGACAAGATTTTAGACTATAGAAAGATGACCAAACCGGGTATCTTAGATGAAGAACATATGGAGACACACTAATGGATTTTAGGATAGAAAAAGATTCCATGGGGGAAATCAAGGTCGCAAATGACAAGGTCTGGGGAGCTCAAACCCAGAGGTCTTACGAAAATTTCCCACAAGGAGTGGCAATCATGCCCCTTGAGCAAATCAAATCTATGGTTATTGTTAAAAAGGCAGCGGCAATAGTAAATAATAGCCAGGGCAAACTTGATGATGTCTATAAAGAAGCCATTGTTAAAGCTTGTGACAAGGTTTTGGCAGGTGGCTATGAGGACCAATTTCCACTTACAGTTTATCAAACAGGGTCAGGCACTCAGACAAATATGAATGTAAATGAGGTTATAGCCCACTTGGCAAATGAAATTTTGGGTCAAAAGTTAATCCATCCAAACGATCACGTAAACATGAGCCAGTCAACAAACGACTCTTTTCCAACAGCTATCCACCTTACAAGCCTAAGGATGATAAATGAAAAATTACTTCCAGAAGTGGATGAAATCGCTGATGAGTTTTACAAAAGAGCAGAGGACTTTGAAGGAATCATAAAAACCGGCAGGACCCACCTCCAAGATGCAACTCCTCTTAGGCTATCAGATGAAATTAGAACTTACGGGGACCTTATAAAAAGGGACGGGGATTATATTAGACAATCTGCCAAGGCCTTGGAATATTTGGCAATCGGCGGGACAGCTGTTGGCACAGGCCTAAATACCAAGGAAGGCTACGATACAAAAATGGCTGAAGTCTTATCAGAACTTACAGATTTAGATTTGAAGGCTGATTCCAATAAATTCCTCCAATTATCAAGCAAATATGGCATGGCCAAGGCCCACGGGGCTATCAAAATCCTTGCCTCAGACCTACTAAAAATCGCAGAAGACATAAGATTTTTATCATCAGGACCAAGGACAGGCATTGGCGAATTAATTATTCCGTCAAATGAGCCAGGCTCATCAATCATGCCGGGCAAGGTCAACCCAACCCAGGTTGAGATGCTTGCAATGATTTGCCTTGAAGTAATGGCAAATGACCAGGTCATTACCATGGCCAACTCTCTTGGCCAACTCGAGCTAAATGCCTATATGCCTCTAATAATTTACAAGATGGTGGATTCGGTAAAAATCTTATCCAAAGGCCTCCATTCCTTTAATATCCACCTTGTGAAGGGCCTTGGCCCTAATGAGGAAAAAATCAAAGAAAATCTTGAAAAATCCCTCATGTTAGTCACAGCCCTTTCCCCACATATAGGCTATGATAAGGCAAGCGAGATGGCGAAATTTGCCCACAAGGAAGGCCTAAGTCTTAGAGAAGCTAACCAGAGGCTGGGCTTTGTGACAGATGAAGAATTTATAAAAATAGTAGATCCAAAAAAGATGGTGTAAATGAAAGAATATATCAAAAAAGGCTCTTGGAATGACAGGGCCTTTCAATTTTTAAACAAGTTAATAGGAGACCACGGCAGGGATAATCCAGCTTATAATCCAGAAAGAAATCCCTTTGCAGTCTTTGACTGGGACAATACCTCTATAATCGGAGATGTGGAAGAGGCGGCATTTTATTATTTGGTGACAAATCTCGCCTTCAAAATAAATCCTGACGAGCTTTATAAAATTATTAGGAAAAACGTTGATAAATCAGATTTTGCTGACCCTTATAGAAACCTTGATGGTAAGCCTATTAATATTGATAAGATTTCAAATGATATATACGAAGCCTATAGGAGGCTTTATGGGACTTCCGATAGGTTGGGTGGGGACCTTCCTTTTGAAATAATCAAAGAAACCAATGTTTATAAGGAATTTGTGGCAAAGATGATTTTCCGCTACAAGGCGGCTGAATATGACAAAAATGCCAGAGATCCTTATTGCTGGATGACCTTTCTTTTTACAAATTACAAGCAAAATGAAATTGAAGAATTTTGTGAGAAAGCTTTCGCTTTTGTAAAAAAACAAGAGGCTAGGAGGGAGATTTTCACATCTCCAGAAATGGAATCAGAAGCTGGCAGGATTTCAGTTTCTTATTTTGTAGGCATGGGCGATATTCCAGAAATGGCTAATCTTTTCCACACCCTAGAGCAAGAAGGAATTGATGTTTACGTTGTATCAGCATCCTTCATTGACATAGTAAGGGCTTTTGCGACTAAAAATTCCTATAAATTTGATGAGAAAAAAGTCCTTGGCCTAAGACTAGCCAAGGATGATGAAGGGAAAGTCCTCCCAGAACTCGACCACTATTTTCCACTTACCCAAAAAGCTGGCAAGTCAGAAACCATTAGAAAGCTAATTCAAAATGAAACTAACTATGGGCCAATCTTAGTTGGGGGCGACAGCGACGGCGACTATGCCATGATGACAGATTTTGAAGTCACAGACTTGGGTCTGATTATTGATAGGAAGCTAGGGGGAGAAATAAATAACTTAAAAGAGGCTGCCCTCAAGGGGTCTTGCCGTTATTTGCTCCAGGCCAGAGACCAATATGGGAAGAAATTTATTAGACAAGAGAGGTCAATCTAATGTATTTTGAAGACTATGAAATAGGTATGATCTATAAAGATATTGAGCCAATCAGCTTTACAGAAGAAGAGCTCATCTATTACGGGGAAAAATACGACCCAAGACCAATTCACACCGACAAAAAAGCTGCCGAAAAATCCCCCTTTGGTCAAATAATAGCCCCAGGATCTTTTTCCAATATGGCTTTTTGGGGCCAGTGGGTAAAGACAAAAAAAGACAGGGAAGGGATGATAGCAGGGATTGGAATCTCATATGCAAGATGGCACAAGCCGGTATTTGCCAATGTAAAATACACTATAGAAGTAGAAATTATTAACAAAAAAATTTGGAAAGAAGGCAAAAATGGCCAGGTCACTTTTATTATGAGGGCCTTTGATCCACAAGGGGACCTAGTAAGTGAATACAGTCCCTATGGATTGGTCCGCTGTAGGCCAAATTAGATGCAAAAATTATAGAAAATATTAAAAAATTGATAAAAGAAAACCTGTCCTAGCTTATTAAAAAAAGTTAGGAAAAGGTGTGCAAATAATTGTTAATAATTTAATTAACTAAAATTTTTGATAAAATATTTTTCTAAAATCACACAAATTGTAAGGGCATACAAAGTGACAAACAAGACATTTTAGATATATTGGGAAAATTTGATTTCCAAAAATTATCACAAAAATCCTCTTAAAGGTGTTGACATAAAGGTTTTTATCATATATAATTTTAACTGGTAGAAAGAATGGTTTTCTTAGAGATGACCAAATTTATAAAAAAATTATTTTTTTAGGGTCTGGGGCTAAGATTCTAAAATATTTTCATTTCTATTAATTTCTTCTACCAAATTGCAAAGGTTTACATATTATATTATTAAAAGGAGAGAAAAATGAAAAAAATTGGTTTAATTCCAAGAATGTTATTAGGTATCCTTCTTGGTATTCTAATCGGTAAATATTTACCAGAATCAATAGTAAGAATTTTTGTGACATTTTCATCTATCTTTGGTAACTTCCTAGGATTCATAATCCCACTTATGATCTTAGCTTTCGTTACTAAGGGTATAGCAGACCTTGGAGAAGGTGCTGGTAAATTACTAGGTATTACAGTAGCTATTGCATATTGTTCAACACTTGTTGCAGGTTCTGCATCATACTTTATGTCAAGAGCAATCTTCCCAAACTTTATCAGCGAGAGCCAAGTAGCAGCTATCCAAGCAGCAGATGAAATCAAACTTGACCCATATTTTAGCGTAGACATAGCACCATTCTTTACAGTAACAAGTGGTATCATCTTCGCCTTTATGCTAGGTATTTGTATTTCATGGTTAAGAAAAAAAGGTTCTGGCCAATACCTCTACGGTGCAGTTGATGAATTTAACCAAATCATCACCCAAGTACTAGCAGTAGCAATTGTTCCAGTTCTTCCATTCTTTATCATGGGTAACTTCGCAAAGATGGCATTCACAGGTTCTGTATTTGCAGTACTTTCAATCTTCTGGAAGATATTTATTTGTATCATAGCCCTACACTTAATCTACATTACAATAATGTTCCTTGTGGCAGGTTCTTATTCAGGCAAAAACCCATTTGCTATGCTTAAAAACGAGCTTAGAGGTTACTTCACAGCAGTAGGTACCCAATCTTCAGCAGCAACAATTCCAGTAAACTTACAATGTGCTGAGGCAAATGGTGTATCTAAGCCAATCAGAGACTTCGTAATTCCACTAGGAGCTACAGTTCATATGCCAGGTTCTATGATTACAATCACAGGTTGTGTCTTCACAATCCTAACAATGTACAACATGGACCACTCATACGGTCTAATGATCCAACTTATCGGTATCCTAGGTGTAGCAATGGTAGCAGCACCTGGCGCACCAGGTGGCGCAATCATGTCAGCTCTTCCATTCCTACCAATCGTAGGAATTAGCCCAGAGTCAGCTATGGCTTCACTTGCTATTTCCCTATACCTAACCCAAGACTCATTTGGTACAGCTGCAAACATCTCAGGTGATACAGCTCTAGCAGTAGCAGTAGATAAGTTCTACCACAAAAACATATTAGGCGACAAAGACTGGGTAGCAGATCCAGTTAAATAAGTAAAGTAAAATTTTTGCAAATTAGGGGATGTTAAGGCAATATTAATGACAAATTAATAGGCTTAACAGCCCCTTTATAATTTAAAAAGGAGATATTATGGCAGTAAATTCTTCAGTATTTGACATAATGGGACCAATTATGGTTGGCCCATCAAGTTCACATACAGCTGGAGCTTGTAAAATAGGTAATATTGCAAGAAGGATGGTAGATAGGAACTTCAACGAAGTTGATTTTTACCTCCACGGTTCCTTTGCCAAAACCTACAAAGGCCACGGCACAAACAGGGCACTTGTAGGAGGGGTATTGGGTTTTGAACCAGACGACGACAGGATAATAAATTCTTTCGACTATGCGGACGAGGCTGGGATCAAATATGAATTTTTTGAAACAGACCTTGGAGATGTCCACCCAAACACAGTTAGAATCGTCTTTAAATACTCAGATAGGACTCCACTTGAAGTCCAAGGCTCATCTATAGGTGGGGGAGCGATTGTAATCACAAAGATAAATGGCAATGCTATTGAATATAAGGCAACCAAACCAACCCTCTTTATGGCCTATGGCGAACAAAAGGGAGTAATTGCCCATGTATCAGGCATCCTCTTTGAATACGGCTACAACATCCACATGATGAAAACCATCAAAGACGGCGATAATGTAATGCTAGTTTGTGAGCTAGACGAACCACTAAAAGAAGGCATCCTTGAAAAAATCAGGGAAGGCAAAGACTTCACCTTCTTGAAATATATAGGATAGGATTAAATATGCTTACTACAATGAAATTATTAAAGGAAAGATGCAAGGAAGAAAATCTTAACCTTTGGCAATTAGCCATAAAAGACGAAATAGAAAACACAGGTAAAACCGAAGAAGAAATCTTCGCAAGGCTACAAAAAACCCTAGACGTAATGAAGGCTTCAGCAAAAAGAGCCCTAGAAGAAGACGTCAGAAGCGTGACAGGCATGACAGGCGGCAATGCAAAGAAAATGCACGAATACTTTTTAGGCGGCAAATCAGTCCTAGGCGAAACACCAGCTATGGCCATGGCCTTCGCTCTATCAACATCAGAAGTAAACGCAGCCATGGGCAGGATTGTAGCAGCACCAACAGCAGGATCAGCAGGTATTATCCCTGCAACAATGATGACCATGCTAAACAAATATAACTACGACGACAGAAAACTTTGCGAAGCCCTTTTAATAGCCACCCAAATAGGACAGGTAATCTTTGATAACGCAACATTTGCAGGTGCAGAAGGCGGATGCCAGGCAGAAACAGGATCGGCATCAGCCATGGCAGCCGCAGCAGTATGCTACCTTAGAGGATACGACGTCGAAATCCAAGAAAACGCAGCAACAGCAGCCCTCCTAAACATCATGGGCCTAGTCTGTGACCCAATCGGAGGCATGGTAGAATTCCCATGCAACTTAAGAAACGCCAACGGCATCATGAACGCCCTAGCAAGTGCAGACATGGCCATGGCAGGGGTAGAAATGTTTGTAACATTCGATGAAGCAGTAGAAGCCATGAAGAGAGTAGGAGACAGCCTACCAGAAAGACTCCGCGAAACAGGAGAAGGCGGCATAGCAGTCTGCCCATCATCAATCAAACTAAAAAGAAAATATATAGACAAACTTCCAGAAGAGGAAGAGTGAAAATAGAAAATAGAACCAGGATTTGATACTGGTTCTATTTTTTATGGTCTATTTTTCCAATTTTTTCAAATGTTCTTTAGCAAGCTTGATATATTCCTCCATTACTTTGATTCTAGCGTATTTCTTTTGGTTTGATCCTACTATTACCCATGGGGCGTAGGCTAGGTTGGTTTTTTCTAGCATTTCGTCCATGGCTTCTTGGTATTGGTCCCATTTTTTGCGGTTGCGCCAGTCTTCGTCGGTGATTTTGTATTGTTTGTCTGGGTTTCTTTGTCTGTCTTTGAAGCGTTTTAGCTGTTCGTCCTCATCAATGGTTACGAAAAATTTGATGACAAGGCTACCATGGTCGTGGATTTCTTTTTCCATGTTAGCAATTTCTCCGTAGGCCCTGTCCCATTCGTTGACTTTGGCGAAGCCTTCGACTCTTTCGACCATGACCCTGCCGTACCAAGAGCGGGAAAAGATGCTGACGTAGCCGTCTTTTGGAAGTTTGGTGTAAAATCTCCAGAGATAGTTTCTTTCTAATTCTTCCTTTGATGGGGCGGAAATCCCGTAGACTGTGTAAAGTCTTGGGTCAACTTCCTTGATCAATCTCTCAATGGCACCATCTTTTCCGGCTGCGTCGACACCTTCAAAGACCAAGACCTGGCTGATGCCTTTTTCATAATATTTATACATCAAATCTGCCACTTCTTTTTGGAGTCTATCCTTCTTTTTTTGGTAGTCTTCTTCGGAAATTTCCTTTGAAAGGTCTAAATTCTTGAGGATTGACTTGCCCTTGATATAGGTCCTTTCGATATTTTCATTTTCCTTTCTTTGCCTAATGACCCTTTCAAGTCCCTGGCTTAGCCTGTCTATTGCTATACCCAAGGCTTCCTTGGAGGCGGCTTTCCTGTCGTTTGAGTCGATTATATCCCAAGGTGCATAAGGGAAATCTGTGGCTTCTAGTAATTTTTTGAAGTGTTTTTCATAGGCTTCGTAGTGTTTTTCCTGGTCCTTATCAAGGCCATCTATATAAAAATCTTTTTTGACAGAATCCTTAAGGGCCTTAATTCTAGCCTTTTGCTCGTCTTTGTCGACGTTTAGGAAAAATTTGATAATGATTGTTTGATCGTCAAAAAGGGTCTTTTCTGTATTTTTGATTGAAGAAATCCTAGACTCAATTTCCTTATCGGATAATTTTAAGTTTTCAAAAAGCTTGTAGTAAAAAGACCTATCAAAAATCTTTATATTGCCCTTCTTTGGCACATTTACCCAAAACTTTCTTATAAATGGATAGGAATCATCCCAAGCATCGTCCTTGTCAGGCACAGCCACGTCAAAATTTTTGGCGGCAAACTCTCGGGTCAAATCCTTAATCACATAGCCTCTGCCCGAAGATTCCCAGCCGTCAACGATAATTAAAATTGGAATATTAAGGTCGGAGCAAATCCTTGCCATCCTACCCAGCCTTTCGGCCAATTCAGACCTCTTAAAATCTTGAAATTCTAGCTTCCTATTTGTAGAAATAATATTAGCCATAAACGCCATCCTTTCCTATCTTTAATCTATTTTTACCCCCAAAATCATCTTTCCAACAAAAAAAGAGACCTAAGCCTCTTAAAGTTTTTTAAAAAAATTATTAATCTCCATAAACACTTGGCCGCTTTCTCCAAGGTCTGGGTGGGTGATGGCAAAGCCGTGACCCAAAGGATGGGCAGAAGTTTTCTTGAAATCTAGTAATTTACTTTTAATATTTTTCTCATCCAGGAATTTTTTTACGCTAAGAGCTTGGTCCCTGATAAAATCTTCCTCGCTAGTTGTAATCAAAGTGGGAGGCAAATTGGCAAGGGCCTTTAGAATATCATCTGTAAAAGGAATTTGCTTATGGGTCAAGCCTCGTCTTGCAGGCTCATTTATGAGGGAAAGAGAACCTGATTTTAAAAGACCAGTCATAGGTGAAATCAAAGCCAGTCCTGAAATTCTAATATCTTTTGCGTCGATGTCAAAAATTTCCCTGAAATTTTCATCCTTCATAAGGGCAAAGGCCGCAAGGGTCAAAAAAGAACCCGCAGAATCAGAAGTAAGAAAAATCTTTTCGGGATTTAGATTCAATTTGCAAGCATTATCGTAAATATAGGAAAAACCGTCAAGGACATCCTTGATTTGGTCCCTAAAAGTCACATCAGGAAGGAGCCTGTAGTTGATATTAACAACATTAAAACCAAACTTGGCAAGATAAATGCAAGCTTGTTTGCAAATCTCCTTAGTCCCATAAACAAGCCCACCACCGTGGACGTTAATCACAGTAGGGAGGGCGTTTCCAGTAGATTTTCCGTAATAAATATCAAAATAATGGTATAAATCCCCGTCGTCCTTATAGGAAAGGTCAGAAACAACCTCAACACCATCAGTAGAATAAGAAGCAAGCGCCAAACGCTCGCGATCATTTTTATTTAACATTTCAATAATATCTCTAAGACCCAAATTAGGATATAGGTCCGAATGTTTTTCAACCATAGCGCCCCCTAAAACTATATAACTTAGTTTACCATAAAAATGTTGGAGAGCTCAAGTGTGTATTAATTATTACTTTTAAAAATTCAAGAGATAAAGATTTAACTACAATATATATTTGAAAAATAAGTTTAACAAATCTTCATAATTATCAATTGCTTCTAAGTCTCCATTATTTAATACTATATTTATTATTTTGAAAAATTCTTTCATAGAATATTTGCTATAATCCTCAGCTTTAGCAGCTATTACAAATATATATTGAACTGTATCTACTTTCCATTTGATTGGTTCTCTAAGCTTAATGAATGATAGTGAACTGTTTTTTATATATTTTTGATTGCCGTGGACCAAAGCAAATTTTTTACCAATCTCGGTTGATTCAAGTTCCTCTCTTTTTAAAAGAGAGTCAAAATAATTTTCATCAACTAGGCCTTTTTCTAAAAGTACATCTGCAATATATTTCAGAACCTTATATTTGCTATCAATATCTAAATTAAAACTAGAGGTATCCTTATTTAAGATATTTATAAACTTATTCTCTATATAAACATCTTTTTTTAAATCTATTACATCAAAGATATTGTCATTGCTGATTGGTATTTTAAAATAATCTGATGTTTCTAGATCAATAGTTGAAAATACCAAATAGTCGTTAAAGTCTTGATTTATAAATTCTCTATATGTTAAAATTTTTTCAAAATCAATCCAGTTAAGATTCGCCTCTAAGACTGTTTTTAAATATTGGTTAAGACCGCTTCTGAAATCTGAAACAATAACCGCTTTTTGTTTTTGGACACTGTCTTTCTCAAAACTTAGTATATATATAACAATATAAGCGATTTCATAGAGTGGGATATTGATATTATATAAATCGTAGAAATCCTCAGCTACATTCATAATTTCATTGAAATAAAAAGCTTGTTTTTTTATGATATCATCGTAAACTGGATTATCTATTTTCTCTCCCTTTTTTATCCTCGAAAACATTAGAAGAAGATGCTTGCGGATTAATTCCTCTTTTTCCTTAGAATCGAATAAATAGGTATTATTGTCGTAGGAGAGATGGTCTTTGAGAAGTTTTATAAAATTATTAGCATTTATAATTATATTTTCGTCATAAATAAAATAGGAACTTAAATCTATTTTCTTAAATACTCCGATTAAGTAGTTAGCTATTTGCTCTTTGTTTAAAACTATGTAATGAAGCTTCATAAGGTTAAACATACTTATCGCATAATGTTGATAATGAGAATCCACAAGCTTTTCTGAATCATCCAAGTCTTTATTAATTATATAATAGATATGCGCCTTTAATAATCTATGGATTTTCTTATCGATATTATACTTTATAGAAAAAACATAAATTATTGAATTTATTTTATCTATATCAATTTTATCCAGTATTTTTTGAAAGAGTTTGTCAAAAATTTTATCATCAGGGGACTTAATAAGTATATCTCTAAGTAAGTCATACTTATTTGAGAAATTATCTTCTATAACAATTCCTATTTTTTCCCTGATATCTAAATCTATTTTATAGGAAGCAAAAATATTTTTTATTTCGAGCAAATACTTGTTTGCAGAGTAATAAGATAGGTAGTAAGAGGACATAATAGACGATATAGTTTTTAAATTATCATTGAGTAGGTCAATAATAATTAGGTATATACTCTGGTCATATTCACTATTAGTGAACATTTCAAGCTTTATCCCTTCTCCATACTTTTTGTGTATTTTATATGAAATTGACTTATTTCTAAAATGTTCCTCTATCCTATCTAAGCAATTATAAATTGTTCTTCTTGACAAGTTTGTTGAATCACATATTTCATCTATGCTTATATATGATTTTTGTTTTTTTAAAAAATCTAATAAGATTTCATCGTTGTGATTCATTATTAACTCCTAGTTAAGTTTGAGATTTGCTAAGTCGCTTGCTTTAATTACATTGGTTCTTTCTAATTCTGTCAGCTCGTCTGCTAAGAAATTGCTGGAAGTTTTACCTTTAATTAGATATTTTTCTTCCTTGTCTATGTTAGGATTGTACAATCTTAATAAAAGTTTGTCTCCATATTCTTCTTTTTTGAGTGTTGAGAAAATTACATTACCTTCAACTTCTAGTAAAGAATAATCCTTATCTAATGCTTTGTGATCTTTAGGAATTACAAAATTATTAGTATTATCTAGGATTTCTCCAGCTTGATATACAAAAGGCTTGTTTAGTGCATCATGGGCAAACTTGTGCATATCATAATAGTTTTTATCACAATCTCTAATATAAAAAGTAGTTTTGATAGTTTTTCCAATTATTTCGTGACCTAATTCTTTTGTGTATACACCAGAAGCACGACCAGGTCTATCATTAAGGTCTTCTTTTCCTAGATAAGGAATTGATCTAAAAGTTGTGAGGGCTATTTTTGAATTATCTAAGATTTCATATTCCCTAACACCATCGCTTACAACTTGCACAGTTTTATCAGAATTTAAACCAGCAAAAGAAATCATCGGCTCAATTCCTCTTGGTTTTTCATCCCACTTTTCATCTTTCCAATTAGAGTATTTATCATAATCAACTTCTCTTATTATTGTAGAAAATTGATTATCAGATAAAGAATGGTCAGAAGAAATCTTGCTTGCTACTACTAACCTATCCCTGTGCTCATGGATTTGGTTTGTAGTTTCTTGGCTTACTTCTATAAATTTCTTTCCTTTGTATAGGGTAATATCTATTTTAGAAATTAAATTGGCATTTAAAACGCCTTTTTCCCTATCTTTGAGATTATATGGTAGGATTCTTTTGAGGTTAAAAGATAATTTTTCAAAGAAAATGTTCTTTTCTACTCTAATATTATCTACAGTGCCTTCGTTTATATACAAATCCTTGTTTGGACTTGAATAATCGTAAGAATCTCCTTCGTCACCGTTATTTTCTAGATATATTTCTGATATATTACTATCTCCAACAACTTTGACATGACCATTATCCTCTAATATTACTTTATAGAATGTATTTTCTATAAAATCGCAGGAAGTTTTATTAATTTCGATTTCCTTTAGCTCTTTAGATTCAATTATATCATAAGTTTGATAACCCATTGGAAGAAATGAATCGAAAATCATAACTTCAAACTTATTTAATTTATCATAATTATTAAGGTTTGAAGATTCTTCATTATTGACTCCTATTTCTTTTTGAGATTTTTTAAGGTCATCTGTAAAATCTTCTTTAGATAAGATTAGGTAGTCTATATTCTTGCCATCTCTTTTAATTTCAAAATTTTCAAAAGGCACAAGGATTTCAAACTTAATGAAGCCATCCCTAATATTTGGAGAAAGGTTGTAGGCTTGGAATGAGAAATCTTTAGGATGTATTCTATCACCAATTCTCCTACAGATTAAATCAATGAGGTTAGAAGCATAGTCATAAGCTATATCGTAGCGATTTTCTATAAATTTATTTGTAAGGTCTGAATTGCACATTCCTATTGAATCGTGGGCAGAATTATCAAGCATAAGTCTCCAAATTTTCTCGATAATTTCTGATTCATACCTTAATCCTAAATTATAAGCTAAACTCATAAGTGGCTCTAGCTTGTGAGAAATAAGTCTTTCGAGTAAGTTGTTTTTATTTTTGAGATCTGCTCTTGTTGAGAAAATAGACTTGTGAGTTCTAGAAAATTGTCCAAAGGTAAATTCACCAGAATATTCTTTCAAATTGTCTTTGTTAGCTTCAAATAATTCATCAAGAGAATCTTCTAATGAAGTAATTTTTATATCCATTCCTGAAGTCTTATTTAATTTTTGAAGATTTTTTCTTATAGGTTTTTGATCTTCTCCATTAAATAAGATATATGGTTCTTTATTACCAAATTTTTTCAGTTTAGAAATTAATTCTTCAAAATATTCTTTATTAGCATCATTTGGAGGATATGCCATCACACCGTAGTGATATATGTTAAATGATTTTATTTTATAGCCACCATTAGATTTCCAGATAAACTCTCTGTCTTCAAGAAGATGATTTGCAATTCCCCTTCTGAAAACGGCGTATTCTAAGTTAAACTGGTTAAATAGCATTGGTAATTGAGCACTCATACCAAAGCTATCGGGAAGGTATCCGATTTTTTGATATCCGCCATATTTATTAGAATCTTTTACTCCATAAAGAAGGTTTCTTAATATACTCTCGCCAGAAATTACAAGGGTGTCAGTTTGAGTGTACCAAGGTCCTATTATTAATCTTTTTTCTTTAACAAGTTTTTTTACTAATTCTTCTTTTTCAGGACGGAATTTTAGATAATCGTTAATTATAGATGTTTGTCCATCTAGTAAAAATGAATGAAATTCTTGACTTTCATCAAGAAAATCAAGAATTTCATCAAATACAAATGTTGAATAAATCTCAGACCTTTGGGATGTAAAATACCATTCTCTATCCCAATGGGTATGAGCTATCACATTCACTTTATTCATAGTTTACCTCAGGTAGTTTACCCTTTTTAATTTGGTTATTCCTGTATAGTATATTTACAATAGCTATAAATAGGGAACCTATTAATATGCCACCGACATATTGTAGTAGACCGGATACAAGAGGCCATGCCCATATTGCTGATTCTGGGAACCATTGAACAGCTCCAGTAACAACTGCAAATAAGGATCCTATTACTGAACCGATTACATAAAGAGGAACTGTAAATGCTGGATTTTCAAGAGCGAAAGGAATAGCGCCTTCACTTATTCCCATGAACGCTAAGAAAATTGAAGTTTTACCAGCTTCTTTAAATTGTCTATCATAAACTCTTCTACCTACTATATATTTATCAAGTATTGTTGATAAGCCAAGACCGATGGATGGAGTAACGATTGCTATAACCCTAGCTGTAATAGGCATTACTTTATCAACTGTAAACCCAGTTGCAACAAATCCTGCCGCTTTATTTACAGCTCCACCTAAGTCAAAGGCTGTAAATATAGATAGAAGGATTGAGTAAACTATTTGTCCACTTTGTCCTGCAGATTCAAGCAAGTTTTTAACTTGACCGTTTAAGAATGCACCAAATGGAGTTATGACGTATAGCATAAGTATCATTGTTGTAAGTATACCAATTAATGGGATAAGGAATGTTGTTTTGAAAGCCATCCAATTGTGACTTACTTTGATTTTTTCATTTAATAACTTTATAAAGTAGCCTATAATGAAAGCTATTAATAAACCACCTAAAAATCCAGAAGGTGCAGGGGTAGCGCCTTCAAAAACACCTTCGGTTAAAACTAGTCGTTCTATCGGCTTGTTTGCAACTATACCGCCCATAAAACCACATATTAATGCAGTTTTACCACCAATTGAGTTAGCGGTGAATGCAGCGAAAATTGGAATTGCAAAACCGAATAGGGTGAATCCAAATTTTGATAAAATATCAGCTAAGTTAAGCATTGTAAGAGAAGTTCCAGTAAAATTACCTGAATTCATAGCATCAACTATTGAAACTGATGGATCTATTTTTAAAAATACATAAGGAATAAGTTGTGATATAGCACCTAAAAGTCCTCCCATGATTAAAACGGGAATCATGTAGGAAATACCAGTCATCAAGTGTTTTTGAACCTCGGTAAATTTTGAATTTGAGGTTTTCATGTTAGAATTAATTTTTTTGGGACTGCTGTTATCTGATCCGATTTTTCTTTTTGTAATTGCCATAATAATCCTCCTAGCTATTTAAGTCGTCTTCTATTTCCTGGATAATACCATCAGGATTTTTAATTGCCTCAGCCAAACTTACTTCATAAACCTCATAACCTTCAAATCTCTCCATATTTTGAGGAGTGATAGCTGTTGATAATAAAATAACATCAGCTTCTGCTAGGTCTTCAGCTGTAAGTTCATTTTGGATGCCATCAGATCCTTGGGTTTCTATTTTGCATTCATAGCCCTTTTTTTCAGCCGCTTTTTGTAAAGCTTCCGCAGCCATAAATGTATGAGCTAAACCCATAGTGCAAGCACATAAACCAACAAATTTTTTCATATTATTCTCCTAATTCTTGTATTTTATCAAATACTTCATCTTCAGATGCGTTTAGGCAAAAATCTCTAAATTCTGCATCTACAAGTTTTCTGCTGAGATTAGCAAGCAGAGAAATGTGAACATCTCCGTCTTTGCTAAATAGAGCGATAACAACCTTAACCATAGAGCCATCCCAATCAATCTCATCTTTAAGTCTTAAAAAGATTAAGGAAGTCTCCAAGACATTGCTACTTTTTGCATGGGGAATAGCAAAAGGTGGGAGCAAGGCTGTGCTCATGATCTCTTCTCTCTTAACTAATTCGTCTTTGATGGATTCCTTATCAGAAATTAGACCAGTCTTAAAAGCTTGGTCAACCAAGAAATCAAAACATTCGTCCTGATTTTTGAGGTCTACATCAAAGATAGCGTTTTCACGGTACATAACAATCATCTCCTTTATTAAAGTATAAACCAAAATTTAAAGAAATATTCATAATTTTCTTCACAGTTTCTTGCACATTTTCGAATTATTAATTATTAGATGCATAATTAATAAAACAGCACATGGATTTTCATTTCATAAGATTAAAAAACTGACCGTGAAGGGTCAGTTATAAATAATATATAATTTTGTCTTATAAATTTATTTCCCAATTTCCTCAAGATAATTATTGTATTCACCTTGCCAATAAATTTTGTCTCCTTCTGTGATTTTTCTTACGACTTTGGCGGGAATGCCAAAAATTTCCCTGAAATTTTCATCCTTCATAAGGGCAAAGGCCGCAAGGGTCAAAAAAGAACCCGCCGAATCAGAAGTAAGAAAAATTTTTTCGGGATTTAGATTCAATTTGCAAGCATTATCGTAAATATAGGAAAGACCGTCAAGGACATCCTTGATTTGGTCCCTAAAAGTCACATCAGGAAGGAGCCTGTAGTTGATATTAACAACATTAAAACCAAACTTGGCAAGATAAATGCAAGCCTGTTTGCAAATCTCCTTAGTCCCATAAACAAGCCCACCACCGTGGACGTTAACCACAGTAGGGAGGGCATTTTTGGAAGAGTTTTCATAGTAAATATCAAAATAATGGTACAAATTCCCATCATCCTTATACGAAAGGTCAGCAAGCACTTCAACCCCATCAAGACCATAAGAAGCACAAGCCAGACGCTTGCAATCATTTTTATTCAACATTTCAATAATATCTCTAAGACCCAAATTAGGATATAGGTCCTTTTTATTATCACTCATAAAACCCCAACTTTCCACCTTTTAATTTACCCCAAAGAGTGGAGGGCTCAAGATTTTAAGATATATAGGATATTGCTATTAAAGAAATATAATAATAGTTTGGAATAAAATTGTCATTATAAGTTGTAAATGTAACAAGAAAACACTTATACTCTTGGCTAATGTAGGCGTTAACTAAGAATATAAGTGTTTTAAGTTATTTTAATGAAATAATTTTATAGATTTTTTTCAGCTTCTAATTGTTCATCATAAAGTTGTTGATCTCTCTTTTTGAAGAAAGGATAATAGATTAATGTAGAAACTGTAAATGTTACTATTGCAAGAACAAATGCTTTCCAATCTCCACCTGTTCCAATAAAGGCATTAAATCCTCCAGGGATAGGCCAAGCGAATTGAGCTATCATTGGTTTAACTAATCCAGATTTTGTAGCGAAATAAGCTATTGTTCCAGTTACCATAGGTGAAAGAATAAAAGGAACAGCAAAGAATGGATTATATACAATTGGTAGACCAAAGATTATAGGTTCATTAATATTGAAAATTCCTGGAATTAATGCCGCTTTTCCTAAGACTTTAAATTGTTCACTTTTAGCGAATAGAACCATTAGTAATACTAAACCTAAAGTACCTCCAGCTCCACCTATGAACATATATGCATTATCAAATCCACCTGCAAATGGAATATTTGCTCCTTTTATATTCATTTCCATATTATATAGGACAATTGGAGTTAAGAATGCTCCAATTACGTTTGCATGTATTCCTACTAACCAAACAGCTGATATTAAGAACATAATTATCATAGTTCCAATCCAAGATGTTGTTAAAACTGTTACAAATGCAAATGGTTTTGAAATGACATCAAAAACATCTGTTCCTAAACTTATCAAAATACCATTCACGAGAATCATTGTTACAGCAACAAAAAATGAAGGAATCAAAGCTGTAAAAGAATTTGCTATACCTGCTGGAATAGAGTCGGGTAATTTAATTACTATATTTTTCTTTACACAGAATCTATAAATGTTAACAGCAACATAGCTTACAATAATAGCAGTAAATACTCCGGTTGATCCCAATCTATTTGGGGCGTCACCTATTGCCCAACCATTAATAATTCCGTTTTCTGTATCTGTTAATAGTTTTAGACTAGAGTCTTTTGCAAATTGTGGCAATGTGATGAAAAATGCAAAGACTGATAACAACATTCCTGAAATAGGACTTAGATTCAAATTTTCTTCTTCAGAAACTAATCTTGTGTATTCATATCCAATTACACATAAGAAGTATAGTGCAATAAGTCCTATAGATGCTGTAAGAGCAAGTAAATATATATCGGCAAATTGTACTAGATAAGCTTCATAAAAACCTTGCAATGGGGTTATTACTCTTGGTAAGATGTGTAAAACCAAAAACATGGATCCCACAATTGTAAAAGGCATAGCTGCTATACCAGCGGCTTGAACTGATCTTACAAACTTGATTTGAGAAAATTTAACCATTGGTTTCATTAAGTATTTTTCTAAAAATTCAAACATATTATTTCTCACTTTCTTTTAATTTTAAATTAAATTTTTGCCATGGTTTTAAATAATCCAATATAAAAATTTCGTCATCCGCAATTTTGCCTACAACATTGGATTTGCCAGTGTTCTTAAATGTTTTTTTTGCTATTTGAAATTCAGCTTTATATTGTTTATATTCGTTTGAATTAATTATTATAGAACCTTTTTCTATATATTCTTTTGGATTGAATTTTGGTATATCCTCATTTTCATATTCTAATACTGTATTAGATGATCTGATTATATAATCAGATATGTCTCCTCTGTAGAATAATTCCGAATTTAGGACTATTTTTTTCATTATTTCAGGGATATTATTCTCTAGTTCTATATCTAAAGTTGGTTCTGTTAGAGAAATACTACTAATTTTTTTTAGCTCATCTTCTGTTGGATAGCAATTTGAGATTATAATATCATCAATTGAATCCATAGCAATGAAGTGTTTTAATTGAACATCAATAGGTAAGTCCCTGTGCATTTCTAGGGTAGGAAGACCCTCAGTAATAGGCCATGGTCCAAATGCATCATCATTTTTAGAACATATGAAAGCTGCGGTTCGGATTTTTCTTTGGTTAAATTTAACCGTATTTCTATTAAAAAAGTCCAGGCTTATTCCGCTATGTCTTTGTGGATAAAAATTATGGCAACCCATTAGATTAAATCTATTTGGGCTATAATCAAATAAATTATCTATAGAATGTTCTACTGCTGACATGTTAATTTCGATTTTTAAATTTTCTTTATTATATGTTAGACGAGATTTTTGCATGTTGTTAAATCCGCCATCTATTCTAATTCCGTCAGCTCCTATTTTTTTAAAAAAGCTTAAATCATTTAATTTTACATCAAACATTTTAAAAATATTTTCGTTTGTGTCTACTATTATTTCAAAACCTCTATCTTTAGAGTATGTAAAAATATCTGTAAATGTTTCTACAATTTCATCTTTGCTTTTGTTTGGTAATAATAGGTTTGAAAAAATTCTTTTAAATCCATATTTCGAAGCCTTGTCTATATATTCTTTCATATCATCGATATTGGATTTGTCAGGATATATTGAAATACCAAGTTTTCTGTCCATATAACTCTCCTAAATAGATTTGTTTTTGATTTTCTTATAACATATTAGCGTTAATAGATTTGCTGTTGTCAAAGCTATTACTAAGTTGACGTAAGAATTTATTATAGAAAAAATAATATTTAAACTTAAAATAATTATAATGATACTTAGACATTTGTTTATTTTTATTTTATCTAGTTGTTTACCATTTAATACTTGAGCAGTATAAAAATTTATTAATAAGATTAATATAGGTATAACTGCTAGACTTATAGCCGATAAGTAATCTTTTTTTACATAAAGATATAACGAGCAATAAACTATTAAGAAAAATGTTATTACTGAAATATACCTTAGAGAAAAGTAATTATTAAAATTTTTATAATTTTTTCTTCTTTCTGAAATTAAATTCATTATAAATTATTTAATACTAGCTGTGCCATGGCTTCAATGCCTGAAGGGATTGGCGCATATGCCTGAAAAGTCACTTGAGCAATTTTTTTGTTATTTTTTTCTGCTTTAGCTGCAAATTCGTCATATTTCATTCTAACTTGTGGACTTATTAGTATTAAATCATATTCGTCAGATGTGAAGGGTTTATCACCAACTGAAACGGTGGTCGCATCCATTGTTATATCTTCACCTTTTTTTTGTAGGTACTCTGTAACCTTCTTTGCCATAAGAGATGAACTCATGCCAGCATTACAAATCAACATTACTTTTTTCATTTTTTTCCTCCAAATCTTTAAATTTTTTATTTATTTTTATCCATCTTTTAGCATTATCCATAGCCATGGTAGCCATAGTTAAATGGTCTTGTGAATGGATTAAAATCACGTTTATCGCATTTTTTTCGCCATTTGCTTCATTTGTTAATAATTCTGTTTGTATTTTATGGCAATTAAGGAATTCTTGGTTAGCTTGTTTTAATAAAGCTTCTGCCCTTTCAAAATCGTAGTTTTCAGCCGCATCCATGGCTTCCGATGATAGTGATCGGCTTTCACCAGCGTGAACTATGATTTGAAAGGCTATTTCATATATTTTTTCATTATCCATTTTCCGCTCCCTTCAAAAATATTTTCTGAAATTCTTTAATATTATTTGCTTCTGATGATTTTTTTATTAGTTCAAAATTGTTTAAGTAGTCTCCTAACTTATCGTAGTATATACTTAAGTCACCCCTTGTATTACCAATGATTAAAGAAAATATTATTTTTACGTTATTTTCATTCCATTTTATTTTTTTTCTTGGAATTAGAATTATTGAGAAGCTATCGCCGTCTACTTGCTCAAATATATGGGGCAAGGCTATGTTTCCGTAGGATGTAAAGGCCATTTCTTCTCTTTCTAGATATTGTTGTTTGATAGTAGAAAAGCTTAAATTAGTTTTTTTTGCAACAATATTTGATAGGATGTCTAAAGCTTCACTCATATCTTTGATGTCAATATCTTTTATAAATATTGAATTAGTAAATATTGAGTCGATCTCAGTAAAGTCACTTACTTTAATGGCATCATCTATTTTCAAGAAATCTTGTTGTTTAAATATTACATCCACATAAACAATTGGTGTTTTGGTTTTTTCTTTGATAGGTACAGAGGATACTATGAAGTCAAAATTATCAAGCTTGTATAGTTTTAATTTACTTAAGTCAGTTAAGCTTAGGCTTGAGATTTGACTCATGTATTTCTTTTCGATTTGTGTTTTCATTATCTGTGCTGAAGCATTCCCAGAACCACAAACTATTAAGATATTTCTTTTTTGCTGGGCGTTATTTTCCATAGCACTTGCAATATGCAAGGCGAGATAACCAATTTCATCATCGGATACTTTAGTGTTGTAGTTTTGATTTATTGGGTTGGTAGCTATAGTTGCCAACATAAACGAAATTTGATTTTCTTTTATATCAGTAAGTATTGGATTATTCATTGTTAGTCCATACCTTAATCTTTCTATGAGTGGACCAAGGTGGAGGGATAGGGCAAAGAATAGGTCGATATTTGATCTAAAGTCGTATTTGCTGACTTTGTAGATTTCATCTATCATCTTCTGAGCAAGCTCAGAGATTTCTGGTGATACTTTCTCATAGTTTGTAATAGCGTTTTTGCTAATTAGGTGCATGGTTAGGTAGAGGATTTCTTCCTTTGGAAATTCTATATCTAATTTATCTGAAAGTTCTTTAACAACCATATTAGCAGTGTCAAATTCTTCATGAGAGACTACCCTTTTTGATAGCTCATCGGACACCTCTATATATTTTCCATTTTTAATACGAAGAATAGATATATAAATATGAATTACAAGGTTTTTGAAGTTAGCATATGGCATATAGAAAGATTCAGGGAAACTAATGTCATCAATTATTGCTTGGATTTTGCTAAAAAGTTTCTTTTCTTCATCTTTACCAAAAATTGATGGGTCTTCGCCTATCTCATTTCTTATGGCACGTCTTATATCTTTTTCATTCCCTTCTATTTTCATACCGTAGTAAGGTTTGCTTATTAGGTTAATTTTGTAATCAGCTAATAGTTTTCTAACTTTTTTTACATCTTTGTTGATTTGAGAAGGAGATACATAAAACATATCGGCTAGTTCTTGCTGTTTAATAAAGGAATTTGAAAACAAAAGAAGTTTTAAGATACTTTCTATCCTAAAATCTTTGTTGGGGTTTTCTTGATGAAAGTAGGCGTATTTGTACCAATCATGCTTTAGAAAGTTTTTGAACTTATCTTCATTTAAGATTTTGAATTGATATCCTTTTCCTGTTTCTGATACTACAATAGCACCATTTCTTTCAATGTATGAATTAAGGATTGATATTTCCTTTTGGACAGTTTTAGAACTAAGTTCAAGAGTCGCTCCAATCTCTTCTGAGCTATGATAATCATAATCTGTTGTTAGGAAGTCAAAGACTTCTTTAGTTCTTGTTTCAATCATTTTATCACCCTTAATTATATTATAGTAAATAATTTTCTAAACCTCCACTCAAACATTTTCTTTATGGGTAGGTAAATTTATTGTATTGATATAGCAAGGTAAACTAATTAGGAGAAAGGGAGGTATTTAATTAAGAATAGGAAAAAGAACTTAATAAAGTCCTTGATAAAGGCAATAAAAAAACTCTCGAAAGAAGTTTTTATTATTACTTTGCGAGAGTTTTACAAATTTAACATATTTTTTATTTTACCTGTTTACAGACCTTGCCATCATGGATACAGTGTGTCTGATTCCTCTTATTGCAAGACTTATCTCAAATATATTTTCAACTGGTGCAAGGCCACCGTAGCCGGCATCTCCTATGTGTTGGATGTCTACGCCACAGATTTTGTTGGCTATGGCAATTTGCCTGATGGTTTCTTTGCTAGAGCCTTCTTGGCTTGTGCCTATAGCAGTCATAATTAGGGCATCATTGGCATGGGCAACTTTTACAGCTGCTTTGAGGTCTTCGCTATCAAAGCCTGGGACTGTGCCCACAGCTGGAACAAGGATTATATCAGCTCCTGCCTTGACGAAGGTTTCTATGGTTTCCTTATTAGTTACTGGTTCGTCAACACCTGATGAGTGCATTTTGCCAGCGATGATTAGGCCTGAGAAATTTTCCTTAGCAAGTTTAATCGCCTGGGCTATGGTTTTATTTGTAACCCCTGTGCCAGGATTGCCTGTTAGGCACAAAAAGTCCATGCCAAGCTTATCTAAGGCGGCCAAACTATCCTTGTTGACAGTTCTGCCCCTAGAGATTTCTAGGAAATCTTCCATCATTTTGGCATCTGGATCTATTGGCTCGAGGTTAACACCAATAGGTCTTCCGACAAGTTTTTTTAGTTCATTTACAAAATCGGCTTGGTTTTCTATACCAGCAAGCTTAGGTTCTAGTACATCTACTGCATTCAGGAGGATGAGGTCGGCACCGAAAGCAGTGGCGATTTCTGCCCCTGTTATATCTCCTATGAAGGCTTCTCTAACGGCAACATTTTCTGCACAAACAGTCCTGCCCTCGCTTGCCTTTATACTTTGTTTGAGTTCCTTTGCAGAATAGGCTATGAGGTCTGACGCATTGGAACTTATTAATCTTTTCATTTTATTCTCCTTTATTGAAATGTTCGTTAATCTTATAAAATGCGTAAGCATAAATTTTTGCACATTTTATTAAATCGTCTACATCCATCCACTCATTTGGCAGGTGAGCAATTCCATTTTGTCCTGGAAATGATGGGCCAAAAGGAATGATGTTTGGGCAAAAATGAGCATAGGTCATGCCAGTGGTTGTCGTTGGTTTTTCATTTTCGTCCATAAAATCATTGTAGGCACCATTTAAAATCTCTACCAAGGCAGAGTTTTTATCTATCAGAAAGGCTTTTTCGTAGGATACTAGGTTCACTTTTAGACCGAGAGCATTTTCTTCGATTTTCCTTAGGACCTCATCCTTATCGCAAATAGGCATAGAAAGGCTAAAGTCTATACCGTATTCATCTTCAGACCTAAAAATTTTCTTGCCCCTTAAAATCATCCTACCAAAGTTTTGGTCACTGATATCTATGTCTAGGTTTTTGATTGGGTCGCCGGCAAAGATTTTTTTGTTTAGGAAATTTTCAAAACTTTCAAAATCTCCCCTTAGCTCGACCTTGGCCCTGGCTCTTTCGCCGTAAATTGCTGGGAATTTATTATCTGGGGAAAATCCCATTATAGGTGGCTTTTCCTTGGTTAGATAATATTTTAGATCTGCCATGCCGCTTTCTTCATCAGATCCGAAGACAATCCTAAATTCCCTGTTGAATTTGACTCCTAAAATTTTTAGGGCATATAAACCATAAAATGCAGCCATAATTGGTCCCTTGTTGTCAAGAGCTCCCCTGGAGTAGATTCTATTATCGTGGATTTCACCGCCATAGGGTGGGTACTTCCAGCCTGGTAATTCGTCTACTACATCAAGGTGGCCCATGGCACAAACATAGTCGCTGCCTTCGCCAATCGAACAATAGGCCATGTGGTTGTCTACGTTTTTTGTTGCAAAACCCTTATTAGAAGTGATTTCTATTATTTTTTCCAAGACCTTTTTGCAGTCTAGGCCGTAGGGAGCATCAGCTGTAGCTTCTGCCTTTTTGCTAGGGATTTTTATTACTTCTCTTAGGTCCGAAATTAGGTCGTCTTTTAGGGAGTCGACCATTTGGTCAATCTTATCTTTCATTGCAAATCCTTAATTTTTTCAAATTCTTTTTCATCTAGGTTTTCGATAATTATTTTTACCAGTTTTAGGCAATTTTCAACATCATCTGTGTTTGCTAGGGTGTGGTTGGTATGCATATACCTGACTGGAATTGATAGGGTCATATTTATAATCCCATCTAGGGATTTGTGAATATTTCCAGAATCAGTTCCTCCCTTGTTAAAGACTGCATATTGGTATTTTATCTGATTAGTCTCGCACAAATTTTCGACCCAACGCATAAGGCCCCTGTGGGCAATGGAGTTAGAGTCTATAAAAGAAAGGACGAGGCCACCACCGAGTTTGACTGAGTTTTTGTCAAAGACAGTATCACCTGCAAGTGTGGTGTCAATGGCAAAGGCCAGGTCTGGTCTAACTATATCTGTAACTGTACGAGCGCCTCTGAGTCCTGGTTCTTCTTGGACTGTGAAGGCCCAGTAGATATCGGTTTTGTTGGCAAGTTTATTAGCCAAAATCTCTTCGCCAAGGTAGGCAGAAATCCTATTATCTATTGCCTTTGCTAGGAAAAATTTATCATTGGCAAGGTCAATGTCTGGCGCATAGGGAACCACTTCATCGCCAATTCCTATATTCAATTTCTCAAAATCTCCATCTTCCAAAGCCAAATCTAGGTAGAGTTCATCTTGGCTTAAAGTTTTGGATTTCTCTTCTGGACTTCTACCGTGGGTTGCTGGAGAGGAGATGACCCCAAAATATCTTTGACCATCCTTATTTATCAATTGGTAAATTTGGCCAACAACCAAGTGGGTCCAGGTAGAACCAACAGGTCTTAGCTTCAAAAAATTACTCCTAAAATCTTCTACCAAAAACCCGATTTCATCGATGTGGGTTGCAAACATGAGTTTTAGAGGGTTTTGAGAATCTTTAGTTTTCTTTCTTACAATTAGGCTACCTATCCCGTCTTTTTGGATTTCTAGGCTCTTAGCATCCAGGTTTTTTTCTAAATGGCTGACGACCCTATCTTCAAAAGAGCTCAGGCCAGGAAGGCTTGATATGGATTTAAATTTTTTTAAATCCATATCAGACTCCTAAAAATTCTTGGGCTTGATCTAAAAAATCAATTAAGAAATTCTCAAGCTTTTCTATGTCGGTTTTCATAATTACTTCATTTGCTGTTGTGATATTTGCTGTGGCAAGGCCTACAGATAGGCTAGGAGTTCCTGAAAGAGTCTTGTGGATAAAAGACCCATCATTGCCCCTAAGTCCAAGATAGGCCTTAGTTTCAAATTTTGATTCCACAAAGGATAAAAGCTTCCTGTCAGGTAACATTTGCTTATCGTATTTGCCGACAATTATCCCATCGCCTAGGGCGATTTTTGGACTTGAAGCGTTGGTTTCAAAGCTTGTAAGTGCAAGGGCGAGGTCAGGCCTTATGACATAGGTTGCAGTTTTTGTTCCCCTAAAACCTATGGTTGATTGGGAAATTCCACCAATATATAGGTCGAAAGGATAGGTCTTATCCCTTATTTTTTCGGCAAGGCTTATGGAAATATATTGGAAGATTTTTTGGCTAAGTGACCTTGCCATTATGAAGTTTTCATTTTCAAAAAAAGGAGAATCTAAACTTACAAGATCTCCTATATTTACCCTTTCTTTAAGGTCATCTAAGGGCAAGAGGACTTCTATAAAAAGGTCATCTTCGCTTATAGTTGATTTTGTGTTTTCGGCAAATTTCACATCTGCCTTTATGACACCCTTGATGTTTTCTTTGTTTCTTGTAATAATATTTACTCTTTGATTTAAAAAAGATAATGGAGAAATATCTTCTAGGAGTATAAACCTTAATTTTCCATTATCTTCTATTTCTCTAACCATTAATCCGTATTCGTCAAGGGGAAAGGCTAGCATTATTTTTTTGCGACCAGGATTATCCTTATTGAAAAAAACTGAGTTTAGATTATCTCTCACTATTTTATATCCATAGGATGCATAAGCATCTTGAAGATAATTGCTAATTTGTTTTTCAAAACTTGATACGGAATAAATATCATAGATTTCTTTTATTTTTTTCTCTATCATAATTTTTAATATAAATGGTCCTCGTTGATTTGTTTACCATTAACTTTGGAATCTATATAGCAAGCTAGGTTGTCAAAACTTTCGCTAAGACCTGTCCCACCTTTTTTTGGCATTTTTAGGATATCAATCTTATCCTTGTAGGCCTCGATGGTAGATTCGTTTTCTTGAGACATCATTGCTACCACATTAAGATTAGTGTTTTCTTTTATGGATTTTGCAATTTCGGCAGACATTAGGGCATAGTCTTCAAAGTTAAAGCATGGTCCACAGACAACCATATCTGGTTGAATCTTTTCTGCCATTTTTGTCATTTTTATTACTACTTCTTTTTTGTGGTTTAAAAAATATTCGTTGCCACAATATAAGGTTGCTACTATGTTAGCAGAAACCTGATCGAAATGAGGTTTTAGCATAAGGGCAGAACCAATTCCGCCCTTTGCTATAGCTAGGTCCTGGTTGGGATTTGATTTACCACCAGCACCGGCCAAACCCTGATCAAAGATCAATAAAATTTTCATTTGTTGCTTCTTTCTAAAAATTAATCTAGGCTTAAATCGTCAAATGAGAGTGAGTCGATTTCGTCAACTTCTTCTACCTTATTCTTTTCTTCTTCTAGGTATTGGTTATCTAGAAGTTTCATGAATGGGTAGTAAATTGCCATATCAAGGGCAAGTAGGCCTAGCTGCAAGATTACTGCAGAGATTGAACCTGTGATTAAGTATCCAGAGAAACCTATTGGTGTTGTCCATGGTAGTTGGATACCAGATGTTATAGGAATGAAACCAGAAATTGTTGCAATATATGCTATAACTGTATTTGCAATAGGTGATAGGATAAATGGAATTATCATAATTGGGTTTAATACTATTGGTAGACCAAAGATGATTGGTTCGTTAATTCCAAAGATACCTGCTGGTAGAGATAGTCTACCTAAAACTTTCATTCTTTCAGATTTAGCTAAGAATGCCATCATTATTACAAGACCAAGTGTTGATCCACCACCACCGAAGTTACAGAAGAAATCTGAGAATCCAGCTGTGAAGATGTTTGTCATTTTTAGACCAGCTTGGGCTGCTTCGTAGTTTTCAAGGGTAAGTGCCTTGTGGATTGGTGAGAATACTGTGTTTGTAACAGCAGGGCCGTTAATACCAAAGAACCAGAATAGGGTTGATAAGAATTGGTATATAACTTCAAATAGGGCAAATCTTCCAAGGCCAACTAGTGGTGCTTGAAGTACTTGGTAAATTAAGTTGTGTAGGTACTCATAGGATGTATGAGAAATGATGATATTTATCACAAAGAAGAATATCATTGATAGGGCTGCAGGTATTAAGGCTGCGAAAGAATCCATTACTGCTGGTGGAACACCATCAGGTAGTTTTATTACAAGTTTTCTATTCATTGCCCAAGCAAAAATATTTACAGCTAGGATTGCTACTATCATTGATAGGAAGATACCAGCAGTACCAAAGTTTCCAAAAGCAAAACCACGGAATACTTGTTCAGAATTTTCAACATTTACAAAGTTTGGGTGTCTTTGTGGTGTTACTATCAAGAAGGATACTAGGGCAACTGTTGCTGCTGATACCTTATCAGCTAGGCCTTTTTCACGAGCATAGCAATAACCAATAGAAAATGATGCTAGTAGGGCTATACAGTCAAAGGCTATGGCTGTTACTCTACCAAGATAAGCATCCCAGCCTTCTCCCAAAATGCCAGCCATAAATTCTGCGTATCCATTAATTGGGAAGTTGGCAATTAGTAAAAATATAGAACCAATGATAACAATTGGTGTTGTAATTAAGAAACCGTCTCTAATCGCACTTAAAATTTTGTTTTTTGATAAGGCGTTAGCGATAGGTGATAGGATAGAATCAAGTTTTTTTAACATTTCTATTTACCTCCGTTTTTCTTGTATTCTAAGATGGTTGCCTTGAGGACTCTTTCGCCGTTCATTGTGCCATAATCATCAGGATTAATTGGCATAATAACCTTGCCAAGATTGCCGTATTTTTCTTTTGTTTTTTCATAAATATGGCGTACTTGTGGACCTAAGAGGATGGCATCTGGGTTCTCTGATTTGATTATTGTATCCATTTCAGAATCAGGGAAGGCCTTCACTTCAATAGGCAAGTTATTTTGGTCGGCAACTTTTTGCATTCTGCTCGCAAGTAGGCTTGTTGACATGCCTGCGCTACAAAATAAATAAAATTTTTTCATATTTACTTCCTTTTTCTTACATAAGTATTTGAAACTTTGTCTTGAATCGTTTGATGAGTTGTCTTATCCTTTAGGGATATATAAGAGGAATAAGCTATTATAAGGGTCATAGCAGAAGCTAAGATTATATCAAAAGTCTTTGTCCCGCTATGGTTTATGTGTTGAAATATGGTTTGGATTATGGTGTTAAAAGGAGAATACAAGATGCCTTGGAGTAGGAAACATCCTAGAAAATACCTTTTTGTTAGGGTCATAAGGCTAGGTTTACTCCCGTCCATACTCACTATTTCAAGTTTCATAACCTTGTTCATTAGAGTGGCTGTACTTTTTGAAGTGTAAGGGATTAGTACATAGTAGATAAAGGCTATTATTAATGACATAGCAATTATAATGGCATCTGCCTTATTATTTCTAGTAACTATTGCCCCGTACTCATCTCCCAGTCCAGTAAAAATCAAGCTTAGCCTAATGGTTAAGTTTAAAAGGACAGCTGAGATGTACCAGTCTATTATATAAGCAAAGACTCTTTTAATAAAATATTCAGTTTTTGTGTATTCCTCTATCTTTATTTTAGATTTTTTACTCATCTATTTTCCTAATTTCTTTTATCAGCTGAATATTTTCTTCAGCCATTAATTTTATCACCTCCGTTGTTATTAGTTGGTCTTCGGCGTGCATTAGGAGCAAGCCTACTTCTACCTTATTACCAGATGCTTCTTCAGTAATTAGGGAAGAGTGGGCCTTGTGGGCAAGTCTGTAGGACTTTACACCCTCCTCAATTAGCTCTGAAGCTCTTTTAAAATCACCTTCCCTTGCCTTGGCCATAGCCTCTATATAATTTGATTTGGCTGTGCCTGCGTGCGAGATGATTTGAAAGCAAATCAATTCTAAATCTTCCATGTTTCCTCCTATTCTTCTTCCATTAATTTTAGTGGTGCAGTCCTGGTTTTCATATAGTCATCAAGCCAATCGGAGCTTGCTTCCTTGTAGAGGGTTTTGTCATTTTCTCTATAGCAGAGATAGACCTTGGCCTCTTGGTTTTCTCCTCCATAAACAAAGGAGAAGCCGTCAATGTTGGTTGCTACGCCAAAATTTCCGTCTTTATCAATGGCTACTACCGATAGGTCACCACTTTTAGCCCTTTTTTTCTTTAGGATTTTATCCAAATTGTTTACTGCTTGATCACAAGCGTCTTGGACCTTTTTTCCTTCTTTCATTAGCCTTACGATTTCGTATGAGATACAACCTTTCATAAGGTCTTCTCCAAGACCTGTGGCTGTGGCAGCTCCAACTTCACTGTCTGCATAAAGACCCGATCCAATTACAGGACTATCGCCAACCCTGCCTGGCTTTTTCATAAAAAGTCCACTAGTAGATGTGCCACAGGCGATGTTGCCGTCCTTATCAAGGACACAAACCCCAACAGTATCGTGACCTATATAGGGTTTTAGGTCTCTTTCCATGGCTAATTTTTTTTCTTGGTAGATACGGTTTTTGTAATGGATTTTCGCCCTATCTGTGAGCATATTTACCCTTTCAAAACCGTTTTGGTCGGCGTATTTTTCTGCTCCAGTTCCTACCAAAAAGTTGTTGGCATCAAATTTTGACAAGTCCCTTGCGACAGCGATTGGGTTTTTAATATTTTTCACACCTGCAACAGCACCGAAGTTAAAATTAGTACCGTCCATAAAGGCTGCGTCTAGCTCAACTTCCATATTTTCATTTGGCAAACCACCGTAACCTACAGATTTAAAATAGGGAAAGTCTTCAACTTCTTTTATGGTTTGGGTCATGGCATCTGCTGCACTTTTGCCATTTTTCAAATCTTTTAAGCTTTTTTCTATGCCTTCAAGGGACATCCTCCAAGTTCCGATTAAAGCGTACATAAGTTCTCCTTTCAGATTATATTTATCTTAAACGTTTAAGAATATGTTCATAAAGTCCATTTGGTTATTAGCTTCATGAGTCCTTGTGACTGACTTGTGGTTTGATAAAAACAAGCCGAGTTTTTCGTAATATAGGCTCATATCAGCTAGTTCCTTACCTATAATTAGGGAATAAACTAGTCTGGCGCATGATTCGTTCCATTTTACAGGATTGTCTAAGACAATAATTATGGAATAGGAATCTCCATCAACCTGGTCTAGGATGTGGGGGATGGCTATTTGGTTAAACAAGGTATAACCCATATCTTCCCTTTGTTTCAATTGCTTAAGGGCAAGGTCTTTGTTCATTGCAGATTTTTCTTCGATGCATTCTGATATATATTTTAGGATTTCCAACTTGTTTTTAAACTGACTAGTTCTTATAAAGATAGAATTATTGAACAAGTCGTAGATTTTAGCAAGTCTTTTATCTTCAAAGGCCAGCTTTAAATTATCCAAATCATTTTGAGAAAATATTATATCAACATAAACTACAGGAATTTCCAAGTCGTAGTCTAGTTTTATTGAAGAAATGATTAGGTCGTATTTTTTTAGGTCTAAGTTTTTTAGGCTTCTTAGGTCAGTTGTATCTAGGCTGTCTATTTTTTCCTTAAATTGCCTGTTTAGCTGGGCTTTCATTATCTGGGCTGAGGAGTTGCCAGAACCGCAGATTATGAGTATTTTCTTTTGATTTACAGAGTTGGAATTCATAGCCGCCATTATGTGGAGGGCTATGTAGCCAACCTCATCTTCTGATAGTTTTGTGTGGTATTTTTCGTTTATCACATTTGCCCCGATTGTTGCCAAAAGGTAGGAAATTTTATTCTCTTTTATATCATCTAGGATGGGGTTTTTCATGTCAAAACCGTATTTTATCCTATTTGCCAAGGGGCTTAGGTGGATGGCGAGGGAGAAGTAGAAGTCTATATTTGCCCTAAAATCGTATTTGGAGACCTTGTAGATTTCATCGATTATACTTTGAGATAGTTCGAGGATTTCTGTGGATATTTTTTCTTGGTCCCTTATTGTATTTTTTGCTATTAGGTGCATGGTGATGTAGACTAGTTCTTCTTTCGGGATTTTTATTTCAAGCTTGTTTTCAAGTTCATCTACAATTATTTTTGCTATTTTGTATTCTTTTGTAGAGTCGACTTTTTTTTCAAAATCCTTACTTAGGCTTATATATTTTTTTTGCTTAATCCTTAATATTGATATATAAATGTGGATGACTAGGTTTTTGAAGTTTACATAAGGCATGTAATAGTCATCGCCGAAGTCCATTTCTTCGATAATATCTTGGATTTTTTTAAAGAGGTCCCTATTTATATCTCCTTCGAAGAGGAGGGGATCTTCTCCGATTTCATTTTTTATGGCAAGCCTTATATTTTTTTCGCTGCCTTCTACTTTCATGCCGTAGTAGGGCCTTGCTGCAAGGTTTAGGTTGTAAGTTTCTAAAACTTGCCTTACAATAGGCAGGTCCTTATTGATTTGGGATTCGCTTACATGAAAGGTTTCGGCTAGTTCAAACTGCTTGATATAGGAATTTGAGAACAGGAAGGTCTTTAGGATATTTATATATCTTAGGTTTTTATCTCCATCTTCTTCCTGGTAGTAGGCATATTTGTACCAGTCGTTTTTCAAAAAGAGCTTGAATTTGTCCTTATCCTTGATTGTAAAGATAAAACCTTTACCAGGCTTGGATTCAACTATCGCTCCCTTATCTTTAATTACTGAAGTTAGTTGGTTTATCTCCTTTCTTATAGTTTTAGAAGATAATTCCATCACTTCGCCTATCTCTTTAGACGTATGGTAGTCATAGTCAAGAGTTAGGTAGTCAAATATTTGTTTTAGTCTTGTCTCGATCATATAACCACCTTGTAATTTTATTATAGTAGAGTAGAGAAATAAGGTCCACACAAACATTTTCCTTAAGTCTGTGGAAGAGGGGTGTTTTGAAATCTAATGTAAGGAAAAAGGATAAATTTGGATAAAAAGGGGAAATCCAGTGGATTTCCCTTTTGAATTTTAATATATTATCGAAAATTATTCCCCAACTTCCTCGAGATATTTTTGGTATTCTTTTTGCCAATATATTTTATCTTGATTTGTGATTTTTCTTACGACTTTGGCGGGGTTGCCTAGGGCTATGGACATTTTTGGGATGTCTTTAGTTACAACTGATCCTGCTCCTATTATTGAGCCTTCTCCTATTGTTACTCCTGGAAGGATTGTGACATTTCCGCCTATCCAGACGTCATCTTCTAGGCTGATGTCGGCTCCTTTTTCTATGCCGTTAGCTCTGATTTTTGGGTCTATGGGGTGGATAGCTGTAAAAAGTCCTGTGCCTGGCCCTATTAGGACCCTGTTTCCTATTTTAATTTTCCCCAAATCTACCATGGAGACGTTGAAGTTTATAAAAGAATTATCGCCAATAAAGATATTTTCTCCATAGTCGCATCTGACGGGTGATAGGACTGTTGATTTGCCAAAAGATCCAAAGATTTCTTGGCATATTTTATTTCTTTCGTCCCTCTTGGTTTCCATATTCAATTTTACTAATTTTTCCCAGCAGGCAGTGAGTTTTTCGACTAGGTAGGAATCTGTCTTAAAAAGTTTGCCGGCCTTTAGATTTTCGTAGTTTTTCATATATTCAATATACTTTTGATAAATTAAATGACAATTCGTAAAATATTAGTAGAATAATAAGGTTATTACATATATAGGAGTCGGTATGAATAGGAAAATAGATTTATTACATGGAAATATTAGGCATACGCTTTTGAAGCTGTCCCTGCCCCTCGCCCTTACGGCCTTTATCCAGATTGCCTATGGCTTTGTCGATACGATTTGGATTGCAAGGCTTGGGACTAATGCTGTAGCAGGTGTTGGTATAGCTGGTTTTATCTTTTGGATAGGAAACTCAATTGTCCTTATACCAAAGGTGGGGATGGGGGTCTATGCCTCCCAATCCTTCGGGTCTCAGAAGGAAGATGAGACGGTTATGATTATAAATAACGGTTTTATCCAGGCTATTATCATGGGTTTGTGCTTTACAACCTTTTGTCTTATTGTCAAAAATGTTTTTATAGAATTTTATCATTTGGGTCTTGAGGCGGAGATGGCGGCTAAGGATTACTTTTTTGTGGTAAGTCTTGGTATGATTTTCTTTTTTGTAGGCCCTATGTTTACTCAGGCTTTCACATCTTTAGGCGATTCTTTTACGCCATTTGTGATAAACGCTGTAGGCCTTGCTATCAATATGGTTTTAGACCCGGTTTTGATTTTTGGCCTTGGTCCTTTCCCACACATGGGGGCAAAGGGAGCGGCTCTTGCCACTATCATCAGCCAATTTGTGGTCGTTTTGATTTACTTTTTGGTTGTGATTTCTAAAGACGGGATTATAAAATCTGCGATTTCCTATATAGATTATAGAGAAAATTGGCAGTTGGAAATTTTTAGGCTTGGCCTTCCTGCGGCACTTTTGTCTGGCTTCCATGCTTCAATTTCCATGGTTTTAAATAGGTTTATGTCAGCTTTCGGGCCAACACCTGTGGCTGTTTGTGCTATAGGTTCCCAACTTGAATCGATTTCTTGGAACACTACTGAGGGTATCCAGGTCGGCATCCAAGCCTTGGTTGCCCAAAACTACGGGGCGGAAAACAAGGAAAGGGTCAAGGGTTCTATTAAAGAAGCCTTCAGACTCGTTGCAATTATCGGTATTATTGCGACTTTGGTTCTAATTATTTTTAGGCACAAACTTTTTGAACTTTTCACGCCAGAAAGTCAGGAAGCTATCGAACTTGGGGCAAATTACCTCTTTATCCTAGGTCTTTCCCAGGCCTTTATGGCGATTGAAATCGGCCTTGCGGGTTGTTTCAACGGGATGAGCGATACCAAGACTCCAGCCATCCTAGGTGTAATCAACAACCTCCTAAGGATACCGATAGCCATAATTTTGATGCCTTTTGTTGGTGTTTACGGTGTATGGATTGCCATGAGTGCGACTTCTATCATGAAAGGTCTTGTAGCCATGACCTTAATTTACAGGAAAGTTAAAAAATATATGGCGGGATAAACTCTTCTTCGGAAGAGTTTTTTTAACTTTATTGTGAAAATGTTTGTAATAATTAGGATTATAATATAAAATAATAAAGAGAGAAGAAAAGGAGATTGAACATGAAACAAGTAAGACTGCCATACGGCAAAGAATTTATCGAACTCGAAGTCGGCGACGATGTTGATATATTAGTCAGCCAAGCAGGAGATTTTAAGGCGGAAAAAAGTCAAGAAGACCTCGTAAGAGATGCTCTTGCAAACCCAATTGGTACAGAGAAATTATCTGAACTTGTTAAAGGCAAGAAAACCATAACAATTATTTCATCTGACCATACCAGACCAGTTCCATCTGCAATTACTATGCCAATCCTTCTTGAGGAAATCAGGTCAACTAATCCAGATGCTGAGATTACAATCCTTATAGCAACAGGTTTCCATAGACCAACCACCCACGAAGAATTGGTTGCTAAATATGGCCAAGAAATTGTTGATAATGAACATATCGTTGTCCACAAATCTGGCGTAGATGAAGATATGGTTGAGTTAGACACACTTCCTTCAGGCGGAAGACTACTTCTAAACAAACACGCCATTAACACCGACCTTCTAATTGCTGAAGGCTTTATCGAACCACACTTCTTCGCAGGATTTTCAGGCGGTAGAAAATCAGTTCTTCCAGGTGTTGCCAGTGAAAAAACAGTTCTTGCCAACCACTGCTCTAAATTTATAGCAAGTGATTATTCAAGAACAGGTATCCTTAAAGAAAACCCAATCCACAAAGACATGGAATTTGCTGCAGAACAAGCAAAACTCGCCTTCATTCTTAACGTTGTAATCGACGCTGAAAAGAAGATTATCAATGCCTTTGCAGGCGATAGGGTAAAAGCTCACTTTGAAGGTACAGAATTCGTTAGAGGCCTATCAACCATAGATGGAGTTAATGCAGATATTGCCATTACAAGTAACGGTGGATATCCACTAGACCAAAACGTATACCAATCTGTAAAATCAATGACAGCAGCAGAAGCAGCTGCATCAGATGATGGCGTAATCATCGAGGTTTCTAGATGTAACGATGGCCACGGCGGAGAAAGCTTCTATAAAACCTTTAAAGAAGCAGCAGCTCCAAAGGATATAGAAGACAGAGTTCTTCAAATCCCAATGGAAGAAACAATTCCAGACCAATGGGAGATCCAAATCCTAGCAAGAATTCTTGTTCGTCATAAAGTTATCTTTGTAACTGACCCAGAAAACAGGCAATTAATAGAAGATATGCACATGACTTACGCTGAAAACATTGAGGAAGCCCTCAGAATGGCTAAGGAAATCAAGGGCGAAGATGCCAAGATTGCCTTCGTTCCAGACGGTGTATCTGTAATTGTAAACAAGAAAAAATAAGGATTTTAAGATAAGTTTAAAAAGGCTTGATTTTTGTAGATAAAATATTTTGTGAATAGACTTTGAAGATAAGAATCAAAGGTAGTTTGTAAATGTTTTTCTAAATAAATCTCACAAGGCTTTTTAAAGCAGATTTATTTATTATTTCCAAAACAAAAAAGATGTTTGACAAGTTTAGTCAAACATCTTTTTCCTTACATAAAATTATTTATATCCATATCTGCGATTGTAGGCAGGGTTAGGTCGGCTTTTTCCTTGATATATTCCCATTCTTTTTCGTTCCAAGGGAAATCTTCGAGGCCTACAGTCATGATTCCTTCTTTTTTGGCGGCCTTTATGGCATAAAGGGCATCGTCAAAAAGAACGCAGTCAGAAGGCTTAGCTCCGTGTTTTGTAATCGAATATTGCCAGAAGGCAGGGTCAGATTTTTTCATATCCAAAAGTTCAGGTGTGGCAAAAAAATCAAAGTAGTCGTAGATCCCTAGCCTTTTTAGGGCCATTTCTAGGTAGGTATATGGGGTAGAGGAGGCAACTGACATAGAAAAGCCTAAATCCTTTAATTTTTTTAGGATTTCGAGATTGCCTGGCTTTGGCATTAGGTTATCTTTGTAGGCATCGTAGATTACATCCTCAAAATATTGTCTAACCTGGTCAAAGGTCATGTCTTTTGCAATTTCATCTACTATATACTGGCACATGGCCTCAACTGAGAGGGCCTCAATCTTGCCCTTTTCTTCTTTTTTAAGGTCTTCTAAGGTGAAACCGTATTTGGAAAAAAGCCTGTTTTGAGGCTCAATCCAAATGTGCATAGAATCTAAAATTGTCCCATCAACATCAAAAATTAGTTTTTTCATTATTTTCCTTTCTTAACTGGTTTTTCCTTCTATATATATCTTATATGTTTTCTCCTCCAAAGGCAAAAAAATAGGCAAAAAAACCAGCCTGATTTTCTAGGCTGGTTTAAAATTAATATGCAATATTTAGGGCGTTCATTGTTCCTGCTGCTAGTTGCTCAAAAGACCTGTGGTTATTTTCAAAAGCTGGAGAATAGCGGTTTATGAAGGACTTGTAGGTTGTATATCCCTTGTCTGCATAGGCTTTTCTCATGAGTTTGAAAGTAACTTCGATGCCGTCTTTAACTGTTGGTGGGTTCACCCATGGTGAACGACCGATATAGGCAGGTGGCCATTCTCCACCAAAACCATTTTTGTAGTAGCGGATGCAACCAAAATTGTACTTGCCGCCGCCTGAGTTCATACCAAAGGTAGTTTCCTTGGCGATTTGGCCCATAAAGATTCCTACGTTGATTCCGTATTTTTCTGAAAGCTTTAAAATAGTGTCGCCATAGCCCTTAAGAGGGGTGTAGTGGCCACGCTTTTCTAGGAACCTATCTATGTATGCACCTGTGATATGGGCAGGGTTTTTTGTTCTTATGTCAAAATTTGCTAAATCGCCTTGTCTGTAATTTCTCCAAGAAAGTCTACCAGGCTCCTCATTTGTGCCTGTTGCATTTCTATTTGAACCGGTGATTTCAACACGGTCTGGGTGACCAGGATCTTTTTTTTCTTCCTTTACTTCAAGAGCATTTTCACCCTTATAAGAAGTTTGGGCAAGCTTTGTTTCTTCGTGAAAAACTTCGGTGTCCATGTTTTTGATTAGGTCATCGAGGTTAGTTGCGTCATATTCGACAAGTTCATAATTTTCTATTTCTGCTTGGCTAGTATTAGCGTCTTCATCAGCCATAGCCGGGCTTACCATAGCCAGGGCAGATGCCGTTACTAGGCCAGTTAATATATATTTAAAATTCATAGTTTTTTCTCCTTTAATCTTACAACATTTTATATTTTAACCCACAAAAACTATTTTGTCAACAAAAATGTTACGATTTTGTTACTTAATCCTTGAGAACCTTGCCAATCCTAAGGCGAAAGCCCTATTTTGTATTATTTTTGTAACCTTGGTAAAATAATTGTTTTTTATTGCAAAATTGTGATTTTTTGAAAAAATACTTTTCTTTATAAATATTTGGGATTGTTATATAATAGCTATAAGTAATAGAAAGGAAAATTATGAATATTTTATTAGAACTTTATATGTCTTTTGTAAAAATTGGCTTTATGACCTTTGGGGGTGGCTATGCCATGCTGCCAATTCTTGAAAGAGAAGTTGTTGAGAAGAAAAAATGGGCGACTAGCGAAGAAATCCTAGATTATTATGCAATTGGCCAGTCTACACCTGGGATAATAGCCATAAATACAGCGACTTTTTGCGGATACAAGATGGCAAAAAACATAGGGGGTCTGGTGGCAAGTCTTGGTTTTATCACACCTTCTATAATAATCATCACCCTTATTTCAAAATTTTTGGAAAACTTTTCCCATATTGCGGCCATTCAGCACGCTTTTGCAGGCATTAGGATTGCTGTTTGTGCCCTGGTTTTGTATTCGGTAATAAAAATGGTCAGGAAAAACGCTAAAAGCTTTGGGAAATTTGCTGTATTTCTCCTAACCTTTTTGGCTATTGGAGTTTTAAACATTTCGCCGGTTTTAATTGTAATTGGAGTTGGGCTTTTAGGAATTGTTTTAGGGAGGTTTAGAAATGCTTAGGATGATGTGGGAATTTTTCAAAACAGGACTCTTTGCTGTAGGAGGAGGCATGGCAACCATCCCCTTTCTCCAGGAAATGGGCGAGAAATACGGGTACTTCACAGGTGAAGAGCTCCTAGATATGATAGCAGTCTCTGAATCAACCCCAGGAGCCATAGGCATCAATATGGCAACCTATGCCGGAAACAAAGCCTACGGACCTCTTGGAGGCATCCTCGCAACACTCTCCCTTGTGACAGGACCAATTGTAATAATTTTGATAATAGCAAGGATGATCTTAGCTTTTAAGAACTCGAAGACTGTTAAAGACGCCTTCACAACCCTAAGACCTGCCACAGCAGGTTTGATTTTAGGGGCCATGTCATCAGTCTTAATCATAACCCTCTTTGACCCGGCAGCCTTCAGTCAAACAGGAAATCTTCTTTCCCTAATAAGGCCAATCCCAATTGCTCTTTTTGCAGGATTTTCCCTAGTATTATTCAAATTCAAAGACCTAAGCCCCCTTTGGATAATTCTTGCAGGGGCGGGTCTTGGGATAGTTTTGGGCTTATAACTTGCATATTTAGCTTATTTCGGTATTTTACTTATAAGAATTATATAAGGAGACATATATGACTGATATTAATAATCCAAAAGAAGAATTAACCAATGCTGGCCTTAGGGTGGTTGCCTTTTCGGGAAATGCTAGGAGCAATTTCCTTGAAGCCCTTGACCTTGCCAAGGCTTGTAAGTTTGAGGAAGCTGACCAATATATAAAAATGGGAATGGAAAACTTGGATCTTGCAAGTCGTGCCCAAAAAGATTTCCTAGTAAATGAGGCAGAAGGAAGTCGTGAGGGACTTGACTTTTTGGCCATCCATGCCCAAGACCACTACATGACTACCTTATTACTAAAGGATTTAATCAACAATTTAATTGATATTTACAAGAAATAAGCGAAAAACCCCAGAATCCATGCGGACTCTGGGGTTTAATTTTCCTTTTAATTTCTAAAACACTTTGGCTTTAATTTTTAAAATCAATTGCCTTTTGATCTTTGATATTTTTTCTAATATTACCATTATTTTTTTCTTCTAAGAACTTTGGAAACTTCTCCAAATACTAATGGAATCAATGCAAGTATTAGAACTGGGATCCATTCCCAAGTGAAAGATACGACTTCAAAGAGGTCCCTTAATACTGGCACGTACATTACAACTAAGAGTAGGGCAAAGGATAGGATAACTGCCTTGATTAGGTGTGGGTTTGAGGCAAAGCCTAGTTCCTTTAGGGTGTATTTTGTGCTCCTTACTGAGAAGGCTCTTAGTAGTTCTGATGTGATTAGGGTTGCAAATACCATTGTGTGGGCACCTTCGATTGAGTCAGGGAAAATCCACTTCAAGCCAACTATATAAGCTCCAAGGACTGCAAGGGTTATAAAGATTGATTGGCTAATGAGGTTGGTCCTGATGTCGCCAGAGATAATTGATTCTCTTGGATCCCTTGGTGGTTCTTCCATAAGTCCTGGCTCTGCTGGTTCAACACCTAGGGCTAGGGCTGGGAAGGCGTCTGTGACTAGGTTTAGCCACAATAATTGGATTGGAGTAAGTGGACTAGGAAGTCCCAATAAAATTGATAGGAAAACTATCAAAACTTCTGCAATGTTACATGATAGGAGGAAGGATACAAATTTTTTGATATTTGAAAAGATTACTCTTCCTTCTTCGACTGCATTTACAATGGTTGCGAAGTTATCGTCAACAAGAATCATATCTGATGCGTCCTTGGCAACGTCTGTTCCTGTGATACCCATGGAAACTCCGATGTCAGCATTTTTAATAGCTGGAGCATCGTTTACACCGTCACCTGTCATGGCTACGATATTGTCATTGGCTTCCAGGGCCTTAACAAGTTGGACCTTGTTTTCTGGGGAAACCCTGGCAAAAATTCTCTTGGTTTTGACAATTTCTCTGATTTCCTCATGGGTCTTATCATTTAGTTCTGAGCCTTGCATAGCTTGGTCACGGCTTGATGCGATTCCCAAGTCTTTGGCAATGGCAAGGGCTGTTTCAAAATAATCACCTGTAATCATTATTACATCGATACCTGATGCGTGACATTCGGCAACAGCTGCTCTGGCTTCTGGTCTTGCTGGGTCAATCATTCCTGTGAGCCCAACAAAAATCATATCTCTTTCGATATTTTCTGTACTTAGGTCCTGGTCAAGGGTCTCTAGAGGTCTAAAAGCGTAGGCCATTACCCTTAGGGACTGGCTTGCAAGGTCATTGTTCTTATCTGAAAGTTTCTTCCTGTATTCATCTGTGAAGTCTTCCAATTGACCATTTATCATAATCTTTGAAGAATTGCTCATTACCACATCTGGTGCACCCTTGGTCATGGCGTAGTATTTGCCATCAAGCTCATGGAAGGTAGTCATCATCTTCCTTGTGGAATCAAATGGGATTTCCTGGAGCCTTGGGTGCTTGTCGTTAAGATTTTCTTGGTTGATGTTCCATTTTTCAGCAAAGGTTAGCATGGCACCTTCTGTTGGGTCGCCTGTAATCTTGTATTCTTCACCTTCACGAATGAGATTTGCGTCATTACAAAGACTTGCAATAGTCATAAGGAGTTTAATTTGATCATCAGAATCAATTACTTCCTTATTCTCGTTTCTAATATCACCCTCTGGTTTGTATCCAGAACCTTCGACTTCGTATTCTTGGTCGTTGGTGAAAATTTTTGTGATAGTCATTTCATTTTGAGTAAGGGTTCCTGTCTTATCTGAGCAGATAACTGTGGTTGAACCGAGAGTTTCTACAGATAAGAGGTTTTTAACAATGGCTTTTCTATCTGCCATCCTATTCATACCAATAGAAAGGACAATGGTTACAACAGCGGTAAGGCCTTCTGGAATAGCTGCAACTGCAAGAGACACTGCCACCATGAAGGTTTCAAGTAGGTCATCTCCGGTCCTGTAATAACCTAGGGCAAAAACTGCTATACAAACTACAACTACAAGGACAGCTAAAAGTTTAGAAAGCTTTTTAAGCTGTTTTTGGAGAGGAGTTTCCTTATCCTCAACTTCATCAAGGCTTGTTGCGATTTTACCGATTTCGGTATCTTCACCAGTAGTTGCCACAAGGCCGATGCCGTGGCCATAGGTCACGATTGATGAAGAGTGGACGTAGTTTTTCCTATCACCAATACCCACATCTTCGTTTGTTTCAAAACTTGCGTCCTTTTCAACAGCCACAGATTCACCTGTAAGTGATGATTCGTCGATCTTTAGGTTTGATGATTCGATAAGCCTCATATCAGCTGGGATAATATCCCCAGTTTCTAATACAACTATATCTCCAGGTACCAAATCCTCTGCCTTTACATGTCCTCTTTGTCCATCACGGATTACAGTGGCCTCAGGCGAGCTCATTTTTTGTAAAGCCGCAACAGAGTCTTCTGCCTTTCCTTCCTGGATAATAGACATAATGGCGTTAATAACAACAATAGCGATAATAATTACACACTCAATCACATCACCTGTGAAGGCTGACACAATAGCAGCAATTACCAAAAGAATAACCATAGGGTCGGCTATTTGTTCGATAATCTTCTTCATTAGGCTCTTTTTATTTGATGACTCAATAGCGTTTGGGCCATATTTTTCAAGCCTAGCTTTGGCTTCAGATGAGGTAAGTCCACGTTTGGCGTCTGTGCCGTGTTTTTTGATTACTTCATTAAGACTGCCTTTATAGTCCATAATTCCTCCTTAAAAATTTGCAAAATATAAAAAAAGCGGGGCTTAGTGAGTGATACTCATTAGCTCCGTCTCGCCACCTTTTAGGGTTTATTTAACCGGGTAAAAACCGTTCTGACGATTAAATAATTAGGCTACTCCCTTTTGCTAGTAATATTATATAGCAAATAAAAGCAAAATCAATCAATGATTGGCCCTTACTTGGTATCCTTAAGATCAAATTTCTTCCTCAAAACCAACTTAGCAATTCCAAATAAAAGTAAAAAGAAAATCAAAAGGGAAATAATGATTATAATAGAAAGAATCTCCCTAGAAATCTCAAGATAAATCAAAATCGGAATAATAATCCCATAAAATAAAATCCCAAGACCAATAGCAAGACAACCCGCAAACTTATTGCCAAAAATCCAAGTCTCCTCAGAAAAACAAGCCTCCCAAACATGAAAACCAACACTCATGTCAGGGTGATTGGTGTGGAAAAATATAAAAAATATGCCTATATAAATTGAAAAAATAAGAAGCATCAAATCGCCAACAATAACAGGTCCCACTTTTTTCTCCTTGATAAATTAAATTAGGGACTAAGTCCCTAAAACTCTTTATAATAGTATACTATTATTTTGTATTTTAGATAATTTTGATTATTGAGACAATTTCTTGGTAATTTTGTAAATTAGATTTTTATTCCACTTACTATTGAATCTTCGTTCAAAGGGGAAAACCCAAGGATTTTTTCAATAGGTGAGTCTATTAATCCAGGATTAACATCTTTTTTTCGTTAATCCGAGATTAACCATATCATAAATTATTTCTCAGTCATTGACATAACTGCTTCGTTCAAAGGGGAGGCCCAAGGGACCTTCCGCAGGGTCCCTCACCCGCCTCCCCTTAAACCCCTCTCGGCTACACCCCCGAGCGGCTCCTTATGCGGAGGGCGGGTAATGAAACTTGCTTATCGCAAGCTTTTTTGTGTAGAGATAACTACCTTGTATAAGAGTTCGTATCTCCCAGAGATTTCTAATCGTCGGGTTGCTAAAAATCGCAAACTCGGCTAAAGCCTCAAACAAGCGATTTTCTTAACGCAACCCTTGATTAGAAATCTTTTTCCGATAAAAGGGAGAATTGGTCTCGAATTTCCAGAGCTACCAGGCTCGTTTGGCTTTGCCAAACATAGCTAAATGAGTATTATCATTTTTTAGATACATTTAAAATAAGTACTTGATAACTTAAGGTCGGGTACTTTTGTAAATGAAGGAGGCGTATAAAAATTTGATTGTTTGAGGCGTTAGCCGAGTTATCAAATTTTAGCCGACTGAATGTCAAAAAAGTCAGAAAATAGTTCAATACAAACAGCGGCTCCGCTATATCAACAGTTTGCCGGTAGGCAAACTCCTTATCCCACGAGAGTGGTCGCCCGGAGGGGGTAACGGAAGGGGTTTAAGGGGACCCGATGGGGGAACGTGCGAAACGTTCCCCTGGGGTCCCCTTTTTACGAAGATTCAGTTGTAAGTAGAATGACATTTTATAATAATAAATCAATATTAAAACTAAATCATAAGATAATAATCCTGGATTAATAGACCTACCTAGTAAAAAAATCCCTAGGGTTTCCCCCTTTAGACGAAGATTCAACTGTAAGTAGAATAGTTTACTAATTTATAAAATTACGAAGAGGTTATTTAAATTACGTGGATCATTTATAAGATAAATGCAATCTCGGATTGAAATAAAAGATATTTTTATTCTCGGATAAAAACCCTATGGTAATATGAATTTTATTGTAAAATTCCTGGCAAAAAGAGTATTATATTTTAAGAGAGGATTTATGAAAATTTTAATTACAAGCGATTGGTACTACCCAGTTGTTAATGGGGTGGTGCGTTCCGTTATGAATTTAATAGAATATCTAGAGGATAAGGGCCACGATGTGAGGGTTCTTACCCTTTCTAATACTACAAAGTCATACAGGGATGGCAAGGTTTATTATGTTGGATCTCTTTCTGCGGCTAAGATTTATCCACAGGCGAGGATTTCAAACCTTCTTGCAAAGAGTCATCAAAAGGAGATTAAGGCTTGGGCTCCGGATGTAATTCACTCCCAGTGCGAGTTTTCAACCTTTATGATGGCTAGAAAATTAGCGAGCGATTTAAAAATTCCACTTGTCCATACCTACCACACTGTTTATGAGGATTACACCCACTATTTTATCCCATCTAAACAAGCTGGGAAAAAGATAGTGTCTGTGGCAAGTAAGACCCTAGCTGGTTTTTGCGATAGGATGATTGTGCCTACTGCTAAGACTGAGAGGCTTTTGACCAGTTATGGAATTGACCCTAATATGCTTGATATTATCCCAACTGGAATCCACATTCCGGAAATGTCCGACAAGGCTCTTTTGAGAAAATCTTTGGGAATGGACGAGGATGAAAAAGTTTTGCTCTATTTGGGCAGGCTTGGGGCTGAGAAAAATATCCAGGAAATCATGGCCTATTACGACAGGCTAGAAGATAGAGAAATCAAGCTTTACATAGTTGGTGGCGGACCTTATCTTGATACTTTAAAGGAAGATGCCGCCGCCATTAATAAGGGAGTCATTTTTACAGGCATGGTTGAGTCAAATTCTGTAAACCGCTATTACCAGGCGGCAGATATTTTTGTCACAGCCTCCACATCAGAAACCCAGGGCCTTACCTATTATGAAGCCCTAGCCAACGGTACCATTGCCCTTTGTAGGGAGGATTCTGTACTTGATGGGGTAATAAAAAATGGTTTTAATGGCTTTAAGTATGAAAATTTTGAAGAATTTGAAAAGTTTGTAAATAGGGTATTTACAGACTCCGAATACAAAGAATTACTCGAAATAAATGCCAGAGAATATGCCAGGGAAAATTTCTCTGTGGATGGTTTTGGGTCCAAATGCCTTGACTCATATGAAAAAGCTATAAAGGAATATGACCGTGAAAGTCTTAATATATTCAAAAGACTATGAGACTGTGAAGGAATCGGGCGTGGGAAAGGCTATAGACCACCAAATCAAGGCCCTTAGGCTTGCCGGTTGTGATTTTACCCTTGATGAGAAAGACGACTTTGACCTAGTCCACATCAATACCATCCTGCCTGGGTCAGTACGCTTTGCTTCAAAGGCAAAGAAAATGGGCAAAAAAGTTATCTACCACGGGCATTCCACCATGGAAGATTTCAAAAATTCCTTCATATTTTCAAACCAAATAGCTCCTTTATTTAAAAGATGGCTAGTTTATGCCTACAAAAAAGGCGACTTGGTCCTAACGCCAACAGATTATTCGAAAAAAATCCTGGAAAAATATGGGATAAATCGTCCAATCGAAGTAGTTTCAAATGGGATTGACCTTGATTTTTGGCGAAAAAAACCAAATGATAGGGAAAATTTTTACAAAAAATACGGTCTAAATCCAGAAAAAAAGTCGATTATTTCTGTGGGCCTCCCCATAAAAAGAAAGGGAATTGACGATTTTATAAAACTTGCAAGAAAAATGGGCCAATATGAATTTGTCTGGTTTGGCAAGCTTGACAGGGCACTTGTGAGCCCTGAAATCAAAAAGGAAATGGAAAATACACCGGCAAACTTCCACACTCCAGGCTATGTAAATAGCGAAGCTATCAGAGAAGCTTATTCTGGTTCAGATTTATATGCCTTTTTGACCCACGAAGAAACCGAAGGCATAGTCCTTCTTGAGGCCCTAGCAACAAAGGCAAAGATCCTAATTCGAGATATAGAAATCTTTGAAGATGGCTTTGTCGATGGGGAAAATATCTACAAGGGCAAAGACCTTGACGATTTTGAAAGAAAAATCAAAGGGATATTGGAAGGTGATTTGCCAGACCTATCAGAAATTGCCTACAAAAAGGCTGAAGAAAAGTCGATTGAAAAAACCGGAGCTAGGCTCCTTGCGCTTTATGAAAGGACGATGAAAAGTGAGATCAGTAATTAAATTAATTGGACTTCTGACCCTCTTTATATTTCCACCCCTCTTTGTAAATTATTTTTTAATTAGTTTTGATATTTACGGCAATGCGGCCATGGCCCTTTCTCAATTTGGAGTTATAGGCATAAGTCTTGCCATAATCCTAATCTACCTTAAGGGTAAAAAGCTCTACGAAGCCAAAACCCTAATGTTAATTGACCAGGTGAAAGATATAGAAGGCCTTAAAAATTTAAGGGAAAAGAGAATTTCCTATGATTCAAAGGCCGCCATTACAAAGGCGATTTTATTAAAAGAATTTTCTGAAGAAGAGGCGGCAAAGCTTAAAAAATATACGACAAATGTTGCCGATATGGACCACTATTATTCAGGCTACATCAAAAATGCCGACCCAAGTATTCGTGAAGAATACAAGATAAGACGTGATAATTTCAACAAAAAATACAAGCACAAGAGATGGGTCTATTTGGATTTTAAGGAAAATTTAAAAATGAGCCTTAAATGGGCGGGCGGATTTTTTATCCTCCTTGGCCTTGTAGGCCTAATTCAAAAATATAATACAAACAAGGACCTCTATGTAATGCTTTATATGATTCAGATGGTTTTGGGAACAGGATTCTTGATAAATACCATAATTTGGCTATCAAGGACCCTCAGATCCTACTGGGATAGAGATTTTTTATAAGATCAGCAATGCTGGTCTTTTTCTTTACCTATATTAAATGCGAACTTCATATATTAAAAAAATTAAAATAAAAACTTAAAATATTAAATATTAACTTTACAAAAATCAAAAAACCTAGTATAATTTAGAAAAAAGGGAGGTTCTTATGATAAATAAATGTCCAAATTGTGGTGACCAAATGGTTATCACTTCATATAGATGCAATTCTTGCTACACAGAAGTACACGGAGAGTTTGAAATTGACTCATTTTCAAGATTAGATAAGGAAGATAAAGAGTTTATCGAGCTTTTCCTCCAAAAAAGAGGATCAATCAAAGATGTTGGCGAAGAAATAGGCATTTCCTACCCAACAGTTAGAAACAGGATTGATAAAATTGTAAGCAAACTTGGTGGAAAAATCGACAAAAAATCTCACAGGCTAGACATTTTAAATATGCTAGATAATGGTGAAATTACAACAGAAAAGGCCAAAGAATTACTAGAGGAGATAAACAATGACTGAAGAAAAACAATTAATCCTTAATATGCTTAAGGAAGGCAAAATCACTGTCGAAGAGGCAAGTGATCTCCTAGGAGCAATCGGGGATAAAAAATCAAGAGAAACTGACTTTGCGGGCAAGGTCACATCCGCAGTTGATAATATTTTAAAAAAGGCAACTGAGGCCATAGGTGCAATTGACCTTGACCAAGCCTTTGACATCAACAATTTTAACTTCAAAGGCGAAGTAAACACCCACAAGGATATAAGGGTGGATGATGAAATTGATGAGATAAATATTGACCTAGTAAATGGGGAAATTTACCTAGAAAAGTCCACAGATTCAGGAATTATAATTTCAGCTGATGTTTTTTCAAAAAAAGCCAACCTCGAAGACTATATCGATGTTGAAATTAGAGATGGTGTCCTAGATATTGGAGAAAATAACGACTATAAAACCCTAGGCGCAAGCGTAAAACTAAGGGTACAATTAGGCAAGGATTTCTATGAAAAATTAAATATCGACACTGTAAATGCCAGGGTAGAAATCGCAGATATCGATTTTGAAGGCTTAAACATTAACTCTGTAAATGGCAAGATAATGGTAATAAACTCTAAGTCAAAGATTGATATTGACAATGTAAATGGAAAAATTGACATCAAAAATATCGACGGTTCTTTAAGCATAGACAATGTTTCGGGTGCAATTTACCTTGCAGGCATTAAGGGAGACTTGGTAGAAGTCGACAATGTTTCTGGCAATATCAGGGTAGATGGTCTTGAAAGCGATAAAGTCATTGCTAATTCAAGGTCTGGATCAATTAGGATTTACAATATCGATCAAACAAGAGAAATGGATTTAGAAACTGTAAGCGGAATAATTGTAGTTGACACAGATGAATATGACGGCGAAATCAAGGCATTTGTGGAAAGTCCAGCTATAAATGTGACAGAAAAATACCAAAATAAAATAAAAACCGACGAAGGATACGACCTATCAACCTCAACAGATGAGGCCAAACTAACAATAAAAGCCAAAACTGGCTACGGCAAAGTATCCCTAAGATAAAATCAAAGGTGGGCAGGGTCCCATCTTTTTTTGACCTAAAAAATGTGATATAATAAAGAAAATAAGTGAAAGGAGCTTTTTATGAAAGAAGAAAACCAAAAGCAAAAATCCTTTAAAAAAAGAGTCACATTTTACATCCTACAACTAACCCTAGCTGGTCTTTTTATCTACCAATCCCTAGAAAGAAGTGTAGGAGGCCAAATAAAAAAATTCAGCCCATTATTATTTGCCATAGGAATCCTAATGCTAATAATGGACGCCACATTTTTATATATGGAATGGAAAAACCGCAAAAGAACGTCTTTATAAAAGATGTTCTTTTTTATTTTCAGAAAATAATTTTTTCACTAGGTGAGTCTATTAATCCAGGATTAAAACCTTTTTATTCGTTAATCCGAGATTAACTATATCTTATAAATAATCTAGGTCATTTACATGATCCCTCCGTTCATAGGGGGAACCCAAGGGGGCGGCAGATGCCCCCTCACCGGTTCCCCCTAAGACCCCCTTACGCTACACCCCCAACTGCTCCTTAAGCGGAGTGCGAGACTAGAAGTTTGCCTACGGCAAACCTCTTTAGTAGAGTTAATGACCTTGTATAAGATTACGTATCTTCCCAGAGATTTCTAATCGTCGGGTTGCTAAAAACTGATAACTCGGCTACGCCTCAAACAATCAGTTTTCTTAACGCAACCCTTGATTAGAAATCTTTGCTAGATAAAGGGGAGAATTAGTCTCGATGTTCCAAAATTTGCCAGGCTCGTTTGGCTTTCGCCAAACATTGCTAGATGGGTTTTTCATTCTCAAACGAAGAGGTTAAAAACCTAAGACCAAAAATTTTTGTAAATGAAGTCGGCGTATAAAAATTTGATTGTTTGAGCGTTAGCGAGTTATCAAATTTTAGCCGACTGAATGTCAAAAAAGTCAGAAAATAGTTCAAAATGAACAACGGCTCCGCTATACTAACAGTTTGCCGATAGGCAAACACAATATCCCCCGAGAGGGGTCGCCCGGAGGGTGTAACGGAAGGGGTTTAAGGGGAGCCGATGAGGGAACGTGCGAAACGTTCCCTAGGGCTCCCCTTTTTACGAAGCAGCCATGTGAATGGCTAAGAAATAATAAAAGATAAAATCATTTTTTATAAAAAATAAAATTAATTTATCATGGATAAACAAACAAAAAATGATATATTAATGAGTAAGAGTACAAGAGAAGAATTCTTTTGCAACACAAGGGAGTCTTAGGGGGGTGCCCCCTAATTGGAAAAGTTTTATGGGATTTTTTTTATTTTTTACAATTGAGCTATTGCTTTTTCTTTGCTTTAGCCTTATAGATTTTAAAACTTCATATCAAAAAAACCTGGCGGCTTTTTCTATGTTTTTCTTGATGTTTATCTTTGCGGCAATGAGAGGGTCGGGGGATGCGGATTATTACAACTATTTGTGGTTTGCTAAGGACATAGGGACAGACTTTTCTAAGGTGATGAATTTTTCCTATCCGGTTGAGCTTTCCTTTAGGTTTGCTTCTTACCTTATAAACCTCATGGGCCTTTCCCGCCAATGGGTGATTGTCCTTATGAATTTCCTCTCAATTGGGCCGGTCACCTATGTGACTATAAAAAAATCGGTCCATCCATTTTTGTCTGCCCTAATATTTTTGCCAATATTTTTGCAATTTGACATGCAAACTTCAAGGACGGCCACAGCAATCGGTTTGGGTCTTTTATCCATATATCTTGCGAGCGAAAAAAAGAGATTAAAAAGCTTTTTGGTCCTAATCTTAGCCATCAGCTTTCACAAGTCGGCCGTAGTTTTGATTCCATTTTTGATCTACTTAGAAATTGACTTTTCAAACTTTATGAAATGCGCAGTTGTTTTTGTAAGTTTAATTGTGTCGGTTTTTTCTAAAGTGGTTTTTGCCATAGGTGCCAGTATTTTTTCGAAAATCGGCCTAGGAAGGCTTGCCCAAAAGATTGTATCCTACACCTTTGAGGGGAAATTTGCCTACGGGATGAAACTTTTTGACCCGAGGATAATATTTTTCCTTCTATTATTTATTGTTTCTATTATGTATTTGGATAAGAAAACTTTTGAGGGTGACAGGATGGACAAAGCGGTGGTCAAAGGCATGGTTTTTGGCCTTTGTGTTATGCTTGTTTTTAGGTCATCTACAGCCATTGCCTTTAGGTTTTCGTCCTATTTTGCAATTTTGGAGATGTTTTACCTGCCAATGATGGTTAAAAAACTAAAATACCAAGATAGCCTGGCGGCCTTTTTGCTAATCTTATCCATAGTGGTCTTTATCCTGCCTTATGCGATTTACATTAGCGTGGACGCCCCAGCCTATGATTTTTTCTTTACAAATCCAATGGCCATCGAGTCATTAAATTAAAAAGGAGTTTTTATGAGAAAAGTTACAACTTACCAATTAATCGACGGGATTAAGAGAAATCTTGCCCTTCTTATAGTCCCTGCAATCCTTCTTTTTGGCCTGGTTTTTGGCCTTGGAATGAAAAAAGTGGGCGGGACCTACCAAGCTTCAGCCGTTTTAATTGCTACTGCTGATGAAGGCGAGGAAATTTCTTACAATAAATTGATCCTAAACGAAAAACTTGCCAACATTTATTCGGAAATTATAAAGTCGCCAGACCTTTACAAAAAGGTTGAAAATGACCTAAAAAAAGGCGGTTCAAGCCTTTCCTATAAGGAAATCATGGACCATTCTGACTTTGAAGTAAATCCTCAAGCTGGCCTTATTAACCTAACTTACAATGATTCCAATAAGGATAGGGCGGCTGATGCCCTTAAATCAACCTGCGAAAACTTTAGGCTTATGGCCAAAGACTACATGAATGCGGATAATTTAGCCTATTTGCATGAGGTTTTGGTGGACAAGGCTCCAAAGAAAAAGCTAATCATCTTTTCTGTGGCGGCAGGAATAGCAGGGGCAATTTTAGGCCTTGCAATGGTTATTATTAAGACCCTACTTTCTGATTCTATAGCAGATGAGGACGATTTGAGAGACCTCGATTATGACGTGCTTGGGTCTAGAGATGAGCTTTCAAAAGTGAAGGCAAAAATTGACCACAGGCTTCAAAATGGAGTTCTTGGCATCACAAGCCTTGGAAAAACTGACTCCTACGACTTTGCCAAAGCCTTGGCAGAAAGCCTAGCTCCAGCCAATGGTGTTTTGTTTATAGATAGCAAAAATAAGGCTGACCTTGAAGGCAAATACCTAAGCGAAGTGGGTTCATTTAAGGTTTTAAGAAAAGGCGCCATTGACTATTTGGCCCTACCAGAAAAAGCTTCTGATAAAATCATCGACACAAACGAGTTTTTTGCAGAAATTGCCAACAGGGAAAATGCTTATAATTATATCATAATCGACCAAAAATCCCTAAAAACAGCCGACCCTTACTTAGGAGCAAGACTTTGTGATATGGAAATAATTCTAGTAGACTCAAAGAGTAAAAAAGCTGCCCTAGATAAGGCCATATCAGACCTCAGGGAACTTGGAATAGATTATTGTGGGGTGGTTTACCATAAATAAGTTTATAGTTTTTTGCCTATTAATAATCCTCGCTGGATGTGGCAAGGAAGAAAAATACACCAAACAAGACATAGAAACCAGGCCTGGGACTGGGATGAAGCTTAAAGATGAAATTGGCATCGGGCTTTCCTACAAAGTCATAAAAGATGCCAAAATCTACACCAATCCCGACGAAAAAACCGCCTTCGACAGCTTGGAAAAAGGCTCGGTAGTAGTAGGAAGCCAGGAAGAAGAAAATGGCTTTGTCTACGTGACTTATCAGGGCCAGAGCTTTTACATTAGAGTTGATTGTTTAGAAGGAATATAGGAAGCACCTAGGATATAAGGTGCTTTTGTTCTAATATTTATAAATCTTATATATACTGATTCGCAAAAATTACAAGTCTTATTATGAGAAAATTCCTGGCAAGAAACTTAGCATAGGAGGGAGGAAATATGAGTAGAAAAGATTTAATAGGAAAAGCTATAAAGCCAATCATTGCCATGACTACGGCAATAGTATTAGTATTAAGCGTTTTTATGCTTAGGGCTTTTGCTGTGGAAGCTAAGACGGAAGTACCGGGACGCATTTACAACTTTGGCAAGGACAGCAATTATGAATTTTCTAAGACCAAAGATTTTAGGGAGACTGACAAGACTAACTCATATGGAATTTTTTTAATCGGCGGAGAAGTGAATGATTTTACTACAAAAGACGGAATACCTGCCTACCAAGTTAATGATGGTGATTTGAAGTTATTTTATAGCTATGGGGATAAAACCCTAAATGCTGATGAAGATTCTTGGCATATTATTGAAGATAAGAGCAAAAAAATTGACGACCTTAAGCTAGATGAAAAAATTCTTAAGGGTGCCATAATACTTCAAAGTTCAAAAGATAGGAAGAACTGGGTAGATGTGGTAAGTATGACCGATGCTTTTAACAAGACCCCTATCAGGACTAAGCCCATCTATGAGAGTAAAGATGTAGAGTTAATCAATGGTTGTTATTACAGGTTGATTGTAGCCTATGAAATGCGTATCAAAACTGAAGATAGGAAGATTCTATTTATTAATAGGGACAAGTATGATTATAAAAAGTGTGCCGAAGTTTATGAATTTTATGCTTATACTGACAGCGCCAGTGCAAATACAGGAGGATCTCAAGAAACCTATAAGCTTGGTTCTAAAATCCGAGTAGCTGACTTTGACACATATTCTGGGGAAAAAACTATTTCCAAGTCAGACCCTCATTATGGTTGGGATTTAGGTTCTTTCTTTGTGAATGGCTATACCGATAAAGTTAAAAATCCTGACGGGAATATGGTTTTTTTGAAAAATCTAGGTGATAAGGTCACTCTTTGGTTTCATTTGAATCAAGATATCAATAAGTTAAATGGAAATGATAAACTTTCTATTACTGCGGATAGAGAGGGAAGTGACCAATATTTTGAAACTCCTATCATGGATTTTGGACGTGGAACACTGATTATCCGACATACAGATTACAAAAATGAAAAGTCAGAACCAACTATTTACACAAACTACCTAGAATCCAACACTTCTCTTGGCGCGGATACTAAGGTGAGTTTTTTTGAAGAAGGCGACTATGAAGTGGCGCTTGACTATGAGATTACCGATGATCAGTTGATTGATAAGATTAGTCACTATAGGATTTTCTTTAGGTTTTCTATAAGAAATGGAAACTGTATGGTATATCCTTTTGATCTTGCGACTGGAAGCGAGCTTACTAATACTTCCATGACTGAAAATGGCTTTTATCTGGATTTGGCTAAGTCACGTTATCTTAAAGTTAATCTTAAAAGAGAGACCCTAGCTGAAGGGGCTGATGGTCTTGTGGAAGATACACGTTTTAACGGTCCGGCAAGAGACGGTGCTAAATACACTGACGAGGGGATTTACACTATTACAGTCAACAATGAATACACTGGCCAGTCTACGATAAAGAAGCTTTATGTGGGAAATAATAATGTGATGAAAGCCCACATGACAACAGGCCTTGGCATTTCTGAAATCAATAAACTTGTAGGAGAGGGAGCTGAAATTTCTGATGATGGGACTATTCAACTGGCAAATGTGGAACAAATTGTATCGGAAACTGAGGAGACAAAACAAACTGGGACTGAAGTTGAAAATTATGATGAAAAAGCAAAAGAAGGCGATGAAGAAGGGAAAAGAGCCTTATCAAGTCCTGTACTTATAGGTCTTGGCCTTTGTATTATTATCCTAATTTCGGTTTTTGCATTTAAAAAAAGAAGACCTCTTGATAAGAAAGACGGTAAAGGAGATAAAGAATGAAAAAAATAATTCCCCTTATCCTTGCTATCTCAATGGTTCTTACAGGGTGCGTAAAGCCAAAAATAGAAAATCTACCAATAAAACCTAGTGAAAACCAAATATGTGATAAAAGCTCTAAGCCAGTAGTATTGAAGGAAAACAAGCCTAAATATAAATCCTTAAGCGATAAGGGACTCTTAGTTGACGTTGAAGACCTTGTTTATAAGGAAACTATAGATGCCATTAATAGCGAAGATTATGTCGTAGAAAATGTTAGTGCCGTCTATATTTCTAAAGAATACCTAGAAGAAGTCGCCTTTAATTCTAAGTCAAATGTCTATTTTGGATATAGTCTAGCTGAATTAGATGAAGTATTTGGGGGAGATTCCTACATCTTTACCTTGGGAGATGACGGAAAGACTAAGGTTCAAAAACTCCAAGCCATTGATGATGATAAAACTCAAGAAATGATCAGAAATGTTGCCATAGGTACAGGGGTCATCCTTGTATGTGTGACAGTTTCTGCTGTTTCAGCTGGGCCGGCATCAGCTGTAAGTGCAATCTTTGCTGCATCGGCCAAATCTGCTCAAACATTTGCCGCATCTTCTGCTGCCTTTGGAGGAATATCAGCAGGCCTTGTAAGGGGAATTGAAACTGGGGATTTTGGAGAAAGTATGGAAGCCGCAGCCTTAGGCGCAAGTGAGGGTTTCAAATGGGGAGCTATTACAGGAGCTGTGACAGGTGGCTTTAAGGAAGCTATAAGGCCTATGTCAGAAATCAATAGTAATTTAAAGACGTGTGAAGTTGCACGTATTCAGATAGAATCCAAGTGGCCGATGGATGTTATCTCAGAATTTAACAGCTTCAAAGAGTATAAGCATTATAAAAAAGCAAACTTAGTACCTCTCAAAATAAATGGCAGAATCGCCCTTGTTCAAAAGTTTGATCTTAATTATAAAAGCTACTTGCCCGATGGGTCTGAAGTTACTAACCTAATCCGCATGAAAAAGGGCTATGCACCTATCGAACCGTCAACGGGAAAGGCCTATGAGCTCCACCATATTGGTCAAAAATCCGATGGGACCCTAGCAGTCCTTACAAATGCCCAACACCACGGAAATAATGCTATTTTACACACATCTAACAATGCATCTGAAATTGACAGACTTGCCTTTAATAAAGTCAGAAAAGAGTTTTGGCAAAATTTAGCTAGGCAAATATTGGAAAATGGAGGCCTATAAGCATGAATGATATTATTGAAATTTTAAAAGATGCCCCAGACTTTATAGGTGGGACTGGTAGGACTGATGTAGAAATAGAAAGGGCTGAAAAAAAGCTTGGTATTAACTTTGCATCTGATTACAAAACCTATCTTAAAGAGATTGGGCTTGCTTGTTTTGATGGCCATGAATTAACAGGGATTTGTGAAGAGCCGCGCCTAGATGTTGTTTGTGTGACAAAAGACCAACGGGAAAATAATCCTGAAGCCCCAAATTGTTATGTAATTGAAGAAGCCAATATTGATGGAATAGTGATTTGGCAAGATTTTTCAGGAAATATATATATGACAGTTGAAAATTCAAGACCAAAGCTTATAGCAGATTCTTTAGCAGCTTATATTCAAAAATATAGTTAAAATATTTACAACTAAGAATTCAAAAAAGATAAATTTTCCAAAAACAAAAAGCCCGCTAGGGGCTTTTTTGCTTTGTTATTCTTCTGGGTCTAGGGGTTCTTTTAGATCTTCGTTTTTGAAGAAGTCTGTCCCGTCTGGGGCGTTATCTTGGTTGGTGGCAAAGATTGATGTGTAGTCTTTGCCTTCGATTGTGTATGTGACTTCTATCCTTAAATATTCTATAAAGAATTTTTCATATTGGACTCCGTATCTTTTTGTGGCGTAAGAGTAGGTTTTGTCTCCTTCGTCGGTTAGCTCGCCTTCGATATAGCGTTTTTTTGTGGGGTCTCTATAGTCGCTGGCGTGGGCGGTGATTTTTATATGGGCGTCGTCAGGTTCAATCTTTTTCCCGTCTTTATAGAAAGTTAGGTAAATCTTATTATCTTCTAGAAGGTGTATACAAGGGACGTCGCCTTCTACCCTGCCGTCTACGTCGTCGTTTATATTTTCGATTTTTGCCTGGTCAAATGTGTCAAATTCCTCCCTGGTGTAGGTCCTTATGATTGGATTCCTATCGTCGTCTGAGATTTGAACTTCGATTTTGACTCCATCAACCTCTTGATTTCTCAAAAATTCTGGTGTTGGCAAGAATGCAAATCTAATAAAGACAAAGAAGGCAATCACAAAGAAAACTAGGCCTATTACTAATTTTTTAAACATGAACTCCTCCTTATTCTACTGAGATTTTCTCCTTGTGGAAATAACTTGTTAATGCGAAATATGCTAGGGCAAAGATTGCCAAAATTAGAACGATAATCGCAAAAGATGACCAGTTTAAATCAAGCATATTTATACTAAATGTGGCTGCGCTAGTTGAATATTCTTTAAATTTGATTAAGCTTGTGTTTCCAAGCCCACTAATCATTTTCACATATACATATCCTTGGAATAAAATCAATGCTACGAAAAGGATTAACTTAGCTGACCTACCCATTTTGTTAAAGGGTCTTGATGCTCCAAGTGTATTTGCTGCCATAATTATTAGGGCGAAAATTGCATAAAACAAAGCCATAATAATTATATATTTTACCAAGCTGATAAAAATATCTAAGTTAATACTTTGACCTATATCCTTAAGTATATCTAATGGATTTAGTCCACCATCGCTAGTTAAGCCTATAAGCAAAAAGTTAAAGAAGCTGAAAACTCCTATTACAAGTCCCATTATTAGGTGGTTTATAAGTCTAGCCCCTGTTATCTCCCTTGCAGTGAATGGTAGGGTTGTGTAAAAGGCTGCTTTTTTGCCGTAAAACCTATTGTTGTCACTATCATTAAGGCTGGCTAGGGAAATGAGTGGGGCAAAGGTCATAACTGATCCGCTTATGACAATTATAAGGGATATTGGGCGGAAATTCGTTAACTCATAGACAAAGACCCCTAGGATTGCTATTAGAAGGGGCGATAGCATCCAGGCTATGACTTTCTTTATATCTTCTTTAAAAATTTGTCTAAATAATTTTCCCATTAGAGGACCTCCCTAAAATATTCTTCAAGGCTTAGGCCTTGTTCTGCTCTTATCTCATCAACTGCCTTGTGGGCAAGGACTTTGCCGTCTGAAATTATGATTACTTCGTCAAGGATTTTTTCAATCTCAGATATAAGGTGGGTTGAAATGATAAGAGTTGATTCTAGATTAAAATTTTCTATGATTGTGTTTAGCATCTCAAACCTTGCCTTTGGGTCAATGCCTGTCATTGGCTCATCTAGGAGGTAAAGTTCGGTTTTTCTAGCAAGAGTGGCTGCGATTTGGACCTTATCTTTCATTCCCTTAGAGCATTCCTTGATTTTAAGATTTCTTGCTATAGAAAAGGAATCGATCATCTTGTAATAACTTTCTGAGTCAAAGTCGTCATAAAACCTTTCGTAGATATTGCCTATGTCGATTACTGTCATGAAATCATCAAAGGGAAGGTGGTCCGGTTGGTAGGAAATTAGGGCATTTGTCTCTCTACCTGGTTTGTTGCCGTCTATTGTGACCTCTCCGATGTAATTTTTCTCAAGGCCAGCGATGACTCTCATTAGAGTAGATTTTCCTGTTCCATTTTCACCTACAAGACCGATTATCTTGCCTTTTTCTAAGTTTAAATTAAAGTCACTTAGGACTTTTTTACCTCCGTATTTGAGGCTAAGATTTTTTATCTCTATCATAATTCCTCCCAATAATCTTCTAAATCACTTAGGGCCTGGTCTTTTTTTATGTTTAAAGATTCCATCCCACTTATAAAATCATCTGCAAAGCTTGTAAAGGCCCTGTTTGAAAGTGATTTTATTTTCTTTGTGTCTTCTGTTACAAACCTGCCGATTGTCCTTTGGCTCTCGCAAAGACCTTCTCTTTCGAGTTCTGCCAGGGCTCTTTGGATGGTGTTTGGGTTTACCTTGTAGGCTGTGGCAAGGTTTCTTACCGAGTCGATTTTACTGCCAGCCTCCCATTCGCCTGTGGAAATTTTAATCTTAAAATCTTCCAAAAGCTGGATATAGATAGGTCGGTTGTTATCAAAATCCATACAAACCTTCTTTCTTTGTATCACTGTACTATTATCTTAATACAAGCGTACTACTATATTAATACAATGTCAAATTTATTTTGAAATAATTTTCTACCGCCTGCGCTGTGGAGTTTACATTGATTGTAGTGGAGATGAACGAAGTGATGAATCTCACGACTAAGAGAACTTTTAATTCTTGAGGTCCATCGTCAAATCCTCTCTCGCTACGCTGCGAGGTGGTCTGCCGCTCTCGGCCGCTTGGGCAATTTTGCCTTCCACGAGCCGGGCAGGCTTGCCTTCTCTGTCGGGACGGCGCCTTGGTGTTTTGCGAAGTTGCCAATCGCTGAGCCGTTTCGACAGAGCCTCTGAAAGAGCGATAAGAAATCTTATGAAGACGAGATTAATATATACGAAGAGATTTAATATGAACTTAAATATTTATTTTATGAGGAACGTAATCTTTTTCAACAAACGCTCCTATTCGTCGCGTTCTGTCCTCCACGAGCCGGACGGGCTGGCTCAAAATTACATAAGGTTTTTCATCAATTTTCCTACGGACTTTGTCCTTGTAAAATTGTGAAAACCAAAAAAATTTGTTTTACCAAATTTTTTTTACCATTATATGGTAAAATATAAATAATTACTTATAAAATAAAACAAAATTGAGGAAGAATATGAAATTAGTTATAAAAAATTTATCCAAGTCCTTTGACGACAAGGAAGTGATTAAGGAAGCTTCGTATGACTTTGACAAAGGCACTGTTTATGCCCTTTTGGGCCGTAACGGGGCCGGTAAAACCACACTTTTTAGGCTTATTACTGAGGCTATCAAGAAAGATGACGGTGAGATTTACATAGAAGATAATGGGGCAAAGACTCCAGTTTCTTTTGATGATGTCTTTATGATGGTGGCAGAGCCAGATTTGCCAAAATTTCTAACTGGATATGAGTTTATCAGATTTTTTATAGATGCCAATAGGGAAAATATCAAGGATTTGAAGGATATCGACTACTACCTAGACTTGGTTGATTTTGACGAGGAAGACAGCCACAGGCTTATCCAGTCCTATTCGACAGGTATGAAAAACAAAATCCAAATGATCATGTTTTTGATTTTAAAACCAAGGATAATCCTTATGGATGAGCCACTTACAAGCCTTGACGTGGTTGTTTCCCTCCAGATGAAAAAAATTATAAGGGAAATTCACAAGGACCATATCATGATTTTCTCAACCCATATTCTCCAGCTTGCCAAGGATATTTGCGATAAGATTGTCCTTTTATCAGAGAAAAAACTTTCTGGCCTTGATGATTCTTACCTTGCTGACCCTGATTTTGAAGACAAGTTAATATCAATCCTTGCAGGCAACAAAGAAAACTTGGGAGAAGTCCATGAATAGAGATCTTAGGACCTATATCCTGGCCGAAAAAATCGCCCTTACCGAAAGCTTTAATATGATGGTTTACGGTATAAGAAAGCTACCTTTAATTGGAAAAAAACTAGGCGATAATGACCTGAACCCGTAAACACGGAATAATTTAATAATATTTTAAGCGGAATGTAATCTGTACATGACAGGGGACATTCCGTTTAATTTTGTTTTAA
>NZ_JAGGLO010000008.1 GCF_017874475.1 Anaerococcus degeneri
TGTTACAGTTGTCTTATCAGCTACCTTGTCTGCTGGAATTGTAATTTTTCCTGTTGCTGGATCTACTGTTACGCCTTCTGGTGCGTTTTCTGGTAGTTTCCATTTTCCATCGTCACCTTTTGTTGCTGTAACTGTTACTGGATCTTTTGATCCTTCTGGTGTGTAGGTTACAGAAACTTCTTTTGTATCTGCATCTGTTGGTGGGGTTACTGTTACGCTGCCATCGTCTTTTGCTTCTACTTTTGGTGCTTTTGGTGGAGTTGTGTCGTTTGAGTTTGCTTTAGCTTCTGGTGATACTTGTTCGCCTGCTTTTTCTGTTGCTTTTACTTCTTCACCCTTAGATAGTTTGCTTGCTGGGATTATTACTATACCAGTTTCTTTTTCTATCTTTATTGATGGGTCTGTGCCTTCTGGCAATGTCCACTTGCCATCTGCACCTTTTGTTGCTGTAACATTTGTTGCTGGATCTCCAAATGATATTTCTAGTGTATCAGATTCTTTATTATTTGGTATAACTTTTACACTACCATCAGCTACTGCTTCTACTGTTGGTGCTTTAAGTTTTTCAATAACTGTATCATCTTGTGAAAGATTTCCAACTTTTTGATTGTCGCCAGTTCCTTGTGTTACTATTACAGCTCCGTCATCAGAAACTACGATGTTAGCATCAGATGGTAAATCTGTATTGACTTTTCTAACTGCGTCTTCAACAGCTTTCTTTTCTGTATCTGTTAAGTGTGACTTATCTGCAACTTCTGTTTTTTCTGGTGCTTTTAAAGGAATTTTTTTGTCGCTAGGGTCAGCTTGTCTAACAGTCTTATCAGCTGCAATAGTTTTATCGCCAGCTGTTCCCATTGGTACTGTGACTTCACCATTATCAGCAACTTGAATTTCGTCGTCTGTAAAATCTAAGTCTGGGTTTGCTGCCTTAACAGCATCTTTTACAGCTTGTTTTTCTGTATTTGTGAGATTATTTGTATCAGCAACTTTTGTTATTGCTGGATCCTTTAATTCTTTGCCAGCTCTGTCAAATGGTTTAACTGTGTCTTTACCTTCTAGTTTGCCTGTCTTAGTACCATCTGTAACTGTTACATTACCCTTATTGTCAACGTCAATTTTTGCTGTGTCCGGTAAATTGTTCTTTTGTTTAACTGCTTCAGCAACTTTTTCTCTTTCTTCTTGTTTTAAGTCTGTTACATCTTTTACTTCAGTTTTTTCTGGAGCAGTCAAATCAAGAATTGTATCTTTTTGTACAACTGTTTGAGCAGGTGTAAATGAACCTGTCTTACCGTTTTGGTTAATTTTTACAGATCCGTCATCATTTACTGTAATGTCGTCATCTGTAAAGTATCTGTCCGGATTTGCTGCCTTGATTGCGTCCTTAACAGCTTGTTTTTCCTTATCAGTTAATGCTTTTGCATTATCAACCTTCACTGGTTCCTTTGGTGGTTTGAATTCGTTTTGAACTTCTTTTTGTTCAACTGTCTTTTCTTTTGGTATTGTTCCAGTCTTTCCATCTTTTGTAACATGTACTGTACCGTCATCATCAACTACAACATCTGCTTTTGTTAAATTTAAGTCTGGGTTTGCTTTAATAACAGCAGCTTCAACAGCTTCTTGTTCTTTTTCTGTTAATGATGTTTTATCTTTTACTACTGTCTTTTCTGGTTCATTTAAAGTTAAAGGAGTTTTATCAGTTCTTTCCCAAACTGCATAATAAGTTTTTGGTTCTGTGATATTTGTAAAATCTGTAACATTTGCTTCTTTAGCATCTTTCTTATCTGCCCAACCCTTGAATGTGAATTCATCTCTTGTTGGTGTAGGTGCTGTTACGCTTCCATTTTCAACCTTAACACCAGTTGTGTCCTTGCCGTCAGTAAACCTACCTTGATTTGCATCAAATGTTACTGTTAATTCATCTGAATAAACAGCGTAAACAACCAAGTGTTTTTCTATTGGTGTTTCATTAGTAAAGATTTTATCTTTTGATAGTTTATTAAATTCATCAGCTGTAACGACTGCCTTGCCGCCTAGTGCTGTCTTACCTGCTTCTGTAACCCAACCTAAGAAGTTCTTTCCTTCTAATTTTGGTACATCTGCAAATTTATCACCAGTACCTTTTTTAACATTTGCACCTTCAAAACCATTAGGTTTGTAGTCTTCTTGGTCGTAGAAATTAATGTTGTCTGGTGCTATTTTTACAGCTTTCTTTTTACCATCAGCAAAGCTACCAGTATTTGCATCGAACAATACTCTTGCTCTAACTCTTGTTTCTAATAGGTCAGATGGTAGTGATGAACCGTCTGATGCACTTGAAACAAATTTCATATCCTTTTTAAGTTCAAGCTTTGTTTCAGTCTTATCATCTGAATGATAAGGAAGCATCTTTGTTAAATCTACCAAATATTCATAAGCTAAGTATTCTTTTTTATCTTCTGCAAATTGTGCATCAAAGATATCAGTCTTCGGAATAAGAATCTTCTTCCTCAAATCTTGGCCAACTAAATTACCATCTTTATCATATACGTTTTCAGCAGCTTGAACTTTTGCATAAAGTTTATTAGTTTTACTATCATAAACTGTTCTTATCTTGCCGCCGTCATACTTTGTATAACCAACAAAACTTGTTGTATCAGTATTAAACTTATCATTGTCGGCTGGCAAAACTCTTGGATCCTTATAGAAGTCATCTGTTCCATCTGCATAATCATTTGTAAATATCATTTGATATGGAGTATAGAGCGACTTGTTAATAGAAAGGATGGATGATTTGTCTGAGGAGTCAGTCCATGTAAGTTCCTTAACAGTATCTTGAGCTTTTTCTAGAGGTCTATACTTGAACCAAGATGTTTGATCATCAATTTTATTGCCACTCTCATCATAGGATTCAACAATGATGTCTGTGCCCGATTTTAAATTCTTTGTGTTGATATAGAAGTTACCACCTGATGAACCAGTTAGTGCATTTGTACCTGGGTCCATAACCTTGTCTTTATTGTCAAATTTCCATAATCCTTTTGGTTCAAATTTCTTTTCGCCCAGTGTTCCATTTGCAAGGGTGTATTTTAAAATGTAGTAACCTTTATTACCTTGCTTATAAAGGTGCATATTGATATTTCTATCTTTTTGTAAGGTTAGTGTTGCCCCACCTTCGTTTAGCTTAGTTCCGTTGTGGATTTCAAGGAAGTTTACAGTCTTGTCATGGTTTTTTGCATATGGCATGTAAACTTTTATCTTATCTCCAGGCTTTACAGTAGCACCTTCTCTAAGGTCAAACTTAAAGATACCATTTGCATATCTTTCGATGGTTTCAATACCCTTACTACCAGATATATAGTAAGAATAGTAGCCTTGTTGCTTTCTAATGATTGCATCTTCGTTACCGATTTGAAGCATTATTTGCTTATCTGCTGGGTCTTCTGTAGTATCGATTATATAAGATTCGCCTTCTTGAGCTGTATAGCCATCTTCGTATGTTTTTTCATAAACAACCCATCCGTCATTATTTGGATTGGTCCAACCGGTTATCATAGAGTAATTAAGCTTTCTAGTTTTATCGATACCGGCAGTTCTACCTGCAAAGGTGTCTTCAAACTTACCCTTGTCTACAACATAATCAATACCAGTGATGTAGAATCCTAGTATCATTGTGTGTTGGTCGTGTTGTGGAATCTCAACTTTCTTAACTCCATCTTTTTGGAAGTCTTTAGTGCCTATAACTAGGTAGGCAAGCTTACCATCTGCAGATTTATTGAAGTCATCTAGCGTAATGCCTACTCTTTTTGACCATTTTGACTTAAGTCTTGTATTTTCATAAACAGTTACATAGGCAACCTTGCCATCTTTATCAGGTTTTAGATAGTTAAGAAGATTTGCATCAAAAGCTTGGGTAAAGGCAATTGGTTGTCCGCCTACTGTAGGTGAAGCGGCACTTCCAGCTCTTTGACCTGTATATTGAGTTCTGATTATACCTAGATTAGACTTGTCATCATATTGCTCTGGATTGGCAATAAATTCGGACATAACGAATTCTTGAACAGTTGCATTATTGCCATCTTTTTGGTAGCCACCCTTAATAAATAGTCTGTTCACCTTATCTTCAAGAGAAACTGATGTTGTCTTGGTATAAGTTGAATAGTCCATGGATGTTCCCTTTGGAGCATAAGCATAGATTTTTTTACCATTATCGTCAGTAAGTCTCATTTGAACAATGTAGTTCTTTTGACCTAATTGGTCAATTGTAACGCCTTCTTTTAAAACTAGGTTGATAGGAAGATTCTTTCTTTGATTTGTTAAGTCCCCTCTCAATAAACCTAGGTTAACAATTCTCTCCTTGCCCTTATTAAATGGATCTAGTTTGCCCGTTTTAGCTTCGTTACCTGCGATATTTACACCAACCATGTAGGACTTGTCGTAGTCGATGTATTGGTCAAGGTCTCCAAAGTTAAATATAGCTCTGTACCAAACACCTGTGGCTGCTCCGCCTTTTTCCTTGTAAACCATTCTAAGTACAGTTCTGCCGTTGGCATCAACAAAGTTACCATCGTAGTCGATGTCGTTCATTTGAACTGGTTCTGATGTAGTAACTCTTACAAGTGTTTGATTATCGCCAACCTTCCAACGAGACTTATCTTTGATCTTATTTTCCCAGTTTGCTTTGTTGTAGTATGTTGCGCTTGATAGGGCGTCAACTTCCTCTCCAGAGTCATTATGTTCACCTACTGCTTCTGGTTTTACTTCATCACCAAATTCTAGGCCTTGATCTTCTTTATCGCTAGATTCTTCGCCTTGGTTTTCTTTATCGGCTATGGCTTTATCAATAAATTCATCAAGGTCAAAAAGTACTCCTTCTTTGGCCTTTTTTTCTTTTGCCTCATTTTCTAGATCTTTGATTTCATCTTCTGTGAATTTTGCATCTAGTAATTTTTGCTTTTGTTCTTTTGAGAAGATTGATTCTTCTGAAGATTCAGCATTGGCTCGTTCTTCTAGTCCAGCTTGAAAATCTGCTTCCTCTGCCCATGTATCAACTGGTGATACAATGAGGCTAAAGCCTAGCATGCAAGATACTAAACCGATGGATAGTTTTCTTGTTGCATATTTTGGTTTTCTTAAGGACCCTTTGAGCTTTCTTTGCTCGATTATTTCCTTCATCAATATTTTGTCGTTCAAAATAAAAACCTCTCTTTCTACTTTCTCATAATAAATAGGGACAATCCCCCGTTATTAACTAAAGTCTTATATTCATCATACATTTTATAGTCAATTTTTCAATTTTATTAGTTTTTCAAACTTTTCTTTTTCAATAAAACTAAAAAATGTATGTATTTTTAGAATGTTTTCCTCCTCCTTGTGATTAATTATGTATTAATTGTGGGTTTTGTGCATAAACGCAGCGAAATTTGAATAAATATTTGTTAAAAAAACTACATCCATCTAATTTTAATAATCTTCATTTTTTTACTTTAAAGGTTTTTATAGTTTTTTTTCTAAAACCAAAGGCATTTTACTTGATTTCATCGGATTTAAGCTCGCTTTATCTAATTAAACATTTAGCTTAATTTGTATTATCATAGACCTAATCTCGAGATGAATATTTTTAGAAATGAGGATTAGATTATGATTAATATTGACAATGCAGAAAGGATTATGGCGGATTATATGCCGCTGATTTATGCGACTGTGAGGAGATTTGATAAATTTGATACTGAAGAAGCCATTGATGAGGCCAAGATGGTTTTGATTGAGGCTATCCTCGCCTATGATGAGACCCAAGGGACTTTTGGGAATTTCCTAAAGCACCATCTCAATTATTATTTTTGGGACAAGGCCAAGAAGAAAAGTCCAATTTCCCTTGATGATGAGGGCGGAAATGGAAATAGTCTCAAAGATGACCTTGTAAGTGATGATGATATTGAGGATGATTTTTTTAATAAGGAAAAATATAAGGATCTCTATGCCAAGGTAAAAAGCCTTGATAAGAAGGATGTTTTGATAATAAAGTTAAAATATTGGGAAAATCTCTCTGACAAAAAAATTGGCGAAATTATGGGCTTATCTGCCAAAACTATTAGGAATAGGCATACTCTAGCCCTTAGAAAATTGAGAGAGATGATGGAGAAGGACAAGTAGTTTATTTATTATCCTCCTTCATATATCCTGGCCCAGAATTCATAAGGTTTAAGAGTCTTAATTATTTTATGATGGTTTTTACACCACGAAAAAAACGGTATTTGACTACCGTTTTGTTTACTATTATTTATTTACTATTATAAAATAAAGAAAGACCACTGCTGCAAGGATTATCCTGTAAATTCCAAATGGGATGAAGTCGTGTTTTTTGACGTAGGCTAGGAATTTTTTGATTACAACAAAGGCCACTATAAAGGATAGTACCATGCCGATTAGGATTAATACCCATTCATATCCAGAAAATCCTCCTAGGTTTTTGACGAGTTTTAAAAGTGTCGCTCCAAGCATGGTTGGAATGGCTAGGAAGAAGGAAAATTCTGCTGCGGCTGGCCTTGATAGGCCTAGGACCATGGCGCCAATGATTGTTGCGGCGGACCTTGATGTGCCTGGGACCATGGCAAGGCATTGGAAAAATCCTATCATCAATATTGTGGTGTATGGGACATCTGCAAGGGATTCGTATTTGATATTTTTGTTTAATTTTTCTACGAAAATTATAATTAGACCCCAAAGAAAGAGCATGGCGGCTACGGTCATTGGATTGAAAAGATATGCGTCAATCAAGTCGTCAAATAAGAGGCCTAGTACCATGGCTGGTAGGACTCCGACTATGACTTTTAGCCACAAGTTGATAGTTTTCTTATCTGGGTGGGTCAGGATAAAATATGCCTTTGATTGGCGGTTTAAGTCATCATAATTTTTTGGAAGCCTAATATTTGACTTAGTCCAAGGATTTAGCCTTTCAAAGTAAAGGACAACCACAGATAGGATGGCTCCTAGTTGGATGATTACGTTAAAGGCGTTGGAAAATCCTTCTGGTTCGAGTTTTACAAATTGGTTTACAAGGATAAGATGACCTGTGGATGAAACAGGCAAAAATTCTGTAACCCCTTCTACTATTGATAAAATTAGGACTTTTAATAGGTCGATTATCATTTAAATTCCTCCATGAATGAGTGTTTTTCGCCATTTATTTGGTAGGCTAGGACCATGTCGCAGTTGACATTTTCTGATGATCTTAGGATAGACATTTCCACATTTGGATTATCTTTCCTTATCTCTCCTATGAGTTCTTTGACCTTTTTTCTGGTGTGGGATTCACTCGATTTGGTGACTGTGCAGGCACAATCGAGAGCCCTTAATTCCGCAAAATCTCTCCACCTTTTGATGTCGTCTTCCCTCAGGTAATAAAGAGGCCTGATTAAAACCATGTCATCAAAATTTTGGGCGGTGAGTTTTGGCTTCATTGTCTTGTAATTGCCAGCATAGAGGACGTTAATCATGATTGTTTCGATTACGTCGTTTAGGTGGTGGCCCAAGGCGAGTTTGTTGCAACCAAGTTCTTTTGCCTTGGCATAGAGAAAGCCCCTACGCATCCTGGCGCAAAGATAACAAGGATTGCCACCATCAGCTAGGGTTTCTGAAATATCAAAGACTCTTGAGTCGTAAATCTTGGCTGGAATCCCAAGATAGGCTAGGTTTTCCTTTAGTAAATTGAGGTTTTCCTCGTCATAACCTGGGTTCATACATAGGTATTCTACGTCGAAGTTTACCGGTGAATGTTTGTGGAGTTCCTCGATGAGTTTGGCGAGAATTAATGAATCCTTACCGCCAGATATGGCAACTCCAACCTTGTCGCCTTCTTCGATTAAATTAAATTCCTTGACGGCCTTGATAAAGGGCGACCAGATTTCTTTCCTATATTTTTTAATAAGTGATTTTTCAATTTCTTTTATGTCTGTCATAGTATGATTTTCCTTGATGGTTCGTATCTTTTGGACACTTCGAGAGATATATCCTTGTCGGTATCAAGACCTAGGCTTTTTAGGTAGGTCTCGACTGTAATTTTGGATAATTCTTCGGTGTTGTTTGTGGTTGATAAATGGGATAGAAAGACAGCTTCTCCCCTGCCTTCTAAGGCGTCACCTAGGATTTCTGCGGCCTGATCGTTTGACAAATGGCCCATCTTGCCCATAACTCTGAGTTTTAAATTATAAGGATAAGGACCAATTTTTAGGGCCTCGAGGTCGTGGTTGGCCTCGAGGTAATAAATGTCTGACCCCTTGATATGGTAGGCAATCTTATCGTCGATGACACCTGTATCTGTGAGGAGGGTGATTTTTTTGTTGCCTAGGTAAAGTATAAAACCTACCGGCTCATTGGCATCATGGTAGGTTGAGATTGGATAAATATCCATGGATTTAAAATTTAAAAACTCGTTGGACTTAAATTCTCCTATGAGTTCTTCCTTGAAATTCTTAGTTTTTGGAAGGATGGCCTTCCAGGTCCCTCTGTTGGCATAAAGCGGGATTTTAAACCTCTTGGCAAGGACTGCTGCACCCTTGGCATGGTCGGCGTGCTCGTGGGTTAGGAAAATTCCGTCAAGTCTTGTGGCAGATTCGCCTACGCTTTCGAGTAGCCTTTCGATTTGCCTGCCAGAAAAGCCAGCATCAACCAAGATTTTTGTCCCGTTGTGGTCTATAAATACAGAATTTCCAGAAGAGCCTGACGATAAAACTACAAATTTAGTCATTAAAATATTCTCTCAAAAATTCTGCAATGGCTGGAGTATCATTGGTGCCAATTACAAAATCAGCGGCCTCTTTTGTGACATCGCCAGCATTACCCATAGCAACTCCAACTCCCACAGCCTTTAGGGATTTTACGTCATTTGCACCGTCGCCAAAATACATGACCTGATCCATTTGTATGTCTAGCATTTTCGCTAGGTCTCTAAGAGTTTCTGATTTCCCAGCATCTTTATGCAAAATTTCGATAATTGTTTTTTCATTTCTCATGTATTTATAGATATTTATAAAATCATTTTTGTGTCTTTTTTCAAAGTCATCGATTTTTTCTTTATCGCCAATAAAACAAGCCCTTGCCAAATCATCCTTTATGTCATCAATACTCTCATATTTAAGCCAAGGCATCATAACTAGCTTTTGATCCTTAAAAAATGCTTGATTTGGATTCTCATTTTTATTATACAAAATGTCCCTAGTATGAATAACATATTGTATGTCTTTATCATCCAGCATCATCTCTATTTTTTTCATATCATCCTTAGATAAAGCTTTTGTTAAAATAGCCTTACCAGTAGCATTTTGCCTAATAAATGCGCCTGTGCAAGTAATTGAATAATCATCATATCCCATCAAATCTAGCTCTTGTCTTATCCAATAAAACCCGCTAAAATTTCTGCCAGTGCAGAGAACTATTTTTATACCTCTTTCTTTCAAGTCTTTTATTATATTTTTATTTTCAATCAAGACTCTACCATCTTTGGTTAAAATTGTTCCGTCTATGTCAAACGCTATTAATTTTATATCTTTTTTCATTAAATCCACTTTCTTTTTCTTCTCTCAAACTCCTATTATTTTACTAGACTTAGGGCTTGGATTCAATTTAAAAAGGGACATAAAAACCACCCCGCTTGGGGTGGTCTGATATTTGAAGATTGATATTTTACATAGTCTCGGCTTTATAGGATTTCTCCTCCCTCCGGTCGTCGAATGGACGCGCGGGGGTGACGAAAGGTGTCAGGAAATTTCAACCGAACATTTCCCTTCTTGCTTTAAAAGTTTTGTCTACTTGATTTCAGCCTTTACAGCCTTGGCAACTGCATCTGCTACGCCTTCTTCGAAGGCGCCTGGGATTACGTAGTCGGCTTGTAGTTTATCTTCGCTTACAAGTTTTGCCAAAGCCTTGGCTGCGGCAAGTTTCATGGCGTCTGTGATTTCTTCTGCGTGGACATCAAGGGCCCCTCTAAATATACCTGGGAAGGCTAGGACGTTGTTGATTTGGTTAGGGAAATCTGACCTACCTGTGGCAACAACCTTGGCACCAGCTTCCTTGGCTAGGGCTGGGTCGATTTCTGGCACTGGGTTTGCCATGGCAAAGACAATTGGGTCGGCTGCCATATTTTTGATGTCATTTTCGTCAATAACACCAGGAGCAGACACTCCAACGAATACATCACAACCCTTGATGGCTTCTTTGAGGCTGCCTACGAGGTTTTCTTCGTTAGTAATCTTTGCAAGTTCAGCTTTAACAGGGTTTGAACCTTCTAGGTGGGTTTTATTGATAGTACCCCTAGAATCACAAGCGATTATGTTTTTAACTCCCAAATCTAAAAGAAGTTTGGTGATAGAATAGCCTGCCGCACCTGCACCTGAAACAAGAACTTTGATGTCTTCTGCCTTTTTACCAACAACCTTTAGGGCATTTATCAAAGCTGCCACAGTTACAATGGCTGTGCCGTGTTGATCGTCGTGGAAGACTGGAATATCAAGGATTTCCTTGAGTTTGTTTTCTATATAAACACACCTTGGTGAAGAAATATCCTCAAGATTGATTCCTCCAAATCCTGGCGCGATATTTTTGACTGTTTCAATAATCTCGTCGGCATCTTGGGTGTCAAGGACGATTGGCACTGCATTTACATCGCCAAATTCCTTAAATAGAACCGCCTTACCTTCCATAACTGGCATGGCTGCCTTTGGTCCAATATTGCCAAGGCCAAGTACAGCTGAACCATCAGAAACAACTGCGATTGTGTTTGCCTTTGAGGTGTAGATGTAGGCCTTGGCTTCGTCTTCGTGGATTTTCCTGCAAGGCTCTGCCACGCCTGGTGTGTAGGCGTAGGTTAGGTCTTCTGCATTTAAAACTTTGGCCTTAACCTCTGTTGCAACCTTGCCCTGCCATTCTTCATGTTTTTTGAGTGCTATTTGATAAACATCCATAAGATTTCCTCCCTATCTATAAAATCCTTTTCTTATTCAATTATAACATAGATTTGTGAAATTTTATACCAATTATTTAACAATGTGAAATGTGAATTATTGTATAAAAAATCCTCCCTGCTTTACCCGCAAGGAGGAAATTAGAATTTTATTTAAATATAAACATGGAAACTAGAGAAAAGATAAGGATGGCAAAGGTTAGAATTAATATAAACTTGCCCAAAGGCCTACCTATATTAATTGTATAGCCAACTCCCACTCTTTTCGGCACAAAAATGGCTGGGTCATCGGGATTATTATAAAAACCAGCTCCCAAAATCCAATACTTGTCGTCTTCCTCAAAGGAAAAATCTTCCATCTTATCAAGTCTTGAACCGTCAGTTCCTACCTTGATTCCAATGTATATAACGCCTCCGATTGATAGGATAATGCTAAGGGCAGTTAGGATGTATAGGGGTAGACTAGAGTTTTTAATAGAAAAAATACTAAGGCCTATTTCAAAAAGCAGGGTCATGACAAAGGCATTTATTATTAAATAATAGGTCCATACTTTCTTAGATTTCAAATTATTTGCCAAAGATTTTTCTGGATTCTCTTTTGAAATCCTTGGCCTTACCTTGATAATCATGAGATTTATCAGATAAAACATCAAAAGCATTCCTGCACTTATTAGGCTAGGGTAAAAAATATTGAGGTAGGTTTTCTCCCTTACGTCTGTCACATTTCCGCTGAAATCAGTATGCATAATTATAGTATCAGCAATTTTGTCATAGTTTATAAACAAGATTAGGCTTGTAAGTAAAATTACAAAAATGGATGCCCCATAGCCAAGCCACATGATTTTCCTTAAGTCAGCCTTGCCTTCATTGTTGTCGATGGCGATAATTTTCCTCTTGTCTTGGCTTAGCCCCTGTGTCATATTTTTGAGATTTTTATTGTAAATTATTAGAGGTAAGGACAAAAGGGCAATACTTATAAAAAAGATGAGTGTAATTATGCCAACTGACTCTGTAAGGTAGGAGGCAAAATACTGGACAAGACCAAGAAAAATTGTCAAAGTCAGAGTCATTATCTTATAATCTATTAGAATTTGCTTCATTGTTTCTGTCCCTCTCACATCTTTTGGGACAGAAACTCCAAGTGTGTAGCCTTTTTTAGAAAAAGTCTGGACAAAGACTTGGATTATGCCAACCATTACAAGGACAAATGTATAATTTATTGCTATAAATCTTGCTTCAGTCATTTTTATTCTCCCATTTTTTATTAATATAATCTATAAAATCTTCCTCGCTAAGGCCCTTTAGCTTGGCAATAGCAATTAAAATATCAAGCTCTGATGCCATTTTCTCACTGTCAAAATCTTTCATCGGATGATTTTCACCACTAACCAAACTTCCAAACCTGCGATCCATGGTTAGGACGCCGTCGGCCTCCAAAAGCTTGTAGGCCTTGTTTACAGTGTGGAGGTTAATGCCAATATTTTCCGCCATCTCCCTTACAGAAGGCAGTTTGTCACCTGGATTTATTTGGCCCTTGGATAGACCTATAATTATTCCCCTTCTGATTTGCTCATAGATTGGCAAGTCAGATTTAAAATCAATTTCTAAAAACATAAACCCTCCTTTGTCCTAACTGTTATATATATTATATAACAAGTCTAGCAAGATGTAAATAGTTTTTTTAAACTTTTTTATTTTTATAAAAATCGGATTGCCTGACAAAGTTTAAAGGACTTTGTTAAAAAATTATGCGTTTTTTTGTTTCTGGGTTATAATATTGACGAGGTGAAAATATGAAATTAGGAATAATCGGTGCAGGAGCTGTTGGTTTCGCTGTTGGCTACACAGCAGCAAGAATGGGAATAGCTTCTGACATAAAATACAATGATATAATCGAAGAAAAGGCCAAGGCCCAAGCCATGGATATTGAAGATGCGTCAAGCTTCTACCCACACTATGTAAAAATGAGTTGGGGATCATACAAGGATATGGCAGACAGGGACATAATCGTAACCGCCACAGGCAGCCTTGATGGGATCCGCGATAGGCTTGAAGAGTACGAAATGTTTAAAGACGCTACTGAAGCCTATGTCAAAGAAATTGTGGCAGCAGGTTTTGATGGCATCTTTATAGTTGTAGGCAATCCTTGCGATTTAATGGCTGATCTTGTCTACAGGGCAAGTGGTTTTCCAAAAGAAAGGGTCATAGGATCTGGTACAGCCCTTGATACAACAAGACTAAACACAACCTTATGCAAACTTTTAGAAATTGACCCATCAGACGTAAGAGGAGTTGTCCTTGGCGAACACGGCGAAAGCCAATTTGTTGCCTGGTCAAACATCTTTATTAATAACCTACAATTTGACGAATATCTAAAACAAAATCCAGCAAGCTTTTCTAGAGATGACGTAGAAAACCTAGTAAGAGAAAGGGCATGGAGGGTAATAGACGGCAAGGGCCACACCCAATGCGGCATAGGAAATACAGTATGTTCCATGATTGACGCCATAGTTAATGACAGGAAGAAAGTAATCCTCGTAGCCACCCTAATGGAAGGCATGTACGGCCTCAACGACATCTACCTATCCACCCCATGCGTCCTAGGCAAAAACGGCATGGAAAAAGCCATCGAACTAAAATTAACAGATGAAGAACTAAAAAGACTAAAACATTCAGAAAAAGTTTTGAAGGCTAATAGGGAGAAATATAAGTAAAGTTAAAATGTACTAATGTTGAAAATCCACAGATAGTGGGTATATTAATAGTAACCATGATGTCAAGTAACTGCATGGTGTTACCAACTAAAAAGACGAGCTTAGGGCTCGTCTTTTTGTGTGCTAGTTATCATCTTTATTTATTTTGCTCTCTAGCCACTTATACAAATAGTTACCACTCCTCCATGAGCCGGAGAGGCTTGCTTTGTACTACGACAGCAAAAATGATGTCAAGTAACAATCGCATGATTTCACCTCCCCTCATGCTAATGAGAGCGATGATAACATATGTATTATACTCTTTTAATTATTATATTTAATATAATAAGATAATTTTGTACTAAAAAACCAGGAGTCAAATCTCCTGGTTTTTCTTAATTACTTCAAGGCCTTCTCACCTCGCTGCGAACCGGTCTGCGGGGGTCCTCCCTTAGCCGGTTGAAAATCCACAAATAGTGGGTATAATGCTTATACCATGAAGTCAATTACTTAACATGGACTACCAAAAAAGACGAGGATTGGGCCTCGTCTTTTTTATTGGCTAATTATCATCGTCTATCTTGTCGTTTAGCCATTTATACAAGTAGTTACCAAGTACTTGTACTATAACGTCAAGAATGAAGTCAATTACTCTCCGCATGAACTCACCTCCCCTCATGCTAATGAGAGCGATGATAACATATCTATTATAATCTTTTAATTCTTAAATTTAATATAATAAGATAATTTTGCACTAAAAAACCAGGAGTTAAATCTCCTGGTTTTTCTTAATTACTTCAAGGCATTCTCACTTCGCTGCGAACCGGTCTGCGGGGCTCCTCCCTTAGCCGGACGGGCTTTCGAGCTTCGCTCGACCACTCCGTGGAGGGTGCTCTACGGGCCGCACGGGCCTGCCTCTTAATACATTGGCATTTGTGAGGCTGGCATTGGGGCTTCTGGTTTTGGGATGTCTGCTACTGCGGCTTCTGTTGTTAGGATCATGCCTGCTACGCTTACTGCGTTTTGTAGGGCTGATCTTGTTACTTTGGTTGGTTCTACGATTCCTGCTTCAAACATATTTACGAATTTGTTTTCGTAGGCGTCGTAGCCTTCTTCTTTTCCTGAGTTTTTAACTTTTTCTACTATGACAGATCCGTCTAGACCTGCGTTTTCTACTATTTGTCTTAGTGGGGCTTCTAGGGCTCTTTCTATAATTAGGGCTCCTGTTTTTTCATCGCCTATTAGGCCTTCTCTAAGTTCTTCTACCTTATCGATTGCGCCTACTAGGACAACTCCACCACCTGCTACGATTCCTTCTTCAACAGCGGCTCTTGTTGCTGATAGGGCATCTTCAATCCTGTATTTTTTCTCTTGCATTTCTGTTTCTGTGGCTGCACCTACGTTTATTACTGCAACACCACCTGCAAGTTTAGCTAGTCTTTCTTGGAGTTTTTCTTTTTCGTATTCGCTTTCTTCCTTACCTGCTTGGTTTCTGATATTTTCAACTCTTTCAGCTAGGGCATCCTTGTCGCCCTTGCCTTCTACTATTGTTGTGTTATCTTTATCTACCTTAACTTTTTTGGCAGATCCAAGCATATCGATTGTTGCTTCCTTTAGGTCCATGCCTAGATCTTCGCTTACTACCTTGCCGCCTGTAAGGATTGCTATATCTTCTAGCATGGCCTTTCTTCTGTCACCATAGCCAGGAGCTTTTACTGCTACTACGTTGAAGGTTCCTCTTAATTTGTTTAAGATAAGGGTTGTGAGGGCTTCGCCGTCTACATCGTCAGCAATGATTAGTAGTGGTCTTGATTCTTGAACGATTTGTTCTAGTAGTGGTAGGATTTCTTGGATGTTTGAAATCTTCTTGTCTGTTAATAAAATGTATGGGTCTTCAAGCTCTGCTATCATCTTTTCATTGTCTGTTGCCATATATGGTGATAGGTAGCCCTTGTCAAATTGCATACCTTCTACGAGATCAAGGTAGGTGTCAGTTGTCTTTGATTCTTCAACTGTGATTACTCCGTCATTGCCAACTTTTTCCATAGCGTCAGCGATTAGCTTGCCTATGTTGTGGTCTTGGGAAGAAATTGTTCCTACGTTTTCGATTGCTTGTTTATCTTCAACTTCTTTTGAGTTTTCCTTGATATATTCAACTACAACGTCTGTTGCTTTTTTAAGACCCTTGTTTAAAACAATTGGGTTTGCGCCTGCTGCAAGGTTCTTTAGGCCTTCTTTGATGATTGAGTGAGCAAGGACTGTAGCTGTTGTTGTACCATCACCTGCCACGTCATTGGTTTTGGTTGCAACTTCTTTTACAAGTTGGGCTCCCATATTTTCAAATCTGTCTTCAAGTTCAATTTCACTTGCAATTGTAACACCGTCGTTTGTGATTGTTGGTGCACCGTAAGCCTTGTCAAGAACTACGTTTCTGCCCTTTGGTCCAAGGGTTACCCTTACTGCATTTGCAAGTTTATCTATACCTCTTTCGAGACCGTCTCTAGCGTCTGTACCGAATTTAATATCTTTTGCCATTTTTTCCTCCTTAACCTTCTACTACTGCCAAGATGTCGTTGTATTTAACTACGATAAATTCCTCACCGTCAAGTTTAACATCTGTGCCTGCGTATTGTGAATAAATAACCTTATCGCCAACTTTTAAGTTGTCTTTTTTCTTTTCGTCATTTTCTATATCAGCGCTGATTGCAACTACTTGTGCGTATTGTGGTTTTTCTTGGGCACTTTCTGGAAGGACGATTCCAGAAGCTGTAGTTTTTTCTGCTTCAGCTTTTTTTATAACAATTCTATCTCCGATTGGTTTTAAATTCATATTATTTCCTCCTGTGAAAATAAAATAATGATAGCTATGTTAGCACTCATACTCTTTGACTGCTAACTCCTAATTATAATATACTAATAGGATTTATTTTTTCAAGAGTATTTTCGCTTAAGTCTTATTTATCCATATAAAAGGCTAGTCTTTCAACTAATTTCACCACATCTTTTTTATTTGTAGCGCAAAGGGCAATCCTAATTCCCTTGGCAGATGGAATGGTAAAAATATTTTCTTTTTCAAGTTTTTTTGTAATCTCAAAGGCCCTATCTGTTGGAACAAAGGCAAAGAATCCACCAAAATATGGGATTATATCTATCTTGTGTTCTGCCGCTTTTTTGACAAAGACATCTGCCCTTTCCTTAAGCATGGCCTTTAAAGAAGCGAGTTCCTTATCGTATTCTCCCTTGTTTTCGTCCTTGGCAAGGTCAACTAGGATTAGCTGTGGGGCGTGGACCCCATTTGACCAATTACACCTAGCAGAAGTCGCCATAGCTTCCTTAAAGTCATCTATAACTTCTTTAGAACTTGAAATCCCAACCACAGCCCCACTCCTAAGCCCATAGGCTGTGTAGGCCTTTGACATAGAAAAGGCAACAAGGACCATGAGATTTTCTGGAAGCTTTGAAAATTTCTTGAAAAATTTCTTCTGCTCTCCATTTCCTGCAAATTCGATGTAGGCCACATCTATAATTAGGGTGATTTTCTTGCCCTTAGCGACAGCTTCATTAGAAATTTCCAAAACCCTGTCCCATTCCTCATCTGAAAGCGAATAGCCGGTTGGGTTATTACCTGGAGAATTGATTATAGATACCATTCGGTCGTGGTCTTTTAGGGCCTGGTCTTGGCAAGCTTTGTAGGCTTCTAGGTCAAATTTAAAGTTTTTGGTGAAAAAATTATAGGTCCTAAAGTCTCTGTCAAATTCAATGCACATCTTTTGATAAGGCTGCCAAAAATAATCGTGGCAAATAACAGGATCACCAATGTCAGCATAAGAAAAAATCCCATTTCTAATGGCCCCTGTCCCGCCTGGTGTGGAAACTACTTCCATATAGGCATCAGGCCTAGAATCATCAAAAAGAAGGTCGAGGACTGTTTCCCTGAAGGCCTTTTCACCCTCGATTGGTGCATATGATGCGATAAGGCCCCTATCCATGGTCTCAAGCCTTTTATAAAAAGAATCAAGAGCTATGATATTTCCCTCATCGTTAGCAAGAGTGCCAAGCACAGCGTTTATTACATTTTCCTTGCCAAATTTAGCCTGGGCAGCTTTAACCTTGGCATTTATTGAAAAAGCGAGATCCGGACCAGAATTTCCGCTTTTTTTAATAGTCATTGTCATACTTTTCTCCTTTACTAGGTTTTATATTATTATACCGAATTTTTTTCTTATGACTTGATTTTTGCCTGGCAAATTGGGTAAGAATTTAAAAAAGAAGGAGATTTTATGACTAAATATAATAAAGAAGATTTAAAGAAAAAATTAACCGATATCCAATACAAAGTGACCCAAGAAAGTGGGACAGAAATGCCATATTCATCAGAATACGATGATTTTTATGAAGATGGGATTTACGTTGATATAGTCTCTGGGGAAGCTCTTTTCTCATCAAAAGATAAGTTCAATGCTGGTTGCGGTTGGCCTTCCTTTACCAGACCAATCGAGGGCACCGAACTAACCGAAAAAGACGACTTCAAGCTTATGAGAAAAAGAATTGAGGTCAGGAGCAAAGAAGCCGACAGCCACCTAGGCCACGTCTTTCCAGACGGACCAAAAGAAGCTACAGGCTTAAGATATTGCATAAACGGGTCCGCTCTTCGTTTTATCCCAAAAGATAAGCTCGAAGAAGAAGGCTACGGCGAATATCTAAAAATTTTCCAATAGAAAATGGGGCTGATTTCTCAGTCCCTTTTTATTTCGCTTATTTTATAAATCCTTAATTTCCTAATGACTAAAGCAAGCCCTAGATAAATTAAGGAAAATAGTCATTTACAGTTTTAAATTAGGAAATTTTCCTTAGATTAAATAGAAATTTCTAGTCTTTTTTAGTTTTCTTGCTAAAGTAAAGCCCAGCGCTTGATAAGGCCAAAATCCCACTAACAAAACCTAGACCAGCCACGCCTGTCCTTGGGCTTGTATATTTATTTACAACTGCCTTTGCCTTATTTGGCAGAGCATTTTGAGTTTTTACATTTTCTTTTTTAGAAATTTCCCCATCCGCTATTAGTTTTTTATTCTTGTTAGCTTTTGTCAGGTCTTTGCCATCTTTAGATGGATTTTCCTTTTGTTTTTCCTCATTTTTAGTAGCCTTATTTTCATCAGACTTTTTGCCATCATTATCTTGGGCCTTGTCGATTTTTTCATAAAGGGCTAAGTATTTCACGCCTTCTACAAATTCACCATTAGCCTGGAGTTTTGGACTCCAACCGACAAATTTCAAAGACTTATCTTTTGGTATTGCAATCGGAATCACAAGTCCCTTATCCTCCGCCTTAGCCTCGCCAAAAGTCATAGTTTCCTTGACGTCAAAGGCAATAATTTGGCCATAATCAAAGCTTTGATTATATTTCAAACAAGCATCCTTGCCCGGATCAAAGTAAATCCTCTTATAACCCTTTGGTATTGGCCTATAAATGTCGGTGTTGACCCTAATTACACTTTCCTTTGGAGCATCCTCAGGCTTTAAGCTAGGTTTTTTGTCTGAATCTTTTTTGTCCTTATCGCCACTACTTGGCTTATCCTTGCTATCGTCTTTTTTGTCTTTATCCTTGTTTTTGTCAGGGTCTGGTTTATTAGGGTTGTCTGAATGTTCTCCGCCCTTATGACCTGTATTTCCTTCATTCCCTTCCCCTGGTTTTGGTCCAGAAGGTTCTTCTTTCTTCTTTGTAAAGGTCCACGTTCCAGTGAACTTATTATTGTCTTCTGATACTTCTAATTGGTTTTTATCCCAACCTGCAAAGGTCCAGATTCCATCGTCTACTCCTACTGGGTCGAAAGTTTTTTGTGGAGCTTTGATTTTCTCGCCTTCCTTTGCCTTTCTTGCTTCTAATTCACTAAGCATATGCTTGATTTTCTCAGGTAGGTTTTGGCCTTCACTTCCACTTACAAATTCGTAGCTAATATTTATCTCTTTAACCCATTTTGCGTAAATTGTGGTATCCGCTGTAATAGGAGTTTCAAATTTAAATTTATTTTCGTAATTACTTTCACAATACCAACCTTCAAAAGAATAGCCTGCTGCTTGTGGGTCATTTGGTTTCTTAGCTAATTCACCTTTTATTACACTTTGTGATTTAATTTCGCCATGATTAGCCATATCAAAATCAACTTGGTAAACTTTTGTAGCATTTATGTAATCAGCCTCTAATTCTAGGGTCAAGTCATTATCATGAGTATTAATAACCTTTCCAAGATTATCAAAAGCGAGCTTGACCTTCTTATCAAGGCCATGGGTCCTTTGAGGATTTTTAAATATCACATCATAAACAAAGTCAAAGTCTGTCATAAAATCGGAAACACCATCAGGAAGGGTTAATTTATAATAGGTTTTGTCCCCTTCACTCACTACAGATTTTTCCAATTTAACTAATGATTCATCATGAGTTTTCCTTATATAAAATTCCTGGTCAAGACTATCATCATCCGCCTCTTTTTCAATCAAAAAGCTAGGATTAATCAGATATTGTTTTTGATTTGCTTTTTTTAGGGCATCTTGATAAGCAGTGTTTGCATTAGAAATTCTAACAGGAACTACAAATCTCACTGTATCATCAGTCCCAGCCTCGGCTTTGCCAGACACTTTTTTATAATCATTTTCATCTGATTTTTTTATTAAAATTTCAGAAGGCTCATTGGTTGTACCCCCAAAACTCAAGTCCCCAACCTTAGCATTAAGCTGAAAATTTCCACTGGCTTGGTCGTTGAGCTTACTTCCTTCTGGAATATTATCTTTCTTAATAAGTTCCTTCCCATCCTTGTCATAATAAAGATTCGCTTTAAGAGACATGGCATGATCTGTATTAAATAAGCAATTATTGTCATTACCGTCTTTTCTCTCCCAATTTTCTTTATTAAAGGGATTATTATAATCTTTATTGAAAAATACAGTATCTGCCCTGATTGTAAGAGACTTTCCTGGTTGGATTCGTAAAGGCTTATTTAACTTCAAGGTAGCTTCAATTGTATCTTTCTCGATAAATGATTTATGTATAGTTAATTTAATTCCTTTTTTGTCATTATATTCCCCAGAAAGACCCTTAAAGTGAATGTCATATTTGTAATCTTTTAAATATTTCTCATCATAGAGTTCATCTGCCTTGATTTTAAAGCTTGAAATATAAATATTTTTAGAAATTATAGGTGCTTTATTTGAATCATTTGCTGGGCATAAAATTTCTCCCAAATAAACATCCTTATTTGAATTATTATGGACAGTAAAGTACCAAATTGTGTTGGTATATTGTCCGTTAGGATATAGATTTTGACTGCCATATTCGGTTTTAAGACTAATATCAACATCAATCTTATCTTGATTTTGATTTCCATCTTCTAAATTATGATCAATATTGCTTGTAATTTCTTTTTCAACTTTATCAGTAGAAGCATAAGCTTTTTGACTAATAGCCAGACATGGGGCTATTTGACTCAAACTAAGTAGACTTGCCAAAATAAATGACAATGTTTTTCCTTTTTGCACATTATCCTCCTAAAATCAATTGCTATTTCAATAGTACTATAAAATCGCCTTGCTTGTAAAGCCTTTTTTACTTTTTCTTTCTAATTTCAAAAAAATCTCATTTAAGCTAACTTATAGAAATTAAGATAAATATAAAACTATAAATTAAAGATATAATACTTTAGAATACTTAATATATGAATAAAAAAACGGCACCACCTTTTATTAAGGTTTTGCCGTTTAAAATCTTATTCAACCAAGTCTTTTAGTCTGCCTGTTAATTTATAGTTCACTTTTTTGAGTTCCTCTATATTTTTAACTCCTAAAAGAGCCATGGTTATTTTTAGTCTGTGGTTCATTTCCTTTAGATAGTCGAAGCAAGCTTCGTAGCTGCCTAGGAGGAGGTATCTTATGGCTTCTCCACTTATTGCAGCCATGTCAGCTCCAATTATGATGGCCTTGGCAAGGTCGACAGCTGTTTTTATTCCGCCTGATCCTATGATGAAGATGTCATCTGATAGGCTCCTTGCGTTGATGATGGCCTTGGCTGTTGGGATTCCCCAACCGTAAAATTCCTTATAGTCTGATACAAAGTCTCTCATATCTTCGATTTCTATGAAGTTTGTGCCGCCGCTGCCTGATACATCAATGTATTTAACTCCTGCATCTATTAGCTTTTGGCAAACTTCTTTTGATAGGCCGTTGCCAGTTTCTTTGACTATTATTGGCATATCAATATTTGCGACTAGGTTTTTTATATTTTCGTAATAGCCCTTAAAGTTTTTGTCACCTTCAGGCATGAAAAGTTCCTGGGCCACATTTAGGTGGACTTGGATTGCGTTGGCGTTTATCATTCCTGCAGCATTTTTGAAGTCTTCAATGCTTCTTTCTGCGCCAAGATTTCCTATCCTTAAGAGGTCTTTTTCCCTTATTAGGGAGAAACTTTCCTCTGCTTCTGGGTCTTCAAGGCCAATTGTTTGGCTTCCTACTGCCATTGGTATGTTTAGATTTTTGCAGATTGAGGATAGGTCCTCGTTTATATCTGCACTTAATTCTCCACCACCTGTCATGGCGTTTATCATAAGGGGCATGGATATTTTCCTGCCCAAAAATTCTATAGATGTGTCGATTTCATCAAAATTTACATCTGATAAACTGTTGTGGTCGAGATAGATATCGCCAAATAAGGGGTCGTTATAGTCGGATGTTTTTAGGTAATTTTCAATATGTTCGTCTTTTCTTTCACGTCTTTTGCTCATAATAAGTTTCCCTGACTATTCGTCGCCTTCTCCGCCTGCTGGAGGTTCTATGCTTAATCCAGGTTCGTACTCAACTACTCCAGGATCTCCTGCTGGTTCTTTGTGATTGTCAGGGGCTGGAGTTTCTGTTGGTTGTACTTCGTGGGTTTCAGCTGGTGTCTCTGTTTGAGTTTCTGTCTTATTTTCCCTATGGCTTGGTTTTGAACTTGGGTTCTGTTTTGCTGGTTCTTCCCATTGTGGTTGTTCATGTTCATACTCATAATTATAATTATTGTTGTAATTATTATTGTAATTTTCCTTATAATTTGGTTGGTAGGTTTGATTATTTATATTATTTGTCTTTGGGAAGATATTTACAGGTGCATCTTGGTTTACAGATGAGTAGTTTGATTCAGGTAGGCCTGAGTCAGCTTCTGTCCATTTTTTGAGTTTGAAGTCACCAAATTCTTTATCAACTATATCCCAAGTTCCTCTTTCATCTGGTATATAATAACTGATGTTGTTTATATAGGCACCATTGCCTGGTACTACAAAGGTCTCTACCTTGTCAGAAGAGAAGTTTGGGATGCTCTTAACTAGGTTAACCATAGCGGACATTGGTAGGTTGGTTTTGACATACTTTATATAAGAAGAAAGTACAGTCAAAAGATTCATTTGGCTAGATTTCTTAACAGCCTGGTCTACCATGGCCTTGACGAAGTCTTGCTGGGCATGGACCCTGCCTATATCTCCATTATCGTAAATATGTCTGGTCCTTAGATACCACATGGTGTCTGTACCGTTAAAGTGGTTCATGCCTGGTTTTATGTCGAGAGTCCATTTTTTGATGTTTACACCCTCTGGCACTTCATAATCAACCCCACCTATAGCATCAACTATATTAACTAGGGCCTTGTAATTGACCTGAACATAGTAGTCTATATCAAGACCTAGGAAATTCCTCAAACTTTGTAGGGTTAGCTCGATGCCGCCAAAGGCGTGTGCGTGGTTGACCTTGTCATAGGTATTTCTCACAAGGACTCTGGAGTCCCTTGGGATTGACAAGAGCTTGATTGTCCCGTCTTTGACATTTGCCTTCATAAGCATAATTGTATCCGTACGGGTGAAGTCTTCGTTTCCTTGCTCACCTGCTGCCTGGTCGACACCGACCATTAGGATTAAATATTCATCTTTACTTGTCTTAACAGCCTGATCTTCAAATGTCCCACCATTTGCATAAGTCTTAGCATTGGTCCTTTGGTCTAAGAAGTCAAGGACAAACTTGCTCGCTACAAAAGATAGGGCAAAAACAAAGATTAGGGCAAAAAATTTTTTTATCTTCATAATTTTCCTTTTCTCGATTCATTATACCCTAAGTCTTGCTTATCTTTAAAGACTTTTACAAATATTCCCAGAAAATATTTCCCAAAGTCCACTAATTGCTTGATTATTTCCCAAAATTAATTATAATTAGAGTATTCATCACAAATGTGAAAAAAATATTTATTGGAGTTATTATGGAAAATAGAAATAAATTTTCTTCAAAATGGGGATTTATCATGGCCTGCGTGGGCTCGGCTGTGGGCCTTGCCAACGTTTGGGCCTTTCCCTATCAATTAGGCTCAAACGGAGGTTTGGCATTTTTATTGCCCTACCTACTTTTTGCCTTCATCTTTGGCAGGGTAGGCCTTGCCGCAGAAAATGCCATAGGCAGGAAATATAAATCAGGCCCAATGGTTGTTTATAGACAAGCCTACAAGGAAAGAAACATGGAAAAATTTGGGAGAATCATTAGGTGGTTGCCAATGATAGGTGTAGGACTTTTGTCAATCGGCTATGCAGTTGTAATTACCTATGTCCTAAAAGCCCTAATCGACACAATCACAGGAGAGATTTTCACCCTAGAAAGTGCTGCCTGGTTTGAATCCATATCGGAAACTGACTTTAGGGTAATCCTTCCTCACCTTATTTTGATGGTCCTAGTTTATTTTGCCCTAGCCTATGAAACCAAGGGCATTGAAAAAACCAACAAATTTATCATGCCCCTATTCTTTTTGCTCTTTCTAATCCTTGCTATCAGAGTATTTTTCCTAGAAGGAGCCATGGGCGGTTATAAATTTATTTTTAACATGGATATAGGAAAGCTAAAGGAAGTTAAAACTTGGGTCGCAGCCATGGGCCAGGCCTTTTTCTCCCTATCCCTAGTAGGAACTGTAATGGTAGTCTACGGGTCATATCTGCCAGACGATGAAGATGTCATCAAGGCATCAACCATCACCATGGGCCTTGATACCCTATCAGCTATGATTTCAGCCTTCGTAATGCTACCAGCCTGTTTTGCCTATGGATTTTCGCCAGCAAGTGGACCAAAACTACTCTTTGTAGTCTTGCCCCAAGCCCTAAAAGAAATGCCCCTTGGAAGGCTATACGGAATAATACTCTTCCTAGCAGTTGTCTTTGCAGGGATTTCATCAATCCAATCAATGCTAGAAACCATCACCGAAGCCATAGTCTATAGTTTTCCGAAACTCAAAAGAAAAATGGTCCTAATTTCACTAATTGCAACAATTTACCTAGCAGGTATCTTCATAGAACCAATCTCAAAATGGGGTCCTTGGATGGATATAGTAACCATCTACATCCTCCCAATCAGTGGCATAATCGGCGCCATCACTTGGTTCTGGGTGATAAAAAAAGAAGAACTCCTAGCCGAAGTAAACAAGAGCGTAGAAGGCAAATATGGATCTGTTTGGTACTACACAGGCAAATTCATCTTTGTACCCCTTGCTATAGCCCTATGCTTCATAGCAATGAGATACCATATTTCTTTTTAGGAATTATAGAAAAAGGCAAGACCAAAAATATATGGTTTTGCCTTTTTGATTTAGAATAAATTTTTAATCTGAGATTTCAAATCATTATAAATACTTATTACAAAATCTCACGTATTTTTTTGCTTTTTGCTCAATTGTTCTTGGAATGCTAAGAAATTTTTACGATTTTGACTGTGCTCTTCAGCTATTTCTTCACTAGTTCCATACTTTTTTGTTGCCAACTCGCGGCATCTTTCCTCTTCCTCTTCGGTCATAAATAACATATGCCTGATTTTCTTATTCAATTGGCTGAATTCTCGCTCTTCTTCTGGTGTTAATTCTCTATCCATAACTAATCCTCATCAGGCGCAAACCAGACAAGCTTCCTCCCCTCTTTCTTAGCCTTGGCACTTTCTTCCTGGTATCTTTTGATTCTTTCTTTTTCTTCTTCTGTTAGCACAATGTTGTTACTTTCTGCTGTTGTTTTTCCTAATGCTATCCTAATAATCAAATATTCTCTATTCATTTCAATCCCCTGTATTATAAACTCAAAAAACCTACAAAAGAAAATACCTAATACATATCTGTAGCAAAAAACACAATACGCCTCTCCTCTTTCTTAGCCTTTTCATACTCTTTTTTGTACCACTCAATGGCTTTTTTGTCTTCTTCTGTGAGTACTATGTCATAATCCTCTGCTTTTTCTGCCCCAAGTGCTATGTCTATGATTAAATATTCTCTATTCATTTTTCATCTCCTATATTTTATAAACTAAAAAACACTCCTGCAAAAAGCCTAATCCATATCAGGAGCATAAAAAACAATATGCCTCCCCTCTTTCTTAGCCTTCTCAGACTCTTTTTTGTACCACTCGATAGCTTCTTTATCCTCATCTGTAAGTGTGATATTATTTGCCTCTGCACTTGTCCTGCCAAGTGCTATTCCTATCAATAAATATTCCCTATTCATAATTTTCCCACTTGCAAAATAAAAATGACTCGTTAAATAAACAAAATCGGATAAAAATAGAATCATAAATTGAAAATATATAAGAAATAAAATTGAAAAAAAATAGGTGATTAATAAAAAATCGAATTAAAAAAAGTATTAATATTACCATTAATATTATACCACTTAAAAGCTCAGTTTAAGTATGATAGAAAACTATAACGCAAATATTTATAAACCCCGCGGGTGCGGGTAGAACCAGCCCTTGACAAACATTGAAATTCCAATGTTTAGAGTGTAACATTTTTTTGATTTTTTGTTACAAATCGTGAAAAGCACCCAAAAAAATCCACTTTTTCGCATTTTTCAAGGTGCTTCTCACAACCATTTTTCTTCACAATTGCAACTATTTTGTAACCTTTTTACTCAATTTTTCTTGTAATGCGAAGAAATTTTTGCGATTTTGTCTAATTTCCTCGGCCTGTTCCTCCTTAGTTCCATACTTTTTTTCATCCAATTCATAATATCTTTGCATTTCTTCTGTAATAGGTGGTGCTGTACGTACCAATTGCCTACTCAATTCACTAAGTTCTTGCTCTTCTTCAGGTGTTAATTCTCTATTCATTTTATCCTCCGCTTATAAATATGACATCCGACCATCACAATCCATGTCACTTTCCAACTCTTGAATATACCAATCTAAGTATTGTCTCGCCTTCTTATAGTCTTCTAGCCCGTTCTTTTTGTTGGCTCTTAAAATATACTTAATTATATTACCTTTATAAAAGCTAAGAAAACCAACAGTACCCAATACACTTCTGAGAATATCATTACTTCAATATCCAATCCATCTAACTTATAATGGTTAGGACTAGATATAACATCATTCTTCTTATCCATTAAATCCTCCCACTTAGGATCATCCCCGCCTGTGCGGGTAGAACTTTAACAATGTTTGTTTGTGTAACAAGATGGTAGGATCATCCCCGCCTGTGCGGGTAGAACAGTTTCAAGTATATGCTCCAACCCGTGAAATCAGGATCATCCCCGCCTGTGCGGGTAGAACTTTCGGGGTCGCCGTACCCGCAAACGAAAAAAAGGATCATCCCCGCCTGTGCGGGTAGAACTTAGAAGAGCTAAAAGCTGGCGAAGTTTTCAAAGGATCATCCCCGCCTGTGCGGGTAGAACCATTTTTCAGCCGCTTTGCTTATAACTTCTTTGGGATCATCCCCGCCTGTGCGGGTAGAACAAAAAGTAGAAGCAGGTGGGGAAGAATATGTTAGGATCATCCCCGCCTGTGCGGGTAGAACACAAGAAAACCAAATATTAAAATTAAAATTATAGGATCATCCCCGCCTGTGCGGGTAGAACGCTACACCTTGGGGGCAAATTACACCAGATGAAGGATCATCCCCGCCTGTGCGGGTAGAACAGGTCTTCTACTACGTCCCTGTCTAATCCGTCAGGATCATCCCCGCCTGTGCGGGTAGAACGTAACAATTTGTATATCTTGGTTCTATCGTTCAGGATCATCCCCGCCTGTGCGGGTAGAACACATCGCTTGCCTGATTTTCTCTACTGATTTTAGGATCATCCCCGCCTGTGCGGGTAGAACCTTGTATAGAATTCTTTTGCAGAAATATCTCCAGGATCATCCCCGCCTGTGCGGGTAGAACTAAGAAAAGTGTCTTTGGAATTTAGGAGATGGAGGATCATCCCCGCCTGTGCGGGTAGAACAAGACCGACAGAAAGAAACAATGATCACAAATAGGATCATCCCCGCCTGTGCGGGTAGAACTTATTTTAATTACTTTTGAATAATTATTCGTTAGGATCATCCCCGCCTGTGCGGGTAGAACAAAGTGACCACGAGCCAATCGAATTTACAAAGAGGATCATCCCCGCCTGTGCGGGTAGAACGTCTACGCCTGCTTCTTTTAGCCTTGTTTCGTAGGATCATCCCCGCCTGTGCGGGTAGAACCCTTATTGGTATATATAAGGTAGATTGATTTTGGATCATCCCCGCCTGTGCGGGTAGAACATTAAAAAAATCCCATTATTTAGCCAATTTGCATCTCAATTTTAAGCGTTTTCATTCACTTTGATTTTCTAGTCTTTTTGTAAGCTTTTCTAGCTTTCCTATTAACTTTTGAGTTATTCTCGCATCTTCTAGGGCCCTATGAGGCACTTTTTCATTTATTCCGTATTCTTTTACTACCGTTTCTAGCTTATAATTTTTAAGAAAAAGTTTGTCGTTTTTTACATATTTCATGACATCATAGGTCATATTTTTAACCTTAGGTTTTTCCTGCCTCTTTAGGGCCTCATTTATAAATTTTATGTCAAAATTTATATTATAGCCTACGAGAGTATCCTCTCCTATAAAATGTAAAAGTTCATTTATAGCCCTTTTTTCATCTTTTCCCTTTTTTATATCTTCTTCGCTTATCCCAGTTAGGTCCCTTATTTTTTCTGGAATTTTCATTTCCTGCCCCATAATTGTAGAGTATTCCTTGATTTCTTTGCCGATTCTTATCGCCCCTATTTCGATTATCCTGTCATTGATTGGGTCAAGACCGGTCGTTTCCAAATCTATTATTACATAGGCCTTGGTCTTTTCCTGGGATTTTAATCTAGAATATTTTTTGGCCTTTCTCATTTTTGCGGTCTTGCTGAAGCCAAGTTTGTTTTCTTTTTTATTCTCTTTGGGATTATTTGGTGTAAATACCAAAGGAATTCCGTCAAAATCAATTGATATTTTATTTGAATTATGGGTTTCAAATTTATAACCTATTTCATTTCTGTAGGCATAGGTCATTGTGGCTTCCCCACTTCCTACGCTTTCTACGACTCTATCCCGTAGCTCTTCCCTTATTTTTGTATTGAAATTTCCTACATAGACTCCAGTTGATATCTCTTGCATCCATTTTGTGAGGTCTCCTCTTAAGGATGGTGGAGAATTTTTTAGGGTAATTACTGTAAGTGGCATTTTAAATCTCTCTATAAGATATGCCATGTTTAGCATTTCTTTCTTTGTCGTCCCAAAGTTCAATGATTTCTGTGGATATTTTATCCTCTTCGGATATGTCCATCAGATATTGTAAATCTTCTACAATTTTTCTCATTAATTTCCCATCGACCATCCTATCCCTAAGGCTAAGTCTAGCGAGCTTTCCAATATCGTCGCCTTCTTTGTGTTTGCTTGCCAGCTCAAAGGCTAAGGGAATTGTGATTTCTGCCTTGTAAAGGTCAGCAATATCGTAGACAAAAGACTTATCATGGCCTGTATGGATAAAACCAAGTCCAGGACTCATACCCAAGGCAACTATGACGCTGTGGCAAACTCCGTACAAGGATACATTTAGGGCTGAAAGAGCTTGATTTACTGGATCACTATCTTCAAAATCTTCTACTTTATAATCTCGCCCTTGCCATTTTACATTAAATTTTTTGGAGTAGTCGAGATAAACTTTTCTAATTCTCGAACCTTCCCTGCCACGAAGTTGCTGCATTGTTAAGTTTGAAACATCTTCACCCTCAAAACGCATGGCGTACATTTTCCTTGCAACTGCAAGTCTCGTCCTTTTATTAGAAACTAATTTGGCTTGTTTTTCTAAAAACCTAGTCGTATGGGCAAGACTCCTGCCGTGAGCGTAGTATCTGACTCCTCTTTCACCCACCCAAATTACTGACGTGCCAACATCTCCCAAAATTTCCATTGCCCTGTGGCTTATGTCTGTGCCTGGTCCTAGCAAAAGAACTCCAATAAGTGATACAGGTATATTTACAAGGCCACGATAATCGCTAACTGTGATTGCACTGTCAATCCTATTTATTTTTGCATGTTCGACATAAATAAAGCTTACCCTATCAGATATCCTTGGCAGTTCTGATAATTCTGTCTTTTTTGCCCCTGATATATTTTTCATTTTTCTGGTATTATAGTTAAAAACCCACAGCCGTAGGCTTTTTTCTTGCCAATCCCATTAACAAGAGCAGCTTTGAATTTTTCTAAATCTGTTATAGTGAGTATTCCCTCATAGGTTGCAGATACAATATCTTTCCTAGATTTTTTAGTTTCACCCTTGTCGGTATGCATAAAATATTCTTTATCTATCTTGCTTATGGCAAATTCACCTAGCTTAACTTCAAATCCATTTCTTGCTGCCTTATCGATTAAAAATTCATTTAATTTTTCATTTGGAACTGGCATAATACGTCCACGCTTAGTAGGATTTTTCTCGTCTTTGTAGGCTCTGACTGTATTTAGTTTTATTTTAAATTTCGCCTTCATTCCTTCCTTAAGAGAATCCAGAAATTGATCGTAATTCTTAACACCTGCTGAGGACTCAAGCCCGTATTTTTCAAGCTTTTCCATATCAGGCTTATTTTCGCTTAAGACTAGAAGGTAATATTTATCATAAACATTGTCTATCCTCCAAAGTTTTCTAGAGCGATTTTCTTTTGAAAATTTTGGAAAAGAATCCTCCACCCAAGAGTGGTAGCAACCCAGGTGAGTGAGGTCTTTCATCTTTCTTCTGTTATTTATATCTATCTCAACTCTTGATAAATACATATCCTAACCCTCCAAGCTTTCATATACGTCAAATGGGTCTTTATCGGCCCCTGCCATAAGAATGCTAGATCTGGCTTCAAATCTCGGTCCGAATTTACGTTCTTTTTGAGAAAATGAAACAACTCTGTCATTTCTAATTGTGTGAGGATTTTCTGGCAATAGGTCCTTGTCTGCATATATATCTGCTCGGTAATTTTTATTTTTCTTTTTATACCAAGAGGCAGCCTGCCAATCAAGGTTTTCTAGGGCCTCTATTGGGCCTTTTTCACTTGTGCCCAAGATGAAACTTCCTGGCAATGGACAAGAACGTCTACCCATGAAAGGTTGGAAATATGGGTACTTCAAGGCTTGTAGGATTTCATCCATCCACCCCTCATCTTCGTGGGAAATAGCCACTACATACACAGCATCTTCCATATAATAACGATTTGTAACGTAGGTTCTGTCAAGGTCCCCATTTGCCTTAACTTTTCTAGCTATATGGAAATCTTTTTTAAGGACTCCTTCTTGGTCGACTCTTACAGCAAAATCAAGGTCATTTAATTTTTGTATTTTCTCATCTTCATCACGATTATAACCTAGACTTGCGGCAATTATCCCAATTACCCCAGATTTTGATGGATAATAGTCACTCATCCTCGTTTCAAAACGAGATGAAGTCCCCCATGACTGCATGGGCCCTGTTAATTTTAATAAGATAGTTTTCACTATTATCACCTAGGCTTCTATGTTTTTTTCTATTTGATCCCCCAAATCTTCTAGGAGGTCATTTAGATTTGCTTCTGACTTTCCTATCTCATTTACTTCTGTTTCGCCTAAAATTAAATAGGCTGTAAAGACTGGTTTATCAAGGATTTTGTCGTATTTTGTGTATTCGTCAAAAAGTTTTTCTATTGACTTATCTACATAACCATTGTCTGATTTAATTGGTTCTTCGAAGGCACTTACCATATTTAATGGCCTGTCAGACCTTAGACTTACAACTACTGCTTGAGGTAGGGTTTGATTGGCAAAGGTGTTTATTTTGCCTGTTGGCATAGATTCTACGAAAGATTTTACAAAAAGTTTTGTTGCATTGATGGTTTCTTCCTTGTCTTCTAGCTGCCTATAGAAATCATGAAGGGCAATATTTGCATAACGGTAGAGAGTTGATGAATTGTATTCAACTGTACCAAGCATGCCAGCACCTGCATTATCTTCTGGAGCTAGGTCATCAACAGCTGTAAAGAAGTCAAATTCACTTTGGATGGCGTGGGTTGAAATCGCGTGGGCAACTTGGCTGGATGCATCTTCATTTAATATAGTATTATCAGCTACCATCCTACCAAAGAGAGCTATATCAATTGAAATGTCATCATTCAAGATTGCTTCAAGTTGTTTTTTATCAGTAACTTTATCAATACTAGCTTGGGCAAGTGTTTCTGCTTGCTTGTCGCTTAAAAAGAATAAGGCTTTAGCTTTTTGGTCTTTAGTTGAAATCTTTGCAGCATTTATAGTTTTATCAGCCATGGTCATAGCATCTTCTAAATTTATTGACCCATCTTTTTCAATAATTTTATTAGCCACATATTTAACAATTTCAAGCGATCTTATGCCTACATTTGCCACATCACCGTTTTCATTAAAATATTTTCTGATAGCCCTTTTCCAAGACTGAGAACTGACCCTAGCCCTTGTAACACCTCCATATTGGGCAGTTTTTGGGCTACCTGTATCGTCCCTATTGATATTTGCTGGTGGTACAGTTTGGATAGCGTGGATGTCTAGGAATAGTCTGTTATCAATTTTATTTTGCATTGTTATTTTCCCCTTCTTTTTTATTTGATTTGTAATAAGATCTTGACCATTTGATTTTGAGCCCTTCTCTTTGATTTTTCAAAAACCAATAAAGGTCATCGGCAAGGCTGGCATAGTCAACCTTGGCCTCTGATTTGGCCTTCAAAAGTTTTATTATCTGCCTTAGGTGGTGGCTTAATTCTTCAAAACTACTTGATGTTATCATGGCATTAAACCTTCTATCGATTGCCTTATCTTCGTCATTATTTTTTCTCATTGAGTTTAAAGAATCGCCTAAGTTTTGCCTTCTCTCACCTTCTTTATAATCAAGCTTTAGAACGGACTCAACTTTGGCTTGTTGGTGGAGGGCATACATTTGAACAGCTGTTAGGATTGACTTTTCATAATCATTTAAATTTTTATTATAGCCTAAAAATTCTTCTGGAATATTTTGAAAAACATAGGCCAAAGCATCCATATTAACTGACGAATCCTTATTAATCGAATTTCTAATATTAGCAAAGATGGCCTTTGTACCAGGATTTTCTCTAGTATTGTCAAGTTCCCTTAAAATCCTTGCTGTTTCCTTATAAACATTTAATTTAGAATCTTCCATCTATACCTCCTTTATAATTCTTTGTTTATTCTTGCCATAAAAAAGTTAAAGGCAGTTGCAATATTTCTAACCGAGTCACCCTCAATTATTCCAGTAAAATCTCTTGGACCAGAAGCAGCCACAATTTTCTCTGCCTGGCTTATGGTGATTTTCTTTAATTCTTTATACCAAGCGTCTGTTTTTTCATCCATACTATCCTCGTAATCAATGCTTGCTAACCAATCCCTAAAAGGCTTATCAAGCTCATAATAAAGGCTTTCTATATATTTAGATGAATATTCGTTTGATTCAATATTTCTAATCTTTTTAGTATCGTTAACAAAAGACCTAAAAATTTTATCTACAATATATTTGGTTTTATCTACAACTTTATTTATTCTAAAAATCCAGCCATCATCATCTAAATCATTCACAAGATTTGCTTGGATGTATAAACTATCTACAATTTCATTGGTTGGCACCCATGACATTGCATTTCCATCATCTTCCATGCTTATTGCATTTATTTTTACAAACCCATCTCCAATATAATCATCAACATAGTTTAGCCAATCAATAATGCCAGGCTTTCTTTTTGCTGTATTCTCATTTCCTTCATTAGCATCTTCAGTCTCCGTAATCAGACCAAAAGACCTCCACAAAGACTTGTTTAATTGGTGTTTTCTTGGAGTAAACTTGCCCTTATTAGGTCCACTATTGTTGTATCTCCATACAGTCATTGGTTCTAGGAAGTTATTTTCATGTAAAACTTCTGGAAGCTTAACAATTCCCATTTTAAAAGGCTTTTTAGGATCAAAATCACTTATATATATGGCCCTAGAATAAGAAGTATAAAGTTCAGCTATATTATCGATTTTATTTTCCCTAAGGTATTTTCCAATAACATCGCTAGGCTTATATTCCCAAACAGGTTTTTGAATATTTGCATTATAGTCAGTGTTTGAGGTATTGACTAAAACTAGGTTTAAAATTAATGTTTTACATAAATTATCAGACGATAGAAAAACTCCACCCAGGTCAAATAGCCAGCCCTTAGAGACCTTGTAGTCTTTGCTGCTAAACCTAACCTTATCTGACAAACTCGCATAAGAATGAAAAGATATTAGCCATCTTGCAACCTCATCACAGTCTAATATTTCTTTATTATCGTCAAAACTATATTTAGGTGAAAAAAGTGCTATCTTATTTCCACTTTCAGATATAAGCCTATTTATATTCTTGCCCAAGGTTTCACTAGGTTTTTCCTTGCTGATCTTAGCTCCAAAAATTTCCTCTTTAGTCACCTGGTAAAAAGGATATTCATCATCAAAAAGATAGAACCTGTCGTGCCAACATTCTAGGTAGTTTGTTACTATTTCAGGAAATTTTCCTGCCTTCCATAGACTTTCCCAAGTTTCCATGAGGGCATCTTCGTATTCTTCCTCATACTCTTCATCAACATTTTCAACCTGTTGCATCTTTTCATTTAGATTTACCATTTCATAAGGCTTTCCATTTGCATCATACCTTGAAAAAACTGTATGAAGGATGGCGAGTAAAAATCTCATCACAGCAAAGCCTTGAGTTGGCATATCTCCTGCAAAATCTATGTAGGTTTGAGCATTTTGAAAAAATTCCCTCAAGCCAACAAGCTTCGTTGTCCCCTTGTAGTCAGTTACCACCGATATCCAGGGTTCATCAATTAGGTTAAATTCACTCATCTTTCTCCTCCTTTTTTACGATTAAACCACACTTTTCATCATAAAGTAAAACCTTATCCCCTAGCCTAAATTCATTGTTTGAATCAAATATTATAGCCAAAGAATTTTTAAGCCAAGCTTGGTTGTCCCAGGCTGATAAATTTTCCAGATAATATTTTTCCAAATCTTCTATTACCTTGTCAATTATATACCCATTTTCTTTATCAAAGTACACAGCATTTGGAAGTTTTATAGTTCTTTTTGCTATTTCCATAGCAGTCTTATTATCAGATGGATCAAGAGATCCTCCTTGGTCAAAAAATTCATAGCCACCCTCACAAGCCTTAAGGGCAATCACTTCTATTGTATCTGAGCTATCTCTGACTTGGGCATTGGCCTTAATATCAGATGATTCCGCCATTTTATTAGAATTTTTCAGCCAATTAGATAAGTTTTTTCCCTCAGCAACTTTTTTTAGAGGTTTATCTAACCTGTAAACATTAGCCTTAACTTCTTTATCTTTTATTTGATTTTCATGTTTTTTCCTATAATCATCATATATTTCAATTAAGTCCCCATCTAAATCCAAATCCCCTTCCGAGTAAACAAGCTGTACTAAATGGGAAATGTCATTTGGTAAGTTTATTTTTTCTGGCAGATAATATTCAGTCCTAAATAAAATATAAGGTGAATATACAAAACTACTTCCCTTATCAAAATCATATCCACCACAATTTAGGACGTAAACCATTGGATTTTTAAGATTTTCTGGTCTTTTAGTTTCTTTGTGCCTGTGGAGCCTGCCCATCCTTTGAAGAATCAAATCCATTGGGGCAAGGTCTGTAATTAGGATATCGAAATCAATATCCAAGGATTGCTCTATTACTTGGGTACCTATAACAATTTTAAAGTCAGGCCTTTTTCCATCTTTGCCAATTGTATCTATAAGGTCTTTTTCTTTTTTGTACCTATCAGTCGCGATAAAAGACGAATGCAAAAGCTCAACAGCATCTTGGCCAAATGCTTCGATACACTGTCTGGCAAAGTCCTGGGCCTTCCTAACTGTATTTACAATCACTCCGACAACCCCGCCTTCTGGTGTATTTTCTCTGATTAAACTAAGTAGGTCTTCGCTTTGATCCTTAGATTTTTTTATTATTTTGTAAGCTCTGCCGGCGTCTTTCTTAAAATCGGCAAACTGTTTTATATTAGCCCCGTCGTTGTAAGTTAAGAGTGGGTAGGCTTCATTTGTTTCAAATCCCTCAGGTTTTGGAAGTCTACGATAACCAAGACCCGCCCCAATCATATATTCTTCTAGAAGGGCGTTTCTTTTTGAAATAGGAAGAGTTGCAGAAAGGATTACAACAGGAACCTTATAGGCTCCCAACCACCTCAAAGCCCTGTATAAGAATACGGACATATAGGCATCATATGCATGGACTTCATCTATAACAACAACCTTATTAGCCAAACCCAAATGCCTTAGCATCAGATGTTTTTGTTTGAGAGCAGCAAGGAGGATTTGATCTACAGTTCCAACTGTGAAATCATCGAGGATTGACACCTTCCTACCTGCAAACCATTCATTAACCCCAACGCCGTCTCCTCCATGGATATTCCTACTCTTTGGAAGCTTTGAAAACTCATCATTTAATTGGGCCTTGCCGTGGATTAACCTTAGAGATTTTTCCCCCTCTATATGGTCGAGCCATTCTCTCACACGAGTGAAAATCCCATTTGACGTAGCCTGGGTAGGTAGACCAAAAAACATACCAGTACGGTTAGTTTTTTGAGCTAAATTTTCAACAGCTATTAGAGCAGTTTCAGTCTTACCCATGCCCATGGGAGCTTCTATAATAAATATGCCAGGTTCATCAGTATTAGAAATGGTATCTGAAATTTTCCTTTGAGTATCTTTCGGTTTTTCTATAAAAGGAAATCTTCCATTATAAATTCCATCAAAATAAGGATGAGGAGCCCAAGACTCAGCCCTTTCATCACGCCATTTTGCAAATCCAACTTCCACCCTATCAGGACTTGCCTCATCTTGGTCCAAGGGAATTAAAGGAAAATAAGCTTCGTTGCTAGAGATCCAGTCTGCCATAATCAAAAGCCCAGACAAAATAACTTGGCCAGGCTGGGAAATTAAAGGCAAGTCTTTAGGATCAGAAAAACCGCACTCCAAAAGCGCCATATCTAAAATATTTTTTTGTAGATTTTGCCAACAAATCGCCCTTTCAGAGCTTATATTGTCCTCTTGGTAAAGACTGGATGCAAAAGAATTGCAGTCCTTAGACTCATTTTCAGAAATAGGCCTGCCATGGTGGGCACCGACTATGTTTGTCACGCAAAAATTGACCCCAAATTTACTTAACAAATACTGTCCGCTAATATTATGGCCAATATTTTCCCTCTTAGCCAAAGCAAACTTATCAAGGTCCTTAAAACCTGCATTTATAAGCTTTTCTAATATCAAACTATCAAGTTCAAAATCACCATTAAAAGATTTTTTGACCTGAAAAATCGCTGTAGCCTTGCCCAGATCGTGGACACATCCCAAAAATCTGCACAAATTTATAAGTAGTTCGTCCTTATCTTCTACATCTGACACCACAGAATCCATTAACAAGTCCTTAATCCCTTGAGATAGCCAGCGGTCATACAAGAGTCCACATATTTTGCTAGTCTCATCCAAATGGGCCATCAAAGGCAACCACCTAGGCTGATTATCAACCCTATTTTTCTTAGCCCACAAAAATTTCTCCATAAAATACTCCTTCTTAAATAATTATATAAAAATAAAGAATATTGTGCAAACGTTTTTATGATTCCCGAAAATTTATGCCCCTAAATAATAAATAACCCCGCTTGGGCGGGTAAAACGCCATAGCCTGTCTTATACCCTCATTGGCAATAGGATCATCCCCGCGGGTGCGGGTAAAACAACACAGTCAAAGCGTGACTATAAGTTGTAGTAGGATCAACCACGCGTTGCGTGCATAATAAAATTTTCTCCTATTGTTTAATCACAATCAATGGGTCAGCCCCGCCGATGCGGATATTACCTTCAATGTGGACAAAACCGATTTTCTCAAAAAGGATCATCCCCGCGGGTGCGGGTAGAACTCGGTATCAACTACCCTTAAGCCAGTGTATTTAGGATCATCCCCGCCTATGCGGGTAGAACCCGCTGCAAAACCGTAGGTGTGGCCTAGTGCCAGGATCATCCCCGCCTATGCGGGTAGAACTCTATTGTTATTCTTTCATTGATTCCAATGTCAGGATCATCCCCGCCTGTGCGGGTAGAACTAAAAAATCCCCTATTTCATTGGGTTTTAAAATTAACCATGCTTATTTTTATTTACTTTCGCTTTTCTCTCGATTTTAAAGTCGAGTTTTTTCATCCAACATCCTATTTACATTATATATTAAATCAATATTTTTATAAAATGATTTTCCCCTTCTTATATGTATCTTCCCTTTCTTACAAATATTGTAATTGTATCATATTTTTTTACTTGCTATAATTTATTTGTAATTAAGTTAACTTAAAAAAATACAAAGGAGAATATTATGAAAAAAAGTTTTAATTTTTTTGTTAAGGCGGCTCTTGTTTTTGGGCTTGCTTTGGGAATGAGTGCTTGTGGTAAGTCTAAGGCTGATGTTGAAGTTGGGTCTGATAATCTAATCAGTTTTGAAGAGACTGAGAAGGACTTTATCGATTCTGCTAAAAAACTTGATTGGCCTGAGGGTTATGAAATTCCTGACCATTTAGATGATGATAAGGATGCAACTTTTGAAGCTGGTTTCGGCAATACTAGGGCGTCCCAATATTGGGAGGCTGCTTGGCAGGAGGAATGGTTAAATAATTATAAGACCAATCCAGACAAGGCTGAAAAAGCTATAAAAGAGCTTGAAAAAGCACCTGGTATGGCTTATATGGGTCTTGATAAGTGCGATGATGCCACTAGAAAATTTTTCAAAGAAGGTCTAGAAAAGGCCAAAGCTGGGGATCCTTCTGGTTTTGAAGAGAATTTAAAATTAAATGACCCAAGATAGAAGCAAAAAAGACGAGGATTTTTCCCCGTCTTTTTCCTTTGCATTTCTATGTTCTTTCTATAATCCTTTACAATAATTTATGAAGCAAAATTCTAGAGATTTTCTCTTGTTTTAAATTATGAAAGCCCCCTTCTTGTCTATTTCTAGGGCTTTTATGCTATAGGAATTTGATAATTTTCCTAATTTTTCCCTTATTTCTTTTTCTGAGATTTGATCGTATGCATTTAAGACTAGCATTATTGTAGACCCTGCCCCGCTTAGATAAGAGCCTAAAGCATGGGACTTCCTTATTATTTCCTCAATTTTTCCTATTTCTGGAATGAGTCCCATCCTGTATGGCTGGTGGATTTTGTCTTGGATGGCAGTTTTCAAATTATCTTCACTTCCAGATTTCAAAGCTAATACCAGCATAGCCGCCCTAGAGATATTGAAAATTGCATCTTTCTTTGGATTTTCACCAAGAGCCTTAAGTAATGATGCGGCAAATTTATAAGGACTGGCTGTTGATAAAATCACGGTCTTTCTAAGGCCTAATTTATCAACAACAGCCTTGGCCACGCTTGTATGGGAATCTATCAAATATCCCTCATTTTCATAAACTTTTTTAATAGCTTCTTCAGTTTCCTTTTTATTGGCAAAGCCAGCAAAAATTCTGAAAAATCGCCATCAAAACTAAAGCTTCCCTTTTTTCTTAAATCTTCCATCTTTTCTCTGACAACTTGGTCGGAAGACTTATGGAAAATCAACCTTTCAAGGTTTGACAAAACCAAAATATCCATAGAAGGCGAAATTGTTTTGACTAGCATCATAGGTCCCACTTGTGAAAAAATCTGTCAAAACGTTGTTATCATTTGAAGCGATTATTAATTGTCCAACAGGAAGACCCATTTCTTTGGCATAAAAACCAGCCAAAATATCCCCAAAATTACCAGTTGGCACGCAAAAAGATACCTGATTCCCACAATTTATTTCATTTTTATTTACCAAGTCTGCATAGGCATAGAAATAGTAAACAACTTGGGGAAGGAGCCTGCCTATATTGATGGAATTTGCTGAAGAAAGATAGGTGTTTTTCTCTTTTAATTCCGCCTTTATGGCTTGGTCGTTAAAGATTTTTTTGACCGCTGTCTGCGCATAGTCAAAGTTGCCTTCGATTGCTATGACCTTTGAATTTAGGGAATCTGTTGAATCCATCTGGAGCTTTTGTATGTCGCTAACGCCTTGGGTTGGATATAAAACCAAAATATCAATATCTTCAGTATCACGTTAAAGCAATTTTTAAAAAAATACATTTTTAATCCCGGTTGTCAATTATTAAGTAACTATGGTAAAGTAATGAAAACGTAACCCCACTTGACATCATCAAGAAGGGGAATTTTTAATAAAATATTTTATCTCGAGCCAAACTATTTAGCCATTTAATGGTATAGTAAAGAGGAGAATAAATTTTGCATATTATTTCAAAAGGTCTTGGCCTTTTAGAGATTTTTTTATTATAGAAAGAGGATTTTATGGTTGATTTTGACGGAAAATTATTTTTTGCACCCATGGATGGGGAAGTTTTGGACCTGACTGAATGTGTAGACCCTATTTTTTCCCAAGGAATTGTTGGGGCTGGGATTTTGATTATCCCTTCTGGATCCAAGGTTTATGCCCCTTGTGATGGCACAGTTTCTATCATTGCCAATTGTAGACATGGGATTGCTATTAAAAATCCAGCAGGTTTTCAAGTCCTTATCCACATTGGGATTGATACCGTAGAAATGGATGGGGATGGCTTTAAGTCTTTCAAAAAAGCGGGCGATGAAGTCAAGTGCGGAGACCTTTTGCTAGAATTTGACCTGGATAGGATCAAAAAGGCTGGTAAAAATATCCAATCACCTGTTGTCATAACAAACCCTGAGATCAAAAAGGTTGAGATCCTAAAAAGTGGCATGATAAATTTCGGTGATGAAATTTTTAGGATTTGTGATCCAAAATAAGTAGAAAAGAATATAAAATAATAGATAAGAATAGATAAGAAAAAATAAGTTAGGAGTTGTATGAAAAAATTAATTGCAGTTGATGTTGATGGGACCCTGGTTAATAGCAAGGGCGAAATTACTGAGAGGACTCGTGATGCTTTGATTTCAGCGACCAAGGTAGGCCATGAGGTCATGATTGTGTCAGGTAGGGCAACCTATGCCCTAAGGCACCAGGCTGAGGCCCTTGCCTTTGACAAATTTGGTGGAATCCTTTCGTCTTTTAATGGTGGAGAGCTTTTCGATTTTAAGGAAAAGAGGGTCCTTGCTAGTCATAAGATGGACTATAATTTGGCCAAGGAAATCCTTGAATTTTCAAAGAATTTAGACCTGGAGCTTATGATTTTTGATGGCAATAAAATACTTACAGATAGGCCGGATGGCTATTATGTTAAGCGCGAGTCAGAAATTATTGATATGGATATTAAGCCTGTTAAAGACCTAAGAGATGGGCTTGATTTTGCACCAAACAAATTTCTTTTCGCCCAAGACCCTGATAAAATCGACAAACCTACCCAAAAACTTATGAAGAAATTTGGTCATGTGACTGAGCAGGTCAAGTCGATGAAGTTTTATTATGAGGTCATGCCCCTCGGTCTTTCCAAAGGCTCATCGATCATCGAAGCCTGCAAGATTTTTGGGATTGACATCAAGGATACCATAGTCTTTGGTGATCAAATGAACGATATGTCAATGTTTGAAGTGGCTGGCACAGGTGTTGCTATGGCCAATGCGGTTGACCCTATAAAAGATGTCGCAGATTATGTGACCAAGTCTAATGATGAAGATGGAATTGCTTATTATTTAGAAAATTTCGTATTGAATAAGGAGGAGAAATGAATCTAATTGTCGCCCAATCAGGCGGACCAACCTCTGTTATTAACTCATCTTTAGCAGGTGTAATCGACAGCGGTATTGATAATGATTTTGATAAAATTTTTGTTTCTATGAACGGGATTGAAGGAATTATTAACGAGAATATCAGGCTTGTGGACGCTGAGGTCTTCACCAAGGAAAATATGACCAAAAAACTTAAGGCAAGACCAGCATCTATACTCGGTTCTTGCAGGTTTAAACTTGACGATGACCTAGATAGTCCGGTTTACGAAAAGATTTTTGCCGTCCTTAAGAAAAATGACATTGGACTCTTTGTCTACATAGGTGGCAATGATTCCATGGATACAGTCAAGAAGTTAAATACCTATATAGATTACAAAAAAATCGAGAGAATCAATGTAATTGGCTGTCCAAAGACCATTGACAACGACCTTGAAGGCATGGACCATTCTCCAGGATTTGGATCTGCTGCCAAGTATATCGCCTCAACCTTGAGGTCTCTTAGATGTGATGTGGATATTTACGACCTTGAAAGTGTGACCTTTGTTGAAATCATGGGCCGCCACGCAGGTTGGCTAGCCGCATCAAGCCTCATTGCTAATTACGATTATCCAAAAGATTTAGTCAATCTCTTATATATTCCAGAAGACGAAATGTCTATAGATGAACTTCTAGACGACATCAGGGAGGCTTTGAAAAAAGAGAAAAACCTCCTAGTTGCCATTGCTGAAGGCTTCAGGGATACAGGCGGAATTTTGTCTGAGGAAGTTTTCACCAACACCAAAGATGGCTTCAACCACCCAATCGTATCAGGCGTTTGCCAAAGACTTGCCGACCTCGTTAGAGATAGGCTAAATATCAAATCTAGGGCAGTCGAGCTAAATATCGTCCAAAGATCAAACACTCTTATTTCTGAAGTTGACTCAAGAGAAGCCTACAACCTAGGCTACAGAGCAGTTGAAATTGGAATCGATAGGACCAACCTAGTCCCAGTTTTAAGGAGAAAAGACGGCGAGACCTACGAGGTTTATTATACAGAAGTTGCCCCAGATGAGATAGCCAATAGGGAAATGAAAATCCCACAAGAATGGCTAGTCGACAAGAAAACCCTCCAAGAAAAAATCCTAGCCTATGCCCTCCCACTAATCGAAGGCGAAGTAGACCAAACCTACGAAAACGGCATGCCAGTTTTTGTGAAAATAGAAGATTTCACTAGGGAAATTTAGGAAAAATCAAATAAAAACAAACCCCAGCCAAGGCTTGAAAAAAACAAGTCCAGCTGGGGTTTTTGTTTTTTGGGTTTTGTTAAGAAATGTGGACTCTTCGAATATTGTGGATCCTGCTTTATAATGTCTTCCTAATACTAAATCTCTGCGTATATTCTGGTCCTTGATTTATAAGGTCCCTCGGCGGCCTGCGGCCTTTGTCGGGACGGCGCTGTGGGATTGGTAACAACTTACGCCGTCCCGAGCGAAGGATCGTAGCGACTGACGAGGACCTTATAGCTTGAGGACCAGGATTAACGAAGAAATACACTTATATCATCTGATAATGTGCTATAATATAAATATCTCCTAAAGTAAGGAGGTGAATTCTGATGGAGATATCACTCTATTTCTTGGAAAATTTATTTTTTCCACTGCTAGTTGCTTTGATTATTATTTATATCGAAAAATATATTGATAACAACACTAGCAAGTAATAAAAAGACGGTAGCAGCAACTACCGTCTTTTTTGATTCTCATGGAGAATCTCACTCTATTTGTTTTTTTCTTGGTTGACCAAGAGCTTTTTTTAGAGGTGGCTTCTCTTGAGTTAATTATATCATTTTTGCTGGTATTTTCAAGTGCTTGCGGTTTGGGGTTATTGCATCATATATTCTGGTCCCTTGGCAGTACGATCCCTCCTCGTTCTGCGGCCTATGTCAACGGTAGTTTTCTGGCTCACTCTTATCCATTCCGGATAAAGAGTTCACCTCGAAAAGCCTCGATTAAGGGCTGCCATCAGTTCACTACGCTCACTGTGGCCAGACCCATTAGAGACGGCTCGATGGGAGTTGGCTTAACATCTATCAATGTTTGGCAAAAGCCAAACGAGCCCAGCAAAATCTAGAACATCGAGACCCTTTCTCCCCTTTATCGGGTAAAGATTTCTAATCAAGGTCACCGTAAAGAAAATCGCATGTTTGAGCGTAGCGAGTTTGCGATTTTTAGGTGACCGACGATTAGAACTCTGTGGGGAGATACGTAAAGAGATACGAAGTCAATCTCCATACAAAAGAGGTTTGCCGTAGGCAAACTTCTGCTTTCGCACTCCGCTAAGGAGCAGTCGGGGGTGTAGCGTAAGGGGGTTTTAGGGGGACATAAACGCCCCTTGATTTGGGGCGTTTATGCCGGAAACGTAGTGCGGGAGCACGAAGTAGTTTGCGAAGCAAACGGGTTTCCGGTCAGTGAGGGACACTGCGGCGCTCTAAGCCGCTTGGGCAAGTTGTCCCTTGGGCCTCCCCTTTGTACGGAGGGGTCATGTAAATAACCTATATTATATAAGATAATTCAATCTCGGATTGAAAAAACTCTACTTATGGTATGGCTCCCTATTTATTATCCTATAAGCCCTGTAGATTTGTTCCATTAGGATTACTCTCATTAGCTGGTGGGGGTAGGTCATTTTACCGAATGATATTCTATAATTGGACCTTGCTAAGACATTATCTCCCAGTCCATTTGAACCGCCTATGACAAAGACCATGTCCCTGCCAAAGCCGTCTAGCATTTCGTCTTGGATTAATTTTGCAAATTTTATTGAATCCAGGGCCTTGCCATTAATTTCTAGGGTCACAAGGAAGGCGTCGTCCTTGATTTTCCCTAGGATTCTCTCACCCTCAGCGTTTTTTACCTGGTCTACTTCCTTTTCTGACAAGGTCTCTGGGGCCTTTTCATCGGCCACTTCCACAATTTCAACCTTATTATAGGAACTCATCCTTTTTTGGTACTCAGCAATGGCTTCCCTGTAGAATTTTTCCTTGATCTTCCCTACGCCGATTATTTTAATTAGCATTAGTTTTGATTTTTGGCATAGTCAGCGTAGGCCTGGCTAATCTTTGAAAAGCCATCATTTTCCAAGGCTTCTAGGACAATATCTCTCACTTCTGTAGTTTTTGTAATCCTCTTAACATCGCCATGAAATAGCCTATCTGCCACGTCTTTTAAGATAATTGAAACATCAGATGTGTTTATTTGCATACCTGCTCTGTCGGCTGCGTTTTTGATTGATCTTCCTAGCTTATCTTCATTGTATTTTTCAAGATTTCCACTTCTTTTTACTACATATTCATCCTTGCCTGTGATCATTTCCATTATCTCATCAACTGGCAAAGATTTGGCTATTTGGCCAAGGTCTAGGCCCTCAATCTTGTTATTTTCCAAAAAATCTGTCAATAAATTTAATATTTTTTCTGTCATTTTTTCTCCTAAATTTCAAATATTCTTCTACTTATTTTTATACCCAAAATCCGCCAAAGCTTATCAGGAATTGTAGTGCCTGTTGGGCAAGGTAATGATTTCGTTAAGCTCTTTTGGAAGTTTGATGTCCCTTTTGAGGGCGGCAAAGGAAATGGCATCTTTGCCGTATTTTTTCCTGATTTCGTAGATGGCCTTATCGCAAGATTCTTCCTTGAAATACTTATCACATTCGGTAAAAATATCAAGCTGGCTGCCAGACCCCAATGGCCTTAGCTTAGTAGCCCTAATTCCAACTGCTCTCACAGGCAAAGGCCAGTCATATTTTTGGCAAAATAGCTTAAAACCAGCGTCTGCCAAGGTTATGGAAGACTGGCTTGCAAGTTTGAGGTCAGCCGCAAAGTGTTGGGAAAAAAGTTCGGAGTCCCTCACAAAAACCTCAACCCCATTGGCCTCAAGCCCCGCTTCCCTAAGCCTTCTTGATACAGAAAAGCTCAACTCTTGGATGACGTTTTTGACTTCGCCATTATTTAAAAGGTCCTTCCTACAAGTCGAAGAATTTCCGATTGTTTTAATGATGTCCTTGTGATTTATATCCACAACCGGGCGTCTGTCTTCCCCGTTAGCGTAGGTCCAAAGATAGACCCCATTTATTCCTAGGAGATTTTCTAAAAGGCTAACAGGAGTCTTGGCCAAATCGCCCAAGGTGTAAATTCCAATGTGGTTAAGCTTGGCCTTAGTGGCCCTGCCAATACCTACCATAGCCTCAACCTTTTGTGGCCAGATCTTTTCCCTCCAATTATCCTGGTCAATGACTGTTATGGCATCAGGTTTTTTCATATCTGATCCAAGCTTTGCAAAAATCTTGCAAAAAGAAACCCCAATAGACACTGTAAGGCCGACTTCCTCCTTCATGCGCCTAGAAATTTCCTGAGCAATGTCCATTCCCGACCCAAAAAGCCTGGTAGAGCCTGACACATCTAGGAAACACTCATCAAGGCCAAAGGATTCGACCTGGTTAGTATAGTCGTAGTAGATTTTCTTGGCCATTTTTGAATGTTTGAGATATTGGTCATATTGGGGTGGCACGAGTATTAGGTCCCTGCAATGGGCGAGGGCCTCCCAAATTGGCATACCAGTTTTGACCCCCATTTCCTTGGCTTCCTGGCTTTTGGCAAGGATGATTCCGTTCCTATTTTTGGGATTGCCCGCAACAGCCATGGCCTTGCCCCTAAGGGTAGGATTAAGCTTGGCCTCTATAGATGCATAGCAGGCGTTCATATCTGAATGTAGGATGATTCTCTTCATTGTAGACTCCTTCTTGTGAATATTTACTAAAATTCTTGATTATTCTAGACTCTTAATGTATAATTAAGACAATAAGTGACTGTAAGTTAATTATAAGACACTCAACGTCTTTTGTCAAGACATTTGTTTTGGAATTAGGAGAAATTTTTAAAAAGAATCGAGGAAAATTATGAGTTTCGCAAGCAAATTAAAAAGTCTAAGAGAAGAAAAAAAGTTAACCCAAGGTGAATTAGCTGAAATGGTTAATGTATCCCTAAAAACCATATCTCGCTATGAGCTAGGTCTGTCAAAACCAAGGTACAGAAAGACCTACGACCTCTTGGCCGACGCCCTAAATACCAGCCACGATTACCTAGTCACAGACGAGGAAGACTTCATCTTGACCACCCGTGAGAGGTACGGCTTTAAGGCAGGCAAGGAAGCAGAGGAATTAGTCGACGGAGTCATTGGCCTTATGGCAGGCGGAGAAATCCCAGAAAATGACAAGAGGGCCATCCTTGATGCCATCTCTGAAGCTTATTATATAGCCAGGCAAGACAGCAAAAAATTTAGGACCAATAAATAATGGCCTATGCCTATGACCAGATCTATGAGGATGCCCTTGACCTAATTAAGACCCACGGCACCCGTGATCCTAGGGAAATCCTTGAAGAACGTGGAGTCCACCTTATCCCCTTCAAGGAAGACACCAAGCTTCTTGGCATGTATAAGATAATATTGGACAGTCGTTTTGTCTTCTACAATCCCCACGTCGACTACAGGATAAGGACCATGGTCTTTGCCCACGAGCTAGGCCACGACCTCTATCACCAGGAAAATGCCAAGAAAACCTTGGTAGAATATGAGCTTTTTGACATCAATAGCGAAATGGAAATCGAAGCCAACATCTTTGCCGCCCACCTCTTATTAGATGAAAAAAGCCTCATGGAAGACATAATAGAAGGCTACACCTACAACGAACTAGCTAGTCTCTACGACGTCAACGTCAACCTCATGATATTTAAACTCAACGAGATGCACAGGATGGGTATGCCCATCAGAAAAGAAAACCCAAGCCAGGCCGACTTCTTTAGGCAAATCGACGGCAAAGATTCTAGAAATTTGAGGTCCTACTAATCCTTTTTAACTAGGTGAGGCTATTAATCCAGGATTATTATCTTTAAACTTTAATTTTAATTTTGTCTTATTATGTTTTCTTAGTCATTTACATGACTGCTCCGTACATAGGGGGAACCCAAGGGGGCGGCAGATGCCCCCTCACCGGTTCCCCCTAAGACCCCCTTACGCTACACCCCCAACTGCTCCTAAAGCGGAGTGCGAAAATAGATGCTTGCTAATCGCAAGCTTTTTTTAGTAGAGATAATATCCTTGTATTAGTATTTGTATAACCCTACAGATTTCTAATATTCAATCCCCTAAAAACTGATAACTCGCTAACGCTCAAACAATCAGTTTTTTTAACGGGGCTTTCTATTAGAAATCTTTACCCGATAAAGGGAAAAAAGGGTCTCGATGTTCTAGTGTTTGCCAGGCTCGTTTGGCTTCGCCAAACGTTGCTAGATAGGTTTTGTCTTTTTTATACGAAGATATTAAAAACTTAAGGTCTTGTATTTTAAAATCCCAAGACTCCGTCAAAAAAAATTGCACTGACAGCTATTTACGAATAAAAGCATTATAAATACTGTGAACCAATTAAAAATACAAAATACAGGTCAGACGAGATTGCAATTTTTAGGAGGCTTGGGATTTTAAAAAAATTATGAAGGTAGTATTCCTAAAACGAAGACATAAACTCTATCAAAAAAAGATTTCCGAAGGAAATCTACTGCTTCAGCTCCCCGCCAAGGGGCCGTTTGGAGGGGGTAGCGGAAGGGGGTTTAAGGGGGAGCCGGTTGGGGGACATACGGAAAGTCCCCCTGGGCTCCCCCTTTGAACGGAGCAGTAATGTAATTGACTGGGAAAATATTTAAGATAAGAGAAAAAATAACTTATCTTGGATAAGAAAAAAAGATAATTTATCTCGGATAAAAAAAAAGACAATGAGATAGCCTGGCTTCTCATCATCTTACATAATATTTTCCATCTATTTCTTCTATTTTTGAGTTTTCTGGGCTGGTTGGAAAATTTGTTGTGGCTTGTGGGCGGGTTTTGCTTTCGTTTATACTTCTTGATTTTTTGATTTCTGCGTCGGATTTTAGGAAGTAGTCGTAGATTACGAAGTCTCCTAGGTTTTCTATATCCTTGTCGCTGAAGTTTATTACTGGGTCGTCCCAGGTTGTGTCGATGTGGTACCATTTGCCCATGATTTTTACCATGTTCCACATATGGTCTTCGCCATTTTTTAGGGATTTGCCTGTCAAAAACCTTGTTTCTAGGCCCGCTTCCTTTGCCATTAGGTCAAAGAGGGTGGCGTAGGCGTTGCAGACTCCGCCGTTGCCGTAAATTATTGAGGCTGGGTGGTAGATTGATACTCCCCCGCTTTCTTCGTTCCTATCGCCCTTGTTGTAGAAATTTTTCTTGACTATATAGTCATGGATGGCTTTGACTTTGGCGTATTCTGTGAGGGATGGATCTATATTTTCACCTACCCATTTTTTTACAAAATCTGTTGTGGAATATTCCATATCCACACCTACCCTGTATTTTACGTCAAATTTTGCCTTTTCTATATAGGTCTTGCCTTCACTAGACTTTTCTGGATTGTAGCTTGTATCTATCCTTGCTGAACTATACTGACCATAATAAAAATAATCGTCTTCCCTGGCCACATCTAGGAATAGATCTGATATTTTTTGATTAGTGGTGACCTTACCAATGTCTATGACAAAATAAGAGTCCCTATTTTGGAGGTGAAGCCTAATCTGATTTCTGATTTTTTTGTTGTCCCTATAAGTCGCTTGCAAGTTTTCAACCTTATCCAGGGTTTTTTCGAGGGATTCCATGAGAATTTTGACCTTGTCGATTTTTTCCTTGGAAATTTTTAGCCTATCTTCCTTCATAGCTGTCCCTACCTCGTCTAGGACATCCCTATATTTTTTTGTATTAATCTTTAGGAATTTTTCCTCACTTGCAGTGGAGGCCTGGGATTTTTGGCTTGGCACAACTAGGCCTAGGCCCAAGACTAGGATGAGGGCGATTTTTTTTATAATTTTCATATCATCTCCATAATAAAATAACTAGCAGGACCAGTCTATGTCGCAATGGACCTTATATCCTGCTAGTTATATTTTCTATAAAATAGCTTCCGCTTTCTTAATTAAGGCTTCTGATTTTTTGATCAAGGCTTCAAGCTGTGGTCTTACCTTGGCAACTTTTTCTGGTGATGTTGCAAATAGTAGCTTTACAGCGCTGATAGTGACTTTGCTTTCTTCTACCAAAGCCTGTAATTTTACTTTTTTGCCTACACTTGCAGCGGTTTGGCGTTTCATCGCTTCCTTGATTTCTTGAAGCCTGGCTGTGGCTTGACGAAGCTCTAAGAATGTAGCATCGTTGCCCTTATCAAGGATTCTACGTCCTTCAGCCATGGCTACTTCATATTCGCTCTTTGTCTTTGCTGAAACATGATAATTATAAGCCTCGCTGCTAACTACATCTATATAGTCATCCACAGCATTTTTGAGGTTCATCTTTTGTACAGCATATTGTTGCTCTTGGCTTTGCTCTGCCGCATAAACTTCGCTTATCCTAGCCTGACCCAGACCCATAAAGGCAAAGTTTATAGCCAACAGAGAGGCCATTATCTTCTTATTTATTTTCATGCTTATCCCTTAATTCCATCGAGCTTTTTTAAGGCTTCTTCAGCTTTGACTGCCAAAGCTTCAGAGTTTTTAATTAATTTTAGTAAGTCAGCTTTTACAGACTTAACTTTTTCAGGAGACACATCTAGCAATAACTTAGCAGCCTTAACAGCTATCCTATTTTCTTCGAGTGATTTTTGTAGTCTTTGTCTACGAAGTTTTGTAGATTCATCTTCAACCTTGTTTTCCACTAGGGCAAGTCTGGCTTTTTTTAGGGCATCAGTTAGTTCCTTGTATTCTACAGCAGTCTTTTTGCTTGCCTTATCTTCAACACTTGTTTCTGCAAGTTTAAGGGCAGCCAAGAAGGTGTCAAAGCTCTTCTTTGTGTATTTGTCTCCATCATTTCTTAATTTGCTTGCTAGGGCAATTTCTTCTTTTAAAGCTAGTTTGTTTTCAAGTGGTTCGTAAGATTTTGTAATAGCCAATCTAGCATCTTTAAGATTTTTAACATAGGCAGCTACTTTTGATTCTGATAACTTGCTTTCATCATAACCGTGATAAATTACAAAACTGTTAGCTTCATTATATGCCTTCAAATAAGCATCTTTTTCAGCCTTTGTCGCATTTCTAAATGATGATGATTCAGTAAAGGCAGGGTTATCATCTACTAATTTTTTTAATTCTGAAATTGAAGCTTTTTTGCCATCTAGGGCATTCATAGCAAGCTTAAGATCTCGAGTAGAATTAACTAGATCTAATCTAGTTGCTTCGTTAGCTAGGTTTCTATCCAATTTAATATTTCTATAAGCTTTATCGAAAACTTCCTCAGACGCTTTTATTTGTCCATCTAGACCCCTTTGATAATAACCACTAGCATTGAAATACCTAGGGGTTTCTATCATTTCCTTAGCTTGTTTGATTGTATTTTGAAGTCCGATATATGCATCATAGAACTCTTGACTAACTGTAATAGTGTTAGTAGCATAAGCTTTTTCTACTTTTGGTCCAAAAACACTAGCTGCAAGAGCTGCTGCTAGTATAACTTTTTTAATATTATTCTTTTTCATATTTCAACCTTTCTATTGTAAATATTTCTACTTTTAATATACTCTTTTTAGCAATTTATCAAAGGATAGGAAAAGAGGCCTGGCAAAATTAGGGACAATACAATTTTAACCTTGCCAAGGCTAGAAAACACTCTAGCCTCGGTCCTTTGTGGTAAATCACTGTTTTATCTGACTTATCTTATTTTGCTTCCGCCTCTTTTTTAAATTTATAGAGATTGAAGAGCTGCTTCAGCTTTTTCAATTAGGTCGCTAGAATCTTTGACTAATTGCTCAAGTCTAGCCTTTGTTTCTTCAGAAAGTGAGTCTGGAACTTCTTCAAGAAGGATTTCTGCTGCCCTAGCTTGAACTCTGTTATTAAAGATTGCATCTTCAAGTCTTTCCTTAGCTGTCATGCCAGGATCAGTCTCAGCTTCGCTAGAATCTTCGCCTTCTTTGTCCTTAGACTCTTCGCCTTCTTTGCCTTCTTTTTCTGTAGATTCGTAGTGTTCTGCGTCTTCTTTGCCTTCTTTTTTAGCAGCATCTTCGCTAGTTGTTGGCTCTTCTACCTTAGTATCTTCGCCCTTGATCTTGTTTTTAAGACTATCACAACCTGTAAGAGTACCTGCGATTAAAAGAACTGCTATAATTTTTTTGTTAGTTATTTTCATTTTTTATCTCCTTTATTAGATGTTATTATAAATATACCCAGAGCTGCAACAAGAACTACTGCAACTTTAGCTATTCCATTTATACCCGTTTTTACGATTGAACCTGGATTTGTTACTGTAGAAACAGGTCTAGTAGTTGTAGGCACCTGTCCTTGTGGAACAAGGGTTTGAGTTGCTGCAAATTTTGGATTGATAAGGTCATTTAATTCTTTTTCGACCCTCAAAGCATCATCCATGGTCATATTTTCGCCAGAAAGTGAATTGATTTTATCAGCTATAGCCTTTCTGTCGGCTGGATTTCCTATCTTCATTTGTTCTTTCTTAAACCTAGCGGCTAGGTCATGGATTAATTTATCAAACTTATCCCCATCTAGGGCATTTTTGGCATTTAGTAATTTGTTGTAAACTGCCCTAACTTGTTCTTCTGTTGGTTTATCATTGTTTTGTATAAAGTCTGTCGCTTCCTTAAGGGCTTGGTCATAAGCATCTCTGAGAACTTTTTGAGCCTTTTGATACTTAAATCCACCTTCCTTAAGTTTTTTATCTTCAGCAATCAAATTATTAAGGTCTTCAAGAAGTTTATCCCTGGTGACGTTTGGATTTCTTTCTAATTCCATTTTCTTGATGATTGCTTGGATCTCTTTTTCTCTCCAAACAGCATCTAAGGCACTGAAAACAGCCTTTTCATCAGAACTTGTTTCGTAAAGTTCTAGGGCCTTATCGAGTTTATCTCTTAGGGCTTGTGGAAGTTTTTTGTATTCCTCACCGTTTTTATAGGTCTTCAAAGCCTTGAGAGTGTGATAGTAATAATTGCTTAGGTATTTTTCCTCAGTGATTTTGCCTTCAATAAAATCTCTAGCATGGTTAATCAAATCTAGGATATCCTTAGCATCCTGGCTATCAAGTTTGCCTGCTTTTTGGAGTTCTTCGGCAACTGCAAGGTATCTTGAATAAAATTCAGCCGCTTTCTTGCGCTCACCTGTAAGGCCTGCCTTTAATTTCTTATATTCTTTTGTTTCCATTAGGGCACGACCATCTATGATAGCATCAGCTAATTTCCTAGCTTGGCTAGTCATTTCGCCGTTAATCTCTGCCCTAGCGTTTTTCAATTTTTTGTATAGGTTATTTAAGGCATTAGCATCTGGGGCAGCTTTATCAAGCTCTTTCTTCGCATCTGCCAAAACTGTAAGATAGTTTAAAATCACATCATCCTTAGTAACATCAGCGTCAACTTTTTTGTACTTTTCGCTTTCAGAAAATTTAGGATGGTCATCAACCAAATCTTTTAATCTCTTATTTAAAAATTCTGCTAGTTTGTTTAAAGCATCATCAAGGTCCTTGTAGGCCTTAGCCATATCTTCAACGCTGGCATCCTTGTTTTTCACAAGCTTAGCCGCCTGGTCCTTGGCCTTAATATAGGCATCCTTAGCTTCTTTTTGATCACTTGTATCATAGATTTGGTCAATCTTTATACCATGAGTCTTAACAAGCAAGGTTTCAAGTGCTTTCCTAGCTGCATCCTTATTATTGAAGCCGTAAAAATCATCAAGAGCCGCTTCCAAAGCCTTAATAGCCCTGTCAATGTCCTCGTCTTTTACAGATGTAGGATTGCCTTTATACTTATCTTCTAATTCCTCAGCTTCAATCAAAGCCTTTTCAAGCTTATCCTTAAGGTCTTTATTTTCCTTAGATTTACTTTCATAAGTCGCTGTACGCCTAAATTCTCTAACCTTTTCAATAGCAGCCTTAAGTTTGTCTATTTTTGTTGTATCAGTTGGTTTTACTTCGCTTATTTTTTTAGATTTAATTTCATCTGTAAGCTTTTTTAGTTGAGCTGATAAGTCTTGGTATTCCTTAAGGTCTTTTAACTTTTCTTTTCCTAAAACAACATTAAGAGCCTTGGTAAAAGCTTCGTTATAAGATTTTTTAAGAGCATCGTCCTTAAAACCAGGTTTTGAAAATATCTTATTGATATTGCCCTTATCATTAATGTAAGATTTCAAAATTCGAATTTCATTTTCAATCTCTTTTGCCTTATCATCGACACTTGGAACTACTTTTATTGTATTTAGACCTAGGTCCTTGCCTTCAATATCGTACCTGGCCTGGGCAAGCTTTCTAAGCTTTTCAGAAATATTATTATAATTTTCTAAACTTTCGCTTTGGTCACTTATGGAATTAAGTTCTTCAAAGGCCTTCTCATAGGCTTCTTTCTTTTCTGGATTTGCTTCAATATACTCAGTTGTTGTTTTAAAACTTTCGTTTTTTTCAATTAAGGCTTGTCTATCTTCCAAAAGCTTTTTGAAATCAATATTAACTTTGACTTCTTTATTTAATTCTTCATCTAATTTGCTAATTTCTTCATCTTTTGGAAGTTCATAGCTAGTCTTATCTTCAAATTTTTCTTTAGCCTTCAAAAAAGCATCAACTAATTCGCTATTAGCTGTAATAAGCTTTTTAAAATCGGATTTATCTATGTTATCCTTTTTTAGAACTGCCATAGCATTAGCAATTTTTGCTGATACAAGCTTATACTCATCAGTTTCTTTTTTTGTATCATTATTAGCTAATAATTTATTAGAATTTATAATATTAATCTTTAGGCTCTTTTGATTATCACTTGCATTTGAAACAAGTTCAGCAAGAGCATTCTCAATACTACTAATATGCTTATCTAATTCTGCTAAGGTGACTTCATTTTTTTTAGAGTATTCTGCAGCATCTATCGCAGCTTTATCAAGCTTGGCTCTTGAAGCATCATCTGCTAAACGATAGTCATTTGAATCTTTATATGATTGATAATAATTAAGGTAATTTTTAATTATACCAATCTTTTCAAGAGCCAATTCCTCTTTACTTAATTCTCTTTTCTCACTGCTCACCTCAGTCGCATAAGACTCACTCACAGCCCCCGAAACGGGGCTTAAAACAAGGCCTAGGGTCAAAAGGCTTGCAATTATTTTTTTATTCATTCATATCTCCCCACAAGCATACGCCTGTTAGCCTAATTATAATATATCTGGGCATTCTTGTCAACAAATACCCAGATTTCAATGCTTACAAGGCTATTCATACTTGGCAAGTAAAATTTTACCTCTCCTAATCAAATCCTCTTGGTTAGCCATCAACCTATCAAGCTTATCCCTCACATCAGCCACCTTCTTAGGCGCTAAATTAATAAGCTGCTTGCAAGCGGCAATAGTAGTCTCAGCATCAGAAATAGCCCTCTTTAGATTTTCGATTTTGCCCCTATCCCTAATCATGACAAGGTTCCTGCGCTTAGCCTTGGCAAGTTCAAGAGCATTCCTCTTCTCCTTGACCTGGTCAAAAATCACATCATTAGCCGCATCAATATTAGGCATCGTAACAGAATCAGAAATCGCATTGACATACTCAACCAAAAGGGCATCATAAGCTTGTTTATCCTTGCCCTCCTTCATCACAAAATATCCCTTAAGATATTTATAAAGGTCATTGGCATTTTTCGCACGGATACTAGCTCCATTCATCTTTGCCCCATTAAGGAAATAAACCCCAAGCATAGGCTGCTCCAAAGAAGGAGTAGTATTAGCCACATAATCATCAAGCTTGGTAGAAACTTCAAGCAAATGCTCCTGGATAGCCTCTTTGTTAGAAACAAGCTTACCATTTTTATTCACATAGGCATGAGAAGACTTATTCACATTCCTATAAGTATCAATAAGAGCCTTATACTTAGCCTCAAGATCACTAATCTCACGATCAAGATCTTTAATCCTTAAATCAATATTATCCTCAGCCCCAAAAGCCAAAGAAGGCGCAACCAAAGCCATACTCATAGCAAGCGACAAAACTCTAAGTTTCTTATTCATAACAAATCCTTTCTTGTAAAATCAACTAGAAAACAATTAATACTTATTAATATTATACCATTTTTTTCACTAAGTGAGTCTATTAATCCAGGATAAACATCTTATAATTTTCTTTTAATATTATCTTATTATAAATTATCATTCTACTTACAATTGAATCTTCGTAACTGGGGGAACCCCAAGGGACTTTTTCACTAGGTGAGTCTATTATTCCAGGATTATTATCTTTAAACTTTAGTTTTAATTTTAATTTTGTCTTATGATATTTTTTCATTATTTACAGTTGAATCTTCGTAAAAAGGGGAGCCCTAGGGAACGTTTCGCACGTTCCCTCATCGGCTCCCCTTAAACCCCTTCCGTTACACCCTCCGGGCGACCCCTCGCGGGGGATATTGTGTTTGCCTTCGGCAAACTATTAATATAGCGGTTCCCCTGTTTGTGTCGAACCATTTTCTGACTTTTTTGACATTCAGTCGGCTAAAATTTGATAACTCGGCTAACGCCTCAAACAATCAAATTTTTATACGCCTCCTTCATTTACAAAAATTCTTGGTCTTAAGTTTTTAAACTCTTCGTATAAGAAAAACAAAACCCATCTAGCAATGTTTGGCAAAGCCAAACGAGCCTGGCAACTCTGGAACTTCGAGACTAATTCTCCCTTTTATCGGGTAAAGATTTCTAATAAAAAGCCCCGTTAAGAAAACTGATTGTTTGAGGCGGAGCCGAGTTATCAGTTTTTAGGGGCTTGAATATTAGGAATCTCTGGGTAAATACACCAACTAAAACAAGGACGTTCTCTCTACAAAAAAAGCTTGCCGAAAAGGCAAGCTTCTGCTTCCGCACTCCGCTTTAGGAGCAGTTGGGGGTGTAGCGTAAGGGGGTTTTAGGGGGAACCAGTGAGGGGGCATCTGCCGCCCCCTTGGGTTCCCCCTATGTACGGAGGGGTCATGTAAATGACCTTAATTATTTTTAAGATACAGTCAATCTCGGATTGATAAAATAAAATAACTTATCTTGGATAAGAAAGAAAAAAATACCTTCTCTTTCCGCTCGTAGAGCCAATATAGGACCCCCAGACATAGCCTTCGGCTTCTACAATCCTATCGTAGTAGACTTTTGCGCCGGGGTAGTAGACTGCTACTATTGGTGCGTAGACACTTGGGGCGGCTCTCACATTTGTCGCAACTCTTATAATCGCCATTCCTATCTTATCAATTATCCTTTCTTGACTCTTCCTCCTATCAATCGGCCTAAAATACCTTTCCTTAGCCGACCTTTTGCGGTCTAGAACAAAACCGAGGCCTGTCGCCATATCTTGGATTGCGACCCCGTTTTTCCTATAAGAGCAATGGATAATTTTATCCTTGGCAAGGAAAATCCCTGTATGCCCGCCCGCACCGGCAGACCTGCCCTCAATTCCCCTGATAAAAATATCCCCACACCTTACATTTTCATAGGAATAAATTTCCTCAAAAATTTTGCCCTTGAGCTTATAAAGACTCTCGGTATTGCCAATAAGACTTCCCCTAGGCAAAAATCCTCCACTAATCAAAGCGTAATAGACAAAGGACGAGCAATCATAAAAACTTGGCCCCAACCTCGCTGGGTAAGCCATACAATAGCCCACCCTCCCCACCTTGGAGAGGGCGAAATCAATCATTTTTTCTCTAGTCATAATCCTCCTACTTCTTAATCTCCCTCAAAATCTCATCAAGCTTGCCATTAATCTGAACAATCAAAATGAGATTCATAACAATCGGGAAACCTACTTGTGAAATTAAATCAACAATGTCCATACTAACATAGAGGCACAAAACTTGCTGACTTTTCTTTAGATAATCCTATCAAAGCAAGCAAGAACTAAAAAAGAAAAAATATAGAGGGTACTAGCCTAAAAAATTCTACTAAAAAAGCCCTAGACCAAGCTAGGGCAATCTTTGTTTTATAAAGGCAAAAACCTTGTTTTTTTCGATTTTAAATAGAAAGTTGCCTCATTCTCCTTTCTATATATTTTTTAGCCGGCTAATAATATATAGAAATTAATCCGCAAATGTCCCGAATTTTTTCTTCAAAATCTCCACCAAATAAAGTGCGATGGTGAATAAAATCGTCATAATGATGAAAACTAGAGGCACGGGAACGAAGTCAAAAAATGCAATCGGCACCCTTGTCAGATACCCATAATTGGCAGAAAGAGCCAAATCTACTGCAAAAATTGTAGAATTAATGACCAAAGAACCAATGCCAATCTCCTTGAAAGTCAAAGACTTTGGGTGATTTACAGTCACAAGTAACCCACAAGCCATAAGGACGTAGTGGTTTAAAATATAGGTCAGATTGGTCACATGAGGCCAGGCAAATTTCGAAGGATCCGGCACAGCAAAAGCCACCAAAGTCCCCACCAAAGCCAAATCAGCAAAAAAAGCCATAGACTTCTCCTTCTTCAAAAGGAAAGCAATCGGCAAACAAATCCCCGCAATCCTGCAATGGTACAAAGGAAGCCCCTCCCTAAGCAACAAATCGTTATCGAGAGTGTACCAAAAATACAAGACCCCCTGCAAAAACACACTAGCCACAAGCAAAAATCTCAAAATCCAAGCCTTCTTCCTGAATTGATATATAAGAAATAAAAATAAAACAAGCCCCAAACGCACCAAATGCATATTAAAAGTAAAACCAGCGTCAGGAGTGGTCCTAAAAAAATAATCCATAAAATTCCCTTTCTTTGATAATAATATCATTATACTCTTTTATCCGAGATAAATTATTTTTTTCTTTCTTATCCGAGATAAGTTATTTTTCTTTCTTATCCGAGATAAGTTATCTTTACTCTAAAATCTAAACTCCCACAGCGCCGTCCCGAGCGAGAAACCTTCAAGGTTTCGACGAGGGACCTTATAAATCCTGGACCAGAATATTCGAAGAAAATAATATCTTTTTTCGTTAATCCGAGATTAACCATATCATAAATTATTTCTCAGTCATTCACATGACTGCTCCGTAACTGGGGGAACCCCAAGATTGGATTTTTTTCTCCTAGATAAATTATTATTTTATCTTTTAAATTATTGTTTTATTTACAATTGAATCTTCGTAATAAGGGGGACCCCTGGGGAACGTTTCGCACGTTCCCTCATCGACCGGAAACCCGTTTGCTTCGCAAACTCCTTCGTGCTCCCGCACTACGTTTCCGGCATAAACGCCCCAAATCAAGGGGCGTTTATGTCCCCCATAACCCCCTCCCGTTACCCCTCCGGGCGACCACTCTCGTGGGACAAGGAGTTTGCCTTCGGCAAACGTGTTGGTATGGAGGAACCCTTGTTTTAGAAAATTATTATCCAAACTTTTTAAAATCCCAAGCCTCCTAAAAATTGCAATCTCGTCTGACTTGTACTTTTTATTTATAAATTAGTTCACAGTAGTTATTGTTTTTTATATTCTCAAAAAACTGTCAGTGCAATTTTCTTCACGGATGCTTGTGATTTTAAAATACAAGGTCTTAAGTTTTTAAACTCTTCGTATTAGAAAGACAAACCCCATCAAGCAATGTTTGGCGAAAGCCAAACGAGCCTGGCAACTCTGGAACATCGAAACCAATTCTCTCCTTTACTATGCAAAGATTTCTAATAGAAAGCCCCGTCAAAAAAACTGATCGTTTGAGCGTTAGCGAGTTATCAGTTTTTAGGGGCTTGAATATTAGAAATCTCTGGGGTTATACGTAATCTTATACAAGGTCATTAACTCTACTAAAGAGGTTTGCCGATAGGCAAACTTCTGGTTTCGCACTCCGCTTTAGGAGCAGTTGGGGGTGTAGCGTAAGGGGGTTTTAGGGGGAACCAGTGAGGGGGCATCTGCCGCCCCCTTGGGTTCCCCCTATGTACGGAGGGGTCATGTAAATGACCTAGATTATTAATGTGATACAGTTAATCTCGGATTAACAAAACGGAAGGTTTTGGTGGAATAAAAAAACCTCCCTTTTTTAAAAAGGAAGGTTTTTGTCAAGTGAGTACCCGGGTATTTATTTTTTAGAAAAGTCCTAAGAGTGCACTCTTATTGTGGGCCTTTCTTAAGATTCTAAATTAATTAGTCTCTTTTGCTTGCTGCGTATGCAACTGAAGCTGCTGCTAGGATACCAGCTACGCCTGCGATGCCTGCGATACCTGTTTTAGCGTTGTTACCAGCTTTTTTAGAAGGAGTTTTTTCTTCTGGTTTCTTTTCTTCTGGTTTCTTTTCTTCGTTAGCTTTTTTGTCTTCTGGTGTGTCTTTGATTAGATCTTTGATTTCGCCAGTTGTTTGGTCTAATTCTTTGATTAGAGCGTCTGTGTCATCTTCTTCAGCAGCGTATGCTGTAGAGATGAAAGCCATTTTCTTTTCAAGTTTAGCGATTTGAGCGTCAGCTTTTTTAACAAGTTCTTCGTTTTTAGCAACTAGAGCGTTAAGTTTAGCTTCTACTTTTTTGATCTTTTCTGGAGAAAGTTCTTTTAGAAGTTTAACTGCTTTGATAGCTGTTTCAGCGTCAGATTTTGCTCTCTTAAGTTCAGCAAGGTTATCTTTCTTAACTTCTTTTTCAGCTGGTTTTACAGTGATTTTGCCACCTTCGATGTTAAGGATAGCGCCTGCACCTTCAGCCCATTTAACTAGCTTATCAAGTTCTTGGTCATATTTTTCACGAGAACCTTCAGCTTCTTTAGTATACTCACCAGTAGTTTGGTCAATTTCACCATTGTATTTTCTATCAGCTTTTACTTTTCTTGCGATAGCTTTCTTTTGGTTATCTAATGCTTCAGAATATGCTCTGAAAGCTTTTGCCTTTGGTGAAAGATTTACTTCTTTTTCGCCAGCTTTAACATCAGCAACTTTTTTAGCGTATGCATCTTGTGCTGCACCGTAAGCTAATTCTTTTTTATTGTATTCTGCTTGAGCTTCATCAATAGCTGTTTTTAAAGCATCGCCTTCTAGTTTATCGCCTTCTGGTTCGCCTTGAGCATTAGCTTTTTTGTTTTCATCAACAAGTGAATTTAGTTTTTTTGCTGCTAACTCAAGTTCAGATTTTGCTGTATTTACTGCATTTTTAGCAGCTTCAATGGTTGCTGGAAGAACTTCAGATGATGAAGCTTTTGCTGCATCGTCATAAGCTTTCTTTGTAGATTTAACTAATGCGTCTGCTGCTTCAACAGCTTTTTTAGCATCTTCTAATTCTTTTCTATCTGCTTCTTTCTTAACATATAATTCTTCTACTTCTTTGATTTTTTGATTATATGCTTCAGATATAAATGATTTACCTGTGTGTCCTTCTGCTGCAACTGCTGGAGCAACTGCACCAAGACCTAGAGCTAGTGCTAATGCACCTGCTGCTAATTTATTCATTTTCATAATTTTAATTCTCCTTTGAATTACTTCTTTTTTTGTTGTGTACTTTTGTGTACTCACTTTACATTTATAATCTTACAATCTTTTCTCCACATTGTCAACACATTTATGCAATTTGTCAATATATATAAAATTTCGCTAAATTTTACTACAATATTTCTACATAATTCATGGGGAATCTTGTCCGAGACAAGAGAATCAGATTGTGAATCCGAGAATTAATGGTAGTAATAACTTTTAAATAAAAGTTTTTACTACCATTAAAGGTAAATCTTACCTTTTTAAGTAAGCAGTCATATATCTTAATGTTTTCTCCCTTTGTAGGGTGGTTTGTAAGATTTCTTCCATTAGTAGGGCTCTGGCTAGGATTTTGTTTTGGATTAGGGCCTTGTTGGTGGTGAGGGTTTGGATTTCTTCTCCTGTGTCTAGGACTATGGAACTGCCTTTGATTTCCCTGATGAATTTGACATTGATGAAGGCTCGGTTGTTTTCCATAATGTCGGTGGATCTGATTTTGAATGGGAAGAAGACGTGGTTGGAGTCTATGGCGTAGGGGATGTTTCTTTGGATTTGGTAGGTTTCTTTGATTTTTTTGTCCATCTGCTTTTTGTTTTTGCCTTTGGATTCGTAGAGGTTTTTGAGGTAGAGGGCAGGTGTGCGTGGGTCGAGGATGGATTTGTCTTCTCTATATATACGGGAATATATTCCCTTGCCTTTTACTTGCTCCGGCAAGATGGCGATGATTTCATAATACATAATTTCTCCTTTCTAGTCCGGTCTTAGACTTTGAATGTACTTTTATTGTACAGTGAAATTTTGTTTTTGGCAAGGGCATGGGGGTTTTTTTGCTAAAAGGTTTTTAGGGTTTTCCTCCCTAGTATTGACCGAGGTGATCGCCAAGCCCGTCGGGACATGACGTGACGCTTCGAATGTTCTGGTCCCTGATTTATAAGGTCTCTCGTCAGTCGCTTCACTCCTTCTGTCGGGACGACGCTGTGGGATTTTTGCATTGTGGTGGGGTGGCGCTTCGAATGTTCTGGTCTTGGATTTATAAAGTCTCTCCTCCACCTGCGGTGTCGTTCGACGGTAGTTTTCGGGCTCACTCTTATCCGTTCCGGATAAAGAGTTCACCTCGAAAAGCCTCGATTAAGGGCTGCCATCAGTTCGCTACGCTCACTGTGGCCAGACCCATTAGAGACGGCGCTGTGGGATTTGGGATTAGTCTGCGCCGTCCCGACTGAGAGAGCAAGCCTGCCCGGCTCTAGGAGGGCTCTCCATGAAATGGTCGAGCGTAGCGAGATAGCAAGGTTTCGACGAGGGACCTTATCGCTTGAGGACCAGGATGAACGAAGAAATACTCTTATATCATCTGATAATAAAGATCATCCCAGTTTGGATTCATTTTGTTTATTAAGTTTATCTTTTTCTCTCTTCTGTAGCCCTTTATTTGATCTTCTCTTGTTCTGGCGTATTCGTAATCTTCGAATACCTCGTAGTAGACAAGCTTGATTATGTTATATTTATCTGTAAAACTTCCCTTGTCTAAATGATTTTTGTGTTCATATGTACGTCTAACGATGTTATTTGTATATCCCGTATAAAATCTCTTGTTATATTTTGTTGTGAGTATATAAACAAAATGATACATATTTTCTCCTTTTATTTCTTTAGTAATCTTATACCCGATTTATTTGATTTTAACTTCTTGTTATTTAGTGCTTAATCATTCAATTCCTAGGTTAGATCTTCGAATATTCTGGTCCAGAATTTATAAGGTCCCTCGTCGGCCTACGGCCTCTGTCGGGACGGCGCGGTGGGATTTGGGTTTTTTTAAGAAAGAACTTATCTTGGATAATAAATAAATAACGATTAAAAAAATTCATAAAAAAAAAGGCTATTTTCATAACCTTTTCTTCAGTATCCTCATTGCCCACAATATAGCAATGATTGATACTCCTACATCTCCGAAGATTGCTAACCACATTGAGGCGTGGCCCAGCATGCCTAGGATTAGGATGAGGACTTTTACTGTCATTATAAATGTGATGTTTTGCCTTACTGTGGAGTTGGTGAGTTTGGCTATTGTCATTAGTTTGGCCATTTGGCTGAATTCGCCGTTGGCTATTAGGATGTCGGATGATTCTATGGCGAGGTCTGATGCGGTTTCGCCCATTGATATGCCGACATTTGCGTTTTTGAGGACTGGGGCGTCGTTGATCCCGTCGCCTACAAAGACTACTTTGCTGCCCTTGTTTTCATAGTCTAGCATGATGTCTAGCTTATCTTTTGGCATTACTTCTGCATAATAGTCTGTAAGGCCGAGTTCTTCTGCCAAGTCTCTGACTGGGCCTTGTCCGTCGCCTGATACTACGGCGATTTTTTTGAAGTGATTTTTAAGACTTTCTATTGTCTTTTTGCTGTCTTTTTTGATCTCATCTTCTATGATGACTTTGGCGATTGGCTTGTCGTTGATGGCTAAGTAGACAGCTCTAGATCCGTCATTTTCTATGCCGATAAATTTGCCTGATCCGATTTTGACTTCTTCACCTCTAGCGCTTTCTGCTAGGACTCCTAGGCCGCTTTTGTTGTCGATTGTTGTAAATAGGTCTGGTTTTTCTTGCCTATCCATTGAGTTTACAATACCTCTGGCGATTGGGTGGGTGGACATTTTTTCGATGTTGTAGATATAATCGAGGGCCCTTTCCCTATCGTAGTCTGCCAAAAATTCTATGTCTTTGACTACAAATTCACCTGTGGTGAGGGTGCCGGTCTTGTCTGATAGAAGTATATCTGCCGCTTCTAGTTCTTCCAAATATTGGCTGCCTTTGATTAAGATTCCTTCCCTGCTTGCAAGGCCTAGGCCTGACATGAAGGAGAGTGGGACTGATAATACTAGGGCACATGGACAGGATAGGACGAGGAAGGTGGCCGCTCTTAGGAGATAGTCTGACCAAGCCCCGCCCATAAAAAGTGGTGGGACGATGGCAAGAATTGCCGCAAATCCTACTACAATTGGTGTATAAACCTTGGCAAACCTGCTGATTAGTCTTTCGGAGTCGGATTTTGACATGTGAGAATCTTCGATTAGTTCGATGATTTTTGCCGCAACGGAGTCGTCAAATTCCTTGGTGGCTTTATATTTGATGATGCCCTGGCTTATTATTGATGAGGAGATTATCTCATCATTAGGTCCGACTTCTACCGGCATAGATTCGCCTGTGACTGAAGATGTGTCAACTAGGGCGTTTCCTTCGATTATCACCCCGTCTACACCGACTTTTTCCCCATCACGGACCATCAAGATGTCGCCCACTTCTACATCATCAAGGTCGATTTCCTCGATTGTCCCGTCGTCTAGGACCTTGTTGGCAAGGTCTGGGACTAGGTCGAGTAGGCTTTTGATGTTTTCCTTGGATGAATTGGTGGCAATTTCCTCAAAAAGTTCGCCAAAACCGTAGAAAACCATTACTGCGATGGCTTCGAGGTATTCGCCGATTATGAAGGCGGTAAGTGTGGCTATGGTCATGAGGAAGTTCTCATCAAGGGCCTTGCCACGTTTGAGACCTTCAAAGGCTTCTTTGAGGACCTCCCAGGCTGCAAGGAGATATAGGCCCAGATACCAAAGTCTTACGATATGGATATTGACCCAGGCGATGTGGGAGTCAAAATATGCTAGGGCAAAGCTAAGGATGACTATTAAAACAAGCTTTAAAAAAGTTTGTTTATGGTCATTTGTCATTGATTTTAGCATCTAGTCCACCAAAATTTTTGATCCTGGTTCAATCTTGTCTGCGATTTCATTTGATTTTGCGATTAGGTCTTCAAGGTCAATATCATCCGCTAGGTCAAATTTGACCTTTTCTGATAAGAATGAAACTCTAACGCTGTTGACTCCCTCTAATTTAGAGATGGCTTCTTCAATTTTGGCTGCACAGTTGGCACAATCTAATCCTTCAATTTTGTATTTTGCTTTCATAAAATCCTCCTTTGGTCTATTCGCAAATGTGTTCTAGACCGATTTCTATAATTAATTTCACGTGGTCATCGAGAAGGGAATATATAATGGACTTGCCCTCCCTCTCGCTTTTTACTAACTTGTTTTTCTTTAGGTTTCTTAGTTGGTGACTAATGGCCGATTGGCTCATATCAAGGCTTTCGGCTATGTCGCCCACACTTACCGGCCCTTCAAAGAGCCTGTACATGATTCTCATCCTTGTAGAATCTGAAAAAATTTTGAAAAGGTCGGCCAAGTCGCTTAGGACATTGTCCGAAATATTGTCTATGTCTACCTTCATCCACACCTCATTTCATTTCTATATTTGTACATATGAATGTATCTTCATATGAATATTGTAGCATATATAAAAATTTTGTCAAGATTTTCGGGACATTTTCCAAAAAATTTCTACTTATTAGTACGGCGCCAAGAAAAAAATATAAGGAGTAAATATGAAAATTAAAATTAAGTATGATCTTAAGGACGTTGAAGGTGTTGGCAAAAAGACTTATACAAAGACCTTCTCCCAAGTAAACCAAGCAGCTACTAAAGAAAATTTGAGAAATTTTACTGAGGCCTACCTTAGTCTAGTTAAAAGCAATGGCCAAGGAGTTAATTATGTAATCTACAAGGCAAACGAAGAAAAAATCGATGAAGGACAATTAGGTTAAGGAGGAATAAATAATGGAAAAAACAATAAAAAGAAAATTGAAATTATACTTCAAAGACGCTGAAAATACTCAAAGAACTGTATCTATCGACTATCCAAAAGATAATTACCAAGATGCTGATGTCAAAGCTGCTATGGATAAAATCATAGAATCTGGTGTTCTTGAAACAAAAAAAGGCAAGGTCACAACAAAAGCCAATGCCGAAATGGAAACTATTGAAAAATCACCATTTGATGTGACAAAAGCTTAAAAAAGACCCCGTGTGGGGTCTTTTTTGTTATTCCGAGAATAACTGCATCATCTATATTTTTTCAGTCATTTACATGACTGCTCCGTATCTGGGGGAACCCCAAGGGACCTTCCGCAGGGTCCCTCATCGGCCGGAAACCCGTTTGCTTCGCAAACTTTTTCGTGCTCCCGCACTACGTTTCCGGCATAAACGCCCCAAATCAAGGGGCGTTTATGTCCCCCAGGCCCCCTTTCCGCTACACCCCCGAGCGGCTCCTTATGCGGAGGGCGGGTAATGAAGCTTGCTTCTCGCAAGCTTTTTTATGTAGAGATAATTACCTTGTATAAGATTACGTAACTCCCTACAGATTTCTAATATTCAAGCCCCTAAAAACTGATAACTCGGCCTCGCCTCAAACAATCAGTTTTCTTAACGGGGCTTTCTATTAGAAATCTTTGTTCGATAAAAGAGAGAATTGGTCTCGAGGTACATACAGAACTTAGGCTCGTTTGGCTTTCGCCAAACATTGCTAGATGGGGATTGTCTTTCTTATACGAAGATATTAAAAAACTTAAGACCAAGAATTTTTGTAAATGAAGGAGGCGTATAAAATTTGATTGTTTGAGGCGTTAGCCGAGTTATCAAATTTTAGCCGACTGAATGTCAAAAAAGTTTGGATATAGTTCAACACAAACAGGGGAACCGCTATATAAACAGTTTGCCGCCAGGCAAACACATTGTCCCACGAGAGTGGTCGCCCGGAGGGGGTAGCCGAAAGGGGTCTGGGGAGTCGGGTTGGGGAACGTGCGAAACGTTCCCCTGGGACTCCCCAGTTACGAAGATTCAACTGTAAGTAAAATGCTGATTTACAATAATAAAGAAATATTAAAACCATATTATAAGATGTTAATCCTGGATTAATAGACTCACCTAGTGAAAAAATATTGTTTCGTCTCGGACGAAAATTAAATTAATCCTTTGTGGTCTTTTTTAATAAACCTTAGTTTTTTCTTGTCGTCTTCTAGTTTGCCTAGGATTGTTTCTAGGTTTCTTAGGCTTTTGGCTACGTCAAATTCCCTGTATCTCATCCTGGTTCTGAGGCCTATGTCATCTAGTATGCCATTTACCCTGCCCGCTTCTGCCATTTTTGCTGGGAGCCTTAGGCTTTTGGCTAGGTTTTGGTCATATAAAAGGAGGTCGGATTCGAGATTTAGGAGGTCTTGTTGGATCTTATTTATGGTTGCGTTTAGCTTGTCTGTCCTTTTTTTCCTGATTATGTCGCCAAAAATATTGCCACGAAAACGGCTTGATGTGGTGTAGGAATACTGGTCTTCCATTTTGCCCATGGCGAGCTTGATCCTGGCCCTTGTTTGCCTTACTTTTCTAATCATTTTGTCAGTTTTTGCTATTTCTAAATCTATGTTCATGATAATTTTCCTTCCACTGTAGTCTTTTATATTATATACCCATTTTTCAAAATTGACCTTCATTTTATGATTAGTATAATTTATATATAAAATATAGAAATGAGGATAATATGGCAGAAATACTATTTTATAATACACATCTTGCAAAGGACTATGATAAATTTAAAGAAATTTGCGAGACTAATGACGTTAAAATCATCGAAGTTAAGGAGGACCAAGTTGACCATTATGTGGGATATTTGCTAGGTCTTGAGGGCTTTTCTGATGAAAAGAAAACAGATATCGACGAGAAAGCAAATATAGACTTTGATTTTATTCTATTTTCTAATTTCGATAATGAAAAGATGTTCAGGGTCATGGACGAGCTTAGGGAAAGCAAAGCCAATGTCCAACACAAGGCTGGCACCACCCAAAATAACATAAGCTGGTCACTAAGAGAGCTTTTGATCGAAAACGACAAGGAAGCCAGAACCATGGGCCTTATCCACAAAATCAACGCCCAACTAGAAAAAGCCTCAAACCTCAAAGAAAAATACGGCGAAGACGCCAAAACCAAGGCCCTAATAGGAGAAATCCAAGGATTTTTCCAAGACTCATCAATATTCGATATAGACAAAGCCAAGGATTATTATTTGAAATTGATGGATGAAAATTTGAGGGTTGAAAAAGAAAATAATTTTTAATCCAAGATTAAAGGTAGTAAAAACTTTTAAATAAAAGTTTTTACGGTTTTCAAAATTTCTCAAGGTGCAAAGCACCGCAGCAGAAATTTATGAAAAACCTGATGATTTTTTCACTAGGTGAGTCTATTAATCCAGGATTAAAATCTTATAATTTACTTTTTATATTGTTTTATTATTATAAATTATCATTCTACTTACAGTTGAATCTTCGTAATAAAGGGGACCCCAGGGGAACGTTTCGCACGTTCCCCCATCGGGTCCCCTTTAAAACCCCTTCCGTTACCCCCTCCGGGCGACCACTCTCGTGGGACAAAGAGTTTGCCTTCGGCAAACTTGTTGATATGGAGGAGCCCTTGTTTTAGTAAATTATTATCCAAACTTTTTTAAAATCCCAAGCCTCCTAAAAATTGCAATCTCGTCTGACTTGCGTTTTTTATTTGAAAATTAGTTCACAGTAGTTATTGTATTCCTAATTGTAAAGGACCGTCAGTGCAATTTTCTAAACGGAGTATTGGGATTTTAAAATACTTGACCTTGGGATTTTTCACTTCTTCGTTTAAAAATAAACACTAATTTGGCAATGTTTGGCGAAAGCCAAACGAGCCCAGCAAAATCTGGAGCCTCGAGACCAATTTTACCTTTTATCGGGAAAAGATTTCTAATCAAGGGTTGCGTAAAGAAAATCGCTTGTTTGAGGCGAAGCCGAGTTTGCGATTTTTAGCAACCCGACTATTAGAAATCTGTGGGAAGATACGTAATCTTATACAGGGTAGTTCTCTCTACACAAAAAAGCTTGCCGAAAAGGCAAGCTTCATTACCCGCACTCCGCATAAGGAGCCGCTCGGGGGTGTAGCGGAAAGGGGGCCTGGGGGAACCCAGTGAGGGACCCTGCGGAAGGTCCCTTGGGGTTCCCCCAGTTACGGAGTGGTCATGTCAATGACCTTGATTATTTTTAAGATACAGTTAATCTCGGATTAACGAAAAATATAACTTATCTAGGATAAGAAAGAAATATATCTCACCTAGTGAAAAATGATTGTTTCGTCTCGGACGAAAAAGAAAAAAAATAGTATAATAGATGTATGATTAAACTAATTACCATTGACGTGGATGGGACTTTGGTCACTCCACTTAAGAGATTAACTAAAAAAAATATCATACAAATCGACAGGGCTAGGGATCTTGGTGTTCATATTGCCCTTGCTTCTGGCAGGCCTTTTCATTCTATGGAAAGATATATCGAAAAGCTCGGCCTCATGGAGGAGGGGCATTTTACTGTCTGCCAAAATGGGTCTTACATAGTGGACAATGCGACTAAACAGCCGATTGGAGGTTCTTTTCAGACTGTAGACGACTTGGCTAGGCTTGATAAGCTGATGGAGGGCTTTGATGTGGAAGTCTCTGCCATGGACGACGTTGGTTTTTATACAAGACACAAAAACCCAAGTTTCTACACCAAGGCTGATGCCTTTATCAATAAACTTGCCTTAACACCTGTAAATTACGAAGATTTCCCTGAAGATATGCATTTTGGAAGGTTTCTTGTCCTCGGATCCGCATCAAGCATCAAGGAAGTTTTGGCTAATATGCCAAGTGAAGTGACCGATAATTACTATGCTGTCCAGACCGCACCATTTTTGATAGAGGTCATGAATAAAACTGCCAACAAGGGCCACGCCGTAAGGCAAATGGCTGCCAAACTCGGGATTACTGCCGACGAAATCATGTCCATAGGCAATGAGAAAAATGACATACCAATGCTAGAACAAACAGGTTTTCCTGTGGCAATGGCAAACTCAGTCCCAGAGCTTAAGGCCCACGCTAAATTCATCACCAAATCCAACCTCCAATCAGGAGTAGGTTATGCGGTGGAAAGACTAATTGACAATGGCTTAAAAAGATTTGAATAAGCAAAACGACTCTATTGAGAGTCGTTTTTTAGTCCTATTAAAAAATTTAAAAACAAAACCTTAGTCTAACAAGGCTTGGTATTCCTGGCTTCCCTTTCTTATCCTCATTGGGTCTTTGAAGAAATCTTTTTCTAGCCTGGTCAATACTGGGGTCAGCCTTATCAAAGCGTAGAGGTTTGGAAGGGCCATGAGTCCGTTTAGGATATTTGAAACTGTCCAAGCGAGGCCTAGGTCCATATTTGCGCCGACAAAGACAAAGATTACATAAATTATCCTATAATATTTTTTAACTCCTTCGCCAAGTAGGTAGGAGATGGCGAGTTCTCCGTAATAGGCCCAACCGAGTATGGTTGAAAAGGCGAAAAGGCTGATTCCAAGCGAAAGGATAAGGCCGCCGATTGATGATGTGGACGAAAAGGCATTGGCAACCAAGGTCCTTGCATCAACTCCTACTGACCTGTCCACACCTGTTGTTAAAATAACTAGGGCTGTGAGCGAACAAATCACCATTGTATCGACAAAAACTTCTGTCATGCCCCAAAGTCCTTGGCGGACTGGATGGTCTGTGGAAGCTGAGGCGTGGGCCATTGGTGATGAACCTAGTCCGGCTTCGTTGGTAAATACTCCCCTAGCCACACCAGCAGACATGACTTGCTTAATAGAAAGTCCGACCACTCCCCCAGCCACACTCATCGGTGCGAAAGCACCAACAAAAATTGATTCGATAGAAGGGATTAGATTTGCCCTGTTGAGGAAAATTATCCAAATTGATCCTAAAATATAAAAAAATGACATAAAAGGCACGAGCTTTTCGGTTACCTTAGAAATTGTAGCAAGACCGCCGACAACGACAATAGCTGCAAGACCGCTTAGGATAAGGCCAGTTACAAGGGTGCTAATGCCAAAATTATCCCTCAAAACACCGGCAATGGCGTTGGATTGGGTAGAATTGCCTATACCAAAAACTGCAACTGATGCAAAAATAGCGAAAAGTTTGGCGAGATTTTTGTTTTTTAGGCCCTTTTCTATATAATACATAGGACCACCAACAAAAGAACCGCCCCTTTTTTCCCTATAGGCAAGGGCTAGAGTTACCTCGGCAAACTTGGTAGCCATGCCAAAGATAGCGGCAACCCACATCCAAAAAATAGCACCCGGCCCGCCCATGATAATGGCAAGGGACACACCGACGATATTGCCAGTGCCAACTGTGGCAGCAAGGGCAGTAGCAAGGGCTGAAAATGGTGAAATATCACCATCCGCCTCATCATTCTGCTCAAAAATCTTACCCAAGGTATTCCTAAGGGCAAAACCCAGCTTCCTAAACTGGATTCCTCCTAGCCTGATACTAATATATATACCAGTCCCCATGATGCCTAAAATAAGGGGCAACCCCCACAAAAAGTTATTAAAACTCTCAATAATCTGTCTCATAATATCTTCCTTAAAAATGTTATTTTATTATTTTATTCTAATAATTATTAATTACAAACCATTTTTTTATTTTTTTCGTCCGAGACGAAACAATCTTTTTTATTTCTTATCCAAGATAAGTTATTTTTACTCTAAAATCTAAACTCACACAGCGCCGTCCCGACAAAGGCCGCAGGCCGCCGAGGGACCTTATAAATCCAGGTCCTGAATATTCGAAGAAAATCATATATTTTTTCTTATCCGAGATAAATTATCTTTTCTTTCTTATCCTAGATAAGTTATTTTTTCTATTATATTATATATTTTCTCAGTCATTTACATGACCCCTCCGTTCAAGGGGGAGCCCCAAGGGACCTTCCGCAGGGTCCCTCATCGGGCTCCCCCTTGCACCCCCTCACCGTTACACCCCCGAGCGGCTCCTTAGCGGAGGGCGGAAGTAGAAGCTTGCCTTTTCGGCAAGCTTTTTTTGTGTAGGGAGAAGGTCCTTGTTTTAGTTGGTGTATTTACCCAGAGATTTCTAATATTCAAGCCCCTAAAAACTGATAACTCGCTAACGCTCAAACAATCAGTTTTCTTAACGGGGCTTTTTATTAGAAATCTTTGCCCTATAAAGGGAGAATTGGTCTCGATGTTCCAGTGTTTGCTAGTCTCGTTTGGCTTTCGCCAAACATTGCTAGATGAGTTTTGCATTCTCAAACGAAGAAGTGAAAAATCGCAAAGTCGAGAATTTTAAAATTCCAAGCATCCGTGAAGAAAATTGCACTGACAGTCCTTTTCAATTAAGAATATAATAACTACTGTGAGCTAATTTTAAAATAAAAAACACAAGTCAAACTAGATTGCAATTTTTAGGAGGCTTGGGATTTTAAAAATTTAAACAAATATTATTTCTAAACAAGGGTTCCTCCATACAAACATGTTTGCCGTAGGCAAACACATTATCCCCCGAGAGGACATAAAAGCCCCTTGATTTGGGGCTTTTATGCCGAAAACATAGTGCGGTAGCACGGATGAGTTTGCGGAACAAACGAGTTTTCGGTCGCCCGGAGGGGGTAACGGAAGGGGTTTTAAAGGGGACCCGATGGGGGAACGTGCGAAACGTTCCCCTGGGGTCCCCTTTATTACGAAGATTCAATAGTAAATAAAATGATAATTTAAAGATAAAAGTATAACTTATCTAGGATAAGAAAAAAAAGATATTTTATCTCGGATAAAACCGCAAAATTCGGTATAATGTTAAAAATAAATGAAAAATTAAGTTCTATATAATACAGGAGGAGAAAAAAATGATTATTGGAATACCAAAAGAATTAAAAGACCAAGAATCAAGAGTTGCTGCTGTACCTGGTGCTGTGGCTGATCTTGTTAAAAATGGAATCGAAGTCCTTGTTGAATCTGGTGCTGGGGAAGGCTCTGGCATTTCTGATGCTGACTATGCTGAATCAGGGGCTAAAGTCCTTGACTCTGCTGCTGAGGTTTGGGAAAAATCAGACATCATCTACAAGGTTAAAGAGCCACTCAAAGAAGAATACCAATACCTAAGAGAAGGCCTCATCGTCTATTGCTACCTCCACCTAGCTGGCAACGAGGAATTATTAGACCAATTATTAGAGAAAAAAGTCACAGCCATAGGTTTTGAGACAGTTGTCAAAGACGGCAAGCTCCCACTACTCCGCCCAATGTCTGAAATTGCAGGCAGGATGGCTGTCCAAGAAGGGGCAAGATATTTAACCATTCCAGAAGGCGGCAAGGGTATCCTACTCCAAGGCGTGCCAGGAGTAAGGCCTGCCAACGTAGTTATTGTCGGTGCTGGTACAGTAGGCACAGCTGCCACCCGTATCGCAGTCGGCATGGGCGCTAGAGTCACAGTCCTAGATGTAAACATCGACTCACTTACAAGACTCCACAACATATTCCCAGACAAAATTGAAACCCTCTACTCAAACCCATTAAACATAGACGAGGCAGTTAGCGGTGCGGACCTAGTTATATCAACAGTATTAATCCCAGGTAGACGTGCCCCACAACTAATAAAAGTAGACACAGTCAAGAAAATGTCCGAAGGCTCTGTTGTAGTCGACGTCGCCATAGACCAAGGTGGATCAACCGACATAACCAAAGACCGCGCCACAAGCCATTCTCATCCAATATTTAAAGAATACGGCGTAACCTTCTACGCAGTAGGCAATATCCCAGGCGCCGTAGCCAAAACATCAACCTACGCCCTATCAAACGCCACAACAATCTACGCCAAAGCTCTAGGTAAGCATGGATTAAAATCCGCCCTAGAAAAATTCCCAGAAATAGGAACAGGCGTCAACACCCACAATGGCCAAGTCACCATCCAATCCGTAGCCCAAGACACAGGCCACGAATGCAAGAAACTAGAAATCTAAAACAAACCACGAGCCAAAACTCGTGGTTTTTCTATGCAAATAATTAAAAAACCCAAGCCTATAGACACAAGCAAAGACAAACCAAACGAAATCCCCAAAATTACCCCACCAAGCACTTCTATGGAAAATGCTTGGTGGGGCTTTATAGACTTGTCCTAACGAGCAAAGCGAGTTATGGAAAGTCTTATGCGGAGGCAAAGTCTTGTCCTTGCGAATCGAAGATAAGCAATGGAAAGTCTTATGCGGAGGCTTAGTCTTGTTCTTGTGAGCGATAGCGAGCTATGGAAAGACTTGCCGATGCTATAGACTTGTCCTTGCGAATCGAAGATGAGTTATGGAAAGTCTTATGCAAAGCTATTTGGGACTTTTGAGACTAAAAATTAGTGCGGTAGCACGAAAAGCTTCGTAGAAGCGATTTTAGCATCAAGAAGAGATTGCAAAGCAATCGGTTTTCTCTAGCCCAGATAAGGTCCTCCACGAGCCGGACGGGCTCATCCAAAGCAGACGAGTTTTCGCTCGGTTATAATAACCGGTAGGTCCCCTCCCAAATTTTTCCAAAAAAATAAGCACTTCTTAAAGAAATGCTTGGTGGGGCTTTATAGACTTGTCCTTGCGAATCGAAGATGAGCAATGGAAAGTCTTATGCGGAGGCTTAGTCTTGTTCTTGTGAGCGATAGCGAGCTATGGAAAGACTGCTGATGTCAGGGACTCGAACCGTCTCAAACGCCGACGGGCTAGCCACCTCTTGAAAGCCCCTTGATTTGGGGCTTTCAAGGCTGAAACATAGGGCGATAGCCCGGAGAAGTCTGCGAAGCAAGCGGGTTCTAGCTCGGTTTGAGCCGGAGGCTCATAACCGGTTCTTCGTACAAAAAAACACCTCAGGACTTGAGATGTTTGGTGGGGCTTTATAGACTTGTCCTAACGAATCGAAGATGAGTTATGGAAAGTCTTATGCAGAAGCTTAGTCTTGTCCTAGCAAGCGATAGCGAGCTATGGAAAGACTGCTGATGTCAGGGACTCGAACCCTGGACCTCTTTAAGGGCCCTTGATTTGGGCCCTTAAAGGCTAGAACGGAGTGCGGTAGCACGGAGAGCTTGCGAAGCAAGCGGGTTCTAGCTCGGTTTGAGCCGGAGGCTCATAACCGGTTCTTCGTACAAAAAAACACCTCAGGACTTGAGATGTTTGGTGGGGCTTCAGGGACTCGAACCCTGGACCTACCGGTTATGAGCCGGGCGCTCTAACCGACTGAGCTAAAGCCCCATATAACAGGTATGTATTTATTTAAAAATAAATTAAGCCTTAACGGCTTGTAAAGTGAGATTATGGTGGACCTGAGTAGACTCGAACTACCGACCTCACGCTTATCAGGCGTGCGCTCTAACCACCTGAGCTACAGGTCCATAATATATCATTTAATTATTTTAAACTCTAATCAATTTGAGTTTTTATTTGGCAGGGGAGACAGGATTTGAACCCGCGACATCCGGTTTTGGAGACCGACGTTCTGCCAGCTGAACTACTCCCCTATATCCATCACCGTTAATTAAAAAGCTTTTAAATTTGGTGCCCAGAGGCGGAATCGAACCACCGACACGGGGATTTTCAGTCCCCTGCTCTACCGACTGAGCTATCTGGGCATATTTGGCGGAGAAGGAGGGATTTGAACCCTCGCATCCCGTTAATTGGAATCTACTCCCTTAGCAGGGGAGCCTCTTCAGCCACTTGAGTACTTCTCCATCTTTCGATACCTTATGGCGGAGAGGAAGGGATTCGAACCCTTGTGAGCCAAAGACTCTAACGGTTTTCAAGACCGCCCCGTTATGACCGCTTCGGTACCTCTCCTTAATTCTATGTAATTAAAGTATTCAAATGGCTTTGCCTTTATCCTTTGTGGATAATAAAATTAAAATCGTTGAAAAAGTCAACGATATAAACTTCTTAGATAAGACCTAAGTAACTTAGGTCTATCTAGAAAATGGATGGTGACCCATCGGAGATTCGAACTCCGGACACCCTGATTAAAAGTCAGGTGCTCTACCGGCTGAGCTAATGGATCATAATGGCTGGGATAGCAGGACTCGAACCTACGCATACCAGAGTCAAAGTCTGGTGCCTTACCGACTTGGCTATATCCCAACAGTCACGTACTTGTATATTATAACACAACTTTGACAACTTTGCAAGTTTTTTTTTGCGAGTGCCTTTATTTCATGGCGCGCCTTCCAGGATTCGAACCTGGGACACACGGATTAGAAGTCCGATGCTCTATCCAGCTGAGCTAAAGGCGCATATTAGATACTCTAATACTATATGAAGTTTTGATGGAGCGGGTGAAGGGAATCGAACCCTCGCAACCAGCTTGGAAGGCTGGGGCTCTACCACTGAGCTACACCCGCATATGGTGGGGATGAGCGGATTCGAACCACTGAAAGCTAAGCTAACGGATTTACAGTCCGTCCCATTTGGCCAACTCTGGAACATCCCCATATATAAAATTATTGGAGCTGATGATAGGACTTGAACCTACAACCTATTGATTACAAATCAATTGCTCTGCCAATTGAGCTACATCAGCACATTGGATCACTATTGCAATCCAAATGGCGACCTGGATGGGACTCGAACCCACGACCTCCGCCGTGACAGGGCGGCATTCTAACCAGCTGAACTACCAGGCCATGAACTAGCCTCTCCGGCTCGTTGAGGAGCCTCCACGGAGTGGTCATTTGCGATGCAAATGATGGATTATAATAATCCACAAATTATGGTGGAAGTAACAGGGCTCGAACCTGTGACCCCCTGCTTGTAAGGCAGATGCTCTCCCAACTGAGCTATACTTCCATAAAACAGAACGTGTTTTTAAGTCCTCGGACTACGTCCTGCGGTATTTCGCGCCTGAAGGGCGCGCCTCCTCCGTGAGCCGGAGTGGCTTGCTTTTGGTGACCCTACCGGGATTCGAACCCGGGATACCACCGTGAAAGGGTGGTGTCTTAACCGCTTGACCATAGGGCCTTGATATTAAAAAACTTATTTACTTATGTAATGGTTGCGGGAGCAGGATTTGAACCTACGACCTCCGGGTTATGAGCCCGACGAGCTACCAGACTGCTCTATCCCGCGACATTGACCAGGAAAGCTAATCCTCGTACTCTTTAAGACTTAAAATAATATGGTGCCGAGAATCGGAATCGAACCGATACGGTGTTTAACCACCGCAGGATTTTAAGTCCTGTGCGTCTGCCAGTTCCGCCACCCCGGCATTATCATATTTAAGCCATGTGGCTTTTAGCTAAAAAGCTATTGGCGCTCAGGGTGGGACTCGAACCCACAACCTACCGGTTAACAGCCGGGTGCTCCACCATTGAGCTACCTAAGCATGACAGTGATAATATCGTAGCATTAAATTTTGATTTTGTCAATACTTTTCTAACCATTTCCTAACCCAACCATGATTTGGCCGGGTAGAAATTAGTTATTTGGCGACTTCCTACCTAATACAAGGTTTCCCGACCTCCACTATCTCGTAGAGGCTCTAGGAAGTCTTTTAATTTGGCGATTTCCTACTCTACCACACGGTTGCCCGAGCAGTACCATCGGCGTTATAAGGCTTAACTTCTGTGTTCGGTATGGGAACAGGTGTATCCCTTATGCA
>NZ_JAGGLO010000009.1 GCF_017874475.1 Anaerococcus degeneri
CCACACGTTTTTTTGCTTGTCAAGTTTTTTTATCATTTTTTTATGATTTTTTTGACTTTGAACAAGTTTCTCTCTTGCCGACATTTAATACTATAGCACCTGAAAAGTTCTTTGTCAAATATTTTTTTAAATTTTTCTCTTTCTTTTATTCTTTGATATTTACTTTCAATTTTCCTTCTATTGTATGTATATAATAGGTGCATTTTTTTGTATTATCTTATGGCTTTTTTGTTTTCCTGGGTATAGGTATATTAGGAGGAGATTATGAATTCTGAACAATTAAAAAGAATGCAAAATGATAAGGGTTTTGTAGCTGCCCTTGACCAGAGTGGTGGGTCTACACCTAAGGCTCTTAAGCTTTATGGTGTGAATGAAGATGCCTATAAGAATGACGAGGAGATGTTTGGCCTGGTCCATGAGATGAGAAAGAGGATCATCACTAACCCTGCCTTTAATAGGGATAGGATTCTTGGTGCGATTTTGTTTAAGGTTACTATGAATTCTAAGATTGGCGATAAATACACTGCCGATTATCTTTGGGAAGATAAGGGTGTTGTTCCTATTGTTAAAGTTGACGAGGGTTTGGCTGAGGAATTAAACGGGGTCCGTCTTATGAAGCCTATGGCCCATCTTGACGAGCTATTGGAAAATGCTAGACAAAGGCATATCTTCGGTACTAAGATGCGTTCTGTTATATATGAATATAACGAGGAGGGCATCAAGGATGTGGTTGACCAACAATTTGATTATGCCATGAGGATTTTCGGGGCTGGTTTTGTCCCAATTATCGAACCTGAAGTTGATATCCACGCCCAAGATAAGGCAAAAATTGAGGAAATCCTTAATATTTACATGGTTGAGGCCCTCAAGGATATACCTGATGATTATAGGTTTATCTTTAAGCTTACCCTTCCAGAAGAAGCCAACCACTATGACGACCTCTTGGATTATCCGCAAACTGTAAGGGTTGTAGCCCTTTCTGGCGGATATTCAAGGGATGAGGCCAACGAGAAATTAAAGGCTAACAAAAATGTCATTGCATCTTTCTCAAGGGCCCTTGCCCAAGGTCTAAATGTGAATGACACCCAGGAGGAATTTACCGACAAGCTAGATAAGTCTATTGAGGCAATTTACCAGGCTAGTATCTAAGATACATTTTCGCTTTTACCTATAAATTTTAAAGCGAATCTGCTGAAAATTTCGAATTTCTAGAACAAATTAAAATCAGAATTTTATAAAAGATTTCTAATTTAGCAAAAAATAAACTCCTAGCTGAGTCTTTATCAGCTAGGAGTTTTGTTTTTCTTAATCTTCTTCAGGCTCGTAGTTTACAATAGAAACCATCTTGCCTTCCTTATTTTTTATTTTTCTGATTTTTTTATCAAAATCTAATCTTTTCATCCAAATAATTTTATCACATCCCAAGCACCTTAATTTGATGTCTGCCCCTAGCCTTTCGATTTGCCAGAGGTTTTCTCCGCAAGGATGGCCTTTTTTGAGGGTGATTATGTCATTTAACTTGTATTTTTTCATTTCCTATCTCCACTTTTTTCGCCCTGATTTCTCTTTTTTCCATCTCTTCCTTAATTAGGACACGCGCCGCCCTTTGGTAGGCCCATTGGTAGCCGTCCTTGGTGGTTGCAATCATCTTTACGATGTAGACAATCGGCTCAAAAGACGAAATTTCAAAGAATTCAAAACCTTCGACTACCTTGCCCTTAAAGTCAGGATCATTCTTGAGTTTGCTTGCCACGATTTGAACAATTTCCTTGGCTTCCTCAAGGCTTACCTCATAAGGAAGGGAGAAAGTAACCTGGGCTAGGGCCTTGCCCCTGTTAAAGTTTTGAACGTTGGCGATTTTTGAATTTGGAATAATGTGTAGGGAACCGTTGAAATCCCTGATGAGGGTGGTCCTTAGGTTTAATTGTTCAACTGTACCCTCGCAACCTGCTGCTATTACCCAATCTCCGACCCTAATCCTATCGTCAACCACGATAAAAATGCCCATTATGAAGTCTTGGATTATGGTTTGGGAACCAAAGGCGATGGCAATACCACCTATACCAGCTGTTGCGATTAGGGAAGATGTGTTGATTCCAACAGAATCGAGGATGATATTTATTACTATAAAAATAATGGCAAACTTGATTATCGAATACAAAAGCTTGCTTATTGTCTCAATCTTGGCTGGATTTGCCATTCTGGAAGACTGGTTTTTGTGTAAAAACTTATCCAAGGCCTTTCTGGCAATCCTTATTAGGATAAAGCCAGCTAATATGGCAAGGCCAATGGTTATGAGTCTTGAAATCAAGACATTTTTCATAAGGCTTTTTACCATCTGGTTTTTTTCAAGGTTTTCAAATACTTGGCTTTCTAAGTTTTCCATTTATTCTCCAATCTTTTCTATAATCTTTGCGGCAAGATTTTCGTGAAAGTCGTCTCCTAAATGCACTCCATCTAGGTAGTGGCCGGGAATTGCCTCGGCATCTATATAGTCTTTTCCCAAGGTCTTAATTTTTTCCTTAAGGCTTGTGATTTTCCTATTTATCTCTCCATAAACCGGGTAAAATTCGTTCTCTTCGACGAAGGGTGGGCTTATGAGTAGGATTTTCCTTGCCTGACCTAGGTCTACTATACTTTTTAGGTTTTTAAAAACCAAATCAACTGAAAGTCCGAGCATAAAATCGTTAGTTCCCCCAAAAATTATCAAAAGATCTGCTGGATCTGTAGTCATGGTGTAGCCCTCATATCTTTCCAGCATTTCCTTAGTAGTGGACCCATTTCTGCCAAGATTTACAACATCAAAACCCGCCTTAGCAAGAAAGCGGGTGTATGAGTTGTTTTCGACGAGAAAACCTTCTGTGAAGGAATCTCCCAAACATATTATTTTCATTATTTTACCTTTTTTAGGGCAAGGGCTGTCCTACAAGGAATATAAATTTTGATTCCGTCGTAGTCTGTGCCCGGAAGTTTTTCTGTATCGTAGACAACGCCGTGGCTAATCCTTTCAAAGCCACCAAACCTTGTCTCGTCTGTATCCATAACTACCTTAAATTCTCCAATGTCGTGGATTGGAAGGTGGAAGGACTCATAGGAATTTGTTGGGTGGAAGTTGAAAAGATAAACTATGTCCTTATTTCTAAAGGCAATAATTTTCCTGTCGTTATCTAGCCAGAGCCTGTAGGTATCGTTGCCTAGTTGGTTATTTTCTTTGACAAAATTTATCATTGCCTCGTCAAAGTCTGCCAAGAACTTATATTTGAGATAATCTGCATCTCTTAGGGACCATTGGCGGCGGGCATAGTGGTAAGAATAACCATTGCCCTCCCTTGGAAAATCAATCCATTCAGGGTGGCCAAATTCATTGCCCATAAAGTTTAGGTAGGCATCAGCTCCCATAGATAGGGTTATCCACCTAATCATCTTGTGGAGGGCTATGGCACGATCTATCTCAAAGTTGTGGATATCTATGGCCATAGAATCATACATCTCAGCATCAGCAAGCTGGAAGATTGTAGTTTTTGAACCAACTAGGGCCTGGTCGTGGCTTTCTACATAGCCAATTCTCTTTTCGCTTGGCCTGTGGGTTGTAAGTTCATACCACATATTAGAAAGGTCCCAATCGTGGTCGTCCCTCTTTAGGGTTCTCTCCCAGAAATCTGGCATACCCATGGCAAGCCTGTAATCAAAGCCGATTCCGCCTTGACTAACAGGTAGGCACATGCCAGGCATACCTGACATATCCTCTGCTATGGTGATAGCATCCGGTTTAACTTCTCTGATGAGCTCGTTTGCCATTTGCAGATAATTTAAGGCATCTATGTCTGTATTCATAGAAAAGTATTTTGCGTAAGAGTCGAAGACTTCTCCACGGCCGTGGTCCTTGTAGATCATGGATGTGACCCCATCGAACCTGAATCCGTCAAAGTGGAATTCTTCAAGCCAATATTTCACATTTGATAAGAGGAAGTGGACAACTCCGCCCTTGTGGTAGTCAAAAAGTTTGGAATCCCAATCTGGGTGGTTACCTTCATTTCCTGCGTGGAAAAATTGGTAGTCTGTACCGTCAAATTCATTGATACCTTCGGCTATATTTTTAACTGAATGAGAATGGACTAGGTCCATTATTACATTAAGGCCCATTTCGTGGGCTTTATTTATCAAACTTTTAAGGTCTTTGGTCTCCCCGTACCAAGAAGATGGGGCAAAAAAGTTTGCCACTTGGTAACCAAAAGATCCATAGTAAGGGTGTTCAGCTATAGCCATGAGCTGGACAGTGTTGTAGCCGCCTTTTTTAATCCTTGGAAGGACGTGTTTTTCAAATTCCTTGTAGGATGAAACCTTGCCTTCTTCACCTGCCATGCCTATGTGGGCTTCGTAGATTAAAAGGTCTTTGTTTTGGATTTTGAAATCTTGGTCGGTCCACTCAAAGTCCTTGCGTGAATTTTCCAATATTGCTGCATAGTCAAAGTCTTCATTCCTTTCTACCCTTCTAGCATAGATTGGAATTCTCTCCATAATCCTTCCACCCGCGTCAACTAGGACTTTTAGGCGGGACTTGTGAGGGATGGTCCTAATGCCTTTTACAAAGATTTCCCAGTCCCCTCCGTTAATCTTTGTTAGAGGATGTGAATGCTTATCCCAATTGTTAAAGTCTCCTATAAGATAGAGCCCGTCTGCATTTGGAGCCCATTCCCTATAAATCCAGCCTCCCTCAACCTTGTGGAAACCGTAGTAATTGTGAGCGTTGGCAAATTCTTTAAGTGATTTACCACCAGCTAAAAAAATCTTTTTTTGCTCTTCTAGCCTATCCATCCTTAGATTTATGTCGTTTTCATAGTCACTTAAGTAAGGGTCTATATCTAGTATTTCCCATCTTGCCATTGCCGCCTCCTGACTTTTAGTCTTCTTTCTTGCTTTCTATAACTTTTTGAGTAATTTCTTTTGGAACTTCTTCATATCTTACAAAGTCCATTGAGAATGTTCCCCTAGCTGATGTTTGGCTTCTAAGGTCGATGGCGTAGGTTAGGACTTCAGAAAGTGGAGCTTCCGCCTTGATGACTTGGCTACCGTCCGCTTGTGGTTCCATACCTAAAATCCTACCACGTCTTTTGTTCATATCGCCCATAACATCGCCCATGTTTGCGTCTGGAACGTTGATTTCTAGACTCATAACAGGTTCTAGAAGGATTGGGTCTGCTTCTTCAATACCCTTCTTGAAGGCAATTCTTGCTGCTGTTTTGAAGGCTTGTTCGTTTGAGTCAACTGGGTGGTAAGAACCATCGTAAAGTGTTGCCTTAATACCTGTAACCTTGTAGCCTGCTAGTGGGCCTTCTGCTAGGGATTCTTCAAGACCTTTTTCTACTGCTGGGAAATAATTCTTTGGCACAGCGCCGCCGAATACTTCTTCATCAAAGACAAAGTCTTCTTCGCTTGGTTCAAACCTGATAAATACGTCACCGTATTGGCCTGCACCACCGGATTGCTTTTTATGCCTACCTTGGACATCTGACTTGCCCTTGATTGTTTCTCTGTAAGGAATTTTATATTCAATAATTTCTGTATTTACAGAATAGTTGTCTTTTAATTTATCCATCAAAACTTCAAGCTGAACATTGCCAAGGCCTGATAATACCTGTTGGCTGGTTTCTCTGTTCATCTCGTTTGCAAAGGTTGGATCTTCTTCGTTTAGTTTTTGTAAAGCTTCTGAAATCTTATCCTCGTCCGCACGGCTAACTGCCTTGATTGCATAGAATAAAACTGGTTTTGGATACTTAATCTGTTTGTATTCGATTTTGTTTTCCTTAGAGCAAAGTGTATCGCCAGTTTGAGTCTTATCAAGCTTAGCAAAGGCACCTATATCGCCCGCAACAACCTTGTCTGTCTTGATTTGTTCATTGCCCCTGAGGAAGAATAGTGAAGATATTTTTTCTTCAGATTCCTTAGTTGCATTGTAAAGTTTATCGTCTTTGGAAATGGAACCGCTCACTACCTTGAAGATTGAAATCTTACCAAGGAATGGGTCTGCAAGAGTTTTGAAAACTACAGCTGAGAATGGTGCATCTTCCTTGGTTTCGAAAGCTTCGTAACCTTCTTTAACCCTAAAACCTATATTTGCAGATTCGTCATCTATAGATGGCATATATTTGCAAATCACATCTAGAAGTGAAGTTAGACCAATCATCTTTTCTGTAGAACCAGCGATTAGTGGAACAACCTTACCTTGAAGGATGGCTTTAGATAGACCTTCTCTGATTTCTTCTTCAGAGAATTCTTCGCCTTCAAAGAATTTTTCCATTAATTCGTCATCAGATTCGGCAACGGCTTCTATAACTTGGTTATAAACTTCTTCAACTTCTGCCACTCTGATTTCTGGAATTTCTAATTCTTTCTTTTCGTTATTTTCATAAGAATAGGCTTTTTTATCCATAACGTCGATTATGCCTTCGAAGTTTTCACCTTCGCCAAGCATAAGAGTTAGAGGGATGATTTTTTTGCCAAATTCGATGTGAAGGTCAGAAACAACCTTGTTAAAGTGAGCGTTTTCCTTATCTAGTTTATTAACGAAGATAACAGATGGGAGGTTAATCTTTTGGGTATATTTCCAATATTTTTCTGTACCAACTTCGATTCCCTTTTCACCGTCTATTACAAAAAGTGCACTTTCTGCAGCCCTTAGAGCCTGGAGTGCTTCGCCTTCAAAGTCAAAAAATCCTGGAGAATCTATGAAATTTAGTTTAAAATCGTTATACTCTATTGGAATTATTGATGTTTGAAGAGAAATTTGTCTTTTCTTCTCTTGTTTTTCGTAGTCAGAAACTGTATTGCCATTTTCTATCCTACCTTTTTTATCTATAACTCCGGTCTTGAATAAAAGGGCTTCAGTAAGTGATGTTTTACCTGCACCCGAATGCCCTACTAAGGCTAAATTCCTGAGCTTAGATGTCTTATAATTTTTCATAATATATCTCCTTCTGGACCTAAATCTATTGTTAATTATTTGTCCATTTTTATATTTATAATAATATTATATAGTATTTCTCATAAAATTTCTACCCCTACAAGAAAATGTTTTCACTTGTTGGGAAAATAAAACTCCCTGAAACAGGAGTTTATTTTTTGAACTTCCTTTTCAAATAATCCCACACAGTCAAAGACCTTCTTAATTTGTCATCTGGAAGATATTTGTTAAGGGCCCTTAGGATAGCCTTGTTGTCAGGGCTATTAAAGATAAAGTCCCCGTTTTGTTTGGTGTGGATAGCAAATCGGGTAATCTTTTTCTTAAAAATTACCGATGCAGTTACCATTTTAATTTCTGTGTACGGAATTTGAATAAAATCTCTGACATTTCTTTCGTTGTAATATTCTAGGGCCTTATTACCTACTAGGAGGTCACCGTGACTGGTGAAACCTCCCAAGTAATTTGCCTTAGTTTGGTAGTCGATCTTGGTGTTTTGACTTTCTACCATATTACATAATGTGGAAATATTTCGCAACTATACCTATAGCAAAAAGAGCAAGGATAATTGTGATTGGTGATACGTTTTTCTTTAAGAGCTTACAAATACCAAGGGTTAGTAGTAATGGTACAAGGCCTGGTATTAGTGAGTCTAAGTTTTGTTGCAGGGTTGTTACCTTAACTGGGTCAAGGGCTGTAGGTCCTATGGCTGCAAATTGTTTAAGAGCTGCTTGGATACCTTCTGCACCTGCTGGTAGGGCTGCCCAATCAATGTAAGATCCTGGCTGTTGGGTTACTTTTGCAACATCGATTGCAAAGTTGATTGATACCCATCTTTGAACTAGGGCGCCGATTATGAACATACCAAGGATGGATGCCATAAGGGTAATCCTACCTAAAAGTCCGCCTGAAAGGTCTTTTGTGATTTGGTTTCCTGCCTTGTAGCCCATTTCTTGGGTCTTCCACTCAAAGATCATCCTGATTGCATTCCATGCAATGAAGAAAATAAGTGGACCAACAATTGAACCTGTAAGGGCCATAGATGCACCAAGGGCACCTAGGATTGGTCTAAGGGTAAACCAGAATACTGGATCCCCTACACCTGCTAGAGGTCCCATCATACCAACCTTCACACCTTGGATAGCTGCATCGTCAATTGGTGTGCCGTTGGCTCTTTCCTCTTCCATAGCGAGGGTCACACCCATAACTGGGCTTGAAACGTAAGGGTGGGTATTATAGAACTCTAAGTGTCTCTTAAGAGCTTCTACTTGGTCTTCTTTTGCTGGATATAATTCTTTGATAGCTGGGATCATAGAAAATGCCCAACCACCGTTTTGCATTCTTTCGTAGTTCCAAGAACCTTGAAGGAATTGGTGACGCCACCAAACTTTTTTACGGGTCGCATCTGAAAGAACTATTTTTTTGTTATTAACTGTATCTGTCATAGGTCCTCCTTAATAATCATTGATTATATCGCCAAGTGGGTCACCAGAACCGGCATTTCCGCCTGGATTAGATGTAGCAAGGGTCTTTAAGGTCATATAAACCATCGCAAGAATAACGCCTATAGCACCGAGCGCGATTAGGGTTAGGTTTGGAATAGCTGCGAGTACAAAACCAAGGGCAAAGAATGGCCAGGTCTCTTTTGTACTCATCATGTTGATTACCATAGCATAACCTACTGCTGCTACCATGCCGCCGCCAACTGCCATACCGCCTGTTAGCCATTCTGGCATCTTGTTTAGGGTTTCTGTAACAACTGCTGGTGGGATGAAGCAAAGAGCAAGGGCAGGAACAAGGATACGAACACCTTGCATAGCTACTGCAAGCCATGATAGGCCTTCAATCTTGCCAAAGTTAGCATCTTCTGCTGCAGCATCCATACCGTGAACTATCGGAATAGCTAAGGTCCTAGCAAACATTGTTAGGAAAAGTCCTGCTACTGATAGTGGGATTGCAAGGGTGATAGATGTGTTAATAGCATCTGTCGCATTAGCATCTCCACCTTCTAGGGCAAGAACCATGATAATAGCTGAAGCTACTGAAGCTAAAGCCGCATCTGGGGCTACTGCCGCACCTACGTTTGCCCAACCAAGGGCAATCATTTGAAGTGATCCGCCGAGTATGATACCTTCCTTAAGATGGCCTGTCACAAGACCTATTAGGGTACAAGCAACAACTGGTTGGTGGAATTGGAATTGGTCCAAAATACCTTCACAACCTGCAAGGAAAGCTACTAGGCCGATTAAAATTATATTAATAAAATTCATAATCTCTCCTATATATTTAATTCAGATTTCGCTTTTTGAAGAAGGCTATCTAGGTTTTCAGCCTTGTCAGCTGGCACCTTTCTAACATCAAACTTGATGCCCTTAGCCTTTAATTTCTCAAGGGTTTCCACATCGTCAGTACCCATAGCAAGGGCGTTTGTTACAACAACCTTACCCTTAGAGTGGGCCATAGAACCGAGGTTTATTTCAGAAAGTTCTCCACCGCCTTCAACGTATTCAAGAACATCTTGTGGGGTTTCAAATAAAAGCATAGCCTTGGTTAAACCAAAACGTGGGTCCTTGTCGATTTGATTCATCTTCGCAATTGGAATAACGTGAACCTTAACTCCTGGAGGAGCAGCCTCCATAATCATTGATTTTCTAAGCTCATCGTGGGCAACCTTGTCGGAAACAACAATAATCCTGTCAGGGCCAACTGTCTTTGTCCAAGTAGTTGCAACTTGGCCGTGGAGGAGTCTTGTGTCAATCCTGGCAAGACCGATTTTAATCTTGCCATCGCCAAGAACTGTGCCTTCTGGGATAGTTCCCCCAACAACCTTTTTCTCAACTTCACTATCTACTGCCCCATCAGCTGCCGCCTTTTTCTCTGCTGGGTTAATTTCTTCAGGTTTTCCCTTAATGCCGTCCTTGGCACTGTTTATAATAACCTTAGCAATCTCGTGAGAAGAATCCACTGTGAATCTTTCAGATAAAGCCTCGATTACCATAGGAAGGTTTAGACCTGAGACAATAGCCCAATTTTCTTCATGACCGTCAAAAACAGCTGAAGATTGGTTAAAAGGTGTGCCGCCCCAAAGGTCACATAAAAATAGGATTTGTTCAGAATCGACTTTTTTAATAGCCGCCTCTAGGTTTGCCCTAAATTCATCTGGACCCATGGAAGGCTTGAGAACAACTGCTTCAAACTTATCTTGCTCGCCAAAAATCATTTGAGCAGACTCCTTGATCCCCTCTGCAAAAGCCCCATGGCTTGCAAGGATGATTCCTACCATAACATCTCTCCTTTCTTTTTTTCCTGGAAAATCTCCAGATTTTTCTTTTGCGTTCCCGGAATGCCTGCGTTTTTTTTTGCATTCCGTGGTCTTTGTGATTTGTCTTTTTTATACAATATAAAATTATTTTTAAAATCCAAGATTTTGTATTTTTTTGTTTTTAAAATATAATATTATCTTTTTTCGATTTAAACTTCTTTTCGCTTCTTTTCTTATTTAATAATTACAATAATTTTTTCTTTGAAGCTTTGTTTTGAGTTTTAAACGAGTTTTTTCTTGGATTATCCTTTCAATTTTATCTTGCTTTTCCAACAAATCAGCACTTTTATTATATCACATTAGCACAAAAAACAGAAAACTTTTTTGTGATTTTTTTCACCAAGCCTTGTCATGTCTTTGTTTTCCATTATTTTTTGTACTTGGTTTTGTTTTTCTTAATTTTCCCTGTCTGCTGGGTAGAAGATTCCCGCTTCTATCCTAGCTTGGTTTAAGGTTTCGGATGTGATTAAAGTAATTTCTTTTAGTTTTTCTACCCTGGCCATGTCCCTGGTTCTTAAGATTTTTTCAAATTCTACAAATTCGTAGTAGAGTCTTGATTTATCTTGGTTTTCGTTGATTTCTTCGTAGTCTCCGCCAGTTTTTTTGATTCTGTATGAGCCGAAGTTGTTTATTGCATCTGGGATTTCTATTGTGCCTTCTTCGCCTTGGATGGTATTTATTAGGCTGGCAGAGCTATCTTTAGCCCCTATACAAACGACCTTAAAGTCCTCGTAGTCTAGGAGGCATATTCCAGAGGTGTCGATTGATTTTTCAATGTTTGGGAAGTATCTCACGTCCTTTTGCCTGCCAAATAGGTTGATAACGTAGTCGATATTGTAGACATTTAAGTCCATAAGAGCACCGCCTGCATTTTCTAGTGAAAAGGCTGGGGCTATATCCCCTTTTTTGAAACGGTCATATCTTGAAGAATATTGGGAATAGTTAAAAGATACGATTTTAATTTTCCCAAGTTTTAAAATTTCCTCTTTGACCCTCAAAGCATTTGGAATGAAGCGGTTACTCATGGCTTCAAGGACTATTCTTCCCTTACTTTCCGCTTTTTTGAAAATCCTAAGGGCCTGGTTGATATTGGCTGTAAAAGGCTTTTCGCAGATGATATCCTTTCCAGCGTCTAGGGCCTTGTCCATAACCTCGTAGTGGAGGTTGTTTGGTAGTGCCACATAAACCACTTCCACATCTGGATTTGCCAAAAGTTCCTCATAATCTGTGTAATAATCGCTTATCTCATATTTTTTAGACAAGTCTCTTAGCTTATCCTCACTCCTAGGAGTGGCGGCAATGGCAACTGGGGCAATGCCTTCTATTTCATTTATGAAAGTCAATACTTCCTGGGCGATCATCCCCGCCCCAATTATTCCTAATTTCATAAAACTTCCTTTCTTATATCTATAATATTCTTACCCAATTTTTCCATTTCTAAATATTTCGTATGAAACTCATTGTAATTTTGTATAAAAGTAGTATATTGGAAAATATAGGAGAAAGTAAATGCAAAACGAAAAAATTCTAATTTTTAATATACAAAAATTTTCCCTTCACGATGGGCCAGGTATTAGAACTTCAATCTTTCTTAAGGGTTGTCCCTTAAGGTGTAAGTGGTGTTCTAATCCAGAAAGCCAAAATCCCTATGTGAATATATTCTTAAAAGACGCAAACAGAACAAAAATTGATGTAAAAAAAGATGACCTAAATTTTGACCAAGACGGATACATAATCGAGGATGATATATTTTTTGACCTCTTAAAGGCCAATGGCATTGAGGATAATAGCGTGAAATACGATCAGGTCGGCCGCCCTATGGACCTTGATAAATTGGTAGAAATCGCCATGGAAGATAAGGTCTTTTACGATTCTTCGAAAGGTGGCGTGACCATTTCCGGTGGCGAGCCCCTTATGCAGGCCACTTTACTTGTAGAATTAGTAAAAAAGCTTAAGGCCCAGGGTCTTCATACAGCCATCGAAACCACTCTTTTTACAAATCCAGAAAATGTCTCCAAACTTTACCCTTATCTGGACCTTTTCATAGCCGATTGTAAAAATTGGAATGAAGAAGTCCACCAAATAAAAACCGGGGTCCTAAATAGGATTATCCTAGAAAACCTAAGGGAAGTGGTCAAAAACGCAAAGGACTACCTAATAAGGATACCAGTAATACCTGATTTTAATTATTCAAAAGAAGATGCCTATGAATTTGCCAAACTCTTTAATGATATAGGGATAGAAAAGGTCCAACTCCTTCCCTTCCACCAATTTGGCAAGGGCAAGTATGAAAATTACGGGATAAAATACGATTACAACGATAAAAAAGCCTTAGTTGACGACGACCTTACCGATATGGTGAAAATCCTTGAAGAATCTGGCATCAAGGCTTGGGTATAAACTAATAAAAACCACCCACTTCATTTTATTACTTGAAGTGGGTGGTCTTTTTATTTCTTATTTTTATCCTTAAGCGTATCAAGGATACTAGGTATTTTTCTTATTTTTTCTTTGCCTAGGTAGGTCTGTAAGAGGAGTAGGATTTTTTTATTGCTTGAACTATTAAATTCAAAATCTCCATTGCTTCTAGTGCAAATTTTAAATCTCAAAATCTTTTTGCCAAACAAGAGCCTTACCCCAACTAGGGAAATTTCTGAATATGGTATTTGTATATAATCTCTTGGATTTTTCTCGTTATAATATTCAAATGCCTTATCCCCGATGTAAATATCCCCTCGGCTAGTGAAATTTTTTAGATAATTTCCCTTTGCAGTCAAATCCACCTTGTCATTTTTACTTGATATCATCTACATTATATGGAAAACTCTTGCTAGTATTCCTACAACAAATAGGGCTAATATAATAGCTATAGGAGATATATTCTTCTTTAGAAGTTTGCATATACCTAAAGTTAATAGCAAGGCAGATAAACCTGGGATTAAGGAATCTAGGTTTTGTTGAAGGGTTGTCACCTTAGCAGAGTCTAAGGCTGTTGGTCCAATCTCTAAAGCTTTGGATATTGCCATTTTAATTCCTTCAGCTCCTGCTGGTAGGGTTGCCCAATCTATATAGGTTCCTGGCTGTTGTGTAACTGATGATACATTTATTGTAAAGTTAATTGATACCCATCTTTGAACTAGGGCTCCGATTATGAACATACCAAGGATGGATGCCATAAGAGTTACCCTACCTAAAAGTCCACCAGATAGGTCTTTTATTATTTCATTTCCTGTCCTATAACCAAATTCTTGGCTCTTCCATTCAAATATCAATCTCATAGCATTCCAGATTAGGAAAAATATTAATGGACCTACAATATTACCTGTTAGAGCTAATGAGGCTCCAAGAGCTCCAAGTATAGGTCTTATTGTAAACCAGAATACTGGGTCACCTACACCTGCAAGTGGTCCCATAAGACCGATTTTAACACCATTTATTGCCCCATCATCAATATCCGCTCCGTTCGCCCTTTCCTCTTCCATGGCGAGGGTAACTCCCATTACAGAATTTGAAACATAAGGGTGGGTATTGTAAAACTCTAAGTGTCTTTTAAGGGCTTGACTCTGATCTTCTTTGTTAGTATAAATTTCTTCTAAGGCAGGAGAAATCGAATAGGCCCAGCCACCATTTTGCATTCTCTCATAGTTCATAACCCCTTGCAAAAATTGGTGACGCCACCAAACTTTTTTCCTTACTTCCTTACTAATAACTACCTTGTTTTCATTGTTATTTATATTTTCTGTCATATTAACCCCTCGAAATCATCTAAAATATCACCTAATGCATCACCCGAACCTGAAACAGCAGCCTTATTGCTTGTAGCAAGCTGTTTTAATGTCATATAAATAACAGCAAGCATTGAACCTAAGGCTCCCAAACCAATCAAAGTTAGTTGTGGCAAAGCAGCTAATACAAAACCAATAATGAAGAAAGGCCATGTTTCCTTACTGCTCATTATGTTTATAACCATGGCATAACCAACAGAAGCAACCATACCACCACCAACAGCCATACCTCCTGTTAACCAGGCAGGCATAGCGTTAAGAGCATCTGTAACTACCTTAGCTGGGATAAAGCAAAGGATAATGGCAGGAATCATAATCCTGATACCTTGTAAGAATAAAGCAGTGTAGGTAAGCCTGTCTATCTTTCTAAAATCTGCAACTTCAGCAGCTGCATCCATGCCGTGGATGATAATTATAGACAAGGTCCTAACTATCATAGACAAGAACAAACCTGCAATGGAAAGTGGAATAGCCAATGTTATGGCTGTGTTTATTGCTGTTTCTGCATCGGCACTGCCACCTTTTAGTGCCAAGACCATAATGATAGATGATGCAACTGAGGCAAGACCAGCATCAGGCGCCACTGCAGCACCAATATTAGCCCAACCAAGAGCTATCAGCTGTAAAGAACCACCAAGAATTATTCCCTCTTTTGCATGACCTGTGAAAATACCAATGAGGGTACAAGCTACCAAGGGTTGGTGAAATTGAAACTCGTCAACTATACCGCCACAACCCGCTAAAAATGCCACAACGGCGATTAATACAATATTAATAATACTCATATTTTACTCCTAAGAAATTTTCAATTCTCTTTTAGCTTTTTCAATCATCCTATCAAAAGATTCAGGGCTGTCAGCTGGAACTTTTCTAATATCAAATTCAACACCCATATCCTTAATCTTTTCAAGTGTTTCTACATCATCCTTGTCAAGGGCTATAGCATTTGTTGCAACAACCTTACCCTTAGAATGAGCCATAGAACCAAGGTTGACCTTATCTAGCCTTCCACCTAATTCCATAAACTTCAAAACAGATTGAGGCTCTTCAAACAACAATAGGGCCTTAGTTGAACCAAATCTTGGATCATCTTGAACCTGAATCATTTTCTTGAGAGGTATGACATGTGCCTTGACCCCTGGAGGTGCAGCTTCCTTAATCATTCTGCTTCTTAGTTCATCCTTGCAAACCTTATCACAAACAACTATAATTCTGTCTGGATTTACAAACTTAGTCCAATTTGTAGCAACTTGCCCATGAAGCAATCTTGTATCAACCCTAGCCAAAACAATATCTATCCTGCCATCTCCCAAAACAGTACCTGTTGGTATTTGGCAACCGACAGTATTTTCCTCAAGTTCCTTAAGCAAGGCAGCCTTATCTGGTGGATTAACAAATTCAGGTACACCCTTAGCTCCTTCCCTAGCAGTATTAATTATTATCTTGGCTAGGTCGTGGGCAGATTCTGATGTCATCCTCTCAGATAGGGCTTGGATAAGCATAGGTAAATTCACACCTGCAACCACAGCTATCCTATCCTTATCTTCCTCATAGAGGGTCATGCATTGGTTAAAAGGTGTTCCTCCCCAAAGGTCTGCTAAAAATAAAATATCACCACTTCCGACCTTTTCCATGGCTTTTTTTAGATTATTCCTATATTCTTCTGGGCCCATTGAGGGTTTTAACATTACAGTCTCTAAATTCTCTTGACTGCCAAAAATCATCTCAGATGATTCTTTTATACCTTTAGCAAAGTCACCATGACTAGCTAAAATAATTCCTATCATTCTTCCTCCTTTTCAATTAGTATAATTTTCAAAATTTGCATCAAAAAAATCTCTTAAATTTAAATAATCAAATTATTTATATGTCATGTCTTTCGTTAAAAAGCACCTGTTAATTATATATTTCTAAGAGCAGTCATCTAAGAAATCGTTCTTAAAAGACAAATAAGTACCAGGTCTTAAAATTATGATTATTATTAAAAAACGGGTAAATATAATTTATAAAGACCAATATTATTAGATACGATATTAAAAAACAATAAGATTGTAGTTAGAAAAATAAACTAACTTTAATCACCATAATTAGTTTTAATACCCTATGGTTCTAGAATCATTAAGTAAAACATTTCCGGAAATTATAGTTTTCTAGGTTGACTCCTTATTACCATACTCTATACGAAACTAATTTCAATTTTAAACGAAAGTTTTTTTATTTTGTTCGGTTGTTTTTTTCTTATCTTCGTAAATTTGTGTAAAATTTTGAAAAAAATACTATAATATTAAATACTATAATGTTAATAGTAGGTAAAATACTATATAAGATATAGACTTAAGCTTTAAATTAATAAGGAGAATGTATGAATAAAAGTCAAAGGCAGGCTAAGCTTGTCGAAGAAATTAATAAAAGAAAAAAAGTCTCTGTAAATGACCTTTCTGACATCTTTGAGGTGTCTGCAGTTACTATAAGGAAGGATTTGACTGAGCTTGATGAGGCTGGCCTTATAGTTAGGACCCATAATTATGCAGAGTTGGCTGATGATGATTCAATTTCTAGAAAATTATCTTTTCACTTTATGGAGAAGACGCAAATAGCTGATAAGGCTTGTGAGCTTGTGGCGGATAACGAAACTGTTATGATTGAGTCTGGGTCTTGTTGTGCGATTTTCGCAAAAAAACTCGCTGAGACTAAGAAAAATATTACTATAATAACAAATTCTGTATTCATTGCTGATTATATAAGTGAAACTGGGGCTCAGATTATTCTCCTAGGTGGTATCTACCAAACTAAAAGCCAGGTTTTGGTGGGACCTGTCCTTGCTGAGTCGATTAAACATTACAAGGTTGATAAGCTTTTTATAGGTGCAGATGGTTATTCCTGCGAATGGGGTTTTTCAAATAAGGATCCTTTCAGGGGTGAGGCTGTTAGGCACATGGCCTCTAGGGCTAAAGATGTCATCGTACTTACAGAAAGCCACAAATTTAATGTTGAAGGCAACCTAGGTCTCGGAGTTGCCGTCAATAAGGTGGTGACTGATAAAAATATCAAGAAAAAAACTAGGGATCACTTGAAAGATTCTGGCATCAAACTAATCCTATCATAAAAAATCGCCCAACTTGGGGCGATTTTTTCTTTATAGGATATTTGAAAAAGTTTGGCCTTCTTCTAAAATACTTTCAAAGTCTTCCTCGAAGGTCTTGATTGCAAAATCAACATTTTTATCATTTACCAGACCTTTAAAGACATCTGGGCTTAAAGTTAAGGCACCTGCTCCTCTTTCCACAAGGTCTAGAACCTGGTTGGAATTCTTAAAGGATGCGGCCAGAATTTGTGCTTCAAAGTCGTTGGCTTCTAGGATGTTTTGGATCTTTCTTGTCACACCAAGACCGTCATAACCCAAATTATCAATCCTGTTTACATAAGGAGCAAGGTATTTGGCCCCTGCCTTGGCTGCTAGAAATGCTTGGAGTGGAGAATAAATGCCTGTGGCTGTTATCTTTATCCCTTCCTTGGCGAGTTCTTCCATGGCCTTGAAGCCTTCTCCAGAAGATGGAACTTTGATATAAGTATTTTCCCCAAGTAAGGCTACAAGTTTTCTTGCTTGGTCCATCATTTCTTCTTTTTTTGATGCCACAACTTGGCAATGAAGGTCCATGTCTGGGCCGATTAGTTCTCTAATTTTAACAAGTCTATCTTTAGGATTTTCCCCTGCCTTGGCGAGGATAGTAGGGTTTGTTGTAACCCCGTCAATTGGGAATAAGGCTATCAGTTCCTTGATAGAATCTAGGTCTGCGTGGTCGATTAGTAGTTTCATAATTTTTTCTACCTCCCTCATCCGATATGAGTTATCATTTGTAAATAAGTTTCTTTGTCTTTATTTTATTCTTTTTTTATTAAATTTCAGCTTATTTTTACCTAGGCTCTTTGCTTATAAAACTTTTGCCAAGTCCTAGGTCGAACTTTCTTAGTAGGGCTTTACTTATCTTTAAAGACTTTGTTCAGTCCTTGCTATTATATCATCCTGAGTATCTTTTGATAAGACGTTGAAGAAGGCTGAATATCCTGCTACCCTTACAATTAGGTTTTTGTGTTTTTCTGGATGGATTTGAGCGTCTATCAGAGTTGCCCTATCTACTACGTTATATTGGATGTGGTAACCTTCAAGACCGTCGAAGAAGGCTCTAGTTAGGCTTATTAATTTGTCCTTGTTGCCTGGCTTATCTAACATTGTTGGAGTTACTTTTTGGTTTAATAAAACTCCACCTGTGATGTCCCTGGTTGGGAGTTTGGCTACAGATTTTAGGACTGCTGTTGGGCCATTTAAGTCTGATCCATGGCTTGGTGAACATCCTTCTGCTAGGGCTTCGCCTTTTTTCCTGCCGTCTGGAGTTGCGAGCGTTCCTGCTCCTTGTGGGACGTTAGCTGAAATTGAAGATGTGCCTGCATAGTAGCAACCACCGATTGGACCCCTCCCGTATCTGGTGTTTTTAGCCTTTTTGATTTCATCTATATAAGAATTGTAGGCCCTTGTTCCAAGCAAGTCAACGTAATCATTATCATTGCCGTATTTTGGAGCTGCCTTTAATAATTCTCTAATTTCTTCACCCCTTGGACTTTGGAAGTTATCCATGAGAGCGCCCCAGAGTTCTTCCTTGCCTACTGTTTTGTCTTCAAAAACAGTTTTCTTGATGGCTGCTAGTGAGTCGGCTGTATTTGCAATTCCTACCTGAAGGCCTGAAATAAAGTCATAAACTGCTCCACCTTCCTTCATAGTAAGTCCTCTTTCTATACAATCGTCTGTTAATACGCTTGCCAAGATGTCGGCTGTGTTTTCTTCTTGGATTGTATCGCAAACGGAGTCTATTACTACTGTTTGCCTAGCCATTTCCCTAACGGTCTTATCCCAAGATTCCATAAAGTCTTCAAAATTATCCAAATCTTTAAATTCTTTGACATTTTCTATTAATAAAGTGCCTGTAGCTGGGTCCTTGCCGCCATTCATGGCTATTAGGATTCCCTTGGTAAAGTTTAAGAAGCTCATACCGGTACATCTATAGCCCCACTTGCCTGGAACAGCTGTTTCTACACAACCTACCGCACAGTAATTATAGGCGTCTTCTTCTTTTACACCCTTTTCTATAAAAGATGGGATGATTACCTCATCCGAGTTAAAGGCTGGCATACCAAAGCCACATCTGATTACTTCTAGACATTCCTTCATGAAGTCGTCTGGTAGATTTTTGTGATACCTAACTGTGAGGTTTGGTTGAGGTAGGTGGCATTGGGCGATGGTTTTAAGGATTAGCCAAGATGTCTTGTTTGTAGCATCTTTTTTATCCTTGGTCTGGCCGCCTATTGTAACGTTTTGGTAAAGTGGGCTTCCTGCAGAAAATACTGTATGACCCCAAGGTCTTACCTTATTTATAGAATATGTTTTTAGCCAAAGGTTTACTAGGACTTCGCTTGCCTCATCCTCTGTAATCCTACCACAAGCTAGGTCTTGCCTTAGGAAAGGATCAAGGTATTGGTCAACCCTGCCATAAGAAACTGAGTGGCCATTAGATTCAATTTGTAAGATAAGGTGGCCTAACCAAATAGCTTGAACTGCTTCTTTGAAGGTCTTAGCTGGTTCGTAAGGAACCCTTCTTAGCATCTGGCCAATTTCAAGTAGTTCCTCTTTTCTTTTGGCATCTGTGGTTTCTCTTGCCTTTTCTTCCGCAAGGACTGCATACCTGAGGGCAAAGTCCCTAACTGCGTCAATTACTATGATACAAGCCTTGTAGAAGTAGGTTTTTTTGATATTTTTGTAGTCTGAAAGGTCAAGATTTCTTAATTTTTCCTCTGCCCTTTTCTTATAGTCTTTTAGGCCAACCCTTAACATGTTGGTGTAGTCAGCCGCAAAATGGCCGTCGCCACTGGTTACCTTGCCTAAAAATGAAATTATTCCAAGGTCCGCATATTTTTGTGCCTGGTCAGGCATATATGGCTTACCCTTATCGTAAATGGTATTATTTTCCCAATAAGGATAGATATCCCTTAATTTTTCCTTATTTTCTTCGGTAATTGTAAAGACGTCTCCGTCACGTTTTTCAAGGTCGTCTAGCTCGTCAATTACCCATCTCATTGCATATTCTGGGAAAATTGGCGCAGCCCTATTTGAAGAAGCTTGGTTACCTGCAATTAAGCCGCAATCTTCGATATAGATTGACATGTTTTCCAAAATATCCTTAAGCATCAAGGCTCTTTTGATGTGAAGAGGTTTGTTTTGGTTTTCCTTATAAGATTTTGTTACAATTTCCGCTCTTTCTACACAAATTTCTGGGGTCTTGTCTAAAAGCTCGTCCCTTAATTCTTGCATCCTTGGAGTTAAAGCTCCAAAATAATTACTTCCGTATGTTGACTGAGTCATATTTTTCCCTTTCTATTTTTGTTTTCTATATTATCTTTCGTTCGAAACTAATTCTTATTTCTAATGCAATCTTACTTCGATTTTTATTCTTTGTCAAATATTATTTTAAGTAATTCCAAGAATGGTATAGTCCTAATAAGAACAATATTAGCAAAGGATGACTTATGAATAAAAATTACGAATTAATTAAAAGTGAAAATTTCCCTGCTATTGGAATCGAGGCTTTCCATTACAGACATATAAAAACCGGGGCCAAGCTTGTTTTTGCCAAAAAAGACGACACCAACAAGACCTTTGCCATTGGCTTTAAGACCCCGCCAACAAATTCTAAGGGCATGGCCCACATCATGGAGCATTCTGTCCTTAACGGGTCAAAAAAATATCCAACCAAGGACCCTTTCATGGCTATGGATTCTTCGTCTTTACAGACTTTTTTGAACGCCATGACCTATCCAGACAAGACAGTTTTTCCTGTTTCAAGTGAAAATGACAAGGACTTTAGAAACCTAGTTGACGTCTACACTGACGCAGTTTTTGCACCCCTTGTTGTTGATAAAAAGCAAATTCTTGACCAGGAAGGTTGGCATTATGATATAGATGGTGATCAGGTTGTAGGAGTTTCTGGTGTAGTTTATAACGAGATGAAAGGTGCCCTTTCAGACCCAGAATCCATCATAGATAATGATATAAATTCCTATCTCTATAAAAATTCCCCATACCAATACGAATCTGGTGGCGACCCTCGTTTTATAAAGGATTTGACCTTTGAAGAATTTCAAAAATTCTACGCTGACCACTACCACCCATCAAACGCCTACATTTATTTTTATGGAAATATAGACGACATCGACCCTTATTTGACAAGGCTTGACGAGGAATATTTGTCAAAATATGAGGCAAAGTCTATGGACCTAGGCATAGAAGTCAAGGAAAATTTCTATGATAAAGAGGTCGAGTCCACCTATCCAGCAAGTGAGGAAAAGCCAGGCCAAGACTATTTGACCTACGCCATGCTGACCCACTCTGCCCTTGATATAAAGGAAACTCTGACAGCAACCATCCTTGTAAATGCCCTTTTCAATATGGATTCTTCAAAAATTAGAAATGAAATTCAGGAAATCTTATCTCCAGAATATTTCTACGCAAGAAATGCCTACGGCAATAGGTCAGGCCTTATAATCCAGGCCCAAAAAACTGACGCAGGAAAGGCCAATGACTTTGTGGAAATAATTGAAAAAGGCCTAAAAAAGGCAAGCCAGGGAATTAACAAGGAAGCCCTCAAATCTGCCTTTTCCCTCTTTGACTTTGGCCAAAGAGAGAGCCTAAATTCAGTAAATTCCGGCCTAAATTACTACCTATCCATGTCCTTTGACGCCGATCCTTTCGAGGTCTTTAGGCTGGTTGACTACCTCAAAGACCTAAGGGCCCTAATCGACACTTCCTATTACGAGGACTTTATCAAGAAATTTTACCTGGACAATCCTACTAAGCTTGTCCATATTGCAAGGCCTTCGGTAGATTATAATAAAAATGAAGAGGAAGATTTCCAAAGATACCTAGATAAGGTCAACGAGGAAATGAGTCCGGAAAAATTAAGTAAAATCAAAGAAGACTTGGAAAAACTCAAGGCCTACCAGGACCGAGAAGATACCGAGGAAGAAAAGGCGACAATTCCAAAACTCGACATTAAAGACGTACCTACAAAGACCAGAGAGGTCCCAAGAGAGGTTGAAAACGACACATTTGAATACGTCTATAACGACCTATCCACAGCCGGCCTTATCTACACAGATATGTATTTTAACCTAAACCACCTAAATCTTGAGGACTTCAAATATGCCCAAATTATCGGTGAACTTCTGGGTTCAATCGACACCAAAACTATGAAATATACAGAAATTGACGACCTCATCTGGCAAAAACTTGGGCCCCTTAATTTCTCAATCATGAATTTCAAAAAAGGTGCAGACGAGATTGACAGGACCTTTAAGGTTTCTTTTAAGACCCTCCCTGCCTACACAAGGGAAGCTTGCCAAATCGTAAAAGATTTCACAGAAAATTCCCTTTTTGCAAACCAGGCGAGGATCCTTGAACTTTTAAAGATTAGAAAGGCAGTTTTTGAGTCAAAAATGTACGACATTGGCCATATGATAGCCATAAACAGGGCCAACGCTCACATCGACAAGCACGCCTACCTCCAGGAAAACCTGTCAGGCATAGCCTATTACGACTTTATTAAGGAAAATATCGCCTTGGCGGAAAATGACTTTGCCAAAGTCCAAGAAAGGCTAGAAAGTGTTTATAAGAGGATTTTCACAAAAGACCTTTCTATAAATATCACAAGCGAAAAAGACGGGTATGACCTTATGAAAGCCGGAATAAATGAAGCTTTTGCAGACCTTGGCGGGAGAGAAGCTGACCTAGAAATAGAATTTGTGGCCAAGGCCAAAAAAGAAGCCATAATGGCCGATGCAAATGTCAACTACGTCGCAAAATCAGCCAATTTCTACGATTTTGAAGGTGGCTACGACGGCAAATTCCTTCTTGCAGGATCAATCATGTCAAACCCATACCTCTACTCCCTAATCAGGGCCCAAGGCGGTGCCTACGGTGCAGGCATGTTTGTTTCAAGGTCTATGCTTCTTGCGACCTATTCCTACAGGGACCCAAATATTTCTTCAACTATTGACTCTTTCAACAAGATTGGTCAAATAGCCAAAGACCTTGAAATGACCGAAAGGGACTTTGAAAACCAAAAAATTTCCTCTATGGGTACCATTTTGAGGCCTAGAAATCCAAAACAAATGGGCGATGCTGACTACGCCTACTTTAGGATTCCTTCTTCCAAAAAAGAAGACGACATCCTGGCTGAAATCAAGACCGCAAGTCTTGATGATATCAAGGCTTTAAGCGAATCTTTTGACAAGGCCATGGACCTTGATAACCTGGTTGTGTTTGGGGCAAGGTCCGATATTGAAAAGAATAAGGACCTCTTTGACGAAATTAAGGACCTAAAATAAGGAATCTTTGACCAAAATTTTAAGATAATTAATTTTTGTCTTAAGAATTTTAAAAATATTTATCCTATAGTATAATATCAGCAAGAGGAAAATCACCTTTTGTAAGGAGATAAAATGAAGAAAAAAGATAAGTACAGTCAAAAAGATGGCTTTAATATCAATTTTGACTTTGACGACATAGATTTTGAATCTATTGGACAGACAATAAAAAATTCGGTAAATTATGCCGTTTCAAGCTTTTCCAAGGGATATAATAAAAATTTGCCAGCGGCAAAAAATCCTGATATTTGCGAGCAAAAACCTAAGGAAAAATCCAAGTCAAGCCTCTTAAAAATCGGGGCTGTCTTTGTAGGCATGACCCTTTTTGCCATAGGGATGGACACAATTGAAAATTGGGGCCTTGGATCAAAAATGATCGGCCTCTTATGTCTAGGAGGTGCTGTAGCAGCGCCAGTCCTTATGTGGAAGCTATCTAGCCACTACAAAAGGCTAGCCATAAACTATTCTAGATACAGGCGTGAGCTTGGAAACTCAACCATTATCTCAATTAGAGATTTGGCAAGCGCAGTTTCTCAAACTGAGGAAGAAACCATCAAGGACTTGCTATATTTTATGAAGCAAAACTATTTCAAACAGGCAAGAATTGTTGAAAATGACTCGATTTTCATCCTTGACATCCCAACATTCAAGCTCTATAAGGAAAACTTAGGAAAAATTCCTTCCTACGAAAAAGAACAAATTGCACAATCGGATGACTTCGATTCCCAAAATGCTTCCGACATTCTATCAAATTGTGGTTCTACCCTAAGGGACATGGAAGAAATAGCTAGGAAAATTTCTTCGCCTAGCTTTAAGGCTGACCTAGCACCACTTTTTGAAAACATCAGGGACATCCTAAATATTTTGGACAAATACCCAGAAAAAGCCATCGCCCTTAATAAATTCAACGACTTTTACATGCCAACCGCAGCCAAACTCGTTGAATCCTACCAGGAATTTGAAGAGCTTGAAACCACCGACCCAAAGATTTTAAAATCAATGGCAGAAATAGATGGGTCAATTAGAACCATCACTGAGGCCTTTGACAAAATCAAAGTCGACCTCATCTCTGACAGAGCCATGGACATAAAGACTGATATTGACACCATTAGGCTTGTTTTAAAACAAGAAGGACTAGTAGAAGGAGATTTTAAAGACCATGAGTGATATCGAATTAAAACTAGACGGAATAGAAGAAAACGACGAAAAACTCGACCAAATCCTAAAAACAGAGCCAGAAAAAATCGAAAATAGGATTGTCTTTACCGAAGCTGAGGAAAAGATGATAGACGATTTTTCCAAAAAAATCGACCTAGACAATACCAACATCATCCTCCAATACGGTTCGGGCGCTCAAAAGAAGATTTCAACCTTTTCCGAGAAAACCTTGGACGCGGTAAAAGATAAGGACCTTGGAGAAATCGGCAAACTCCTTGATACAGTAGTCATGGACATTAAAACCATGGACGATGAAGAAGAATCTAAGGGACCCCTAGGCTTTTTCAAAAAGGCTGGCAAAAAAATTGACAACCTAAAAGTCAAATACCAGTCCACCGAAAAAAACATCAACGAAGTCTCAAGGGCTCTGGAAAATCACCAAATAACCCTCATGAAAGACATCTCCATGCTTGATCAGATGTACGACTTAAACGAGGAATATTACAAGGAAATCTCCATGTATATTGAGGCTGGAAAGAGAAAACTCGAAGATTTGTATAAAAATGACCTCCCAGCCCTAGAAAGAGCTGCAGCCGAGTCAAACCTTCCCCTCGATGCCCAAAAAGTCAACGACCTAAAGGCCCAGGCCAATCGTTTTGAGAAAAAACTCCACGATCTTGACCTCACAAGGATGGTCTCAATTCAGATGGCCCCACAAATAAGGATGGTCCAATCATCAAACTCTATCATGGCAGAAAAAATCCAGACAACCATAGTCACAACCATCCCACTCTGGAAAAACCAAATGGTCCTAGCCCTTGGTATGCACCACACCGACCAGGCCATCAGGACCCAACAAATGGTCACCGACCTCACCAATGACCTACTAAAGAAAAACGCCGACACCCTAAAGCAAAACACAATAGAAACTGCGAGGGCCACAGAACGTGGAATTGTGGATGTCGAAACAATCAAACACACCAACGAGGCCCTAATCTCAACCATCGAAGAAGTAAGAAACATCCAAATCGAAGGAAGAAAAAATAGAGAAAAAGCCCAAGCCGAAATCAGAAACCTAGAAGAAGAATTAAAAAAGAACCTCACAAAAAGAAACTAGGGTATAATCTAATTGAGAATATTTATCAAGAACTAAGAACCTCACATAAGAAAAGCTTGCCATTAGGCAAGCAACCCTATCCGCCCTCCGCTAGGAGTCGCTTGTGGGGTGTAACGAAGAGGGGGTTAGGGGGAGGGCGATGAGGACCCATGCGAAAGGGTCCTTGGCCCTCCCCCTTGAACGAAGAATAATAGCCTATAGTAACAATTTACTATATAATAACATTACGAAGTATTAAAGTTAATAAAAACAATTTACAATAATATTAAGTAATAAAAAAATAACTTATCTTGGATAAGACGGAGGAAAAATAATGCACGAATTTAAACCAGGTGAAAAAATCGAATTTCAATTCGATTGCCAAATGCTAATCGCAAGGACAGACAAAGACCTAGACGAAGACGAAATCTTCGACTACATTTCAGACAACCTAGAAGGCGACAGCCTCCTTGCAGTAGGAGATGAAGACCTTATAAAAATCCACTTCCATTCCAACAAACCATGGGAAGTCCTAGAATACGCCGCAAGCCTTGGCGATATCCACGACATAGTCGTAGAAAATATGCAAAGACAAGCAGACGGCTTGCAAGGTTAAAAACCAAAAAGAGAGCTCGCAAAAGCGAAAGCTCTCTTTTTTATTTCCATTCTAAACTTTAAGAATTTTTCTATATTATCACTCACAACATAAAGGCCAGGCAAGAGAAGTCTCCGACTTCGCTTAGGCCTGATTTCTTATAAAATCCCTTAGTTTTCTCGCTGTCCTCAGTCAAGAGGACAAATTGGCGGATATTTTCGTTTTCTTTCATAATTTCTTTTAATAAGTCACTCCCAAGGCCTCGGCCCTGGTAGGATTTTAAAATCAAGATGTCTTGGAGATAACAAATTGTGACCCCATCTCCTATAGTTCTTGCCAATCCTATTAGTTTTTCCCCATCCCAAAGGGTCCAAACTTTTAAGGAGTTTTTTATAGCCTCCATTAAAAGGTCTGGCTCGTCAGTGTAGGCTGTCCATCTCACGTCTCTATAAAGGGCCATAACTTCGTCTTTTTCAGGTATTATTCCAGTTTTTATTTCCATTTTTATTTTTTCCTATCCCACATATTCCCCGTTGTCCATCACAAAAGGCGGGCAGGTATCTGGGTCGGTGTAGTCTTTAAATTTTTCTTTGAGATAATCGTAAACAGCCTGGCGGTTGTGGAATTTTATGGCTTGGTATGGCTCTTCGAAGGAGATTTTTTCTACAAATAAATACCCCTCATCGGTTTTTACAAGGACTCCGATATGGCCGATAAATAAGTAGTTTCCGTCCAAATTATCGTGGATTACGACTGATACCAAACTAGCGTCTTTGGGAAATGCCCAGCCTTCAAAATATTTTTCCATAACCTTGGCCTGGTCTTCTGGATTTTTAGAATCATTTGTAGGAACCCTTGAGAAAAATTTCCTAAAAGTTTCTGTAACTTGGCCGTCAAAAATCTTGCCTTCCTTGATTTTTTCAAGGTCCATAAAAAGCATCTCGTCATCAGGATTGCCTGCCCTTTGGACTTTCATATTGGCCACAGCCAGCAAATAGGCATTGATCCTGCAATTTGTATCGGGAAATTTCCTCTGGGCCTTTTGTCTATTTTCAATTAATTTTCCGGTATCGTAGGTCAGATTTAGGTCTTCCTTAAAATCGCCGATTAAGTTTTCTTCGCCAACTGACTTGTTGTAGTCATTAACCATGTCCATAAACTTGTCAACATTGGCCTTTGCCATATCATTGTCTGCTCCTAGCTTATCCTTTAGGATATTTTTCACAAAATCAAAACTCGCCTCATTTGCCATATTAGAAAGGCTTGGGCTTTCAACATTTTCATTTACATTGCTAGGCTTTTTTACCACTTGTTTTTGCCCACAAGCCGCCAAAAGCCCCGCCATTATCACTAGGCCTAATAATATTTTTTTCATAAAATCTCCTTTTATTCTTAAGATAATTATAAATTATTGGCGAAACTTGTCAATATGATTGGCCTTTTTCCTACTTGAGGGTCGCCTTTCTCATCTTTTCAAAATCTGCCCTAAAATCTTGCAACTCCTTTATTTTTTTAATCATCTAGGCTAATTATATACCTCGGTTAAATAAAGATTTTAGATTGATTTTGCGGGAAAAATAAATATAATGAATACAGTATAAGCAAAAAGGAAGATTTATGAATAAATTTAAGAAAACTCTAGCAACAGCCCTAGCCTGTGCCCTCATTTTGGGGACAGGATCCAAGGCCCTTGCTGATGAAGCAAATAAAACACCTTCTCTATTTGAAATCCTAGTATCTGGCGAAAACAAAACCCCAAGTCCAGAAAAAAAAGATGACAAAGAAACAAAGCCATCTTACGAAAATGACCCAGCCTACCAAGAAGAATTCAAGGCTCGCTACGACCTTTATAACAAGATTTTAATCGCCAAAGACCTAAGGGAAGTTGACGTGACAAAATTTATCGACATATTAAATAAAAAGGCAGCCAAAAATGAAGATTTGGAAAAGGTCACAGAAGAGCTTTCCAAACAAATCGAAGCCGCAAACGAAAAAATTGCCCTAGACCTAGATGTGGAAGGGGTCAAAAAAGACGTCAAGGCCTACATCCTTCATGGAAACCTATTTTTCCTTGACAAACTCGATAAAAAAGACATCAAAAACCTCTATCTTTTCTATGAGTCAACAGTCAATTCCTACGGCCTAGCAAGGGCAAGCGAGGAAGAGAAAAAGGCTATAACACCTGTTCTTGAAGACATTTACAACTACATCTTGGAAATAGACGAAAAAGTCAAGACTGGCAAGGAAATCACAGAAGAAGACAAGACCAAAACCCAAGACTTAATCGAAAAACTCGCCAAAACTATAGGGGAAAATGCCAAAGAAGACCTTTCCCACCAATCTACAAAAATTGAAAAAACAAAGTTTTTGACAAGTGGTAACCAAGTTGACGGCACCCTAAACGAAAACTCTGCCTTCTACAAATCTCAAAGGTCAGGCATCAAGGAGGCCTACCAAAAACTTAAAGAAGACCAAAGGACCTTCCTAGATAATATCAACACCAACAACGATGACTATATCGAAGATTCTGAAATAAAAGCCAATGGCCAATACACCCTACCACTAGATGATAACAACTTCATCAAGCCATTTTATGGCAAACCAGAAGGGAATAATGTGGAAGTAAGCAGCTCAGAAGTGGCTGGACAAACCAACCAAACAACAAGCCAACCTGCTCAAACACCAACCACACCACAAAACCCAGCCGGAGACGTGCCAGAAACTGTCACCCTCTCCCAAGGCGAAAATACACAAGGAGTAAAGTCAGAAGACGCCCCAACCCTCCTAACCAAGCCAGCCAGCCAAGTAAAAACTGGGATCAAGGGCGTAGGATACTTGGGAATAGTCCTAGTCGTGGCAATAATCGCCTTTGTGGTTCTAAGTAAGAAAAAAGAAGACAAATAAAAATTAAGAGACCCGCCAGGGTCCCTTTTTTCTTATAAAATTTCCCAGATTTTTCCCAAAAATCCTACTTACTTTCATTGCCCATAAATCTAGATTCTTATATTTTATATTCCTTAAATATAAGCTAATTTTTTAGCTTTTGCAAAAGCTATATTTTTTCCAGAGAAAAAGCTCCCTTCACTAAGAAAGAAGCTTTTCTTATTTTATTTCATCTTGCCTAAATATTTAAGGATAACAATACTATCATCCACCATTTGCCTAGTCTCATCTAGACTCAGGTCTTCAGTGTTTTTATTAAGATTAGTATTCATTCTTTTTAGGGTATCCAAATAAGAGAAGAAATCCTTGCCATTACTTGTTAGGCCTAGGAGCTTTGATAAGGATTTAAAATCGTATTTTTTGAGATTCGATTCTAAAATCTTATCAGAAAATTTTGTAAGTCCATCTACATATTGGGCAAAACTCACTCCCCTTTCAAAATTAGTTTGGGTGGCCATTTTCACTAGGCCTGGCTTGTTAATGATTCCTCCCAATGATTGAAAACCTAGAGCTATAATGTAGTTTTCTGTAAATTTTATAGATGCATCATCAACTTTCGGAGTTGCAGAAAGGAATCCTATTCTCCTCATTTCCTTCCAATCCTCTCCCTCTCTCATGTAAACTTTTCCAGTGATAAAGGCTGCTCCAACCCCTATTGAGTCTATTTCTAAAAGATAGTCTCTGCCGTCCTGGGTGACAATTTTTTTATTATTTTCAACACTTATTATTTTAGTTATGTTGTTAGCAATTTCTTTAGACCTTAATCTAGGGGACATTTTTCCCAAAATACCCAGGTTCGAATTATTAATCTTATTTCCTTTTACATTTTCCAAAGCCTTCGAATATTCCTTTAATTGCATATTGTCAGCAAAGGTAAACCACTGACGGATCAAGGCTTTTTCAGTTTGACTTTTGGGATGGCCTGTTTTTTCAGGGATTATAAAAGCATATTCTTCCCTATACTTATATTTTTTATCATTCTTATCATAGACAATAGGGTCATAGTCCCTAAGCTCTTTAATCTTATCTATTACCTTGTTGTAATCATCCTTAAGGCCATTTCTTGCCATTTCCTTTTTAAAATAATTTAGAGCTGGATTGTAATAGTAGCTATATTCTTCTGACCACTTATCCCCATAAAATACCTTGATTTTTATTTCCTCTATATAATCGGCACCCTTTTTTGCAAGCCTCTTTTTTGTGCCTATTTCATAAGGTCCACTGCTAATATAATAGCCATCTTTATCAACTTTTTTATTGTCGATATACTTTGAACTAATTATAAATTTTGCGTCTTTAGGATAATCTTTTTTGTTTTTTATCTCAATCTTAAAGGAAGAAGTCTTATCCCATTTCTCATCTTCCCCATCCTTGGCAATTGTGACCTTTGGTTTGATATTAGTGATATTTTTTATAAGCCAATCTTCTTTGCTTGCCTTATCTTCCTTCTTTTCTTCCTCAGCATCACCAGAATCTTCTATAGCCTTATCCTCGCCTACTTCTTCATCCTTTTTTCCTAGGTCTTCAGGCTCTTGCTCATATTTATACTTGCCATTTGCCCCAAAATTATCCTCCAAAAGTTCCTCGAGGCTTCCATAAGATTCTCTAGGTATTTCTATAAAAGGATTTTCTCCAGGGAGATTTTTAGTATCTAAGATTATCTTCTGATTATCAAAATCAAAACTATAGGAAAAACCAAAAAGCTTAGACAGGGTCTTAAGATCAATAGACATAGAATCTTCATCAAAAATAACTGTTTCTGCCAGGTGCTTAATCGCATAGATAGTCTCCTCCCCATCAAAGTCATAAAAACTAACAAGGGTCACATTATAAAAATTATAATAATCGTAATCAAATTCCATAGCACCCGGGAAAAACCCATAATACCAGCCACCCTCATGCTGTTTGACAAAGGCAGTTGAATCCTCACCATCAATCTGAGCCAAGGCCCCATCGTCAGCAAAATCGCCAGCCCTCCAAATCTTGACCAGCTTCATATTTAAGTAACCAACATCAGTATAGACATCACTTCCCTTAGAGCCGCCATAGGAAACAAGGGCAATTTGGCCCATATCCTTGCCATCAATCTCTAGATTGTAAATATAGCTTTCATCGTATCTTTTTCTCAAAAGGCCATAATCCGGCCCATTTTTAATTTCATCAAAAGGAGAAGCCTTATCACCAGATTCTCCTTCTAGACCAACCTTGCCAGGAGAGTCATTAAAGATTACCTCTAAATTTGACTTGCTAAGGTCAGTCATAGTGATTTCCTTAAGAGAATTTTTAAAATCATTATAGGCTTCTTCAGAAAAATCCTCAGCTCTAGCTTCAATAAGGCTCACACCCAAAAATCCAGGCATCCCATTTTTATAATCATCATCAACATCGCCACTAGGCTCGTCATCACGACATCCTCCAGCAAGCCTAGAAGCAAAACCCTTAGCCCCCGGCCTATAACAATAATTAATCAAAAGCTCATCGTCCACCTTATTAATGGCGAAAATATCATCATTGCTAGCATCATCAATAAACAAATTTCCATAAGAATCTTCATAAATTCCATTGGCAAACTGGGTAAATTGGCCAGGATCAAGGACAGAAAAAGTCTTATAAGACCCATCCTCCTGGTAATAAACAATGGCATAAATATTTTCATAAGGCCCAGGACCAGTGAGCCTATAGCGGATAATCAAAAGCGGAAATGAAAAATCCTTATGGTCATAAATGGCAAAACCAAAGTACCCGTCACCATAAAGGTCATTAAGGTATTTTTCAAAAACCTTCCCCTCCCAATCGGTATAAATTAAGTAAGGAAGCTTATTATCCAAAATATCCCTATAACAAATAGCCCAAGGCTCAGACAAATCAAAAGAATCTTCCTTGCCACCTTCGCTAGAAAAGTCCTCATTAGGCAAATCCTCAGAAAACCTATCCTCGCTATCAGACCCATCCTCAACACGGTCAGCCTTGGAATTGTTTTCCCCAGAAGAAGACAAGTCCCCTCCACAAGCACAAAGCAGGAACACCAACAAAATAAGCCCAAACTTTTTCATAACTAATCCTTCCTCAAAATATTTTATTAATTTAAAATAAGAAATTATCTTACTTATATTCTATCTAATAAATCGGGTCTTGTCTACCATAAGGAAAAATAAAGGATTATACGAGTAATAGGCCTGTAGAAAGGAACACATAACAAAACCCAGCCGGAGGCGTGCTAGAAACTGTCACCCTTTCCCAAGGCGAAAATACACCAGGAGTAAAGTCAGAAGACGCCCCAACCCTCCTAACCAAGCCAGCCAGCCAAGTAAAAACTGGCATCAAGGCCGTAGGATACTTGGGAATAGTCCTAGTCGTGGCAATAATCGCCTTTGTGGTTTTAAATAAGAAAAAAGAAGAAAAATAAAAATCTCAAGAACCCGCAAGGTTCCCTTTTTCTTGGCAAAATTCAAAAGTTTCCGCTTGTCCACGATAAAACCCTCAAGTATAATGATAAAAAAATAATAAGGAGGACGTATGAAAAAGAAAATCTTAGTAGTCTTTGCCTTATGCCTGGTTTTCACAGGTTGTAAGGCTGATAAGGGCCAAAATAAAGAAGCTGAAAATAAACCAGTCCAAGAGGCCAAATCCGAGGAAGAAAAAGAAGATGAAAAAACCGACGAAGAAAAAGTCTCAAAAGATGAAGAAAACACAGACTCAGAAATATTCTCCATGCTAGAAGACAGGGAATTTGTCGCCTACATCACCGACAGAAGCGATTTTATCTACTTCTACAAGGACGGAACCTTTGATGGGTGCACCTACTCTGGCGGACGCGAAAAAGTAGCCTGTCTCTACACTGGACGCTTTGGCAAGCCAAGGAAATTAGACGACAAATCCTATGCCCTCACCCTCGAAGAAATAAAATACCAAACCCCAACAAAGGGTGATATAGAAGGTAGTAAAACTAATGATGTATACTACCCATCCATATATTTTGACGAGTCCATGAAAGGCCAAGAATACATAGTCTACCTTCCAGGTACAAACCTACACGACCTCGAGCAAGTAGGCGTATCCCACGAACTTGGCTATGATGAAAATATAAAAGATGGGGTAATGAATATGTACACAATAGCCAAAAATCCTGTGAAAGCCCTAGATTATCCGGGAGAAGTAATCTTCATGGAAGAAGAAATCAACCGAGATTATTGGTATGCCAAACCAGAATTAAAGAAAGAAGACCCAGAAAACAACTGTTTCCAAAAACTACTATTCAGAGACAAACCAAACCCTTATAAGGGAAAATTATAATAAAAAAGGATCCACCAGGGTCCTTTTTGCTTGACAAAAATCATCCAAAAATTTTCCTAAATGGCATTTTAAAACAAAAACCAAATCAAAACCCAATTAAAAATAGGCTCATACTAGCAAAAACCAAAGTCAGCTATTCTTACAAAACCAACAAGAAAGGCAAAAGCAAAATATTTAAAAAATAAAAAAGCCCGCAAGTCCTAAAAAACTTGCAGGCCTTTAAAAAACTATTCAAAATCTTATTTAAAACCATCCAAAACTTGGACCTTCTTATCCTTATCCAGATAATAAAGCTTGCCCTTAAAAACCCTATAACCGTAGGATTCTACATCTTCGGCAACAAATTCTCCAGTTACGAAATTAAGTATATCCATCTTAAACAAATATGGATCATTTGCAGGGTCAATAAAAATCTGAAATATTATATTTGGCCCAGCCGAAATGAGCTGAGTACCTTCTCCCGGACACTCAATACCCTTAATATAACATTTGCCCTCATCGTCATAGTCTACATCAAGAATATCATAATTATCCTTGCCATCCTTATCATATTTGACTGACTGAAGCCAGGTAAAACCTTCCACATCCCCGACTTCTTCAGGCTCTTGGTCATAACCCTTAGATAAATCAAGCCTATAAAATTTATCCTTAAAATCCCCAGACATATTAAGTTTAATATAACGAATTTCCTTGTCAGTAAAACCAATAGACTGCAAAAATTCATTTTCTTTCTTTATCTTAAGAGCCTCGAAAATATTGGTCTTGCCAGTTTTAAGGTCTATCTCACCATAGGCATAAAGATAATCAAATTTACTAAGGTTAACATTGCCCCTAAAAAAACCATAGACCTTATCTCCAACCAAAGCAGATGGCAAAAATTCTTGGTCCTTAATTCTATAAATTTCCTTAATGTCCTTGCCCACAATCTTCATAAGAGTGCTATTATGGAAACCTTCAGAACCTGTAACAAAAACAAAAAGATCATCAGACAAGGAAACAGGATAGGCATAAGTATCATCGCCAAGATTTTTCAAATCCGAAACGATACTCACAACCTCCCCATCCATGACACTAACAAGTTCATTATTAGAAAAGAAAAAATCATCCTCAGTCAAAAAATCAGTCTCATTGCCACAAGCAGAAAGGCAAAAAGCCAAAGCCAAAATCCACAAAAACTTCTTCATAAAAACTCCTAGAAAAAATAAAATTGTAATTCCCCTATCCTGCAAAAACAAAGATAAAAATCACTCCCGCAAACATTTTCCTATTTAGAATATTATAGCATAGTTTATTGGGGTTGGGCAATGAGAGATTGTGATAGATATAAAAAAATCCCATTAGATTCTACACCAAAAACCTTAAAACTGCGGCAAAATAAAAGTCTACAAATTCGCCGGCGACGAAGGCATGCAAGACGCCGCTTTTGAGTAATACGGGGATTCTTAAAGTTTTAGAAAATATAAAAAAATCGTACAGATTACACAAATAAAACATCTATTCATAAATAAATAACTAGGTATTTTGTTAATTCATCATAAAAATATAATCCAACTTGCGTAAAATCCTCCATACAATATAATGAAACTACCATAAAGAGAAGGCTAGAGACAAGCTCGACGATCCTTCAGCAACCTGGCAAAGTCTAAGGTGCTAAAGCTTGAATGATGGGGCAGAACGCATCCATCGTCGATGGGTGTTTTTTTCTTCTCTAAAAAGGAGGAAATTATGGAAAATAGAACAGTAAAAATAAGTTTCTTAGTAGCAGATGACGACCTAAAAAACGGGGACGCTAAATTAGTAGAATTCTTGAAAAAAGAAGGATTCAGCCAGCACAACCCCGGTGGCTATAGCCCTATATGCCCATGGATTTTTATAGACCTCAACCAAAAACTCTACGGAAGAGCCAGGATTGGAGTAAAATTTGGCACCATAATAGGAAATCACGCCATCAGAGAAGAAGAATTCTACGCTATCTACAAAATATACAAACAATACGAAAGCAAAGAACTCTTCACATTCAAAAAAGAAAGATTTGACTATAATGATTATTAAATAAAATCAACAGAACAACAACACAAAAAAAGCCAGAAATATGTATACTTGATACACATTCTGGCTTTTTGTGATTACAAGCTAATTATCGCCATAGGATGAGTTTATTTTATTGATAATGATTCATAAAATTCCTTCTTATCCTCTTACAACATCCATTAGCTTTTCATAGGATTCAACTACATCATAGATATAGTCACCGTTACTTATTTTTTCAAAGTGTTTTTTGGCACAGTCTGTTTTAGCCTTTTCTACAGCTCTTAGCTCCATTGAGTCCATTGTTCCCTTGGTTTCTGCTACAAAATATATGTGCTTTACCTTTCCTTCATAAAAAGCTACAGCCCAATCTGGGCTATATTTGCCTACTGGAGTTGATACATAGAAACTTGATGGGAGTTTTACATAGACTGCCACTTCACTTCTAGAGTCCGATCCTTCTGAGAATTTCCTTTCTACTTCTGAATCATAGATAGTATAGTCAAACAATCCCTTTTTAGATTCTACAGCGTTTTTACCGATTTGACCTTTTTGTTTAGCTTCAGTGAAAATATCTGTATCATAGGTATCCTCTAATAGATCATAGGAAATATGTTGGATTATTTTAGTTGCTTTTTCGCCATTTATTATATCGGAAACTTTACTTATAAAATCTTCAGGATTTTTCTTAAATTCTAAAAACTTATCTTCTTTAATAGCTCTTAATATAGCAACTGTATCTCTCCTGGTAAGGTCAGTTTCAAAAGCAATCTTGCCTATTAGATCATACTTAACATTGTAGGTCCTATATTCATTTATTTCAGAATCTTCATTAACAACCACTACATTCTTATCGAAATCCTTCTTATCACCAGTAAGTTTATCGATATAGGCTGTTTTTATATCGTATTTTATTTCTTTTACTTTCAAATTCTTATTTATTGCTGCGGCTGCATTTTCTATTAACTCATTTGATTTGAATTTGACTGTATAATAGGTCTTTTGATTAATTTTTGCCCATAGGTTCTTAAATTCTTTTGAATATAATTTATCATCGTCGATTTTTGACTCAACATTTTCTGACCTGGCATCTTTTATATCTATATCCCTGTCATAAATTTTGCCTAACAATTCTATAATAGACTCTTCATAGATACTTAGGTCCTTGCCTAAATTCACTGCTTTTAAAGATACATCCCTATAATAATATTCTGTTAATTTTTGGTTTTCTACATAATCATTCTTTAATAGACTATCATATATGCTAAGGGCTAAATCTGAATCAATTACTCTTGGATTTCCGTCATTGTCTTTGATAGTAATTCCTTCAAATAAATCTGGTCTGATTTTTCTAGCCCTGCCTGAGCTTTCTTCATAGTATTCATTTTGCAAACTTCTAGCAAAGCTATCATAGGATTCGCTGGCTACAACTGTAAGGGTATTTACATCTTGGACTCCATCTCCAAGGACGTTTTCATCCATCCTTTCGCCATTTTCATCCACACATAACCTAAGCCCACGACCCACTTCTTGCCTTTTTCTTACTTCAGAGCCTGATTGCTTAAGAGTACATATCTGAAATACATTTGGATTGTCCCAACCTTCTTTAAGGGCTGAGTGGGAGAATATAAATCTTACTGGACTAATATCAGGATCCCTATTTAGCAAGAGCTCCTTATTTTTCATAATAAGGTCATAGGTGCTTATATCATCCTTTGAAGCTCCTTTAGTATTTTTGATCCTACCCTTATTGTCCACTGAGAAGTACCCTTGGTGAGTGGTCTTTGGATCAAATTTTTCAAGATACTTAATATAGGCTTCTTCCCCATATTTTAGCTGAAAAGAGCTGAAAACATTATGGTATTCTTCTTCGAAAATATCTGCATAAATTCCATTTGAGGCCTCATTATCATCATTATAAATCCTATAATTAGCAACCTCATCTATAAAAAATAAACTTAATACTTTAATACCTTTACTAAAAAGTTCTCTTTCCTTTTCTAAGTGAGACTTAATAGTTTCTCTAATTTGAATTCGTCTTATAATATCTTCATCAACAAGACCTAGGACATCACCCACATAGATTTTTTCACCATTTGTAAACTCTACAGAATTGTCCCTCCCATCAATCATTGAAATAACGTATCCATCTAAATAAGCTTCAAGCTCATTTGATTCTATATATAAGTTATCGCCTTCGCTTAATTTTTTGAGCTTTCTTTTGATTGAAGACTTGTATTTTATTTCAATCTCTAGATTGGCAGTTGGGGCTGCCTTGCTTATATTTAGACTATCTAAGTAGATATAAGCATCAGTTCCATTTAAAGCTGTTTGACTTATGCCCTTAACCTGGATTCTTTTTACTAATTTCTTATTATAAGCATCCACAGCATCTAGCCTGTAAATCATATTGTAAGGATTCTTGTGGGTTGCCGAATATCTGAGAGTAAAAAGAGCATTAAAGTCTTTTAGCTTCTCCTTAGTGGTCTTTCCCTCTAGTGACTGGGGCTCATCCAAAATCAAAATTGGATTTGTTTTTTTGATTATATCTATAGGCCTTCTAGATTGAAATTCATCTAGCTCGCTATAAATTCTTCTTGTTGCTTCACTCCTTGATGCAAAAGCCTGATAATTCATAATCATTACATTAATCTTAGAATCAGAAGCAAAGCTTGAAATGTCAGAAAGTCTTAATGAATCATAAATAAAATACCTAATCCTGTGATTATAAAGGCTTGCAAAATGATCTTCAGTTACTTGGAAGCTTTTAAAAACTCCCTCTCTAATAGCAACAGAAGGCACCACGATAATAAATTTAGACCATCCGTATTTCTCATATAGCTCATACATAGTTTTGATATAGGTATAGGTCTTGCCAACACCTGTTTCCATCTCTATGGATAAATTTAAACCATCACCTTCTAATTTAGTTGAAGGTTTAATAAAATTATCTATTTGAATTTTCCTGATATTTTTCAAAAGCCTGTCATAATCTAAAAAAGATTCAAGTTCTCTATTTGCCCATCCTAAATAATCTGCAGGTGTCTCTATATCCATCTGCTGGTCATGGGTCCCCATATCTAGGGTATAGGAAGATAGCTTATTGATTTGACCATCAAATACATCCACTACAGCCTGGGCAGCATCTGCTTGGAAGCCTTGTTGTGTAAATTTAAGTTTCATTTTATAACACTCTTATATCAGTCTCTGGAGAATAAACCTTAAAAATCTCCTCAACATTAATCTTATCTTCACTAGATCCAAAAGAAGAATCCCTAAAAACAACCATTAGTGGCTTAAGCTCTGCTATGCGCTTGATGATATTTTCTGAAAGATTTTCTGAAAAACAAGCCACAAGATCGCCATGGTTATAGATATGAATATTGCTAGAACCAACAGAATCTACAGAATAAGGCCTATCTATAGAAAGACCCCAATCAAGTAGGCAAGCAAAAAGCAAGTCCAAATCGTTCCTATCTTCCTTGATATTTGATTGAAGCTTAAGCAAGAAGTTTTGTTCATAAAGATCTGGAGAAAAGTAGACATCCTTCATATTAGTTGAATCAACCCTAAAGACCCTAAAGCCTATATCAAGCTTTTCGATTCCTTCCTTGTCCTTGTTGTCAGCAAGGATTTTATCCCCAGCTCGCCTAATCCTCTCCTTGCCTATCTCGCAGATATTTTTATAACCCGCCTTGTAGGCCTCAGAATTTTCGTCGGTTGCTTCTGGAAGCTGGACCATGATATATTTACGCTTACCCCCGTCTTCCGCATTTAGGTCCATGACTGCATGGGCGGTGGTGGCTGAGCCCTCTCATGTCAAGCTTATGACAAAAAAGAGGTTATTGTTATGTAATTTAAAAGAGAGTGATTACTCACTCCCTTTGCTACTTCCATATTATGTCCAACACTTCGTTTCCTTCGCAGAATACTGAGTCTATATATTTCTCCATCAATTCTCTGGTAAGTTTAGTGTTGTCTATTACTTCTTTTTCTTCTTTTGCTTTTTGTATTTTTTCTTTTATTGCTTGTATTTCTTCATCTATCAAATTTTTAGAGTCAATGAATTTTTGTCTATTCATCTTGCCTAATTTATACTTCTCAAAATTCTGCATTTTTTTAGCTTCAAGATCTTCGATAGATTTTTCCATTGGTTTAACTTTTACTTTTTCATTCTTGATTGGATCTTCTAGACCATATTTTTCTTTTATTGCTTCAAATACTTGCTCTTCAAGGCTTCCTGCTCTTGAGTTCTTGTGTTTTACATTATTACACTTACATATCCTACAAGTAAAATATGTGTGTACTCTAAGACTTCCGTCATGTCTTTTGTGTTTTGATTGAATACACCCCAAAATGTGATTACAAGTTGGACATTTCGCAAAACCTTGTAGTGGAGATTTTTTCCTCCATTCATAATCGGTATTTTTACCTTTCATAAATAGATTCTTCTCTTTAATCTTCTGAACTTTTTCAAAGTCTTCTTTAGATATAATAGCTTCATGGTTATTTTCAACTCTTCCCCATTCTTCTTTTGGTTTGAATTTAAAAGAAGATGGATTTAATACTGACTTATCTTGCATATTGAAAGTGTAAGTTCCAGTATAATTTTCATTTGCTAATACATCTATTACATTGCCATTAGTCCAAGTTGGTCTAGGCTTTTTCGCAGTTCTAATTATTGAATACTCAAAATCGAGATTTGTTAATTCACTCTTTCTTTTTGATGGTGTTGGTATTTTTTCTTCATTCAATATCTTAGCTATATTTCTTGAAGATATACCATCAAGTGCAAGTTTAAAAATCTTCTTTACTATCCAAGCTGTTTCTTCATCAACTATGATTTTGTGTCTATCATTAGGATCTTTCATATATCCCAATGGTGGACTCCAAGCTAAAAATTTTCCTTGTTTTTTAAGTGTAGTCATAGATGATTTTACCTTTTCAGAAATATCTTTTGTGTAGAAATCATATAATAGTCCCTTGAATTGAATATCTAAATTTGTTCCATTTCCCTTTTCTTTATTACTATCATATCCATCATTTATGGCAATGAATCTTACTCCTAGGAATGGAAATATATTTTCAAGATAATCTCCAAGTGTTATATAATCTCTCATAAATCTGGACAAGTCTTTTACAATTATCGTCTGTATGTTGTTTTTCTTTACATCTTCGAGCATTCTTTGAAAGGCTGGTCTATTTTCATTTGTTCCAGAATATCCGTCATCGACATATTCTTCTCTTGTGAAGTTCTTAAATTCTTCATTCTTGTCGAGATAATCGTTTAGATATGCTCTTTGGTTTATGATACTTTCACTCTCATCAGTCTTTATCATATCTTCAACGGATAATCTAATATAAAGAGCAATCTTACTCATCGTCTGTTCCTCCTACCAAATTATCTATATTGAATTTAAAGACTATTTCAAATTCGTGTTTATCATAAACTATTATTTTTTCAATTAAGTTATGGATTAAATCGCCAGGTAGCTTTTCCAAATTCTTTGAAGCATATAAATCATTTATCCATTTTGTTGATTTTAATCTTTCTTTTTTAAGCTTTGATATATTAACTTCAATTGCTGAAATCTCGTTATCAAATGTAGACATATGACTTTGAGCAATCTCTCTTCTCAATAGATACTCATCTCTATCAATCTTGCCTAGACTATATTCTTCATAGGATTTTTGAATGATATTTTCTTCATTTAGATTTTTTCTTTTAAGATTTTCAATATCTTTTTTACAAGTATCTATTGCTGTATTAAATCTAGCTTTAATTCGGTTAACAAATTTTGACTTGCTAGTTGTCTTCATAATAAACTCAGAAATCTTATCACTAATAGCCTGATCCAAATCTCTTTCCATAATGAATACTGATTTTTCTGGTTTTATACTTCCACTAAATCTCTCATTCTGAAATGAATAGTAAAGTCTATCCTTATTTTTACCATAGATACGAGTTCTTCTATTAAGTTCTTTGCCAGTATTATTGTTAATTACAAGACCTTTAAATCTGTTCTCATAGTCCCTATTTTCAAAATTGTGCATTGGCGAACTGAAAACATGATTTTTCTTTCTCTCTAATCTTTCTTGTAGTATTCTTTCGTGAACTTCCTTAGAAATGATTGCCTCATGTGCATTCTCACAAATTATATACTGACTTTCATCTACAAAATGTTGTTTAATACCTTTTGCAAGATTTTGTTGCTTAACTCCTTGTACTAAAGTCCCCGTATAAGCTGGGTTTGTAAGCATTTTTGAAATTGTCCCTTTATTCCATTCAGGATCATCATTTTCTCTGTAAACTCTCCCAGTTTTGTAATAAACCATTCCAGGAGCATACCCTTTTTCATTAAAATGCTTTGCGACTTCATATTGGCTTTTGCCTTGAAGAGTCAAATCAAACATCTCTTCCACAATAAATCTAACATTTTCATCAATTACAAGCTTTTGACCTTCTTTAGATTTTTTAATCTTGTACCCGTAAGGTGGAACAGATCCAATAAAGTATCCATTTCTTGCTCTATTGTGTTTTGAGGTCTTTATCTTAACTGAAATATCCTTAGCATACATATCGTTGATAATATTTTTAAGAGTAACCTCAAAAGATTTCTTTGAATCTGTTTCTTTGACTGTGTCTAATTTATCATTAACTGAAATAAATCTAACACCTAAAAATGGAAAAACTTTATCAATCAATCTTCCCATTTCGAGATATTCTCTTCCAAGTCTTGATAAATCTCTGATAATAATGCAATTGATTCTTCTATCCCTAATATCTTGCATCATATTCTGAAATGATGGTCTTTCAAAGTTTGTTCCACTATATTCATAGTCAGTGTAAACTTCTAAAACATCTATATTTTCTTTTAATGCATATTCTTTACAAGACAGTATTTGAGTTTCTATTGAGTATGATTTTTCTCTCCACTCTTCTGTTCTTTCGTTGGATAGCCTTGTATAAATTCCGGCCTTAAAGACTTTTCTTTCTGTCTTTTCGCTTTTCTTTTCAATATATCTTTTGGAAGTTCTTGCCATTATAAAACACCTCCAGCTAATTGCATTGGAGTCTTATTTTCAAGAGCATTTCCAAATACCTTATTTATTGAAATCAAATTCTTCTTTACTTCGAACTTGCTTTCACTTTTTTCTTTTATAAGGGTCTTCAGTAAGTTAACTGTTTCCAAATTATTAAAGACAAAATTAATCTCATTATTTTCTCCGATTTCAATTCTATCTATAAAAGATACAATTGTTAGCCTATTTAGACTACTTAAATCAGTGGGAACAATTTCGGAAACCAAACTGTCCTTATTTTTCATCTTTTCTTGCAAGTTGGCAAGTATATTTTTCTTTGTAGCAATTTGTTTCTCTATTTCCCTGATTTTAATAAGATAATTTTTTCTGAACCTTTCAAACTCTTCAGAAGTTATAAGTTCATCTTCTAAGTCCATATATAAAGATTGTCTAAGTCTTTCATACTTTCTTTTTTCTGAGTTTAAGCTTTCAAAGTCAATATTAAATGTAACTTTTGATACATCTAACTTATTAACTTGACTTAGTAGCTCATTATATTTTTTCAAATAATCTTTAAGTGCAAAAAGAGTCATATCCAGTAGATAGTCTTCTTTTATACTATGTCTTGTGCAATCTCCTTTGTTATTATAGTGAGAACAAATATAAAAAATATTATATCCATTCTTGGACTTAACCTTTCTTCTAACCATTGAAGATCCACAATCTTTGCAATAAAGCATTCCTGATAAAATATGTGGTATATCTGCTGATTGTTTTACATCTCGGAGCATCATCTTATTAGCCAAAGCATAAATGCTTTTTGAAATAATAGGCTTATGAGAGTCGTTTATTACAATCCAATCTTCTTCATTTACTTCTACTTCTCTCTTAGACTTGTAATTTAGTTTTCTAGTTTTCCCTTGTTCAAGCACTCCTATATAGACCTTGTTTGTAATAATCCTATTGACCATTTTTGCGTCCCATTTAGAGTCTTTAACAATAAAACCAGTAGTATGATTATCGCCAGAATTTTCTTTATGCTTAGATGGTGTTACACAACCTATGCTATTTAAAAAATCTGCAATAGCCTTAGATGAGTAGCCGTCTATCTTCATATTGAAGATTCTTTCAATTATGTGCGAAACTTCTGTATCAACGACTAACTTATGTTTGTTTTTGCTGTCCTTCTTATAACCAAAAGGAGCAAATGCACCAATAAATTCACCATTCTTTCTTTTGATCTCTTTTGAAGATTTAACTTTCATAGAAATATCTCTACAATAAGAATCATTAATAAAGTTTCTTATCGGAAGAATTAGGTGTGTATCGCTTACATCTGCATTTTCACTGTCATAGTTATCGTTTACGGATATAAACCTTATACCTTTTTCTGGAAATATCTTTTGAAGATATTTACCTGATTCGATATAATCCCTCCCAAAACGGGATAAGTCCTTCACAATAATTGTTTTGAACTTTTTCTCTTCAAGATCTTGAATCATCTTCTTAAATTTTGGTCTGTCAAAATTAGATCCTGAAAAGCCATCGTCTACATATTCAGCAACAACTTTAAAATCATTGTCCCTTGCATATGATTTGATAATCTGTCTTTGATTTGAAATAGAATTACTTTCTGTGCTATCTCCATCCTCTCTTGATAAACGAAGATACATACAAGCAAATTTTTCCATCACAAAACCTCCTTAATTTGTATTTGGGCAAATAGTCATTAAGGAGTTCTTCTACCACTTATATTTTACCGCACCCAAGTTTTTAAGTCAGCACCCCAGCTTATAGCCTTATACAAGCTCTACATAAATAAAGCTCAACAATATCTAGTAAGTCGAGGGACTCTTTATCACTTTGAGTGTAAGTAATTTTTTTAGAATAATCTTCTTTTGATATTTGCTCTTTAGGTTTACATTTCTTCTTTTCTTTTGTATTCATAGGTTTTACCTCACAATATAAAATTAAAGTTTTTTGACATTGACAAGTGCCTTGGATTAGCAACATAGGAATCTCACCTCCGCCTCTGTTCAGGATGAGCCGGCTTCAACCTTAGAAGTATCATTATCCTCATTTTCTTCATAGCGAATAGGGTATCCCTCCCTATATTCAAACTCTTACTTATCGCTCCCTTTCTTCTTCCCTTGCTTTTAGCTTAGCAGTACTTGTTTTGCCGAATTATTCAGCAGAAAGATCTTGGCGGATAGGTTATTACGCTCCAAAAATGATTAATGTCTTGTCTTGGTCTATTCAATTGTTAAGGTTCAAAATTTATCGAGAGTTATTAATATTTTAAAAATTTGACCATCAGAAAATACTTATCTTGATGAAACAAAATTGTTTAAAATTACCCTCTTATACTTAACAGTGAAAAGAAGTCTTTCTTGGTAACCAATTTTCAAAAATAAATTTGGTTAAATGAAAAGGTCCAATTCCCACTGCATAAGTAACAGTGAAAATTAGACCCTCTTGGCAATTGTCATCTAAAAGTCTTCTAACATTTCCTTTAGTTTTTCTAAGACTTTATTACGCATTTTAATAACGGCTGGATGAGAAATATTCAGTTTATCAGCTACTTCTCTAATTGTTTCTTCTTTATAGAAAAGACTTTCTATCAAATCCCTTTCAATAGGGTTGAGTTTAGAAATAGCTCTTCTTACTTCTTCAATCATTTCCTTTGTTTCGATAATTTTTTCAACATCAAATTCCAGATCTTCTAAATTTTCTTCAAAATTACCATCATGATTATAGGAACAAAAAAAGAAACAGTTATTTAACCTGTCTCTTCTCATTTGATATTTCTCTTTATTCAATTCACTATGATAAGCAAGATATACCTCTTTGCTAACAACCACTTTCTTCCCTTCTACAAATAAATAATATTCTTTGTCCATTAATTTTTCCTCCTTGTTGACATGAATTTCTTTTGTTCGAAAATGAAATTCACACAAGGAGGGCTTCTAATTCTTTGCATATATTCTCCTGGGCATAAAAAAAGACCGAAAGAAAATAAATTCTTTCAGTCAATAAATGCCAATATTAAATTTAGGTGCTAATCACCCATCATGGATATTATATATGCACTTAAGTACACATAAAATTCGTATATGGTACTTTTTTCATTCGGAAATAGTACGCAATAAGTTCGTCATAAATTAATTTCTTAGATGTTCATTATTTCTTCAATGCTACGACCGTCTTCAAGTTGGCTAATAGCAGTCGGTAAAGTATATCCCCAAATTATTACACCAACCAATGCAATTGCTTCCTTTTTTCTTTGGTAATAAACAGTTCTCTCTAAAGATACACTTCTCATACAAGCTTCATCAGTAATCTTTTTTTCAGAAATGTAGTAATTATAAATAATCTTATGATAAATTTCTCCATATTCTGGATAAACTTTTAGCCTAACACAGGAATCATAAATTATTAAAAGCATAAGCTTACTATCCATTACATTGGAAACTCTATTATTAAACTTTTCTTCAACTTTTTCTGGAGCAAATGTAGAAAGATACAAGTAAGCAGATTCTGAAGTTGATCCATAGTTTTCTTTACTCTCAAACATCATAAAATTTGCCCTGCTATCTACTGCCCAGGTAACTTGTCTATATAAACTTAAAATAAGTTTTGCAGCTGAACTGATTTCTTCAAATTTCAAGTTGCTATCTGCATACATGTTCATTATATTCTTTAAAGTTTTACTTATTCTCAATCAAATCACCCCAATACAATTTATTTACAAACTTGAATGTTTGTGCTATAATATGAATATAAGTTCAGTTTGTATTATATCTCAAATTGAAAAATAATTCAAGCACTATTGTTCGTATTAAAAGTTATAAATGCACATTAGTACAGGAGGTTAAAGTTATGGCTTTTGCGGATAGATTAAAGGATTTTCGTGAAAAAGAAAAGTTAAGTCAAGCAGATTTTGCAAAAATGATAGGAATAAGTACAAGAACTCTTGTACATTATGAAGACGGAGAAAGATACCCAAGAGATGTCGAGGTTTACAAAAAAATAGCTGAAGTTATGGACTGTGATTACAATTACCTTCTAGAAGAAAGTGATGAGTTTTTAAATAGAGTTTATAACATGGGTGGCAAAAGAGAATTAGAAAAAGCTAGAGCATTAACAGAAGGTCTAAGCTCTTTATTTGCAGGTGGAGAAATTTCTGATGAAGATAAAGATGCTGCTTTTGAAGCTATTACTCGTGCTTATTGGGAGGCTAAAAGAGAAAATAAGAAATACGGTCGTAAGAAAAAAGATTAGGTGATTTTATGAGTATGAATCGCTATATATATGATAAGGTTAATCGACTTATAAAAAAATATAAGACACGAGATCCTATCGAATTAATAGAAGCTTTGAATATTAACCTGGTATATCTACCTAAAACAGAAATACTTTTAGGAATGTACCATTATATTCAAAGGAACAGATTTATTTTTATTAGTAGCAACACAAATTTTAATAGAAAGACTATATTAGCACATGAATTAGGTCACGATCAACTTCACAGAGATTATTGCATGAGTGGTGGAGCTTTTCATGACCAAACAGTGCTAAACCCTACAAATAAATTTGAAACTGAAGCTAATATTTTTGCAGCTCATTTATTAATAAGTGATGAAGATGTCTTCGATAATATCAATGATCAAGTTTGTGATTATGAAATTGCTGGACAATTAGGTGTGGATATAAATTTACTAAATTTAAAAATTTCTGAGTTAGCAAAAATGGGCAAGTTTAATAAACCAATTAATGTTAATACACCTCAGGGAGATTTTCTTAAAAACTATCGCCCTGAACATGATGATTATTATTAGGAGACTCTATGGGAATTTTTATTGCAGGATATTTTTTATTAATCCTTTCTGGAATAGTTTTCTACTATCTCATCACTACCTACTCTGTAAAAATCTCAGCATTTTTGATTGATTTTATAGTTGTAGGTTTAGGATTTTATATATCCATAAAAGATAAACTAGATAACAAATTAGCTATTCCCCTTTCAATTACGGTAGTAATAATTTATGGAATATTGCTAATTTTAATAAATCAAAAGCTACCAAAAATCAGTAAACTTTTAAACTATATAATTGCTTTTATAGGATCATCAGTTGCCCTATGGTTGGCACTAGATTTTATAACAAACACACTAAACGCTTTTAAGATAATCGGTCAAACTTATCATCAATTACCAATAACAAAAAGTATGATGATAAATTCCTTTATACATTATGTAATTGTATTCTTGATTAGTATTCCAGTGTTTAAAGGTAGAATGAAATTTATACTTGGAGGAAATTATGAGTAAAGAAATTGATAAAAACAAAAACGAAAATCAAGAAAAAAAAGAACTTCAAATTAGATCATCTGCTGCTGAATACTTGACTTTTATTGCAGCAAATGGTGATGATCAAGAAGCTATTGAAATTAGATATGAAGATGAGAATATTTGGCTAACTCAAAAGATGATGGCAGCTCTTTATAATGTTAGTGTCGCCACAATAAATGAACATCTTAAAAAAATCTATGCCGATAGTGAATTACAAGAAGAAGCAACTATTAGGAATTTCCTAATAGTTCAAAAAGAAGGTTCTAGAAATGTTTCAAGGGAAACAAAGCACTATAATCTGCAAGCAATTATTGCAGTAGGGTTTAAAGTTAATAACGAACGTGCCGTCCAATTTAGAAAGTGGGCAAACCAAATTGTAAAAGATTTTACAATTAAAGGTTGGGCAATGGATGATGAAAGGCTCAAGAATTCTGGTACAAAACTTACCAAGGATTATTTCGAAAAATTACTTGTAAAAATTCGTGAGATTAGATTATCTGAGAGAAGATTCTATCAAAAAATCACAGATATTTATGCCACATCTTTAGACTATGATCCATCTGCAAAAGCAACAAAAAGATTTTTTGCCGCTATTCAAAATAAATTGCACTATGCAATTCATGGAAAAACTGCAGCTGAATTAATTGTAGATAGAGCCAATCACAAAACTAAAAATATGGGACTTACTACTTGGGAAGGATCACCAGATTCAAAAATTCATAAATATGATGTAGTCGTTGCAAAAAATTATCTAAACGAAGAAGAATTAAATCAAATGCAAAGAATTGTTTCATCATATTTGGACATGGCAGAGCTGCAAGCAGAAAGACATATCCCTATGACTATGGAAGATTGGGAAAAAAGATTAAATGGATTTTTACAATTATGGGATAAAGAAATTCTAAACGATGCAGGAAAAGTCTCTGCAGCTCTTGCTAAAAAGCACGCAGAGAGTGAGTTTGAAAAATATAGAATTATACAAGATAGACTCTACAAAAGTGATTTTGATAAATTCTTGGAATTAGAAGATGATACTAAAAAATTAGAAGAATAACTTAATATACGCTTAACGCTTATAAGGGTCTGTAAATAATTTTGTGTATCAACCTAAATCCTGATTAAAGGGTAAGGGTTGATACATTTTTTATTCTTAATCTTCATTTGTGTAGCTATAACTTTTTCTGCATCATCATTTTTATCTTCTAGATTATCTTCAAAATTCCCATCATGATTTAGGGACGAAAAAAAGAGCAAGTGGTTTTTCTTGTCCACCTGCTCTAAATATTTTTCATGTTCTCTTTCTTGCCAGTAGACTTTGTATATCTGCTCGCTTACTTTGATTTTTTGCCCACCGACATAAAGGTAATATTCTTTTGTCATTTATGTTTCCTCCATTCTTTTTTGTCTTTATGTTTTCAGACAAAAAAAGGAGGACTCCTGCTCTTGGGCATGGTTAGTCCTCTAGAATGAAAAAAACTCTTTCTAATAGTAATTGTATTTAATTTTTTAACTGAGTTATCTAACTTGTAAATAGTGTAAACCAAAGAAAAAAGGTAAATGTACTTTAATTATATTTATTTGCATATTTCCCTCCATTCTTTTAAATAAACCACTTAATATTCATTACTTGAATTTTTCAAACTAATTTTATCCATCCTATTTAATTCCCCAAACATCATTACTACACCAGCTATTATCATAATTAAATCTACAAGGGGTTCTGCAAACCATACTGCTTTAACTCCAAATATCATTGGTAAAATAATCATGGCAGGTACGAATAAAAATAATTGTCTTAGCATGACGATTATGCCTGCCTTTTTAGCATTTCCTATTGCTTGGAAGAATGTTATAGACATAACCATTACTCCATATAAGATAAATATAGAATAAAATAGTCTAAAGTTTCCTACTCCCTGAGTTATAATACTTTCTTCTACTCCAAATAGGGAAAGGATGTTTTTTGAAAATAATAAGACTGGTAGCCAAAATATGGCTGCAAGAACAAGTCCTCCAATGGAGAATACCTTCATTGCCTCCTTTACCCTGTCATATCTTTTTGCTCCAAAGTTTGTACCAACAACAGGTTGCAAGCCTTGACTCATTCCCCAAAGTGGAATAAAGGAAAAGGCATATATTCTTAAAGTTGCTGCCATTAAGATAGCATTTGTATCTCCTCCATATTTAAATGACATTTTATATAGCATTGTTTGTTGAATCATAAATAAAATTTGCATCATCATAGCAGATGACCCTACGCCAAACATTTCTTTTTTTATTTCCTGATCAGGTTTGATTTTATTTATTTTTACTGCTTTACTTTTATATTTGAAGTAATGGAGTGTTATTATTGCTTGAACAAATTGTGCTGTAATAGTTGCAAGTGCAGCCCCTTCAATTGCATATTTTCCCATTAATTTCATTAGAATGGGATCAAGAATTATGTTTAAAAAAGCTCCTAGCCCCATAATGAGCATTGCTTTTTTCATTAATCCTTCTCCACGCATAACCATGTTTGCTGATTGAGTAAAGTTTACAAATAAAGAACCAATAAAAATTACTCGTAAATATCTGATACCATATTCTTTAATTTCTCCACTTGCTCCAACCATATCTAAAAAATGTGGTGCAAGTAAAATTCCGCCTATTGTAATAATTGATGAGAATAGAATAACCCAAAAGATTAAATTCCCCATAATTTTATCAACTGTTTTTTTGTCGCCCTTTCCTATAGCTCTTGATAAAACCGATGCTGAACCTACACCAATAAGTGTAGATACACCACTATTGAAAAATGTAAGTGGCATAGCTACACCACAAGCTGTCATTGCTGTTTGTCCTATAATATTTCCTGCAAAAATTCCATCCATTAGTGGATAAAGACCTATTACTATCATTCCTATTACAGCAGGGATAGATAATTGAAAAAGTAAATCTATAGGTCTTTTTGTTAATAATTGTTCTTTCATATCTTGTTTCATAAAATCATCCTCTATTAAATTTTATTCAATTTTCCAACCAGTAGCTTTTTCTCTTTTCTCAATAAAACTCTTGTATATGTGTGATTTTTCCATAAGCTCTTTATGTTTACCAATACTTTCAATATTTCCTTTATCCATAACAACAATTTGATCAGCATTTTTAATAGTATCAAGTTTATGTGCAATCACAATTACAGTTTTATCTTTTAACAAATTGTTTAAAGCAGTTATAAGTTGTTGTTCATTTTCTGGATCTACACTTGAAGTAGCTTCGTCAAGAATAACAATTCTGCTTGGTTTTAGCATAGCTCTTGCTATAGATATTCTCTGACGCTCTCCTCCAGATAAATTTGAACCACCCTCTTGTAAAACTGTGTCATAACCATCTGACAACTTCATAATAAATTCATGACACTGTGCTTGCTTAGCAACATTAATAACTTCCTCATCACTAGCTTCTGGATTTCCGAACTTAATGTTGTTTTTTATAGTGTCATCAAATAAATAGACGTCTTGAAAAACAAAAGTGAAATTAGATAACAGATTGTCATACCTAAAATCTTTTATGTTATTATCATCAATCAATATTTCTCCAGAATCTACATCCCAAAATCTAGCTATCAAATTACAAAGTGTTGTTTTTCCACTTCCAGAACCACCTACAATTGCTGTAGTCTTACCTTTTGGAATATCTAAATTTAAACGGTTAAATAAGTTCTGTTCGTCATATGAGAAGTCAACGTCCTTTAGATTTATATCTCCTTTTTCAAAACTTGTTCTTGTGCCTTCTGAAATTGTTGGTAAATTCCTAAGTTTAGCAATTGAATCCAAGTTTTGTATAGCTATTCCTCTAACGTTTTGCATACTTCCAGCCATTTCAAAACCGGAAAAAACAATAAAACTAGATACTACAAGCATTACAGCTTTATAGTGATCAATTTCTCCTATACAAAATCTATAAATAGCTGAAAATATAATAAGACAAATCCCCAATTTAAATATAATTAGAAATATCAAAGCAGCAGGTGCTACAGTTTTTTCAACATTTATAAAACCTCTTCTATTTTTATAAATCTCTCTGTCCAATTCTTTAGTCATTTCACCACTTTTTCCAAATGATTTAATAACACTAATACCTTTAACATACTCCAAAGTAGATGCATTTAGATTTATTTTTAAAGCTTGTAATTTTTTAGTCAACTCGTCTGATTTCTTTTGAAAGATAGCATTGCATAACATTCCCAAGAATAAAGTTCCTAAAATTATAAAACCTGTAACTATATCAAATGGAATCATGAATATCGCCATTATTATAGTTTGAATTACTCCTACAAATAAAGTTTCTATTATATTAACACCTACGGTTTCAAGTTCACCTATAACTGTGGTTAATCCGCCTGAAATATTTCCAAGGCGGTTGCTGCTAAAATATCCCATATTCACTTTTTTTAACTGATCACCTATATATAGCCTATTTTCTGCTCCCATATTGTAAGTTGCGATATATTTATTTCTATCCGCCATATAACTAGATAATATTTTGCCTACTACACTTAGTAGGGCTATAGCAAATACGACATAGATGTCTTCTTGTTTAATATTTCTTCCTTCATATATATTTTGAAATATTTTAAGTAAAAGCAACATTGTAGCCCCAAGGGATATTCCTTCAAATATACTTTTTAATACTTCAAAGAAAAACATCTTGCTAATTTTGGAAGATTCTTTTCCAGCAATCCAATATAATTTGTGAATTAATTCTTTCATCTACTCACCCCTATCGTTTGATAAACTTATATGTGATTTCCACATTTTTGCATATGTTTCACTTTTTTCAAGAAGTTCTTTATGAGTTCCTTCCGCTTCAATTTCCCCATTGTTTAATACTATAATCTTATCTGCCCCTATTATTGTAGAAAGTCTATGAGCAATCATGATAACAGTTTTATTTTCTACTAATGCATCTATCGATTTTTGAATTTCAGCTTCATTATCTGGATCAGAATATGCTGTAGCTTCGTCTAATAAAACTATTGGGCTGTCTTTAAGCAAAGCTCTAGCTATTGTAAGTCTTTGTCTCTCACCGCCAGATAAATTGCTTCCAGATTCTCCTATTATGGTTTCATATCCATTAGGAAGACTCATAATAAAGTCATGACAAGAAGCTTTTTTACAAGCATCTTTTATCTCTTCAATACTAGCATTTTGATTTGCCATTCTCATATTATCTATAATACTTTTCCTAAATAGATAATTTTCTTGTGATACATAGGTTACAAGTTCCATGTTCTTTTCAAGAGAAACATCTTTAAGATTTACATTTCCTACGGATATTTTCCCTTTATTAATGTTCCAATATCCCGCAATTAGCTTAGCAATAGTGGATTTTCCACCGCCAGAATAACCAACAATAGCTGTAAGTTTATTTTCTTTTGCACTAAAGGATAAGTTATCAAAAACTTTTTTCTTATCATTATAGGCAAAACATACATTTTCAAAATTAATATCGTATGATCTTATTTTCTCCTCTCCATTACCTCGTTCTAACTCTGGTAACTCAATAACATTTTTTATTTCATCAATTACAACTCTCACATTCGCCATAGTATCCATATGACTCATAGCTTTAATCAAAGGTTTGTAGCAGGCATAAGATAATAAAACACACATTATTAGATTGCCTACTTCAATACTTCCATTCATATACAAGTATAAAGAAGTTGGTAAAACAAATAATAAAGTTGATGGTAAAACTTCCATTGCTGCTGTCATATAGAAACAAACACTTAAATACCAATTTAGCATACTGTCTCTATTACTATTTACAGCATCTACAAATTTTCCATATGATGATGCAGATTTATTGAATGCCTTTATAACTTGAATACCTCTAATATATTCAACAGCTGTTGTATTCATGTTTTTTGCGGCTTCTTGATAATTTCGTGATTTTTCTTCATATCCGCCCATCATTAGAATTGAAAATAACACCCCTAGAGGTAAGGTTATAAGATTTGCAATTCCAATTCTCCAATCTATAATAAAAACAATAACTACTAAAGCGATTGGAATGATAAGATTAGCTATTACTTCAGGAATAACATGAGCTATCGGTTGCTCAATTTTATTCAAAGTTTCTACCATAAACTGAGTCCATTCTCCACTAGATCGTTTTTCAATCTCTCCCATTGATAATCTATTAATTTTTCTTACAAGTTTCTTCCTCTCGTCCTCTATTATGCGAAATGCTAAATTGTGAGAAATTAAAGTTGAAATCTCATGAAAAATAACACTTCCTATTAATCCACCTAAAATAAGCAAAATTGGTCTTACATAGAATTCTAAATCTGTATTATTAATTGCTATATTTTGAGTAATCTTAGCCAAAGCAAAATATGGTACAACACCACAAAAAACACCAATTATTGCTATAATAACTGACGATAAAATTTGTCCTATATGCTTTTTTAAAACTTCCATTACGCACCTCCTAAATTATTTAGCCTCCATAGCTCTTAACAGCTGTCCTATATTATCAATATAAAAATCTTCTGTTATTATCCCATTCTCTAGTTTTACAAGTCTATCACACGTCTTTGCTATAAATTCAATATCATGAGAAATTATCAAAAATTTTGTTCCTTTTCTTTGTTCCTCTTTGATTAATCTCCCCACCTTATCCATACTCCTGAAATCAAGCCCTGATGTCGGCTCATCCAATATAATAAAAGGGGTTTCTCTCAACATAGCTACACATAGAACTAGTCTTTGTTTTTGACCACCTGATAAAGTTGCTGGATGCTTATCTCTTATATCAAATAATCCAACTTTTTTTAAAAGTTCCTCTGCTTTCGTGATATAATCTTCTCTATTTTTTAACCCAGTTAATAATTCATCCATCAAATCTTCCCCAAATAATTGAGAGTCTAAATCTTGAGGAATATACCACACTTTACTTAACCTCATCTTTTTATTAGCTTTGTGTCCATTTATCTTTATTTCTCCATCAGTCTGATTTTGAATCCCAGAATAAATTTTACCGAGTGTACTTTTACCTGTTCCATTTATTCCTACTAAAGCAATAGTCTCATTGCTATCAAATTTAAGTGACACATCTTTTAGTACGAAATTATTTTTATATTTTTTACTAATATTTTTCACCTCAAAATCAAAAAAATTGTCACTACTAATTTCTTTTTCTTTAACTTTGTGGTCATCTACAACAATATCATCAAGATTTATTGAGCGTAAGCCCAATGCATTTAAGTCTTTTGAACTAATTTTTTCAAATTCTTCTGCTTTATAACTATTTGTTAAAGATCCATTTTGTATCAATAAATACCTATCAGCTATTCCTTTTAAATAAAATAACCTATGCTCAACAATTACTATAGTTTTCCCTTCGTTTTTTAAGTCCATTATAAGTTTTGAAAATTTATATATTGATTTCAAATCAAGATTTGCAGATGGTTCATCAAATACATATATAGATGGTTCGATAGCTCTCGCTGAACAAATTGCTACTTTTTGCCTAATTCCATAGGATAAATTGTATATCCTATTATTTAGCAATTTATCAATATTCATTTTCTCACTTGATTCATTTACTCTTCTTATTATTTCATCACGCTTATATCCCAAATTTTCCGGTCCAAATGCAATTTCTCCATTAACTTCATTGGCAAAAAATTGGCTTCTAGGATCTTGAAATACATTACCGACTAACTTTGCTATCTCCCATGATTTTAAATTTCTTATAGATTTGCTATCAATAAATACTTCTCCATCTAAATTTCCTTCGTAAAAATTTGGAATTAATCCATTTATAGCTCTTGTCAAAGTAGACTTGCCACATCCCGACTCCCCTATAATTACACAACATTCACCATCTTTAATGTCTAAATTTATATCTTTCAACTGTTCATCTTTATTGCTATTATACGAAAAAGATAATTTCCTAATTTCCAGTTTATTATTCAATGATGCACCTCTCATATAAGACATAATATAAATAAAACAAAGCTTGCAGTTATTATAATTATGTCTAATTTACACAACTTGTTACTATAATATGAATCCCTTTTTATTGGGTTTTCAATTCCTCTAACAATCGCTGCTGCTGATAATTCATCTCCTACTTTTATAGAACGAAAAATTAAAGGAACTATGGCATATTCAAGAGTCCTCAAAGGATTTGATAAAATATGAAAGAAGTTACCTGTAAATCCCCTTACTTTCATAGCTTCTTTTATTGTTCTAAATTCCCCAGCAATTGTTGGTACAAATCGAATAATTACCGTTAATATAAGTACAAAATTTCGTGGCAACATTAATTTGTGAAATATTGAAATTAATTTTCCTGATGGTATCTTAAAAGTTAAAAATCCTGCCATGATTGGAACTATGAATTTATACAACATTCCCAAAAGCATTGGAGAAATTATAACTACACCACTAGGTATCATTTTTAATAACCAAAATGTAGTAAAACTATATATCATAAAATAAATAATGCTCTGCTTGATAAAACCAAAATATGCTAAAAGCATACAAAGCCATCCTACAAACAGAGCATGCATATAGTAACTTTTTGTAAATATTGACACCATACAGGAAATTATAGTTAAAAAAAGACAAGTTATTCCACTTATTTTTTCTATTTTCATTTCCCATATATCTCCATTTACTCTAAAATACCCGCCTTTTTAAAGTGTTTTTTAAGAATTTTTTGTGCAAACAAAACACCTAAAGCAGATAATATAACGGTTATTGTTACACCTAATAATAGTAGTTTTGGTGAAGATACCAAATTATATTGCAATGTTAATGTCCTATCTGCAAACCCACTCTCTAAAGCTTGCTTTTGATAAGATTCCCAAGCTATCCAACATGGAACTCCTATTCCCATGAACATACCAGCACCATAAACACTCCAGCCAATCATATTTCTTATTGGATTTATATAAGTGTCTTTGCCTATCATTACTATTTCACACAAAATAGCAAGTCCAATAAAATATGGAAGCATAAACACATAACCCATAGCTGCTGTGATAAGACCATAAATTAATATCCATATAAATAATAGCCCATGTTTATTAAGTCTGTTAGCTGCTACCAAGTAGAAAATAGCTCCTATAAACATTTCGATTCCAGCAGTACCATAAATATACACAACTGGAACAGCAACCATACTCATTCCAACAACAATAGAAATTGCATAAAACAAGGCAATCATAATAGCTACTGTTACTACATCTTTTGTAGTCATTTTTTTATTGTTCATAAAACACCTCCGTCAATTAATAAAATGTACATAGAATGTGTATAGAGAATATTTACAAAAAAATATCCATCTCAACTTTATTATAAAGTAAGATGGATATTTTCTTTATAACCTGACAGCTCTTTATTTGCTCTAAAAAGGTCAGATTGATTTTTTTCTATATTCTTGAGGAGTTTGCCCAAAATGTTTTTTGAATGACTCAGAAAATTTACTAGGATTCAAATATCCTGACAAATCAGAAATCTCTCCTATTGACATTAAGGGTTTATGAATTAATAATTTAGCAGCGGCTTCTAAACAATTTTCCCTAATAAAATTACCTATTGAGCTTCCAGTTATGTATATAAAACATCTCTTCAAACTGGATTCTGAGATAGCATATTTTTTTGATAAATCAGAAATAGAATATCTTTCAAAAGGATTATTTAAAATCGTCTTATATGATTCTACAGTTGCTTTATATACTGGTTCTGAAAAAGATGTAAACTTAAAAGTATCTGAACTTTCAACTAAATTTAAAAATAATAACAACTCTATTGTCTTTATAATTGAATAAGAAAGTCTTATTCTAGAATCTACTCTATAAAGTTCACTAATAACATGGTCTATCTCATGACGTGAATGAATAATTAAAGCTGCACCATTTTTACATAAACGATCTTTTATTTCTAACAAATCAATTTTTGCGTACGGAAAGTATTTATCAATAGATTTTTGTGCCTTTTCAATATCAATAAATATTGAAAGTCCCACATATTTTTTTGTTGGTATGCATGAATCTTCAAAAAGAACTTTACCTATTTCGATTACACTTAGATCACCTTTACCTATCAGAGCACGTTCATTATTTTCAAGTTTAAACTCATAACATCCCTCTAAGCAATGATCTATTTCTAAAACCCCGCTTTTAGGATTTATTTTTTGATATGCCGTCTCCATATTAAGGTTATTATAAGATAATTGAACACCTTCAAATAAATTGTAGCAACGCATTTCTCCACAGCCAGTGGAATTTTCAATTGTATAAATTTTACATTCATCAGTAACCTTTTTTTCAGAAAAAATATATCCTTCAAGTACATTTTCTATAATATCTTCATGATTTAATTCCAAAACTCTACCTCCTAATGCATCATAATAATTAATTAAATTATACCCAAAAATTAGATTTTATACTAAAAATACACTATAGCATATTAATCGTACATCTATATTTTAAGCTTTTCTATTAGATACAAACATTTCAATTTTATGGTATAATGGTAATAATTAAATAACACGCTTAACGCTTATAACTTTAATAGCAAGCACAGTAAGTGTACGGACACTTACGAAAAAATTAATGGAGCAGACCTTTACGGAATGCTCCATTTTTTTATTTTTACCTTGTTAGGGAGAACCCTAAGACCCCGAAATATATTTTATAAAGGAGAATAAAATGGCAAATAGATTTAGAAATGAAAGAATAGAAATAAAACTAACCAAAGAAGAAAAGGAAGTTTTTGAAAAGAAAATGAAACTTGCTAATTGCAAAACTATGTCTCACTTTCTTAGGAAATGTGTATTAGAAAAAGAAATTTATGTAATAGATTTAGAACCATTTAGAAACCTACAATGGCTTCTTTCAAATGCAACAAATAACATAAACCAGATCGCCAAGGCTACTAATACAACTGGTGTTATTTACAAAAATGAAATCGAGTCAATGAATAAACAGATAGAAAAATTATCAAGAGAAATATGGCAAATCCATTCCCTACTTCTTAATAAATCAAAAGAAAGTTCTGGTGATTAGTATGGCAATTACAAAAATACATCCTATAAAATCAACTCTAAATTTGGCAATAGATTACATTACTAAGAGCGAAAAAACTGATGAAAAAGTCTTGGTATCTTCATTCAAATGTCATCCATCTACTGCCCATATTCAATTTATGAAAACACGAGAAGATAATGATACTAATGGTACAGTTTTGGCTAGACATTTAATCCAATCTTTTCTACCAGGAGAGGTTGATCCTATAAAAGCTCACGAAATTGGAATGGAATTATGTAAGAAAATTTTAAAAGAAGATTATGAATTTGTCCTTGCAACTCATATAGATAGAGGGCATATCCATAACCATATTATTTTTAATAATGTTAATTACAAGACTGGTAAATGCTACCAATCTAACAAAAAAACTTACCATAAAATTAGATGTCAAAGTGACGAATTATGTAAAGAAAATAAGCTTTCAGTCATTGATGAATATTATGAAGCTTACAAGAGAAAATATAAAACTTCTGGTAAATCCTGGTATGAATATGACCAAAACAAGAAAGGAAATTCTTGGAAATCTAAACTACAATTTGATATAGATAGAATGATTAATAAGTCTAAATCGTGGGAAGAGTTTTTAGAAAATATGAAATCTATTGATTATGAAATTAAATTTGGTAAACACATTGCTTTTCGTCATAAAGATAAGCAAAGATTTACAAGATCGAAGACTATCGGAGAAGATTATACTGAAGAAAAATTAAAAGAAAGAATAGATTTAGCTATTAAAAACAGAGCTAATCCTTTTATAAAGAAAGTAGGAAATGTTATTGATATATCTACTAATAAAAAAGCTCAATCCTCAAAAGGTTATGAAGTCTGGGCAAGAAAACACAATATCAAAACAATGGCTGATTCAATAATTAAACTTCGAGAACAAGGAATTAATTCAATTACTCAACTCGATGATCTAATCAAAAAATCTGCTGATGATAGACAAAACTTATTAGATAAAATAAAGAAAATTGAAACTGAGATGAAGAGTTTATCCCAAGATATGGAAAATATAAATATTATAAATAAGCATCGTGAAGTCTATAAATACCACAAGAAAAATCCTGAGGATAAGCAATTCGCTGAAGAATATTATAGCGAACTTTCCGTCTATAAAATAGCCGCAAAAGAAATCTTAGAAAACTATAAAAAACTACCAAATACAAAAGAAATATTAACCAAACTCGATAAATTGCAAGAAAAAAAGAACACCCTTATGCAAGAGTATTCTTTGAATAAAGAACAATTTTCCGACCTTGTTCAGTATAGAAAAAACTATGAAAATTATTATGGAAAGGAAGTGGAGAGATAAAAAGATATAAGCGGATAAAAGACCGTGTAAAATTTTGTGTATAGAAACCTCCTCTTTAATTTAATTAAAACATTAACTATAAGTTATTTTCTATTACTTGATATATCACTTTAAATGAGCAAAAAAAATAAAGGCAGTCCGAAGACTGCCGATATTTACCTCTCTGCGCCTTTGCTATGCTCTTTCTTAGTTGACTTAGTTTTGTCATCTGTCTTAAAGCTTTTTATTTGACCTAATATGGACTTTTTATCCTTATCTTGACTCTTTACTTGTTCTTTTGCTTTTAAGAGCTTAGAAGACAAAATACGGACATTCTTATGTTCCTTTCCGTTGTTGTCAATGCTTGTTTTTACTTGACCAAATATTTTAACAAAATCTCCTTGTTTTAGGTTATCTAAATCTTTTGTCTTATCTCCATAGGCTGAACAATTGGTATAAACTTTATTCCCATCGTCATCTTTTGAAACAATTGAAAAGTTGCTTACCTTGAACTTTTCTCCATTAGCATTTTCTCTTTCAAGATTTTCTACTTTGCCAGCTATATTACCCACGAGATTTATGAGATCGTCTTTTTCTTCAAGTTCATTGGTATTTTCAACAATCTTACCTTGCTCTTTCATATCATCAATCATATAGTCAAAGTCATCATTTAATAGACCTGTTGTGTCTTTGATCATAAATAAAACATAGACTTCTTCAAGTGCCTTTTCATCATTGACACCTTTTTCTATGCTCACAAGTGCTTTTATAAAATCCTTGTAATTATTATTCATCATTTCTTCTAAGTTTTCTCTAATATCTTTGTATTCCATAATTTCCTCCTTGTATTAAATAAGGAGGAAATTCTTGGAAGTCTAAACTGCAATTTGATATAGACAGAATGATTAATAAGTCTAAAACGTGGGAAGAGTTTTTAGAAAATATGAAAGCTCTTGATTATGAAATTAAGTTTGGTAAACACATTGCTTTTTGTCATAAAGATAAGCAAAGATTTACAAGAACGAAGACTATCGGAGAAGATTATACTGAAGAGAAAATCAAAGAAAGAATAGATTTAGCTATTAAAAACAAAGCTAATCCTATTAAAAAACGTGTAGGAAATGTTATTGATATATCTACTAATGAAAAAGCACAATCTTGTAAAGGCTATGAAGTTTGGGCAAGAAAACACAATATCAAAACAATGGCTGATTCAATAATTAAATTAAGAGAACAAGGCATTAAATCAATTACCCAACTCGATGACCTGATCAAAAAATCTGCTGATGATAGACAAGACTTGTTAGATAAAATAAAGAAAATTGAAACTGAAATGAAGAGTTTATCCCAAGATATGGAAAATATAAATACTATAAATAAGTATCGTGAAATATATAAATACCACAAGAAAAATCCTGAGGACAAACAATTTGCAGAAGAATATTATAGCGAACTTTCCGTCTACAAAATAGCTGCTAAAGAAATTTTAGAAAACTATAAAAAACTGCCAAACACAAAAGAAATACTATCAAACCTCGATAAATTACAAGAAAAAAAGAACACCCTTATGCAAGAGTATTCTTCCTCAAAATCCACTATGGATGAGTTTTATAAGATACGAAAAAATTACGGAATTTATATGGATAAGGAGATGGAGAGATAGTGTCCTCTCCTCTTTTTAAAATTACTTTCAACTTATTTTTCCAACTATATTCTTTTGCTAATTCTTTTCTTTTTGCCAACTTTCATGCCCTTTAATATTTTATATGAAATAAAGCAACAACCAAAATTTACAAGTACACTAATCGCAAATTCCAACATGGATGTTTCATACGCTCCTGACAAAATAAACACAGATGATATTGGATAAATGGCTCTTAAAATTTCCTTTGAGGCAAAAAATATTCCCACAAAAGAGTATATCTCAGCGATAATCAGAGCTATCCAGTAGCTCCTTTTAACAAGTCCAATAAGTGCAATAATTGGAGATATTACCATAAAAACGCTTATTCCAGTTAATACATATACAACAAAATAGTGAACTACTTCACTCATATTTACTGCGTGTAAATGCAATACCGCTTCTATAATTAAGGATGCCGTAAATAGTATTAAATAAACAAAAATACTACCTAATAGAGTAATTATCATTTTTGCAGTAATCATATTACTCTCGTCTATCGGTATTAGCCTTAATGATTTCAGTACATCTTCTTGTTCCTCACGACAAATAATATATCCTCCAAACAATGCTATCAAACTTGGCAAGACAAAATATGTGGTCAAAGAATGCACCTGTAAAATATACCATCCAAATGTGTCTATATACTTTTCCCCACTAAATGTAAATTGTCCTTGAAGAAAAACAACTCCCAAAGTCATTATGAGTGCAAATACAAGCAAAAATATCAATTTTGATCTGTGAAGTTTTTTATATTCAGCTAATAAAAGTGTCTTCATTTACCATCCTCTCCTTTTCAATAATAATTTTGTAACTATTGTAAATCCGACGACCCATATCCCTATACAAAGAAGAGAATAAAATATATTTATATCCTGATTTAATATTATTCCCGGGACATCCCTCAAAACAATTGCTGTAGAGCTTGATAATGGGTGTATATACATATTAACCATTAAAATTACAAATCCCGAAAAGGCATAAACAATCGTAATGCAAATCGGTAAAATGTATTTTTTTGTTAAAAATGCGATAGATAAAATAGGCAGCATGGAAACTGATAAAAGTCCACTAATCTCAAAACACTTTCTAATGAGAAAAATCAACAAAAAATGATCCATCTCTATATGATGAATAATTCTTCCAAAAAGAAGTGTAAAGAGAATTGATAAACCCATAAAGACTAAAGTATATAAAAACACAATTATAAATTTGCTAATTAAAAGCTTCGTCTTTTGTATCGGAACAATCCATAATGCTTTAAAAGTGTCATTTTCATACTCCATAGACACAATCATTGTGGAAAATATTCCTAATATAATTGGTAAAATCAGCCATAAATTATAACTAAAGATTGTCCATTTGAAATATTTCATTGCATTGTCTGAAAGGTCTATATTCCCAAAGTATATAGTGGCAAGCAATGGCATTAAGAGTGTTGCCAGAAACATCATCCAAACAATCTTTTTCCTTTTCAATTTAAGAAACTCTACTTTAACTAAATTAAGCAATTCCCTCTCCTCCGGTTATCTTCTTGAAGTAATCTTCCAAAGAATCATTACAGGTTTGTGATGAAGCCACCGATATTCCATTCATAACTAATGACTTATTAATTTTTGCCATATCTAATCCGTGACTATATATCTTTACATGATTATTATCTTCAACAGAATAGTTGGTTATTCCGAACTCTTTTTCCAACACAATAGTCGTCTTTGATACATCAGACACTTCCAACATAATATACTTTCTATTTTTTTTATTTAATTCTTCCATGCTGCTTTCTTCTAAAAGAACCCCTTTATCTATAATGCCAACTGTATCAGCGAGAAGTGTTATTTCAGATAAAATATGACTGGAGATTAAAATTGTCTTTCCTTTTTTTATACTTAAATCTTTTATAAAATTTCTAACTTCCGCTATTCCAATGGGATCTAAGCCATTTGTCGGTTCATCTAAAATTAAAACCTCTGGATCATGTAAAATTGCATTAGCAATCCCAAGTCTCTGCTTCATTCCTAAAGAGTAATTTCCGAATAGTTTCTTATCTTTATGTGGTAAGCCAACTACTTCTAAAGCATTTTTTACCGCATCAGGGAAAGCCGTTCCTCTAAGCAGTGCAAATATTTCCAAATTCTCCGTCCCTGTAAGATTAGGATAAAATCCGGGTGTTTCAATAATCGCACCAATTCTTGGATAAATCTTTTTCTCATTACCTTTTATATTTTGGTTAAAAACACTTACTTCACCATTCGTAATATCAGTAAGTCCCAGTATCATCTTCATAATAGTGGTCTTTCCTGCTCCATTTCGTCCTAATAGCCCGTATATAGAACCTTTTTCAATGTGTAAATTTACCGAATTTACAGCCTTTTGTTCTCCATACACTTTTGTTAAATTCTTTGTTTCAATAATATAGTTTTTCATTTTCTTTTTTCTCCTTAATAATTTTGTCTTTTCATAGATTTTATAGAGAACACAAAAAATAGTGCTCCAATTGTTAAAATATGTAACAAACAACTAAACTGCGATACATTTAACGAATATCCACCTATACTGTTTTCTACCATTTCTTTGGCAGCCGATGATACATTTTGATAAACCCCTAATAAACTTGCAAGCGGATGTATATGAACTAATATCGAAGCTCCAAATATCCCAATTCCTAAATAAAGCAAGCACATAGAAATAGGTAAAACATAACTCTTAGAAAAAGTAGCAATATAAATTACCGGAAGCATTGCAATCGGAATTAATAAAGCTGCAAGCATATATAATATTGCTGCCTCTTTTAATGTAATTAAATTAAAATCTACGAATCCGGCACTTAATACTGCACCCAAAACTGATGACATATATGTTAATACCATCAAAAATATAGTCAGTAATTCTATCAAAATAAATTTCGTAAAAAATACTTCAAATCTACTAACCGAAGTTATTAGTACATTCTTTAAAGTGTCATTCTTCCTTTCGTCAAAAAATAACATTGTAGAAATCATTCCAATTACGATTGGCAAGAACACAAAAGTTATATTCTTAAACGCTAAACAATATAAGTCTCCAAAACTATCCATGATAGGACTTTCTCTTGAAATTGAAAATGCTCTTTCAATTGCAAACAAATTCAAGATAACAGTTAGTATAATAATACCTATCAAAATTTTACTTCTCTTCCATTTTTTTATTTCAGCTTTTATCAAGAACATATCGCACCTCCTTACAATAAATATTATAAATGATTAACCTTGCCATAATCTTGCGACACCCTTGTTTTTATCTTGTTTCAATCATAACCACCCGTAAAACGGGTGGTTTGATCACGGGCTATAAGCCCGAGTGATACCAACCAGCGTCTCAAGGCGCTGGTTTTCACTTTGTTCAAACCTTATTGTTTTTGCCTCTTTAGCCAGCCCTGAAAGGGCTTTATTCATCTTTTTTTGAATGGATTCTTACACTCAATTTATCCATTGCTATGTCGTGTTGCTATTGTTTGTTCATTCAATCCTACCGTACTTACATAATATCCCTCTGCCCAAAAATGTCTATTTCCAAATTTGTATTTTAGGTTTGCATGCTTGTCAAACATTATTAGTGCACTTTTTCCTTTCAAGTATCCCATGAAACTTGACACTGATATTTTTGGGGGAATACTAACTAACATATGCACATGATCTGGCATTAAATGTCCTTCTATTATTTCTACTCCTTTGTATTTGCATAATGTCCTAAATATTTCTCCCAAACTATCTCGGTATTGATTAAATACTATTTTTCGTCTATACTTTGGTGTAAAGACAATATGATATTTACACATCCATTTTGTGTGTGATAATGAATTTGCCTTTTGTGCCATATTAATCACCTCTTATTATTTTAGGTCTGAACAACTCTATTATAATACTGAGGTGATTTTTTGGTATAACCTATTGTTGCCTACCCGCATAGCGGGTAGTTTTTTGTTTCGCACGCGTTGCGTGCTCAACTGACTAAAGTCAAAAAATAAAAAAAGCCCCAAAAGGGGCTTTCTAAATCAGCTACTTACATTGCAAACTCCACAGTAAAGACAGTTTTTATGTTAGGTATACTACTTACCCTTATTTTGGCATTATTCACTCTTAACAATTCTTTAGCAATTGATAAGCCAAGTCCCGATCCTTTTGTTAATCTTGAACTATCTGCCTGATACATCCTATCAAATATATATGGTAAGTCCTTTTCACTTATACCATTTCCATTATCTAAAATCATCAAAGTAGCTTTTGTATCCGATTCTTCTAATTTCAAGTGTACTCTATCACAATTACTGTGAATAATAATATTGTTTATAATATTGTTTAAGCTCCTAAAATAGGCATTTTCATCTATCTTTATATAGAATTCCTGTTCCGGAATTTCAATTTCATAACTTATATGTTTTTCTTCAAAAATAGGAATCCAGTCGCTTATCACATTTCTTGTTAATTCATTCAGGTCTTTATCTACAAAAGAAAACTTCCATTCTCCTGAATCCAACTTTACCCAATCAAAGAGTTTTTCTACAAAATCCTTCAAGTAATGTGCCTTACTTAAAGAAATTTTTATATAATCTTCCTTCTCATCTCCCGTAACAATTCCCTCTTGCACTGCTTCCAAATAACCGACCATAGATGCTAAAGGAGTTTTCACATCATGAGACAAACTTGTCATAAGCGATTTATACGCCTGTTCTGACTGCTTTTGTTCTATTAGCTTGTTCTGACTTTGTAGAGTTATCTCATTTATATCATGACAGATCTTTTCTGTAGTTTCATTTTTCTTAATTAAAATTCTGCGATTGTAATCACCATTTTTTATATCAACGAGTACTTCCTGAATACTGTTTATTTCTTTTTTTATGTTGGTAATTTTTTTTAACAAACAAAAAATTACAAATATCAATAATAAGATTATGATGATTTTTACATCCATATATCATACCCCCTTACTAAAACGATAACCCACGCCCCTAACTGTCAAAATATAAGTTGGTTCTTCAGGGTTAGGCTCTATTTTTTTTCGAAGCTTACTGATAAAAGACATGATATTACTATCATCAAAAAGATAATCTTCTTCCCAAACATTCGTATATATTTGTTTTTTTGTAAAAATCCTCCCTTTATTAGACGCAAGAAAATACAATAAATCAAATTCTTTATTTGTTAATTCTATGTTATTATCACTTATTTTTACAATTCTATTTTCCTTATCTATTTGCATACCATCTATTGTGAGTATATCAGACTGGTCTGTGCTTTTCTGATTGAAATCTATATATCTACGAACCATAGCTTCAACTCTTGCCTTAAGTTCATTTATATTAAATGGCTTTGTCAAATAGTCATCAGCACCTTGTTTAAGTCCATAAATTTTTGAATCATCATCAGACTTCGCAGTCAGCATTAAAACCGGAATAGTGCATTCTTCCCTTATCATCTCCAGAACTTGAAACCCATCAAAATCAGGAAGCATAATATCTAATAAAATCAGACACAAATTATTTGCATTTCGTATTTTCTTATATCCGTCTAATCCATTATTGGCAATATCAACAGAATATCCATCAGTACTTAAACACTTTTTAATTAAATTACATAATGCAATATCATCATCTATAATTATTATCTCTCTCATATCTCATAACTCCATACTTCTTATTCAATATAATTATCATCAAAGGAAAATACATCATTCGGTGTACAATCTAAAGACTTACATATTTTTTCTAAGTTTTTAAGTGTTATGGGCTTATTTTTTCCCATCTGTGCCATAACATTAGTGGTAATCCCTGCCATAACTATTACATCTGTTTTCTTCAAACTTTTCTTCGCCAATAGTATCCATAATGGTTTATAATTCAATGCCATACTAATCCTCTTTTCTTTATAACGATTTTCGGAGTAATTATATCACTTTTATTGATTATATTCAATTTTTATTTGATTTTTAAAAGATTGTTTACAACCATTTTTTACATTTTGTCTTTATACAGACTTAATAAACTGAACAAAAAAGAATACCCTTATGCGAGAGTATTCTTCCTCAAAAAAACAATGGACGATCTTTACAGGATACGAAAAAACTAGGAATTTATATGGGCAAGGATATGGAGAGATAGTGTTCTCTCCTCTTTTTTCCTCCAAACAAAAAAAGAGTCGGTGCAGTACTAAGACCACACCGACCATAAGTTTATCTTTCAGCTTCTTTTGATATTTCTTTCTTTTCTTTAGGCTTTCCCTTATCTTCAGTCTGATATTTTTTGATTTCTCCAAGCACAGACTCTTTCTTTTTTTCTTGTCCTTTCATTTGTTCTTTTGCTTTTAAAAGCTTAGAAGACAAAATACGGACATTTTTATGTTCCTTTCCGTTGTTATCAATGCTTGTTTTTACTTGACCGAAGATTTTAACAAAATCTCCTTGTTTCAGGTTCTCTAAATCTTTTGTCTTATCTCCATAGGCTGAACAATTGGTATAAACTTTATTTCCATCGTCATCTTTTGAAACAATTGAGAAATTACTTACTTTAAACTTTTCTCCATTGGCATTCTCTCTTTCCAAGTTTTCTACTTTACCAGCTATATTACCCACGAGATTTATAAGATCATCTTTTTCTTCAATATCACTGACATTTTCAACAATCTTACCTTGTTCTTTCATATCATCAATCATATAGTCAAAGTCATCATTTAATAGACCTGTTGTGTCTTTGATCATAAATAAAACATAGACTTCTTCAAGTGCCTTTTCATCATTAACACCTTTTTCTATACTCACAAGTGCTTTTATAAAGTCCTTGTAATTATCATTCATCATTTCTTCTAAGTTTTCTCTAATATCTTTGTATTCCATAGTTTCCTCCTTGTAATGAATAAGGAGAGCCTTTCGCCCTCCTTTACCTTTCTTGTCCTTTTTCGTTTTTTTCTTGATTTTTATCTTTTTCTTCTTCTGATTTGAATTTTGATATTTGACCCAATATTGATGGTTTCTCTTCTCTTGCGTGAAGATTATCCTCTACATCATAAGTTGATTCAAAGTAATCACTATCTTTAAAATCATTGTCATACCTATCTGGTATTCCGTCATTATCATGATCTTTTGCAAGTGGATCATAGAAGTTTCCGTCATCATCTATTTCTAAGCCCAGTGCTTGTTTTAAATCTTCTTCATCTACTGATACCAGATCATCAAAACTAGACATCTTTATAGCTTCGGTCATATCTTTAATAGCTTGTGAGTTAGATATATCTTCTTCTACAAAAGATTCTGTTCTAATAGCTACATTATCTACATACTGAGTCCATGTTTTTTCTTCCAAATTTACTTCATATTGAATAGAATGCTTACCATCAGGTGTTTCTGTATAGGCAAGTCCTATATGACTTAAATCAGGGTATAGTTTGTCAAAGTCTTCATAACTATTAGATTCTGAAAACTCGTAGTTAGAATAATCGACTATCGCCCTCTTTAAATTTTCTAATAATGGTGATTGGTTTTCTAATTCTTCGACTTCTCCCATATCTAAAAGTTTATTAATCTCAGCTAGTCTTAGTATCTTATCCCTTAACTCATCTGCTTTTTCAAATGGTTTTGTCAATTCTACTTTGGCATTTTCTAAAGATTCTTTATAGTTTTCAAGATTTTGATTTAACCTTTCAAGTCTTGCAGGCATTTTTTCAATGGCATTATCAAGCCTTGTTATATTACCATCAGTAGAGTTTGAAAACTCTCCGAAGTATTCTGCTTTTCCTAGAAGTTTAAAGGTGTGAGTGTTAGTCATAAAGTTATACGAAACTTGCAAGTCTAAATTTCTATATTTACCAATAACCTTGCTATCATTTATCTTTACCTTTTTTATTTCTTCTAGTAGCTTCTCTCCAGCTTCTTTCTTATCTAAAATTTTATTTGTCCCAAGACTGATTGAAGTGAATTTGCTATCTCCTTCTCCTAATTTCTCAACATTTGCAATATCTTCTTTAACTGCTTGTATTTCCATTTCAGTTTTTAAAATACTTTGAGGATAAATTTTATTTACCTTATCTTCGAGCTTATATTTATTAGACTTGTAGTTTGCTTCCAGCATTTTTAGTTTTGTAACTTCGTTATCTAAATCCATCTTTTCTTTAATTAAAGGATTTCCAGTAGCTAAAGCCTTAATTTCTGAATAAGATAGACTTGCTTCATCAACATCTTCAGCAACACGCACAGGCGTCTTGCTTGTCATAATTTGAGATATGAATTTTTGCTTATTCTCTATTGTCTGGTCGAGTAGGTCGGGGATATTACTATCCCTTTCCCCTCTAAGAACCGTGCATGAGAGTTTCCCCTCACACGGCTCAAGTTTTTATAAGCCCTAATTAAAGAGCCAGCGTGTTTTCTTCATCATTTATATGCAATTTTCTATGACACCAAGGGTGTACTAAAGTTTTAAGGGTAATATTATTTTGAATTGTTTGATGTACTCTAAAGTCTGTATCAATAGTTATTTTCTCTCCACAAACAGGGCATATTCCATTTTGCGTTTTATATAGTCTATTTATAACTGTACGTCCTTTAAGTTCGTTTCGTATTTTTAACTCTTCTCTTTCTTCAAAGTATATTTGCCAATTTTCATCAAATGGATTTGCTTCAGCTTGTATCTTGGTAAATCTTTTAATATCAGTGTCTGTAGCATATTTAAGACGAAGATAGTATTTCTCGCCATTTTCCATTCTGTCGCCAGTTGCTACACTGAAAGTCCAGATTCTATTTCCAATGGTATTGAAGTATTTCTTAGCTATCCATTTTCTACCTTTCTTTGGGTGTCGACGAACGCACCAGGTCCACAAGCTTTTATATATTTCATAATCAAGTTTTTCAAAGGCTTTAGATGAAACATTATATTTCTGATAGTTTACCCAACCTATAATGATTGGATTTAATTTTCTAATCAATATTTCTTGTTTCATTGACGGATTATCTTTTATGATTCGTCTGATTTTATCGACAATAGCCTTGAAGTTCTTATCAGATGGTTTTGTAAGCAACTTATCTTTATACATCCTAATATTAACTCCAAGAAAATCAAAACCGTCATTTATGTGCGTTATTAGTGTCTTTTCCTCTGATAATTCTAAACCTCTTTCAGCTAGAAATTTTACAATGATTGGCTTTACACCATTTTCAAGCAATTCTGCACTTTCCCCTGTAACGATGAAATCATCTGCATATCTAACAAAGTTAACCTTTGGGAAATATGTTTTCTTATTTACTGTTCTTCTATGGTATTTCTCTTTGATTGCTTTTTCTAAACCATCTAATACCATATTGGAAATAATAGGTGATATTGGTGAGCCTTGGGGACTTCCTGTTTCTGTTGGAAATAGTTTTTGTTTTTCTATATATCCACACTCAAGCCAAAGTTTTAATAATTTCTTGTTCATTGGGATATTATTTAATATCCATTCATGACTTATATTATCAAAACAACCTTTTATATCTCCCTCAAGTACCCATTTTGCAGATTTCTTTTTATTAAGTGATGTAAAACACTGCTCAATAGCATCTTGTGTACATCTTTTTGCCCTAAATCCATAAGAATTAGGGTCAGCAGTAGTTTCTGCTATGGGTTCAAGTGCAAATTTATATAGGGTTTGCATTGCTCTATCTGTCATTGTAGGAATGCTGAGAGGTCTTTTCTTCCCATTTTTCTTTGGTATATACACTCTTTTAAGAGGCTTAGGTTTATATCCTCTTAAGTTTAACTTTCCTATTGCCTTATACTTTGCCTGTGATGTTAGCCATAATTCACCATCAACACCACTTGTTTTCTTGCCTTGATTTTCAGTTACCCTCTTAATAGCCAAGGCTTTTGCATAAAATGAAGTTGTGAGTAAATGTTGTAAAGATTTTACCTTTCCATATTTACTCATTTTCCACGCTTTCACAATACGCATTTGTAGTTTTTTAACATAGCTTTCTGCTACTGAAAAATCTATACTTTCCCAGTCTTTAGCTCTGTTAGTAGTAGCACACATTTTACTGTTCATTTGCTTTCTCCTTTCAAAAATTCTACAAGTTCTCTTGTGATTAAAAACCAAATGGAAGTCTGCACTCTTTCGAGTTAGGGCAAATTTTGAACCCCTATCCATCTCATTACAAGATGGCATTCGCTTTTTCCATTCTCCTTTACCTGCACCATTATCAGCATTTCTTACGATTTGCCTTGCCTTATGGCAATAGTACAGGCTTACCATGTTTCACTTAATTAACATTGATAACTTAGGCTCTACCTCTCTGCCGGTAGTCTTTTTGTCCGTGTAATCCCACTATGGAAAGGATTATCCGACTATACACCATTTTGGTTCAGGCTTATCAGCAACTTTAGCCTGTTCGCCTTAACGACATTTATCAGTAGTTCACATATGTTAGCCATATTATCAAGCCTCGCTCCCTAACCACCTTGTTGCTGGCAGTTTCGGTATTACCTCACGGTTTTACCTCAAGGAGGGTTACTTTAATATCGGCTTACCACACCTAAGTGCAGTCGATACTCGGCTCAACTAACGGAATAGTTGGTTTGGTCATCATGCCAAACAGTTAAATTAAGCGACTTCATGTCGCACCCATAAATAGGCATCAAAGGTATTCTCTGTTACATATCTAAAGATATTTACCTTATCATTTTCATTACCTTGACGAACAATTCTACCACTTCTTTGCTCTAGGTCTGGTGAGTAGTCCGAAGTGGTCAATTTAATTTACCTATAAACTTGTAGTGAATTTCAACCTTTTGGCTAATTTGACCGTCTATTTCTTTCTTGTCATAGACATATATCTTATCTATAACTTGATTTAGGATATATCTGTTTAGCGATTTTATCTTAGCGTATTTGCTAATATTATCCATGAATTTCTTGTAGTTATCTTCAGTTTCAAAAGATACTTCTATATCGCCCTCTAAGACTTTGATTTCCTCGATTAACTTGTCTTGTTTTTTAGATATGCTCACATTCATTAGATTGAAGTTTCTTTCGGTTATATTCCCCTCTAACCTATCTTCATATAACTGTTCGTAGCTTCTGTCTAATTCTGCTAATTGGTTCTTTTTAAGCTCCAGCTTGTTAGATAGTTCTTTTCCCTCGTCAATTTTTTCTACTTCAATCTTTTCTATTATCTTTTCGACAAAGTCTTCTTTAGCAGATAGTGCCATACTTCCATGATATTGTATATCTTCAAGAACAATATTATATAGATCCCTAGCTTCAATTCTATGTGATGAACAAGCATTTACTCCATATTTTTTATATGTGGAGCAAGAAAAGTGAACAAAGTCTATGAGTTCTTTCTTTTTAAGCCTATAATCAGTTTTTGGTGTCAATGCATAACCACATTTAGGACATCTTACAAGTCCTTGAAAAATGTTGTCATAATAGAGTCCCTTTTTATTGTTACACTTCCTCTTATCAATCATTGTTTGAACTTGTTCCCATATTTCCTCACTAACTATTCCCTCGTGGGTATCTTTAGCATAAATATAGTCACTTTTAGGAATATACATTCTTTTTGAGTTCTTAAATGATAAGGTAGGTCTTTTATTTCTTGCCATATTTCCACAATAAACTGGATCTCGTAAAACATTTAACACCATTCTATGTGACCATTGATATTTATTTTCTTCTGTTAGTCCATAAAGCTTTTCAGCATTTTCAACAAAAGCACTTGGTCTTGGAATTTTTCTCTTCATCAACTCCTGGCTAATAAGTTGAGTACCCTTACCCTCTAAACACAATTTATAAATGAGTTCTATAATAGGTTTAGTTTTCTCATCTATGATTAATCTGCGTTTATTATTAGGGTCTTTTAGATAACCAAATGGAGCTTTAGAGCCTATATATGTTCCCTCTCTCATTCTACTTTGAATTGCACTTTTAACTTTTTTGGAAGTATCCTTTGCGTACATCTCATTTAGAATGTTTTTAAATGGCATAATATCATTTTGATTGCTATTTAATGTGTCTATACCATCAGTTATTGCAATATATCTTATATTCTTTTGTGGAAAGTACATTTCGATATATGCTCCACTTTGAAGATAGTTTCTTCCTAACCTTGATAAGTCTTTTGTTATAACACAATTTATTTTTCCATTTTCAATATCAGTAATCATCTTTTTAAATGATGGTCTTTCAAAGTTTGTTCCCGAATATCCATCATCTACATAATAATCATAAATAGCGATACTGTTAGTTTCTGCGAATTGTTTTAACATTACTTTTTGTGACCATATACTCATACTCTCAACTGAGTTTCCATCGTCTTTTGATAGTCTACAATAAAGTCCTGCTACATATTTTTTAGTCCTGCTCAATTTCAATCTCCTTTCCCTAAACAGGACTATCTCAATAATTTAATTATACTAAAATACTCCCGTTTAGTCAATCAATACTTACGCTTGCGTTTGTTTATTTTCTCTGTCTTTTTCTAAGTTTCTTTCGACTACATGCTCGATAATATCTTCAAATACTTCTTCAATCGGCTTTTTGCCTACATATACTCGCTTTATTTCATAGTTGATTTTTCCACTTCGTTTTTTCTTTTTTAATTCCATGTAATTCCTCCCTTTTGTTGCAATAAAAAAAGACGATTAGATTTTTAATTTTCTAATCGTCTTTTAAGTGTCATATTTACATTTTTATTATCTCTGGCATACTTTGATACCTTTTTAGACTTAAAGTCTTTAATAATAGCTTTCCACCTCTTTTTATCTATAAAGATTCGCCTACTTCATAGTTCATTTTTTTATTTAAACCTTTCTGTCTTAGTTTATCTTTATCTTCTTCATACCATTTTAAGATTGTCACATAGTGGTTTTGATAGGTCTTACCACTGCTTTCCATGTATCTTGATAGTTTATTTATCATTATTTCTGTGTGTGAGTTTAATTTTTCTTTAAGTTTTTTATATTCTTCTTTGCTTAACCTTACATTTTTGCATTCTCCATAAAAGATGGGGGTGGACTTTTTATCTTTTTCTATCTCTCCCTCTCTCTCTTTATCTATCTCTATATCTTTCTCTATCTCTATCTCTTGTCGGACATGGGTTGGACTCATTAAGGACAATGTCCTCTGTTTATTTTGTCTGTATCTTCTTTTTTTCTCTGCCCATGCTGTTTCTGATCCGATTAAGTTTGGTATTTCAGTTAAATAGTATTCATCATTTTCTGTTATAACTTCTAATAAGCCTTGATTGATTAAATAATTAACTGTAACCATTACATCATCGTCTGTTTCATCTATGGTTAGTGCTAACTCTTTTATAAAATCACTTTCTACTCCGTCATAATAGAGTTTGCCCTCATCTTTTAGACTTAGTAATAAAAGTTTGAGATATATTATCGTGTAGGTATCTCCTCCCGATATTCTTCTTAATCTTTTTATCCTTTTGTCTGTGAAAAATTCTTCTTTTAGTTTTATCCAATAATATCTTTTGTTTGTTGCCATATCTGCTCCTTTCTTGATTTTCGATAATCGAAATTCTTGATTTCCGATTTTCAGAATTCTGGACTTCTGCTTTTCAGAAGTCTTGTTATTGTGGGGTTCTAAGGGTGTAACTTTTCGTTACTCCCTTAGATTTCTCTGGTCATATCTTTTTTATTTGGTTTTACTTTTTCTTTTACTTTCCTTTTGACTTTTCCTTTTGTCTTATCCTTGTTCTTGGATAGGTCTTTGTATTTCTTTATTTGTTTTAGGATACTTTCTTTTTCTTTTTTATTTTCTTTGGCTATGACTTGCTTAAAGGCATATTCCATTACTTTTATGTCTTTGGCTTGGAAGAATATTTCATAGTTTTTGCTTTCTTTGTTTTTCATTACTGAGAAACTTACTCCAAGTTTGTTTAGTTCTTTTTTTAAGTCTTTGAGGTCGCTTTGATCTATGCTTATATTTTCTAGTTGTCCTTTTTTATATAAGTCTTTTATTTTCATTTCATCGCCCATAAGGCTTTTTAGGTTGCCATTTGCTTTTTCTAAAGTTTCATTCATCTTTTTTCTTATTTCTTTGTCTAAGTTGATTGATTCTTTTGCTGCCTTTATTGTGTATGTTATTATGGTTTGTGCTGCTTGACCTGCTTCTTTGCTTATTTCTTCGTTTATCATGCTTTATCTCCTTTGTTTGAATTAAAAAAAGGGAAGTATAGGCTTTAATTTTTCTATACTTCCCTTTGATTGTTTTTATTTTATTGTTGTTGGTGGTGGAATGCTTTATTTTGATGTTTTTATAGCTTACTTAGGTATTTGTACCTTTTCTTGTTTTTCTGCTCCTATTTTGCTTTTCCACCTTTAGTAGTTTATGTGTGTTCTTTTGTCTGATAGATAGTTTTTCATGTTGGAATATATAATTTGTATTTCTTTATTGTTCATTGCTTTTATTTCTTCTGTGCTTTTATATGTTTTGTATGTTCCATCTTGATCTGCTTTTATGATTTCATTTATTAGCTCTTGCCTTTTATTCATCTCTATTACCTCCTAGATCTGCCTTTATTTTCTTGGTCATATTATAGCTTGGATAAGATATTTTTACCAGGTCTTATCTTTCTTGATCCATTTTCTTGTTTTTCATCATTTCTCTGTATTCATTATCTTTAATAACTTGGTCTTGGAATTTTTTAATCTGTGCTATTACACTTGGTTTTTCACCTTGTTTTATTAACTTATCTATTTCTATGGATAAATCTATGCCAAGTTCTTTATTTACAAAATCTACTGAATATTTTATATGATTAATTTCCTGGTACTCATCTTTTATCTTGTCTTTTTCTTTATTTATTTCTTCAAGATTTGCCATTAAAAGATTTTTTTCTTCATTCCATTTTTTAGGACTTAGTTTTTCCTTATCTGATAGAAGTTTTTTTAATTTCCCACTTACTACCTTATATTGGTCTATGTCTTTCTTATGTTTGTTATAAAATGCGTCTTTTGTGAATATATTTTTCTTTTGATATTCATCATAGAATTCTTTTTTGGCTTTGTAGATTTCATAGTATAAAATTTTCTTTTCTACATCTT
>NZ_JAGGLO010000010.1 GCF_017874475.1 Anaerococcus degeneri
ATAGGGTAAATGATTAAATATGTCTTCTTTTTTACTAGAAAATCGTGCTGACAGAAGTTTCATCTACTTCTACCAACACGATTTATTATAGAACCGTTTTTATGAGGCCTTTGATGTGGCTATTACCTTAATTCCTGTGCCTGCTACGTCTTCTATGACGCAGTCGCCAATTTGTACTGGGGCAGGAATGTGGGCTTTGTTTATTTCTTTCATTACTTCCATTATTTTTCCCTTTGGAATAGGTTGTTCTGTTTTTACTGATACTGAATATTGGTTTGCACCATCTACTCTAGCTGTGGAAGTAACAACCCTTACTGGGTTTGAGAGTTCGTTTCTAGCGTATACTTCGCCTCTCTTGCAAGTATTGCCAGTGATATTTGTGATTTGTCCATCTTCTACTGTAACGCTGACTGTGCAGCCAAGTGGGCAATTTATACAGGTTAATTCTTTGATCATAAACTCTCCAATCTTACTTCGATTTTTTCGCTATTTTCGTTTAAATCGCTTTTCTTAAGAACCAAGTCTTCCATTTCACCTGGGGCAAATACTATCTTTCTCTTTTGGGCAACTTCCTTGCCATCTACAAGAAGAACTAGTCTTGATTTTTGATAGATATTGTTTACCCTAAACCTAATTACAACTTCATCTCTCATTGAGCCTGGGGCTATATATTGAGGAACTGTGTAGGTTACGCCATTACCTGGTGTGAGATGGATTTTCTTTTCATTATCAGCTTTATATTCGTCTTTGATGTAGGCTGCTGCGTTTTCGCCTGCAAGTTCACTTTCTTCTGTTACATAGTCTACTAGGTCGTGAACGTGAAGGACGTTTCCTGCTGCAAATACACCGTCTATTGAGGTCATCATCCTGTCAGATACTTCTGCACCCTTGGTCCTTGGGTCCATCTTGATGTGGGCATCCCTACTTAGTTCATTTTCAGGGATAAGACCTACTGATAGGAGGATGGCATCACATTCTACATATTCTTCTGTACCTGGTATGACTTTCATATTTTCGTCAACCTTTGATAGGTAAACACCCTCTACCCTGTCAGTTCCTTCTATATCTGAAATTGTTGTTGAAAAGTATAGTGGGATATCAAAGTCGTTTAGACATTGAACGATATTTCTCTTTAGGCCTCCAGAATATGGCATAATTTCTGCCACGCATTGAACTTTGGCACCCTCTAGGGTCATACGTCTTGCCATGATTAGGCCGATATCACCAGAACCTAGGATTACAATCTTTTTACCTGGCATAAAGCCGTCAAGGTTTACTAGTTTTTGAGCTGTACCTGCTGAATATACTCCAGCTGGACGAGATCCTGGAATATTTAGGGCTCCTCTTGGTCTTTCCCTACAACCCATGGCAAGGATTACTGCCTTTGGCTTGATTTGGAACATTCCATTTTCTTCATTCATTAAAGTCAAGGTCTTATCTGGGCTAAAGTCCATTACAATTGTATTTAATAATACATCTATGTCTCGCTCTGCAACTATGTCTTCATACCTACCTGCATATTCTGGACCTGTTAATTCTTCTTTGAACCTGTGAAGGCCAAAACCATTGTGGATACATTGGTTTAAGATGCCCCCAAGTTTATTATCTCTTTCTACGATTAAGACGTTTTTTACACCACAGTCATAGGCTCTGGCTGCTGCTGCAAGACCTGCAGGACCGCCACCTACTACTACTAAATCATAATTTTTCATCTCTTTCTCCTACTTTACTCTTCCATCAACATAGTAAGATTCTTTTGAGTTTTTAACTACGTCTGACATATCTTCGTTAAGTTCGCGAGCTAATATTTCCATTAAATGTGGCAAACAGAATCCGCCCTGGCACCTACCAGCGCTTGCCCTAACACGTCTTTTAATGCCGTCTACAGTCCTTGCTCCAAGTGGTCTATTGATTGCATCTACTATTTCACCTTCAGTTACAGATTCGCACCTGCAAATGATTTTACCGTAGAGTTTGTTTTTCTTAATTAGTTCTGAATGTTCTTCGAGAGTCATCTCACTTGTTTTTGGAATTGGTTTTCTATCAGGATTGAAGTTTTCATTTTCAGCAAAGCCGTACTTATCTGCTACGAGATTTGCCATATATTTACCAATCGCTGGAGATGATGTAAGTCCTGGAGATTCTATACCAACACAGTCAAAGAAACCTTCCTTGCTTTCTTGCAAGATAAAATCGCCACCAACTTCGTGGGCCCTGTTTCCTGAGAATGATGTGATTACCATCCTAACTGGTACGTTTTTAACAGTGTGGTTTGATTTTTCTATAACTTCTTCAAGTCTTTCTCTTGTTGATCTTCTGTCAGCCTTGTCATCTACAAAGTCTGATGTTGGTCCTACAAGGGTGTTGTTATCGACTGTTGGACTTACAAGGATTCCCTTACCCTTATCAGATGGAAGGTTAAACATTACATGGTTTACAAAACCTGCTGTTTCCTTATCTAAAAGCAAATATTCACCACGACGAGCTTTTATTTCATATTTTTCGTCAGAAATTTGGTTGTGAAGTTCGTCCGAATAGATACCGGCACAGTTTATAACTGCCTTTGTTTCAAAATCACCATCATTTGTATGAAGAACCCAATGGTCGTCTTTTTGTTCGATTTTTTCAACCTTGGTATTAAATTTATATTCAACGCCATTGATGTTTGAAACTTCTGCATAGGCTATTGTCATTAAGAATGGATCTAAAATTCCTGCTTCTGAACAATAAAGTGAAGCAACAACATCTTCTGTGATATTATCTTCTAGGGCTAGGGTTTCTTCCCTGTTTAGTATTTTCATGCCTTTAACGCCATTTTCTATACCATAATCGTATAGTTTTTGGAGGTTTGGCATATCTTTTTCATCATGGCATAGAACAAGGGTTCCGATTTTCTTATAAGGAAAGGCATATAGTTTGCTTTCCTCATCCATCATGCGGTTGCCTTCTACGTTGAATTTTGCCTTTAGGGTGCCTGGTTCAGCGTCATAACCGCCGTGGCAGATACCAGAGTTTGCCTTACTTGTTTCAGTACAAACATCTTCGTTTTTTTCAAGTAATAAAAATTTTCCTTTTTTCTTTGATAGGTGGCAAGCGACTGAAGCTCCAACAACTCCTCCACCAATTATTATTACATCAAACATCTTTACTCCTTTTATGTAAAAAACTATATAGAAAAATGAGCGCAAGTATAGAATACTTACGCTCATCTCTCTCCGTTCTTATTAAGTTATATTTATTATATCACAGATTTGAATTTCAATCAATTATCATTCTTCGTAGTGTTTTGCCCAGTCGAAAGATCTAGCAATAGCTCTTTGCCAGTTTCTATCTTTCTTATCTCTTTCTTCTTTAGAGATAGTTGGTTCAAAAGCTTGGTCTACTAATCTGTATTCTCTGATTTCGTCTCTGTCTTTATAATATCCTGTAGCAAGACCTGCAAGGTATGATGCACCTAGGGCTGTTGTTTCTAGTGTCTTTGGTCTTTCTACCTTAGTTTGGATCATATCAGCTTGGAATTGCATTAGGAAGTTGTTTGCACTTGCACCACCGTCTACCTTTAGTTCATGTAGTGGGTGACCAGCATCTCTTTCCATTGAGGCTAATACGTCATTTGTTAGATATGCAAGTGATTCAAGGGTTGCCCTAACGATATGATATTTATTTGTACCACGTGTTAAGCCTACTATAGCTCCTCTTGCATATGGGTCCCAATATGGAGCACCAAGACCTGTGAAGGCTGGAACTACGTAGCAACCATTTGTATCGTTAACCTTTGTTGCCATGTATTCTGTATCATCAGCAGCGTCAACAATTCTTAATTGGTCTCTTAACCATTGGATAGCAGAGCCTGCTACGAAGATTGAACCTTCGAGAGCATAGTCTACTTTTCCTTCTTCAAGACCCCAAGCGATTGTTGTAACAAGGCCGTTTTCTGATTTAACAGCTTCTTCGCCAGTATTCATAAGTAGGAAGGCACCTGTACCATAAGTGTTTTTAGCATCTCCCTTTTCAAAACATGTTTGACCAAATAATGCAGCTTGTTGGTCACCAGCAATGCCCGCAATTTTGATTTCGCCATCAAAGTAGCCTGGGAAGGTTGTTCCATATACATAAGAAGAAGGTTTAACTTCTGGAAGCATGCATTTTGGAATATTTAACATCTTAAGAAGTTCGTCATCCCATTCAAGGGTGTGGATGTTATAAATCATTGTCCTTGATGCGTTTGAATAGTCTGTTACGTGAACCTTACCACGTGTGAGGTTATATACTAACCATGTATCAACTGTACCGAAGAGAAGTTCGCCATTTTCAGCTCTTTCTTGGCCGTTTTCGATATGGTCAAGGATCCATCTAATCTTTGTAGCAGAGAAGTATGGGTCTAAAACAAGACCAGTTTTTTCTTGAACCATGCCCCTATAACCATCTTTAACAAGTTGGTCAGCCATATCTGCAGTTCTTCTACATTGCCAAACGATTGCATTGTATACAGGTTTACCGGTATCCTTTTCCCAAACTATGGTTGTTTCCCTTTGGTTTGTAATACCAATAGCCTCGATGTCATCAGCTGTAAGACCAAGTTTTGCCATGGCTTCTGTGCAAACACCTATTTGAGTTGACCAGATTTCTGTTGCGTCATGTTCTACCCAACCTGGGTGTGGGAAAAATTGTGTAAATTCTTTCTGAGCAACTGACATAATTTCGCCTTTTTTATTGAAGATTATCGCTCTGTTGCTTGTTGTTCCGGCATCTAACGCCATAATGTACTTACTCATATCTACTCCTTTACATTTTCCATACTGCATAATTAGAACTTGAGACCGCAATGGCACCTGCATTTAAGGCGTCAACTACATCAGACTTATCCCTTATGAGTCCCCCAGCTACAAGGGGTGTAGGGTATCTTCTGCTGATTTCTCCAATCATCTTAGGCATAATACCAGGTAAAACCTCTAAGAGATCAGAGGATATGGTTTTTACTGTATCCTTGACACTCTCATAGGATAGGCTGTCTAAAAGGAAGAACCTAAAGACTGTGCACAAGCCTATTTTTCTGGCTTCGTAGGCATTTTGCGCCCTAAGGGTGATGATTCCATCAGCGTCTGTGTATTTTTTGATAAAACTAGGAGAAAAGTGAGATGATGACAATCCTTCAATTAGGTTTTCATGGACAAAAACTATCTTATCCTTGTCTTTTAATTTTTTGACAATTGTTGGAATCGTTTCAATATTGCCATAAAGAACAAAAACTACCTTGTTGTCTGAATATTCTTCCTTCAAACATTCCCTTAAGTCTTTGCCATCTTTGATGGCCATAATCATTGGATTTTCATACAACACTTCTCTTATATCTAGCATATCTCTCCCTAAACGCATAAAACGAGCCTAAAATTAATCAAGCTCGCTTCTCTCATTATTATCATGTACCATTATAATATCACACTTTTAGTATTTTTGCAAGTGTTTTCATAAAATAATTTTATTTATATAAATAAGTCTAGCTCAGCTTGAGTCAATTCCCTATAGTCGCCTTCATTTAAATATGGATCTAAGACTAAATCCCCTATAGCCGTTCTCTTTAAGCCAAGAACCTCGTTTCCAAGATTAGCAAAAAGTCTTTTGACCAGATGATATTTTCCTTCTGAAACTTTAACTATAGCTTCCTTTTCTCCAGTTATAATTAATTCAGCTGGTCTTGCTGTGTAATCGTCTTCCTTTATATAGACTCCCTTCTTAAATTCTTCTATATAATTTTTTTCGATTGGGTCTCGGGTTTGGACCTCATAAGTTTTGCTTATATTTGAATTTGGACTTGTTATCTTGTGAATAAATTTCCCGTCTGTAGATAAGAGAATCAAGCCTGTTGTATCCTTATCAAGCCTACCTGCGATTGACAAGTCATAATTAAGGTAAAAATCATCTAAAAGGTCAATTACTGTTTCCTCTGCGTCTTGGGTTGCGGATAAGACTCCGGCTGGTTTATTTAAAATCAAATAAAGATTTTCTATATATTCCACAAAATGGCCCATATAAAAAACTTCGTCAACCATTGGATCTACTTGGACTGAAGAATCCTTGACAATCTCTCCATTTATCACAAGTGCCCCTTTTTTGGCATTTCTTTTTATATTCTTCCTGGTATCTAAACCAGTATTTCCAATCATCTTATCTACTCTCATTTATTTCCCTTTTCTAAAACACTGTCCATAGCAGCCTTCAAGCTGTCATAGGACTTGTAAAAATCATCTAAATATCGTCTACCCGAATCTGTAATATAATAGTATTTTCTCCTTGGCCCCTTCTTTGATTCCTTGAAAGTGCCAATTATCAAGCCCTTTTTGATGAGCCTGGTTAGGATAGGATAAACTGTGCCTTCTGTCATATTATAAAAACCATTTAGCTTGAGTTCTTCAATGATTTCATAGCCGTAGGTTTCCTTGTTTTTGATTATGTGGAGGATTATTCCATCGATAAGCCCCTTTAACATCTGTGTATCTATCATAAGGCCTCCTATCTATATTGTATTACATAGTAGCCATCTTTCAATTTCTCTTGCAAAAATACTTCATCTGGCAATATTTGCAAGACTCTAGGTCGTCAGTTCGTCTGTATCCTATATTCCTGTCAATCATCCTTGCGATTTTATCAATTTCATTGATGTCAAAATCTGTCGGTTCAATTTCTATGAGCCTGTCTTCTTCAATAAAGTATAAATACATCTTATTTAGATGATGATGGTTGCCTAAAATTAGCCACCTATAGGTCATAAGCTGGCCCTTGTAGGCTGGTATTAGTTCTTCATTGTATGACCCAGTTTTTATATCCACAATCGATCCGTCAGAAAGACTCAAATCCACCTTTCCTTGGAGGATATAAAAATTCCTATCAAGTTTATAATTTGTTTCAACGCCAGTAATTTCAAAGTCCCTTTTGATGAAGTTTTCTAGAGAGTTTTTGTATTCAGGATTTTTTTCAAGGAAATCCATAAGATTTTCCCTGTCATTTGGCATAAGGCTGTAGTATTCTGCAAGCTTGTGGATGTTTGTACCAAAAGATAAGGCCCTTGTGGACGGGGTTTTGAAACCTAGTTTCCTTATAAATCTATACTTCAAAGAGCAAGTCTTAAAAATTTCTATATCTGTGGTATAGGCTAAAACTTTCTTTTCCTTTTTCTCCTTAGTCCTTTCAAAATCAAGGCTCTTGATGGCTGATGACCTTGGGAAGGATTCGGAAAATTTACTTAGCTTATAGTCTTCGCTATTATCCAGAAGAACCAAAAGATTTTTGGCCCTAGTAAAACCTGTGTAATATTTCCTGTAAAAATCTTTTACATAAGAATAATCATTAGGGTCAAAGTCTGCTAAAAATCCAGGTTTAGAAGGCTTTGGCGAATCGTAAAGACCCGATATAAAGACAACTTCAAACTCAAGACCCTTGGCCTGGTGGATGGTCATGAAATTCACTGCATCCTTGTGGCTATCAATATTTGAATATTCTTCTATGGCCCTTGACACAAATAGGTATTCCAAATAAGAAGATACAAATTCCTTGTAATGGTCCATGAGATTTTCATTTTTAAAAATTTCATCAAAATCTTTGGCAAGATTAATCATTGTGGAAATATTTCCCAGGACTCTTGCCCCATCTAGGTCATCTTCGTCCATGATTAAAAATTTCCTAAAATATTCAAGCCCCATAGCCTTATAAAAAAGATTGGTAATTGAAAGGTCGCTTTCTTTTTCAGCTTCTATGAAATTTTGTATTTCCACATCTGCCTTCAAACTTTCGTCTTTTCCTAAATAATGCAAGTAGTTTTTATACTTAGCCTTATTTTTTGCAAAGCCACCATATATTGTAGAAGGGTCTTCATAAATAGTTTTAATTTGGCCAATTTTCATGATTAGGTAGATAAAGCCCCTGATTTCATCCCTCTTAAAAAACTGGGAAGATTTTTTATTCAAAACCCTAATTCCCACCTTTTCGAAATAGGACTGGAGTTTTGAAACATAGGCGTGGTTCAAAGATGGAAACAAAAAGGCAATCTGACCAAGATTTATATCTTGCTTTAAAATCCTAATTATTGTTGCTAGGTTCTTAAGTTCACCCGCCCTAGCCCTTACAATTGTATTTGGGTTTATTTCCTTATCGTTAGACCTCAAATTTTTTTTATTTTCACTGGCATAGTCTTTGTTATCAAGCCATTTTAAAGACTTATCAATTATTGCCTGGTTGGACCTGTAATTTATATCGAGTTTGTAAGTAAAAGCCTTATAGCCCTTGGCCTTAAAAAACTTTTCCGAAAAATCTGTGAGATTCCTAGGATCTGCACCCCTAAAAGAATAAAGGGACTGGTCGTCGTCACCAAAGACCATAATTTCCTTATCTTTTACCAAATTAAAGGCGATTTCTTGCTGGATATAGTTTGTATCTTGGTATTCATCCACAATTACAAAATCAATTCCATTTCTGATTGCATCGCCCCTGACAGGATCTTTTAAAAGCAGGTAAAAATCCCTCAAAATCATCTGGAAATTAATCAGATTTTTTTCCCTCAGAAGCTTTTCGTGAGTCAAAAAAATTTGCCCAGCAAAAACTTCCCTAGGATTTTCTGACTTCAAAAGCCCTTCAACATCAATTAGTTTGTTGGTAATTTCTTCGTAAATCCCTTTGATTTCCCAGGCATGGTTGTAGGTTATGTATTTTTCGTAATTTTCTATTTTTTTATAAAGGTCTAAGTTTTTTTCAATCAAGTAACCTTCAACAACCTGGTCTATAACCTTGGCATCCAAAAACGGCCTGTCAAGAGATGGATATTTTTCAAGAAAATCCAGAGCAAGGGAATGGAAATTCCCAATCATCATATCCTTAAGTTCGGTCTTGATCCCTTCCCTATTAAATTCAGAAATAATCCTTGTTTGAAGCTCGCTTGCAGCTTTTTTTGTGAAGGTTGTAATCAAAATCCTATTTGGGCTAAGACCCTGGTTTTTGATTAGGGAAATGACTTTTTTTACAATCGTGTAGGTCTTTCCTGTCCCAGGCCCTGCAATAACAGCAGCCGGCGTCTGGGCCTTTTCTATAATTATCCTTTGGCTTTCATTTATCATAAGAATCTCTCATAGCAAATTCTAGGCTTTTTTGTCCCTTCTTCGTCAATAAAAATTTGCCCTATCTTTCTAAAACCGAGTTTATTAATTAGGCCACGCATCTTGAAATTATCCTCATGGGTATCAATCCTAAGTGCATCGAAAGAATTTTTCTCCGCATAGATTATAATATCTATAAAAAATTTCGTAGCAATTCCCCTCTTGGTCATATCCATGCCCACTGCAAAGGTGTGGATAGTAAGAGGTTTTCTGCCTTCAAAGTCATCTTCCCAAGGCTTGTAGGCTTCCTCCTTGTCATCGGATAAAAAAGAGTAGGCACAAACCACACCTTGGTCTTCATAAACAAAAGATTTGCCAGTTGCAATTTGACCTTTTAAAAAATCTTCATTCATAGAACCAATCTGCCACTGGTCAATTCCCTCGTCCTTTAGAGATTTTTTCGCATTTTCAATAATATTTACAATTTTCTTTAAATCCTTAATCTCAGCTTTCCTCATGTATCCATTATACTCCAATAAAGAAAGACTTTAGGATTGTTAAGGACTCTTCAAAGTGATATAATATTGTTAAGTAATAGACAGAAAGGATAATATATGTACGATTATTTAATTATTGGTAACGGAATTAGCGGCCTTTCAGCAGCTGAAGAAATAAGAAAAAATGACCCAAAAGGTTCAATTTTAATAGTTTCAGACGAACACGGCCTTACTTATTGGAGAACCAGACTTTCAGAATTAATTGAAAAAGATTATACAGACGAGGAAATTCTTGTAAAGAAAGAAAACTGGTATCAGGAAAAAGGCATAGAAGTCAAACTTGACACCTACATAGAAAAAATCGATAAAGAAAATAAAAAAGCCATAGGAAAAGACGGCCAAGAATACGAATACAGCAAGCTTTTGATAGCCACTGGTTCCCACGCCTTTGTACCACCTATCAAAAACTCTGATGCTGAAGGTGTTTTTGCAATAAGAAGCTCTGACGACCTTAAATGTTTCAAAAAATATTTGTCTGGTAAAAATAAGCTAATTATCATCGGTGGCGGTATCCTAGGCCTAGAAGCAGCAAACTCTATTTCCCACCTAGGCATTGAAATCACAATCGTTGAAGCCTTTGACTACCTATTAGCAAGACAACTTGACAAGGACCTATCACAAAAATTAGAAAAGGCCCTAAATGAAATGGGAATGAAGACCCTTACAGGCAAATTCAGCGAAGAAATCCTTGTAAAAGACGGCAGGGTTTGTGGACTAAAACTAACCGACGGCACAGAACTAGAAGCTGATGCCATCATGATCCAAGCAGGTGTTAGGGCAAATATTGAAGTCGCAGCCAATTCTGGCATTAAAACAGACAGGGGTATCCTTGTTGGAGAAAACCTACAAGTAGAAGGTGAAGACATCTATGCTGCAGGCGACGTTGCCCAAATCGGGAACTTCTCAATCGGTCTTTGGACTGCATCTATGGAAATGGGAAAAATCGCTGGCGCAAACATGACTGGCGATAATAAATTATACGAACAGCCAAAACCATTCTCAACCCTCATGCTTGGCGACATCAAGCTATTTTCAGCAGGCCTTAATACAGGTGATGGCATAGAAGAAGTCAAAAAAGAAGACGGAGAAAAAATCTACAAACTCTTTAAAAATGGCGATAAATTTGTAGGCGGCATCCTCTGGGGTGACATAAAATACCAAATGGATGTGAAGAAAATCGTCTTTGAAGGAGTAGATCCAAAAGAAACCAAACTCGGCACAGAAATATTTGGACTATAATTATTAATACACGCTAAAAGAGCTAAACCGACTAGGTCTAGCTCTTTTTTAAAGCTTATATAAAAATCTTAAGGCATCTGGCAATCTTTTTTGCCAATATTTTTCGTTATGAATTGCACCCTCATCAATTACATATTTAATATCCATCTTAGCTTTTAAAAAACCATAAGCCATTTGTGACAAAGATACATAAGATTTTTGAATAATTTCATCATCAAATTCTTTCGTGCCTGTATCTAAATATATTTTTTGTTTATTTTCCGAATCATATTTTGCTAAAATCTCGCCCATTCCAACGGGTTCCAGGATAAAATGAGTCGACATAGCCAAAACCTTATCAAAAATCTCAGGGTATTGGCTTCCCATATAAAGACTCATTATTCCTCCCATGGATGAGCCTCCAATGAGCCTTGATGAGGCTTTTTTATTTTTTTCTACAAGAGGAATTAACTCTTCTATAATAAATTTTCCTGTCAAAATCCCCTTAGGAGTTAGATTTTCCCTAGCTTCTTCATTTGTGAAATTTTCAAAAGGCGAATACTCATTGGCCCTTTCAACTCCCTCTGCACAATAAATGCCAACAAGATTTGCCCTAAGTCCAATTTTTTCTATTGCTTTGTCAAGAGCCCATATCTCTCCCATAAAGGATTCTTTTTTATCATAAAGATTTGCTCCATCAAAAAAATACAAAAACAAATCCGAATCTTTATCCTCTATAAAGGTGTAAGTCACATTCCTGTCTAAATATTTTGAATAAATCTCTTTTTTCTCCATCATTTTCCCTCATTTCTATTGATGATATATTCCTACCCAAAAAAACCCCGCTAAAGCAGGGGATTTTTAAGAAATTTTATCATTTGTTCTTGTTTTCATAACCACACTTATAAGGACAAAGGCTAGAGAAAAAGCCAGCATGATTCCAATATTTGGCAAAATTGTGCCAAAACTTGGATTTTCTAAAAGCATTTCGTTATTTTTGATATAATAATAGGATGGGAAAATTTTTCCAAGTGTCAAAGCAGTTTTTGAAAGAAGGGCTTGAGGTACAAAGGCCCCACACAAAAACGATGATCCCAAAGATACTACCTGCATGATTCCCGAAATGGTATTTTCGTTTGAGATTAGGCTTGAAATAAATACCGCCATAGTCACAACACTGATTGTGAAGAACAAAGAATTTACAATCATTAAGTTTGTATACTCCTTGCTAAAGTCATATTTGTAGAGGAGTACAAACATTAAAATATAAAGGGCCCAAACTATTAAGCCTGTAAGGACGTGCCCTAGGATCAATTCTAAGTTTTGCCTATGTTTTGGAATTGGACTTGCCGCATTTCTCATAGCAAGATTCTTTTTCCTATATACGCTTACAATAGTTGATACGATAAGAAGAACTTGGGCAAGGATTAAGTAGTTGATAAAGTTGAAATAAAATAATGAGTTATCTTCCTTTCCTAGGTCAATCCCACTTATTATCCCAACATCTATCGTTTTTTCCAAATCTTCATTGCTATACTTTATAGCATCCTTTGTAGAAAACCCTGCTAATTCGTAGGTTTTTACCTGGTTTAGGTATTGGTTTATATGCTCTTTTACAACCATCCCATACATATCACCGGGGCAAGCCTTGAAATCCACCTTCCTTTCCTTGCCAAAATTTTCTGGAATTACAAGGTAAGCGCTTATCATCTGGTAAAAAAGCTTATCTTCAACTACCGATTCGTCCATCTCCTTAATTACAGTTTTCTTAGCCAAATAACTCTTAAGTCCCTTTGATAGGTCAGTATTTGCCTCATCTTTGATATAGATATCTGGCCTTACATTTGCATAGAAATTATTATTATCACTAGACTTACTCGTAAAGGAAATTATGGATAGAAAAATTATGGTGTATAACAAAATTGAGAACTTATGGCCCTTTACTATCTTAAAATAATTTTTAAAGATTCTCATATTCCTTACCTCTCATAAAAAATAGACTTGCTAAGAAAAATGTTAGGCTGATTAGGATTAAAAGTCCAATGTTTTGGAAAAATCTTGATGTAGACTCATAATAATATAGGGAGTAAATTGCATCTGTAACTACCGAAACAGGATTAATTTTCCCTAAAATCGGAATTTTCTCTTGGATAAGCACCTTTACACTTGAAATCATCATCCCAGATAAAAAACTCATCAGCATGTTTATAGCGATTCCTAGGTTTATCTTAAATTCAATTGATTTTTTATTTGATACTCCTATTAGAATACCCAGGGCAACTCCTGCTAGAGAAGATACCAAGGATAAGAGAACTAGAAGCCACATCCTTCCTCCAAATTCAACTCCCAAAGCTTTATCGAGATATAAAATAAAGATAAGGGTAATGACAAAGTTTATAATCCAAGAAGCAAGGATAGATGCTAGAAGACTTACAGATTTTTTTATGGGCGCAACTAAGTTTCTTTTGGCATTTACAGACAGGTTTGCCTCGTATTGGTAAATTACATAAAGCCCCCACATATAGCCATAAATCGCAGTCATGCCCACTAGGGTGTAGAAAAAGGTATTTATAGGATCCATATTTTTCCTGGACTCATCTTTTATATAATCTTCTACTTCTAAAAGCTTTGCAATATCAGTTTGAGGATTTTCTTTCATAATCCTTACAATCATCTCAGATTTTTGCAAATAATCATTTAAAATTGTCTCGACAATGGTTTCTTCTATTCCAGATTTTTTAGTTAAGATTTCATCTTTTTCTTCTATATAGACCCTGATATCTGAATTTGTATTAAGGATTTCTTTATCATTAGACTTTGTAATTTTAAAATAATTCTCATCTTCCATGGTATCTAGGAAAGTTTTAAAATTCTCATCGGATAAGGCCCTTTCGCTTACGGCGATTTCAATTGCTTCAAACTTATTATTTTCAGTAATACCTCCAAAGGCGAGTTTGAAAAGAATGCCTAGAATGATTGGAAAAACTAGGGCCCAAAAAACCATAGCTTTTTCCCTGAGCAAATATTTAAAGGTATTTTTAAAAGAATGCAAAAACATATTAGTCCCTCAAATCCTTGCCAGTAAGTTCTAGGAAAACGTCATTTAAACTTGGTTTTTCAACATTTATAGACCTGTAATCAACTTTTGATTCTGTAAGGATTTCCACAAGGCTTAAAAGCTTCTCGCAGCTTTTGGAAAAAGTCATCTTACATGTATTATCCTTATAAGAAAAATCTATTATGTGGTCCATGTTCTTAAGTTTATCAACCACTTGACCTGGCAAATCATTAGCTACGAATGATATTTTCTCGTTAACTTGGGTCATATCCTTAAGCTCATCCGATGTTCCTTTGGCAATCACCTTGCCCTTATCTATTATAACTATATCATCGCACAAATAATCAACCTCATCCATGTAGTGGGAAGTGTAGATTATTGTAGAACCTTCCTGGTTTAGTTTTTTTATGCCTTCTAAAATATTATTCCTAGATTGGGGATCTACTGCCACTGTTGGCTCGTCAAGGATAATTATATCAGGTCTGTGGGCTATGCCACAGGCTATATTTAGCCTTCTTAAAAGACCGCCCGAAAGTTTTTTAGGCTTAAATTTTACAAAATCATTTAGGCCAACCAGGTTTAAAACCCTTTGGATTAGCTCTTTTCTTTCATTTTTATCACCTATGTATAATCCGCAAAAATAATCTATATTTTCATAGACATTTAGCTCATCATAGACGCCCACATCTTGGAAAACTACACCAATTTTTTCTTTTATATCGTAGGCATCTGGACTCATTTCCTTGCCATAGATTTTGACACTGCCAGCGTCTTTTTTTAAAAGACTTAAGATGCAATTTATTGTTGTGGATTTTCCTGAGCCATTGGGACCCAAAAGCCCCAAGATTCGCCCCTTTTTAACATCTAAGTCAAGTCTATCGACTGCTGTTAAATCCTTGTATTTTTTGACAAGACCTCTAACTTCTATCAAATTTTCCATAATCCCTCCCAGCAAAATTATACTTTGCTTATTCCTACAATAATTTTACTAAAATTTCTTTCTTCTTATGTAAATTATTTGTAAAATTCACATAAAAAATCCACAAGTAGCCTACCTGTGGATTCAAAATTATTTTTATAGTTTCATTGAATTTTGTCTTCTTCTTAGTCTTGAGATTGTTGCTTTTTCATCGATTTTTACCATGGACATATCTATTACAGTGTCTTTTGGTATATCAACTATTGCTTCGGTTTTTGGTGTGATTAGGCCTATTGGAAGTAGGTCTTCTTCTATTGACCTATCGTGGCTAGTTAGTTTACCAAAGACCTTGTCAGATCCGATTCCTTCAAGTTTTTCACCCTTTTTGATATCTCTTTTTGCTATTGTTACAGTGTCTGCCACCTGGCCGTGAATTGGGGCTATAGTTGGCTCGTTTTCAACAACTGCATTAAAGATTGTAATAGGCGCTTCAAGACTTGTTAGGTGGTATGGCCTATATAATAAATAATTTGGTCCATCTCCGCAACCTAAAAACTTCATCAAATCTCTCACGTCTTCTTGGTCGCTTGTTGCGATTATAAATACTCCTGGAGCCATACCTGGAGAGAAATCTACAACTCCATATGAGTTTAAAACTCCCCCATCTCTTTTTAGCCTATAATCTTCTACAGCCTTTTCTGGACTCGTAGTAATACCGTGGCAACCAAAGGTATCTGGCAAAAATCCAAGGGCGTTGCATACTGAGTTTAGCTCGATCATGGTATTTGTGCCGTCGACAAAGCTAGTTAGCATCCTTGGAGAAAGTTTTTTAGATTTTGCTTCTTCTTCAAGGCTTTCTGCTGTGGCATAGTTATTTAGAGGATTGTTTTTACCCTTAGCAGCTACTAGGACTTCAAGACCCATGCCATAAGCATTGTCCACAAGTTCCATAATTGCACCTGGTTCATCCCCTAAAATTCCTGTGTAAACGACGCCTGCTTTTTTGGCCATATCGTGAAGGACAGGACCAACTGTTGCCTCACATTCAACATTGAAGCTAATCATGTGTTTGTGGTATTGGATGGTTTTACGAGCGATTACTGCCCCAAAAGGAGGATTTCCTGTACAATCCACAACCGCATTAATTTGCAATAATTTATAAGAAAGTCTGTAATTTGTAGATACTGCCACATAGCCTTTTTCAAGAACTTCGTAACCTTCATTGTAATCATCTGTGTAGATAATCTTATCTTCGGCAATACCAGCTTGGGTCAAAGCTTTGATGGCCTTTCTTGGATTCCTATCAATTACTAATTTGACTTCCATGGCGTCAAGTTTGGATAATTGGCTGATTAAAGATCCACCCATCTTGCCACAACCAATGATTGCAAGCTTGATGCTTTCGCCATTATCTCTCATTTCTCTTAACTTTCTATTTATCTTTAACATTAATTTCCTCTCTATCATTTCTTAAAAGGCCCCTTGCACACGCCTTGGCAGACGAGTAGGCCCACTGGATATTATAGCCTCCACAAGCTCCATCCACATCTAGGACTTCGCCTATAAAGTAAAGATTTGGTATGATTTTGGATTCAAAAGTATTTGGGTCTACAAATTCTGTATCGATGCCACCAATAGTAACTTGGGCATTTTCCTCATCATTTATACCAGTAATTTTAAATCTCAAATCCTTTATAGTCCCGATAAGATTTTTGATTTCCCCATCATTCATACCGCTTACCTTCATCTTACTCTTTAATTTTACCCTATTTAGGACATCAATGATAAGTTTTGCATTCAAAAAACCCATTAAAGATTCTTCGATGGTCTTATTTTGATTTTTTTCTCCTAGTTTTTTTATGATTTCCAAGAGTTTTTCTTCAGAATAATCAACCAAAAGATCAAGACAAACCCAAATATCTTTCCCGTCTGAAAGTGCGTAAGAAATCTCATTTGATAGGTCAAAGATAGCTGTGCCAGTTAAGCCATATGTTTGAAAAATCACGTCGTCTGTGGATTCTTTTATAAATTTACCACCTACAAAAAGACTTGCCTTGGCACTTACCCTCACTCCCTTGGCTTTTTTTGAAAGAGGATTTGCTGTTTTATAATTAGTAATCCCGTAAGTTAACCTTGTGACCTTGTGAAAAGGCCTTAGGATTTCAAAAATTTTCCCATCTGAACCTGAACCTGGCAGACTTATTCCACCTGTGGCTATAATTAATTTATCAAAGTAAATTTTGGCATCATCTATGATTACAAGATGGTTTTCAAAGTCAATATCTTTTACTTGGCTTTCAAAAAGAAATTTTCCCCTCGCATTTAAATACAAAATGTCCCTGATTGTCTTAGCGCTCAATGTTTGTGGATAGCACCTTCCTGATGGAAGTGAGGTTGTCAAAATCCCCAAATCATTTAGGAAATTTATCAAATCATAGTTGTCATATTTTCCCAAAGCGTATTTATAGAAATCTCCTCCAGAAGAATGAAAATTATCTAGGGATAGATTTAAATTGGTGAAATTGCACCTACCGTTGCCCGTAGCCAGAAGTTTTCTTCCTGCCACGTCGTTTTTTTCGACAACTATTAGGTTGCCGTCGTAGAGATTAGCAAAAAATAAGCCTGCCACGCCTCCACCTATTAATACGGTTTTCATATTTTTTCCAAAATCTCTCTGATAGTCGCTTTTTCGTTCCAAGGAGTTTTTTCATTGCCATGTAGTTTTATGAAATTCTCCTCGCCCTTGCCCATAAAGAGAACGTAATCACCTGGCTTTGCCATTCTAAGGGCCGCTTCTATAGCGTCGTTCCTGTCCTTTATAAGGGTGTAGGCACCGTAATTTTCTGCCATTCCACCTACTATATCTTTTGAAATGTTTTCGTAGGTGTCAAATTTTGGGTCGTCTGTAGTGACAATAGCATAAATCCCGTAATCAGAAACAGTCTTTCCAATTAGGTTCCTGAATTCAGCGTTCCTATCGCCTTGGATCCCAAAAACTGCAATTTTTTTCTTATCCTCTGGTAGGGTTTTAAAAATTTCTTCAAAGGCCCTTGGAGTGTGGGCAAAATCCACGATTACATTTAAGCCCTTGTCATTTCCTATATATTCAAACCTTGAACCTACACCTGGAAAATCAGTTATTACCTGGCTTAGCTCGGTTAAGCTTGCCCCCAAAATCTTAAGTGTGGAAATGGCTGCCAGATAATTATTAAGTTCAAAATCTGCGATTGTCCTTATAAAAAAGTCCACGCCATCAATTTTGAAGGAAATTCCCTCACTTGTTTTTCTCACATCAGTAGCTCTGATATTTGCCCTGTCAGATTTTCCGAAAGTTAGGGTATTTTCATAAAGTTTAACAGCTTTCTCTCCCCAAGGATCGTCTATATTTGCTATTGTGATTTCAGAATTTTCAAAAAGAATCATCTTGGCCTTGAAATACTCATCCATAGTCTTGTGGTAATCAAGGTGCTCTGTGGAAAGATTGTTAAAAATCCCTACTTTAAAATGAACTCCAGACAGCCTTTTTTGGACTAGGCCGTGGCTAGATGCCTCAAGAGTTACATATTTAATTCCCTTTTCAAGGCACTTTTCTAAAACCTTGTTAATTTCAGTTATGTCCGGAGTTGTATTTGAAGTTTCAATTATTTCTCCACCCACATTTGCCCCATCAGTGCCAATATTGGCACAAGGTCCAAAGATTTTTTCAATCAGATAGGCAATTAATTTTGATGTGGTTGTTTTCCCGTTTGTACCTGTTACACCAATCACATTTAGTTTTTCTGATGGGAAATCTGTGATTAGGTTTGAAATTTCTGCCAAAGTTTCCCTTGGATCTGCGACCTTCAAGTAGGTAATCCCATCCCTGTATTCCACTTCTTCTGTGTGGACAATGGCCTTGGCACCCTTTTCAATAGCCTCGTCAATATACTTATGGCCATCAAAAATCGAACCCTTAACCGCTACAAAGATAGAGTTTTCTCCCACTTTTTGGGAATTATTGGTCACTGCATTTATTTCAAAATCTGCTCCGTGCTTTATTTCTAAATATTTAATTTTCCTAACTAAGTCGCTTAGTTTCATCAATGTATGATATATCCCTTCTTACCTATTACTTCTCTGATTTTATTGACGTGGTCCTTGCCGTTAGTTTCAAGAGTTAGGACTACGTTTATATTCTTAAATCTGCTTGCTTCTTTAAAGCCGTCGTGCTCAATAGAAATGACATTTGCCTTTGTTTGGGCAACTTCTGTTAGAAGTCCTTGGAGCTTGCCTGGTATATTTGGAAGCTCAACTTCAATCCTTGCGATACGTCCTGTTTCATATAGACCCCTGTTAATTAGTTGGGAAATGAAAGACATGTCGATATTGCCGCCAGAAACTAGGCAGACAACATTTTTGTTAAAGAAATTAAGTTTATCAAGAGCTGCTAGTGGAAGAATGCCTGATGGTTCTGCAATTAGCTTATGTTTTTCAATCAACTTGATAAAGGCCATTAGGATTTCTTCGTCAGTTACTGTTATCCAGTCATCAACATTATCCTTACAAATCTCATAATTTGCCTTACCAACAGTTGCAACTGCTGTACCGTCAGCGATTGTGTCAACCCCCTCAAGGGTCACTATGTGGCCTTGTTTGATAGCTTCTTTCATGCTCCTTGCAGAATATGGCTCAACACCAATTACCTTAATTAGTGGTGAAATTTGTTTTAGACACTTGGCCACACCTGAAATAAGACCACCACCGCCAACTGGGACCAAAACATAATCGACATACTTAAGCTCTTCTACAATTTCAAGACCGATTGTGCCCTGGCCTTCGATAACGTCTAGGTCATCAAAAGGTGGGATGAAGGTATAGCCTTTTTCTTCGGCAAGTTTTAGGGCGTGGTCTTTACATTCATCAAAGCTTGCCCCATAGAGAACGACTTCTGCTCCGTATTTCAAAGTGCCGTCAACCTTTATCATTGGAGTATGCTCTGGCATACAAATAACAGCCTTCATGCCAAGTTTTTGGGCAGAAAATGCCACACCTTGGGCGTGGTTGCCTGCAGATGCTGTGATGATTCCCTTATCAGCAGCTTCCTTGTCTAATTTGGATAATTTGTTGTAGGCTCCCCTTAGCTTGAAAGAACCTGTTTTTTGGAGATTTTCTGGCTTTATGTACACATTGTTATTTGATGCATCAGAAAAAACCTCAGAATAAATTAGATGGGTAGGATTGATTACCTCGTCAACTCTTGCCTTCGCTTGTTTAAAATCGAACATATGTCCCCCTTTTAAAATTAAGTACAGATTTAAGCTGGTTTTCGTAAACCCACTTATCTATTTTAATTATAACACGGATTTGTATTTTTTTTAAGAAAAGTGTAGAGTATTGTGAAGATTTTGAAAAAATGAGGAAACATATGAAATTTATAGACAAGAAAAAAATCTACCAAGCAACCCTTATTATAGGTTTATTGGTCCTAATAATTTCTTTTATCTTTAGGTATTCTTATATTAATATATTTGGTTTTGATAGGCCACTAATGCTTGCCTCCATGCTTTGTGCAAGCTTAGGCACAATCGGCGCCATAATCGCCCTTATAGATGGGGTCAATAAGCACTTCGGGGAGAAAATCCTCCTTCTTGCCATTCTGAACCTAATAATGGCCTTTACCTATCCAATTTTGATAACCACAGAAAAGGCCCTAGAACCCGCCCAAAATCCATATGTGACCACAGCACCAAAAAAGGGAAATTCAACCAAATTTAAAAGGGATTCTTCATTTATAATTGAGGGAGAGCTTTATAAATTTCCTCTTACCCTGGCTGATTTCAAGAAGAATGGCTTCACATATTCCCTTGATGAAAAGGACGGTAGGCTTGTTGCGACTATTTCAAGAATAGGAGACTCCTTTGAGCCTAAGCCAACTTGGTTTACAGACGGGGTTAACAATGAAGTTTACCGAGAATTCTACCTTTTGGAGGCCTTTTACGACCTTGATACAGACAGGGAAAAGATTGAAAATACTGTAATTAAGGAGCTTACAGCTTCAGTCATAAATAATAATAGGGACTTTGAGACCATGGGTGTTAAACTTGAAGATTCTGTATACGATATAAAAAAGAATTTCGGGGATGATTTGACTGAAGACCCTAAAAACGAATCGACCACAATCAAGGCCTACTACCTAAAAACCAACGACGGCTACACCATAAAACTAAACGCCCTTAATGGTACAATTCAATCAATAGATATCTATTAGACCCGCAAGCCTTGCGGGCTTTTTTATGAAAAAATTTTTTTGTTAGTATAGTAATATCAAGAATGGAGGGAAGATGGAAAATTTAGAAAAAATCCTAATCGACCTTTTAAAGGACGATCCAGCATATGTAAAAGAAAATAAAATAAACAAGGAAGTGGTATTTACCAACATTTATTCCTATGACGAAATATTTTTAAGAAAAATCCTCCAAGAACCATCCTTAAAAGCAAAATTTTTTAAGGAGCTTGATGGAATTTCAATCTTTAAAATCAATGAATTTATAGGTTTTATTGGCGAATCTCCTCTTATAATCAGGGATCAAAGCCTAAAGGAAGGCCTTTCCTTCAACTTTTATGAAAATAAATCAGCCCTCAAAGACCTAACTCCTATCTACAAAGAGTCTTTGTTTTTAAAAATGATGGAAGACCTTGACTACAAGTTCAATACTAAATTCCACGTATCCTATCTTTCTGGATCAAATCCAAAAGAGAAAATCAAACTAGGTGACATAAAATTATACAAGGAAGACCTAAGTTTTAAAGATTCTAGAGATATTTCTGACCTTAAATACAGGGCCTACGACCTCTTAAAAGAAGATTACAATGAAAAAGAAGGTCTAATTTCCCTATCAAATGACCAGATAAAAGACCTATCTTCCTATATTACAGTCTTTTCAAACCCTTCCTATTACTTAAATATGGTAAATTTTTTAGGAAAGAAAAAGACCAGGGAAATCCTAACTGACTTAAATGATCTAATTTTAAAGAAGACTGACTATTTCACAGGTAAAAATATGGGCTACCACACCATAATCAAGGACTCCCTCCTAAGGGAATTTGATGGTTTCAACCTTTCCTTACTTAAAATTGCCAACGTCTTAAATGATTTTGGCAAAACCGAAGAAATTTTTAAAATTTTCGCATCTATAAATAAGAAAATAAAAAAAGATTCTGAGATAAATATCATCTATGAATTTATAAATCAGGCCCTTGAAGTCCTTGGAAATCTCGACTTTGAAAGCCAAGCAAAAAGCAAAGATTTTTATAAGGAATATTTATCCCCTCTGGAATATGAATTTAGGGACAGCCTAAATATTTTTGAAAAACTAAATAATTTTTATAAGATTTTGCCCCAAGAAGAAGACAATCTCAGGACCTATGAAGAAGCAATTTCCTATGATATAGAGGAACTTATTGACCTTTTGACAGTCAAACCTTCCGACTACGAAAACCTTAAAAACGCTGAAAACAAGCTATCAATCGGCCACTACACTTCCCTTGACAGCCTGGGCTACCTGATTGACGCTGACATCGAAGAAGTCGACCAAATTTATAGGAACAAGCTAAGGCTCACCAACGCTAGAATGTTAAACGACCCTATGGAGGGTAAGGCCCTTTTTGAATATCTAAACGACGGCAATGAAGATTTTATAAACCTAAATAACTACGGCAACAACAAAATCTACCTCCTTTCCGCATCGTCAATGGCAGATTCTCTCCCAATGTGGAAGCAATATGCCGATGACACCAAGGGAGTCTTCCTCGAATTTTCCAAAGAATTTATAAAATCAATTATAAATGACGATATGGTAAGGCTTGTAAAGGTGTTTTACATCGGAGATAAGGCCATTAACTACAATGAAAAGTCTGATGAGATCAATGGTCTATTAAAGAAATTGAAGGTGGACTATGAGGCCTATATAGGAAAAATCGTAGAAATTTATAAAAAAGATTCTACCAACAAAAGTCAACTTTTAAGGACCTTTAATAATGAGATTTTCTTAAAACTTGATAAAATTTCCTATTATTTCAAGAAAGATGCCTACGCCTATGAGGGTGAATACAGGATTGTAGTAGACCTTGACGAGGACGATTCACGATGCCATTTCAAGGAAATAAAATTCCACAACCCAAACTTCCCTCTCCCATTTTTAGGAACCTACCTTACAGACTACGAACTAAGATATCAAAGGCTAATTTTTGGTCCAAAGGCAATCGACAAGGACTACCTCGTTCCCTATATCAAATATTGCCTAGGCAAAGACATAGAAACTGTAAATTCCAATATCAAATACAGATAAAATTTCCAAAACAAAAGACCTGGTCATCCAGGTCTGATTTTTTTATTTAAGTTTTGCTTCGATAACTTCCTTATCAAAACCAACAATGTCTTCACCATCGATATTAATTACAGGCACTCCCCTGTAACCCTTTTCGATAAGGTAATTTACAGCTTCCTTGTCTTCGTCGATATTTCTTTCTGTAAATTCGATGTTGTTTTCCTTAAAATATTGTTTAGCTGCCTTGCAAAATACGCAAGTATTTGATGTATAAATTGTAATATCGTGCATTTATATCCCTCTTTCTATTTTTCTCTAAATTATTTATACCCATTTTTAGAAAATAATATATAATTATCTCAAGGATTTATCTTTAGGATTTAAATATACCCAATATTTGAAAAAATAAAACCTAGGAGCTATTATGAAAGAATTTTCCTACAAAAAATTAAAAGACCTACTTGTAATTGGCCATGAAATTGAATTTGTCTTTGATGATGTATTTTGTTCTATAAATAATTTGGGAGATGAAAATCACGAAAATGCTTGGGTATTTTCTACCGAACACAAGGGCGAATTTACCAATACTTTCCTTTCTGATTTTGATGATAGGAAGACCCTCCTTAAATCTTTAGATAAAATAAAAATCAAAGAAAAAATCCTAGAAGAGATCATAGATAAAAATCTCTATGACCCTTCTAGTCTAACAATTTTCTAATTCATTTACAATTTTTATATAATCATCTAGAGAAAGATTTTCTGCCCTGAGATTTTCCTTAAGGTCCAAAGTTTCAAAAACTTTTCTCAAATCATCTTTTTCCGCCACCGCAGATAGGGAATTTAGGATGGTTTTGCGTCTTTTTAGGAAACCTGCCTTAACTAGGGCAAATAATTTTTCCTTGTTTACATCTTCATCATAAATCCTCAAATCAAGCCTTAGGACAGATGAATCTATCTTTGGCTGAGGCATGAAGACTGACTTTGGAACCTTGGTCAAAAGTTTAGCCTCAGAATAGTATTTTACAAAGACAGACAAAGATGAATAGTCCTTGTCTTTTTCTGTGGCAAGCATCCTATCTGCCACTTCCTTTTGAACCATGATGGTCATAGAGTGGCAATCAAGGTCTTCTTCAAAGATTTTTTCTATAATTGGTGTTGTGATATAGTATGGAAGATTTGACACAAAATCAAAGGCTTCTCCGCCAAAATACTTATCCTGAATTTCTTTCAAATCAGTTTTTAAAATATCCTGGTGGATAATTGTAACATTATCAAAGTCGGACATATTTTCTTCAAGGATTGGAATAAGACTATAGTCAATTTCAATTAGGACGAGCTTTTTGCAAGTTTTTGCCATCTCATAAGAAATTGTCCCAATACCAGGACCTACTTCAATTACGTTTTTCCCGGCAATGTCAGCCCCATCCACGATTTTATCGACAAAATTTTTGTCAATCAAAAAGTTTTGACCCAAAGATTTGGAAAACCTAAAGCCGTAGAGGTCGATTATGTCCTTTACAACCTTTGGTGAATATAATTTTCTCATAAACTTTCTACCGCCCTTTCAAATTCTTCTCGACTTACCCCAAAGGAATTTAGCTTGGCCAAAAGTCCCTTGGAATTATAATAGCCAATCCCTAATAATTCGCCAAGTTTAGCCCTTTTTTCTCGAGACCCATCGCCAATAGAAAGACCATTTTTCACTAAATCTGCCATGGTAAATTCTTCCCTGCGGGTTGTTTCTTCCGCCTTGGCCCTTTTTAGGGCATCTATAATTACCTCAGGCTCTGCATTTTCAACGCCTAGGTCGCCCTTTTTGATGGCTTTTTTCCTGTCAATGTAGGCGTGCTTGGCAGTTGGAATGTGGCGGGCAAGCCTTGCCCTAATTCTTTTACCTGCATAATCAGGGTCAGTTAGGATAATTATCCCGCACCTCTCGTTTATTTCTATAAGTCTTTTTATAAGGTCTTCGCCAAAACCGAGGCCATTAGTTGCAATCATTTCGCAGTCTATTGCCCTTTTGACATTGGCTATATCATCTTTTCCTTCAACAACAATTGTCTCTTTTATCATAGGCCAAAAAACTCCCTTGCGTTTTTACTTGTCCACTTGGCGACTTTCGACAATTTCATTCCCCTTATTTCCGCAATTTTTCTTGCCACTTCTATAATCTTTCTAGGATCATTTCTCATTCCCCTATAAGGATCTGGAGTGAGATATGGACTATCTGTTTCAAGCATGAGTCTTTCAATTGGTACGAGGGCTGCGGCAGCCTTTTCATTTAGACCGTTGCCATAGGTCACAACCCCTCCGATTGAAATATAAAAACCCCAATCCATAAAGGTTTTTAGGGTATCTTCGCTTGTTGAAAAACAGTGGATTTGTACCTTTAAATCCTTATAATTTGATAAAATCTCCATAATATCTTCTGTCGCTTCCCTATTGTGGATTACAACTGGCTTTCCGAGCTTCCTTGCCATATCAAGCTGGGCAATAAAAACTTTTCTCTGTAAGTCCTTGGTCTCTGTTGTCCAATAATAATCAAGGCCAATTTCCCCGATTGCTACAGCATCTTTGGCAAGTTTTTCAATCTCAGCAAGGTCGTTTTCTCCCATTTCTTCAACGTCTGATGGGTGGATTCCTACCTGGGCATAGAAGTTTTTAAATTCCTTGGCAAGCCTTACATTTTCCCTTGAATTTTCAAGGTTTGTTCCTGGATTAACCACAGCTTCTATAGAGAAATTAGACAGGTCTCTTATTATAAAGAGCCTGTCTTCATTAAATTCTTCGCTTGTTAAATGGGCGTGTGAATCAATTAAATTCATTAAGAAACCTTGCTTCCTGGCTTGATGTCGGCGAGTGTTGAAAGCATGGTCAAATCTTCACCAAAATCTGCCGCAAGAAGCATTCCTTGAGATTCGATTCCTCTCATCTTTCTTGGAGCTAGGTTTTTAACCACGATTACATTTTTGCCGATTAAATCTTCTGCCTTGTACCATTTCTTGATGCCTGATACAATTGTTCTTATTTCAGATCCGATGTCCACCTTGAAAACTAGGAGCTTATCAGCATTTGGATGATCATTTGCTTCGATAATTTTTCCTACCACTAGGTCAAGTTTGGTGAAATCATCATAGGTGATTTCTGGCTTAGCTTCCTCTTCTGCTACTGGCTCTTCTTCTTTTTTGTCAGCTAGTCTTTCCTGGATAAGAGCGTTGTTTTTATCGTGAAGTTTTACTAATTCTTCTTCTACATCTAGTCTATCAAAGAGGTTTTTACCCTTAGATACCTTTGCACCTTCTTCTAGAAGTCCGAATTCTTTAGCAGATTCAAAACCCTTGTTGTCTGTGCCAAGTTTTTCTAATATTAATTTTGTAGTATCCTTCATGGTTGGCTCTATAAGTTGGGCAACAATCCTTAGTGTCTCTGCAAGGTTATATAAAACCCTGTTTAGTCTTGGAAGATTCGCCTCATCACGGCCTAAAATCCATGGCTCAGTTTCATCTACATATTTATTGGCACGACGGATTAATTTCCAAATTGTTTCGAGAGCTTCGTTAAATTTGAAAGAATCCATTAATTCTGTAAATCTAACATAGGTTTCCTTGGCAAGAGCGATTAATTCATCGTCAAATTGGCCTTCTTCAGTGCCTTTTTCAATCACTCCTCCATTATATTTTGAAATCATTGAAGTTGTTCTAGAAACAAGGTTACCAAGATCATTTACAAGGTCTGAGTTATACCTATCCATAAATTTCTTAGAAGAAAAGTCCCCGTCAGATCCAAAGTTAAATTCTCTAAGCATAAAGTATTTTAGGGCGTCGTTTCCGTAAAGTTCTACAAGTGGCTCTGGATACATAATATTACCCTTAGACTTACTCATCTTGTCGTTTTCAAACAAAATCCAACCGTGGGCGAAAACTTTTTCTGGAAGTGGAAGATCAAGGGCCATCAAAAGTGCTGGCCAAATTATAGTGTGAAACCTCACTATGTCCTTGCCAATTAAATGAACGCTGGCTGGCCAATATCTTTCAAATTTCTCCTTATCATCCCCATAGCCAATAGCTGAAAGGTAGCAAGAAAGGGCGTCAATCCATACATAAACCACGTGCTTGTTATCAAATGGCACATCAACTCCCCAGTCAAAGGAAGTTCTAGTTACAGAAAGGTCTTCAAGTCCCTTGTTGATAAAGTTATTAAGCATTTCCTTTTGTCTAAAAGCAGGCTCAAGAAATTCTGGATGGTCTTTGAATAATTCTTTTAGTTTATCTGCATATTTGGATAATCTAAAGAAATAAGTTTCTTCTTCTTGGTAGTTTACGTCCCTTCCACAATCAGGGCATTTGCCTTCTTCTAGCTGGCTTTCAGTCCAAAAAGTCTCGCAAGGTGTGCAGTAATATCCCTTGTATTCTCCCTTGTAAATATCGCCTTGTTCATAAAGTTTGTTGAAAATATCTACTACGTCTTTTTCGTGGCTTTTTTCAGTTGATCTTATAAAGGTATCGTAGTTAATATCAAGCTTTTCCCATAATTTTATAGTTTCAGCTGCGATTTTGTCTATAAATTCTTGAGGTTCCTTGCCGTGAGCATGGGCAGATTCCATAATCTTTTGGCCGTGCTCATCAGTACCTGTTACAAGGTAAGCGTCGTAGCCTAAAAGAGTCTTATACCTTTTTAAAACATCTGCAATTATAGAAGTATAGGTGTTTCCTATATGTAAATTGGAGTTTGGATAATATATTGGTGTTGTAATATAATAAGGTTTCTTATCAGTCATTAAGTCATCTCCTAAAAATAATTCTCCTTTTATCATACTTCAAAAGGCTTAAAAATCGAAATTTGACTTTAAAAACAAAAATGCCCGGCACGGGGCCGAGCTAAGTTTGCTATTATTTTTATTTTTTATAGGCTTATCTTCTTCTATTATCTGATTGTCATAATAAGAAACTTGGTAGATGACATCATCATCTAATTTTGTCACCATACTAATGACATCTCCAGTCAACTTTTTCCCATCAAGACTAAGAGGGTTTTTAATATTACTCTTATATTTATGATTTCATATTCAATAATGATAATCATTATTGACAATTTTCATAAATGTGCTATCATATAAGTATAAATAATATATTAAGAGGTAAAAATATGAAATTAACTCAAGAAATAAAAGACTTAATAGGTGAACAACTTGCATATATGGCTACTGTTGATGAGAACGGTAATCCTAATATAGGTCCTAAAAGGACCATGAGGGTTCTTGATGATGAACATCTCATCTATTGCGAAAATACCGATGGAAAACACCATGCCAATATTAAAAATAACGGCAAGGTAGCCATTGCTTTTGTAAAAAGAGAAGACAATAAGGGCTTTAGGATTGTAGGCACAGCCAAATCTTATACAGATGAAGACCATATGAACCTAGCTAAGGAAAAGGCTGGAGTAATGCCAAAGGCTGCTGCTGTAATCATAGATATTGAAAAAATCTATACCCTTGATTCAGGTCCAATAGCTGGAAAATTATTAGAAGTTTAATTCCCATAGTTATTTATAGTTCTACAAAAGAGTTTGGTGCACGGATTATTTCCTGTGCACCAAACTTTTTTATTAATATGGATATTTTTACAATAAATACCGGATTTTATTAATTTCAAGGATTTAGTCCTTGCAATTAATTGCAATTTTTATACCCAAAGGATTAAAGTTGACTTATTTTTTCTTTTACATAAGAAATTTGCCCTAAAACCTCTTCTGGCCCTGGCCCGCCAAAGGATTTTCACATTTTTAGGCAAGTTTTTAGGTCGATGGCCTTTTAGATGTCCTTTTCAAAAAGATCAGATTCTTTTTTATATGTGTCTAAGTCAGGGTCTTCTAAGGTGAAATTTTTCTTTATTGAGTATTTTACTAACCTTGCACTAATGTAGTTGGCGTCTCTAAAGGCGACTTGTTTTTTACCAAATAATCTGCAAGGTCAGTCGCCTTCAAAAACCCAACCTAACATGCCTTTAGCATTTTTTCTTTATTTACAGTAAGACTTTGGATTTGCCCAGCCATTAAGGATTTAAAACCATAATCTTCAATAAATTCGTCTTCAACGTTTTTCTGAAAATATTTTTGAAAATTGTCTATCTTATTGAAAATTCAAGACTTTTATGAACCTAGCTTTTTAATTAAAATCCAGTTTTTTATATTTATGACAATAACCCAACTTTTCCTAGAATTCTAATTTCATAGATGATAAGGCTGAAGCATTTCTAATATTGGCTATGAAGGACCTTAATATCACCAAAAATTCATCTTCAGAAATACCAGAGGATTCTACCAAGTATTCATTATCCAAATCTTTAAACTCTGCCCTATATAAACCTCCCTCTTTATAGGAAGAAAGTAGCATTTCTTGGCCATAGAAATTAGAGATTTTTTTATCTTTCAAGGAATAATCGCTCCAGGTTTCTTCATCCTTGCCTGCCATCTGAAAGAGGATTTGTGAGTCATCCCTAGTTAAATAAATTTCCACAAAAAGTCTCTGATCATAGGCACCTGACTTCGACTTGCCCAAGACTTCTGTTGGTTCTCCAAGCTCATATCCATCAAGATTTTCCACAAGTTTCTTTACTAACTTTCCGCCATTTGCATCAGTAAGTTCCCTAGATTGGGCATCTAGTTTAGCACTTGAAATTCCTTGGTTAAAAACAATTGTATCTTCTGCCCCGCAAGACTCGATTTTCTCAAAACTTAATTCAGGCTTATAGATCATTTTCAAAGTCTTTTCATTTGTGAAATCACTATCTGAAAGGCCCAAAGAATTAAAGTAATCACGGCAAAATTGTAGGGTCTTGGCCCCATTTTCATAAATATCCACCCAATTCTGTTTGGTAAATTTGCCAAAAACAGGGTCGGTCATGGTCTTTACTTCCTTCCACCTAGCCATGTGTTTGTCCCCATATTGGTAGATTTTTATTATGGTTTGGTAGTAGGAGTTATAAAGAGCCATTAATTTCTTAACCTTTGGCCTTTCTAAAACTTGTGCCTTTTCTTTCTCACTAATCTTTCCAACCTTACTTCCGCCAAAAGGATGGACTTGTCTGCCTTTTGTCACACCAAAATGATATAGGGCTGGCAAATACATTCCGTCTTCATAGGTATAATCTCCCTTAAATTGGATCTCTCCCACTGTTTTTTCTTCCTTGGCAAGAACATTTGCACTTGGCATCAAAAATACAAGGGCAAGGGCTCCTGCTAAAAATTTCTTTTTCATCATAACTCCTTTCTATGATTTTGAAACGTTTTCTTAATATTATTTTACCCCCTATTCATGATTTCAATAATTAAATACCACAATAAAGTGAGATTTATTTGACAAAAGTCCACATCTAGTGTTAAGTAGTCCTATAAGAATAAAACTTACAATGAATTCAAGTAGGAAGGGTCTGGAATGGCTTTTTTGAAATTACACTTTCATTTTGTTTAAGGCGAATATGGGCGCCTGTCCCGTATAACGAGTATAAAAAAAGCTGGTACCGCAAATCTTTGCGCTTTTATGCTCTTTTTTTGTGCCTATTTTGACTTTGAAATCCATAATTTATAGGATTTCTCACTTGAGTTCGAAATGACACCAAATTAAAAGAAAGGAAAAATTATGAAATTTACTTACGAAAAAGAATACGATAATGTTTTTGATGAGCTTGTTGATCGTGGTTACTACGAACAAGCTACAAACGAAGAAGAACTAAAGAAGAAACTTGCCACAGAATCTGTGAAATTCTACTGTGGTTTTGATGCTACAGCAGATTCCCTAACTGTTGGCCACCTTATTCAAATCATGGTTATGATGCGTATGCAAAACTACGGCCACAGGCCTGTTGCCCTTCTTGGTGGAGGTACAACCCTTATCGGTGACCCATCTGGAAGAAGCGACATGCGTCAAGTCATGACAGAAGAAAGAATCAACCACAATGCAGAGTGTTTCTACAAGCAATTTCAAAGATTTTTAGACTTCTCTGAAGAAGGCGGAGCAGAAATGCTTAATAACAAGGATTGGCTATTAAACCTTAACTTTGTTGGATTTTTAAGAGATGTGGGAAGCGAATTTTTGGTAAATGAAATGATCAAAAAAGATGCCTACAAAAATAGGATGGCAGCTGGTGGACTAACATTTTTCGAATTTTCTTACATGCTTTTACAATCTTACGACTTTTTAAAGATGTACAGGGAAGACGGCGTAACCCTTGAAATGGGTGGGTCTGACCAATGGTCAAACATCATCGGCGGAGTGGATTTAATCAAAAAACACGAACAAGGCGACGCCTATGGTATGACCTTTGCCCTACTTACAACTGCAGACGGAGTTAAGATGGGTAAAAGTCAAAAAGGTGCAGTTTGGCTTGATAAGGAAAAGACAAGTTCATTTGAGATGTTCCAATACATGAGAAATGTAGATGACAGGGATGTTGAGAAATTCCTCTTACAACTTACCTTCTTACCAACAGCAGAATGTAGAAAATTAGGAAGAGCTACAGAAGCATCTGAAATCAACAAGGCTAAAGAAATCCTAGCCTACGAAGTAGTTAAACTTGTCCACGGCAAGGAAGAAGCAGATGCTGCCCTTGATGCAGCCAAAGCACTTTTCTCTGGCAAAGGTGACGAATCAGCAATGCCAACAACACAAATTTCTGCATCTGACCTACCAAAGGGTCTTTTAGCCCTCATGACAGAAGTAGGTCTAACCAAGTCAAATGGTGAAGCAAGACGAATTGTCCAACAAGGCGGCGTATCTATCAACGATGAAAAAATAACAGATCCAGCCTTTGAAGTCACAGATCAAATCTTTGAAGATAATAGAATAATAATTAAAAAAGGCAAGAAAAACTTCCACAAGGTTGAATTAGCCTAGGAATTTAACCTAAAAATAAACTGGCCCCAAGGCTCGATTATAAACCGAGTAAGGGGTCAGTTTTTTATAAATTTATGACGCATTCTTAGTAAATTTTTATCATGATCTTTCAACATCATTTATTTTCATATTTTAAAAATTTATTTGATAGCCATAAAAATCCTAGCAATTCTATCAGGGCAAAAATAAATAATAGTGTCAAATCGTGCGGATTTATGAACCTAAAATTGTTTGCTTCAATTGCCAAAAAGCTTAGACCTACAATTTTTAAGGACTTGTAGGAACTTGCAAAACCAAACATGGTAAAGATTGCAGATAAGAGCACTATGATCCCAAAGGACCTTAGCCTTATGGCAAGGGCTCCAAAAATCCCAATTATTGGAAGGGCAAGCAAGATGCTAAGGCCTATATAGTAAAAATATATAGAAAAATCAATGGCCGAAAATCCTCCTATATATTTTCCTCCCAAGTAGAAAAGAAGTAAAAAATATATTTGGCAAAGGCAAATTATAATAAAGGCTAAAATCAACTTTGCTCCCACAAAAGCCATATTTTTCTTTGGGCTAAGTCTAATAAATTTTAGGCCTGCCCTGTGTTCTGTTGCCCAAAGGCTTGCTATTACGATTGCAATTAAGGGAATGTAGAAAAACAAAAAGTAAAACAAGCTAACCTGGGTCCACAAAGATTGCCATTCATTGGTTAATATTTCCCTATTTCCCATATAGTTTATAAGGCCAAAGGCGCTTGCTAGTAAGGGAATTATCAGACTTACCAACAAGATATTTGTAAACTTTATTTTTTTTAATTCTAATTTTAACATAAGTCCTCCTAGTCCTTGTATAGATTATAAGTTTTCATTGCCTTTAGGTATGTTAGAGACGCTATTAAAAGAATAAAAGCAATGATTGGTGTATAAAAATTTATTGGATTTAGAACCTGGATAAATTTCCCGCCTTCGCTTACATAAGAAATATTTAATAAACTTGCCATCCAAGCAAAGGGATTTACAAAAGCGAGAGTCTCTGATGTAAGCATGGTTATTACTCCAGTTAGCCCTCCAACTATTCCTATAAATGATAGGGTGTAGACTCTTTTTACTTTCATTTCTATTATCATAAATAGGGCAATAAAAAATAAATTTATTATTATGGCGGATAGGTTTACCAAGGCAAATCTTAGAATCATGTCAGTGTCTATATTAAAATGAATTGACTTTTTTGCTAGTAGGAGAAAGACAATAGCTTCTACTATTTGCAATAAAACTAGCTTTAGGGATAGGTTTTTAAATTTATTTATAAGTATAGAGTTTACTTTTTCTCCAAGACTTACTTGCAACTGCCACATCTTGTTTTTTTCCTCGATTTCAATCACTTTTTTCACCAAAGATGAGATTAAAATCGGATTTATCAATAAGGAAATAAATAGATATGTGTCTAAGATATAGGCTAAAGGATAATTTCCTTTCGCAAATGATTTTGAATGGCTGACCCCTATCACCATTAGCATTTGAGCGAAAAATACTATTAGGATTAAAAAATTTATCCCAAGTCTTTTGTATTTTTTTCTTTCTAAGTTTGCCATATTAAGACCTGCTTTCTTCGATGAAGAGTTTTTCTAGGCTTTCTTTTTCTTCTTCAATCCTGTATAGATCGACCTTGCCATGTAGGAAATTCACAATTTCTGATATTTCCTTGTTTGAAAGCTTGCCTAAGATAATCTTTTTGCCCTCTATACTAGCATAAGGAAGGTCTAAAAGACCAAGGGCCTTTTTATTATCAGAAGTTTGGATTGAAATAAATGGTGGATGGAGCTTCCTATAATCTTCCAAGCTTCCATTGTAAGTTAATTTCCCTTCTTTGAGGATACCAATATGGGTGGAAATTTTTTCTATTTCATCAAGGATATGAGAAGAAATCAAAATGCTTGTAGAAGTGTTTTTCACGATATTTTTAAATAAGTTTCTCATTTCCTCAATTCCCTGAGGATCAAGGCCATTTATAGGCTCATCTAGGATCAATAACTTGGGACTACCGATTAGGGCAATTGCAATCCCTAATCTTTGCTTCATACCCAGCGAATAATCCCTAGCCTTTTTCTTGCCCACATTATTAAGGCCAACAAGGTCAAGAGTTTTTGAAATTTCTCCCTTATCTATTCCCTTAAGGTCGCAAATTATTTCAAGATTTTCATAGCCACTTAAGTGGTCATAAAAGGAAGGATTTTCTATTAGGGCACCGAGATTTTTGTTAAGGTCCTTTTGGTTTTTAGAACTTACTTCTTGGCCAAAAACCCTAATTTCCCCTCCATCTTTTCTCACAAGACCTAATATAAGCTTCATAAGAGTCGACTTTCCTGCTCCATTTTTGCCTATTAGGCCATATATAGCTCCTTCCTCTATTGCCAAAGAGTCAATATCTAGGACTTTCTTCTTGTTATATGATTTTTGTAAATTTTTTATTTCTAAGATTTTTTTCATAATTATTCCTCCTACAAAAAGGATACCAGGCTAAGATAAAAATAAGCTTTAAGCCAGGTCACTTTTACATCACAAAAGCCAAAAATCTAAAAGTATGGTGTATAATTAGGGTAGCAAGGAGGAGTTCAATGGATTTTAGAAATAATTTTTCTATATTAATAGTAGATGACGAAACAAATTTATTGGAAAATTTATATAATTTTTTGAAAGATAAGGGTTTTAAGAAAGTATATACTGCCAAAAACCTCAAGGAATCAAGGTTTAAACTAGCAAACTTTAGAATTGACCTAGTGGTCCTTGACCTAATGCTTCCAGATGGGAGCGGTTTTGATTTGCTAAAGGAAATAAGGAAGGAATCCGATATGGCAGTCATAATCCTGTCTGCCCTTGATGGGATAGATGATAGGAAGGAAGGCTTTGAAAATAAGGCCGACGACTACCTAGTCAAGCCATTTTTCCCTGATGAACTCCTTTGGAGGATTGATGCAGTTTTAAGACGCAGTAAAATTATCAAAAATGAAGAAAAAATATCTCTAGGCAAGGTAATTTTTGATAAGACCAAGGGCAGTCTCATAAAAAACAATAATGAAATTCCCCTAACTGCCACCCAATTTAAAATCCTATCCTACCTAGCCGATAACATGAATATGATCGTTTCGATTGACCGCATTTTGGAAAATATTTGGGAAGATTCCTATGGTTATGAAAACACATTGATAACCCACATTTACAGGATTCGTGAAAAACTCGAAGACAATCCGAGAGACCCTAAAATCTTGATAACCATCAAGGGGCTGGGCTATAAACTCGTAAAAGAAGGCTAGTATGTTTAATTATATAATAAAAAGATTTAAAAAAATTGTACTTAGAATCCTAGCCCTAATGTTTTTTCTAATTTTTTTGCTAATGGTATTTCTCTACCTAAATTATAAGTTAAGCGATGAATATCCAAATCCTAATGATATTTATACCTATGTAGAAAACAATAAAAGCAATTCTTACCTAAATGAAAAAAACAAAGAATTTTTAAAAGAAAATGATATTTGGGCTCTAAGACTTAATAAGGATGGGAAAGTTATCGAATCTTTTAACAAACCAAGGCAAGTTAAGGATAAGTTCGACCTTACAGATATAGCGGGCTTCACCAGGTATTATTTGGCTGATTATCCAGTTTTCACCTATATACTAGGAGATGGTCTACTTGTCTTTGCCTACCCGAAAAATTCTCTGGATAAGTTTCCATCTAATTACTATAACTACCACAACCTTATTTTTAATTTATGGTTAGTTGTCATATTTTTAATATTCTTTTTAATCTTTGTCTATGTTTTTTACAGGATGGATATAAGGGATATACTTAAAAATATTACCCCTTTTCAAAAGGCCATTGATGGTCTTTTTGAAGACGACTATGAAAAACTAGATGAAAGTGGAGAATTAAAGGATTTGGCCTTTGCCATAAATAAGGCAAATGAAAAATATAACAATTTAAAAACCTCACAAAGTAAGTGGATTAGGGGCCTAAGCCATGATGTAAGAACTCCCCTTGCAAAAATTTCCTGGGAGCTAAATAAGGAAAATAAGGAAGAGCTAGATACCAAAAATATCCAGGACCAAGTCCTAAAGATTTCAAATATCCTAGAGGGCTTAAATCTCACTATGTCCCTTGCTAACATTGATAAGGAAGGCTTTGTGGCGGAAAACCCTGTTAAGATAATAAGAAAACTCATAGTTGATAAGTTAAACGAAAACCCAGATAGGGAAATCATTTTTGACAACAAGCTAGTAAACCAAGATATAAAAATCAAAATGGATCCGACTTTATTTTATAGGATGGTAGAAAATATCTTGAAAAATTCTCTAATTTATACAAATGGAAAAATTACCGTCATCCTTCAGACCCTTGATAATAAGTTAATTATTAGAATCCTAGACCAAGGCCAGGGGCTTGGTAGAAATATTATTAAAAAAATTTACGAAGAAGATTTGACCAACATTACAAGGCATGGCTTAGGAATTTTTATCGCTAAGCAAATTTCCGATTTACATGACGGGAGATTTACCATTAAAAATTGCAAGCCGGGTCTTGAAGTTTCCTTCGACTTTGACCTTATCTGTTAAATCTAAAAGACGAGCAAACTCTAAAAGAGCCAGCTCGTCATTTTTTAATCTTTTATCAATTTTTCAGCCAAAATTTTTACTATTATCACAACAACTATACATGAAATTGTCGAACCTATAAGGAGGTCCATCTTCAAAAATACCCTATTTGCGACAAAGCCGATTAGCCAAATTATCATGTTTTTGTAATAAATATTAGATTCTGATTTATCTTTGCCTAGGATAAAGAAATCAGCGATTTGTATTGCTATCATTGGGGCGAAGACTGAACCGATTAGGTATAAAAATTCAGTTATATCATCCATTGGGAAAATAATCGCAGCAATTGTACCGATTATTGTGACAATTATGCCTATTTTTTTCCCGTCAACCTTCTTTGACAAAGATTCGGCGGAAATACCTGCTGAATAGGCATCAAGGAAGGTGGTTGTCACAGTTGATAGGATTATAATTACCATAGCGGCAAGGCCTAGGCCTGATTTTACCATAATCATGGCTATATCGCTCTCTTCTGTGACCAGGGCCATACCCATACCAATTAAATACATCCACATGGAAACTAGGGTGTAGATTACAGTTGATGTGAGGGTTGCTCCCCTTGGGTCTTCTGCCTCCCTAGTGTAGTCGGATATGAGTGGCAACCAGGAAAGTGGCATGGCGACAGCAAGTTCTATGGCAAGGCCAAAGCTCATTGCATCGGCTGCCGCTTGTGAATTGAAGTTTACACCCTTAAATACCTTAAAAGAAAGTAGGATTGTAAGGATAAATAGAAGGGACATGGAAACTGTATTGAGTTTTCCAAGGTTTGATATACCTACCATTATCCAAACTAAGACCAAGGCTCCAATTACAAGGGCCCAAATTATATGTCCTGTAGAAAAAACGTGGGAGCTTGAGATTGCTCCATCGTAGATCATAATAGCAGTCCAACCTACAAGTTGGAGAACATTTAAAAGGGCAAAAAACAAACCACCCTTTTGCCCAAAGGACATTTTTACAGTCTCCATGGCCGATTTTTCGGTCCTACCTCCGATAAGACCTGCCATGTATAATAAAATAGCTCCGATAGCGTGACCAATTACCATTGCCAAAAGACCTTTTCTAAAGCCTAGGGGTGCAAAATATGTTCCTGTAATAATTTCTGCTATGGAAACTCCCGCCCCAAACCAAATCAGGCCATTTTCAAAATTTGACGTTTTTTTCATTTTAAATACTCCTTCCTTTTCTCTTGGGGATTTCTTTCCCCAAATAAGTTAATTTCCTCTTTCATAATCTCTCCTCATTCTTATTTACAAAAAAGGACAAGCCAAGGCTCATCCTATAAGTTCAAAAAAAATATGCATAAAAAATATACATACCTACGTTGGCATTATCCAAATCAGGTAAGGTCGAGGCTAAGCCTCCTCTCAGATCTTTTAAGAACTCCCTTGTATGCCTTATATTTTAAATCTTTCCCAAATTTTTGTCAAGGAAAATTTTCCTAGCTTCATTCTTAGATTAATATCAAACATAAGCCTATTGATATTAGATGTGATTCGTCTTATAATTAGGTTAATAGAAATCTAATATAAAAATAACTATTAGATATATATCTAAGAAAGGATCTATAATGAAATCTCACTTTAATAATTTTAATCTCATAGAAAAGCCCTTGCTTGTAAATGAAGCAGGCATTATGATTTATCTTTACACAAACTACTTGGCTGCAAAAAACAAAAACTTCTTCTCTTTTGAGGATTCCTATCCAGGTTTTAATTACTCACAGGATATGAATTTAACCTCAATAGATACCGCTTTTTACAACAACAAGGCCTATACAGACTTTGTTAGAAGTGTAAAAAAGGAATCCCTTCCCTATCTAGAAGAGTTTTTTCATGACCAAAATGAGGATATTTTAAATCTTTTTTACATATTTACAGAAAACGATGGAAATTATTTGCCTTTTATGGCAGGTGTTTTCCAAAATATCAACGTTACATCTATTAAGGACTTTTCTTATGAGATCTTTGACCTAGTCTTCAACCTAGCTTTTTTAAGAAATATAGGTGTTGATATAGATGATCCAGAATTAAAGTCTACAACTATAAAAGAATGGTCAAGAAAAGCTTTAAAATCAGACTTTCTAAGCTTAATAGCTAATCTACCCTACGAAGATAAGCTTTCTATGGCACTTTTAAGGTCTTTTTCCAATAAAAAATCTATCTACGATAGACTTTATCCTCTTTTAGAAAAAATTTGCCAGATTTTAGAAAATAATTTTCCAAAAATTAAAGACGAATTCATGGACCATTTTAAAAAAATAAAAAAAGATGGCTACAAAAAGGTAAGTGAAGTAATAGACCAAGTTGGCTTAACAAGTTTTTTAAGCAAAAGAGATGAGCCTTTTAACATCTATGGTCTAATCCTTGCACCAAATATGACTATGATTCAATTTATATCAGAAGATTACGATGATGCCTTTATCAAGTTTGGAATTTATTCAAATAAAGAATTTGTAGAAAAGGAAAATAAGCTAAAACACCTAAGCCAATACCTAAAAATCCTAGGAGACCCAACAAGGATTGACATCCTAGATCTCTTAAAGGAAAAAAATTACTACGCAAAAGAGCTTTCTGACAAGCTTTATATAACTCCTGCCACCCTTTCTTACCACATAAGCCAACTTCATGTTTGCGGCTTCATTGGTGCCTATATCGAGGGCAGAAAGACCTATTATTACTTAAGAAAACCTGGTTTTGAAAAAGTAATAGAAGAATTAACTGAATTTTCTAAAGACATAAAGGAGGAAGATCATGGAAAAGAATCTTAAAAACCTAAAAGAAAATCTCGCCCAAAATTTAAAGGACGAGAAGGTCATAAAATCATATCTCAGAGCCGATAAATTATCGAATTTTGACCTTCTAAAAATGGCCTACGCTCCTTTTAAGGATAATCTCAAAATCAAACTATCACTCATTCTTTATCCTATTACAGCAGGTCTAATTCCAATAATTCAAGCCTTTATCATGTATTATTTAGTTGATCTGATAGAAAAAAATATTGACCTTAGGACAATGATTTTAACTATTTTAGCCTACGCCCTAATAATTTTCATCTGTTCTATGGTATCAAACCAGATTGAGCGTAGAACTTACTCGACTTATATGGGTACTAGGTTATCTACCTTCATCAAGGCTTCTGGTCCTATTATGGAAATGGACTACGGTCTTGGGGAAAATTCTCTCTTTATGGCTGAATTTTCCAGAGGTTTTGAACCTTTTTCTAACAACGTCACAGGCCTTGAAGGAATTTATCACGATATGTATAAGCTTTTGGCAAATGTCCTTTCCTTTGTGATTATATCAGTGATTATGACGAAACTATCCCCCCTAATTTTTATCTTTGCCATAATTTCGATATTAATTCAACTAGCAATTAGAACCTACACTGATAGGTATAGGCACTCCCACATGGGAGAGTTAAACAAGGTTAGGAGAAAAACTAACGCCTATTACAAAGAAGCATCCGACTTTCGTTTTGCCAAAGATATTAGGGTATTTTCTTTCAAGGATAGGTTTATAGAAGGCTTTAAGCCCCTTGTAGGAGATGTGGTTAAGATATCAAGAAAATTTATCAAGCCTGAAATGTACCTATCCCCTGTCCTTGCAGTTCTCCTTGTAGGAGTCGAAGCCCTTTGCTATTATTTTCTAACAGGAAAAATTATCGCAAATGAAATCACCCTTAAAAACCTAACCCTCCTTATCACATCAGTTGCAATTTATTCTAATGTTGTCTTGACTCTTGTAATAAATATAGCCCAAACCAGGTCAAACCTCCTCTATGTGTCAGATGGCTTTGATATGCTAAGAGCTGACCTAAAGTCACAGGCAGGAGATAAAAAAATTACTGGACCGATGTCAATCGAATTTAAAAACGTGAGCTTTTCTTATCCCCTATCTAACGTAAATGTTTTAGAAAATCTGTCATTTACTATTAAGGAAAAGGAGAAGGTCGCAATTGTTGGTGTAAATGGGGCCGGTAAATCTACCATAGTTTCCCTAATACTTGGGTTATATAAACCAACCGCAGGCGAGATTTTTATTAACGGCATAAATGCTAATGACCTTGACCTTAAGGAAAGATACTCTGTCTTTGCAACAGTTTTACAAAATGTAGAGCCCCTTGCCGTTTCTATCGCAGAAAATGTAGCGGCGACCGATAAGAATATAGACAGGGACAGGGTCATAGATTCTCTAACAAAGGCAGGTCTTTCTTACAAGCTTGACCAATTGCCAAAGGGAATTGACACCCAGATGACTCGTAATATCAGCGATGACGGAACACTTTTTTCTGGAGGAGAAAACCAGAAACTTGCAATCGCTCGTGCTCTTTATAAGAAAGATGCAGGTGCCCTAATCATGGACGAGCCAACTGCAGCCCTCGATGCCCTTGCAGAAGAGAAAATTTACAGGGACTTAGATGAAATCAGTAAGAACAAAACCCTGATTTTCATCTCCCACAGACTAGCTTCCACCAGGTTTTGTGACAAAATCATGCTCCTTGACGGCGGAAAGATCACCGAATACGGAACTCATGATGAGCTACTAGCTGAAAATGGCCTATACAAAGAAATGTACGAATCTCAAAGAAAATACTATTTGGAGGAAAAGAATGAAAAATAAACTAAAAGCCCTATGGCTTTTTGCAAAAATTACTGCAAAAAATGATCCTCTTTATATACTGGTAATTATTTTAAACGCCCTTGCGCCAGCAGCAGCAACCATGGTTAATATCTTTGTGCCAATGATTTTCATTAACCAAATCACAAACCCAAGGCCAGCTGACCAGTTTATAAAAATTCTAGTTTTATTAATTGTAGGAAAAATCCTCCTAGAAAGTCTTGAAAGACTCCTAAACAGAGAAGAATTTGTAAGACGTCAAGGAATTAATGATTATTTGACCTTTGAACTTGCCAAAAAAGCCATGGATTTGACTTATCAAAATATAGAAAATCCCCATACCCTAGACCTAAAAGAAAAGGCAAACGCCGCAATTAATATGGGAGCTATCCACAACTTGCTATCATGCCTTAAGGATATAATAACAAGTGTGGCAACCATGATAGGAACTGCCCTTGTAATAATATCCTTCTCCCCTTACTTGGTTGGTTTTTCAATTCTAATTTCCTTTTTAATAATACTTGTAAATGGCAAACAATCTGCCTACACCAGCAAGTTTGACCTAGAGATTGTAAATGTAAACAGGAGATTTTCCTATTATTTCTCCCTCATGGCAAGCCCTCACTACCAAAAGGAAATAAGAGTCTTTGACCTGGGAGAAATGCTTCAATCTAAAACACAAGGATACTTAGATCAAATGATGGATGGATTTGAAGATAAATTCGGATTTGAGGCCAATATGGGAGCTATAAAAATCTTTTTAGAATCTATTTTACGACTAGTTTCCTACACCTATGTGGCAATGAGAACACTCTCAGCTGCCTACGGCCCACAAATTTCCTTCGGATCATTTTCTGCTATTATTGGGGCGAATGAAAACTTCATGACATCCTTCCAGACCATGTTTTCAGAGCTGGCGGACTTTATTATGAGTTTAGCAAATCTTGAACCTCTCTACGATTTTTACATCCTAGATTCTGATTTTGAAGAAAATCTAGAAAAAGCTAGTGATTTCCAAAGCTTGGAATTTAAAAATGTAACCTTTACCTATCCAGGATCAGAAAGGAAAATTATTGATAACTTATCATTTAGGATAAATAAGGGCGAGAAAATATCAATTGTAGGTGTAAATAACGCCGGAAAGACAACAATTGTTAAACTTCTCCTAAGGTTTTTCGACATTGATTCTGGAGAAATTTTGTACAACGGGGTAAATATAAAAAATATTAGAAAAAAATCCCTATACGAAAAAATCAGCGGAGTCTTCCAGGACTTTTCCATCATGCCTTTTACAATCAAGGAAAATATTATTGGAAATAAGGCTTTTAGCGAAAATAAAACTGATGAAATTATAAAACAGCTAGACCTAGACCAAAAGATAAAAGAACTTCCTCGTGGGATTAATACTTATTTAAATAAGGACATATACGAAAATGCCACAGACCTTTCTCTTGGCCAAAAGCAAAAGCTTGCCATAGCTCGTGCCCTCTACCAAGACGCAGACTTCCTAATCCTAGATGAGCCAACAGCATCCTTAGACCCCCTTGCAGAAAGCAAAATCTACGAGCATTTTAATGAAATGACAGAGGGGAAAACCGCAATCTTCATCTCCCACAGGATGAGCTCGTCAAGATTTACCGACAAAATCCTCCTCTTAGACGGAGGAAGGGCAGCAGCCTTCGATAGCCATGATAAACTAATGGCCTACGACAACCTCTACTCCAAACTCTACAAGGCCCAGGCTCAGTATTTTGAATAGGCAACAAAAAACTCCCTCAATGGGAGTTTTTGCTTTGTTTTATTTTTCGAAATCTGCTTTAAATTGTGGTGCGAAAGCTTCCATTTCTGCTTTAACATCGCTATCTGGGTTTGATAGGATTTCTTCAAGTTTGCTTGCAATATCGTTGTAAGCTTGTTGGCTGCCTGGAACAAGTGGTCTTGAGAATAGTTTTTCACTTGCAGCTCCAAGGATTTTTGGAATTTCTGAATCAGCATTTTTGTAGTTTTCATCTTCTACAGCTGATTTTCTAGCTGGCATATAGCCTGTTGCTAGACCAAATTTAATTTGAGCTTCCTTGCTTGAAACATATTTTAGGAATCTAAATGCAGCGTCTTTTTGTTCATCGCTTGCGCCGTCAAACATATAGATGTTTGTACCTTGTTGAACTGCCTTGTCTGCTGGATATGCTTGGGCTGCGTATTTGAATTTGCCTTCAACGCCTTCTTTAACATATACTTCACCAGCGTTTGAACCAATGTAGCCTGCTAATTGTCCGTTAGCGAATGGGCCTGATAGGTATTGGTCAGTGCCTGCTATTCTAAAGTAACCTTCTTTAATACCGTCTAGGTAGTAGTTAATTGCTTCGATTGATTCAGGACTTGTAACGTCAAGGTCTGGACCAAATTCTATGCCCTTGTTTTTAAGGTAGGTTACATAGAAGTTTGAAAGTGAATCCCAACCAAAAGCTGGAATATCTTTTTCTGCCTTGATTTTTTTAGCAACTTCTTTTAGCTCTTCAAAGCTTGTTGGATTTTTAAGTCCTAGTTCATCAAATAGGTCTTGGTTATACCATAGAACTTCTGTTGATTTATTGAATGGAATACCGATGATTTTGCCATCTTGTTCGATTTCATCCCTTACACCTGGGAAGATATCTTCGTAATCTGTAATTCCTTCTTCGCCCTTTACTCTTTCTGTAAGGTCTGCTACCATACCAGCTTCAGAAAATTGAAGCATCCAGTCTGGATAAGCTTGGGTAATAGTTGGTAGGTCTTTTGGAGATTGCATAGTTGCAACTAGGATTTGGTTAAGATCGCCATAACCACCTTGGTGTTGGAGGGTGATTTTAACATCTGGGTTTTCTTTTTCAAAATCTTTTACAAGGCCTTCAAGAGCTTCGCCTTGGCCACCGCCCATTGCGTGCCAGAAAACTACTTCTGTTTGACCTTCTTTTGCAGGTTCTTTACTTTCTTCTGCTTTTTCCTCTACCTTAGCTTCTTCTTTTGGAGCTTCTTCTTTTTTGTCGGCATTTTTGCCACAAGCTGAAAACATTCCTATAGATAGGACTAAGGCTGCAAGTAATGTTAATTTTTTCTTCATTTCTTCCCCTTTAAATATTTTTTCCTAAGTTCCCATACAAGCAAACTTAATTTAACTTACATTTTATATATACCCCTTCACAGAAATTTAATCAATATCAACCCTTAATTCCTCCAAAGGATACTCCTCTTAGGATTTGCTTCCTAAAGATGAAATAAAGTATTAGAATTGGAAGGATTGTAATGGTCGAAGCTGCCATTTGCAGATGGATTAATTGACCTGCTTCTGTGGCAAAGGCTGAAAGACCATTTGATATAAGTCTCATGTTCTTTGTATTTGTAACAAGGATTGGCCACAAGAATGAGTTCCAACCTGTAATAAAGTTTAATAGGCCAATGGTGAAAAGATTTTGTTTGCACATTGGAACCATAACTTTTCTTATAAATTCAAAATCGCTTGCTCCGTCAACCTTGGCAACATTATAAAATTCCATTGGGACAGATTTTAAAAATTCTTTTAGATAGAAAATATAAAATACTGAAGCCATAAAAGGAATTATAAGGGCAACATAGGTATCAAGGAGACCAAGTTTTGCTATTGTTGAGTAGTTTGTAAATATAATTATCTCAAATGGCACCATCAAGAGGGCTAGCATAAAGTTTTGGAGCATATTTTTGCCCCTAAAGTTCATAAAGTTTAGGGCAAAGGCTGCTAAAACTGTTGTTAGCAAGGTTCCTATGGTGTTTATCAATGAAACAAATACTGTATTTACAAAGTATCTTGCAAAGGGAGCAGCCTTCATGGCTTCCCTAAAGTTTTCAAATTGAGGTGCTGCTGGCAAAAGTTTTGGTGGAATAGCTGTCACCTCTCCAAAGCTCATAAGGGCTGATGAGATCATATAAAGGAATGGAAAAAGGGTTACAGCTGCCATTATAATTATAAATATGAAGGCTAGGCCTTTTAAAATCTTTTTCATCTCCTACCTCGCTAACTTTCTTATGATTGCTCTTTGGACAAAGGTTAGGACCAAGAGGAATAAAAACAAAATCACAGCAGCAGCCATAGCGTGGCCGTAGCGGTATTCTACGTAGAATTTTTTGTAGATATAAAATACTGCAGTAATTAGTCTATTTCCCACACCCGCCTTACCATTAAAGAGGGCGAAAATTTGGTTATAAACCTTAAAGCTTGAAATAAAGCTTGTTAAAAACAAAAAGGTAATTATATTTGTAAGCTGTGGGAGGGTGATTTTCTTAAATTGCTCCCAGCCTGTCGCTCCAAAAGTGTCGGCTATCTTATAATAGTCCTTGTCAATCCCTCTTAGGCCTGAAAGGATTACTATAATATTAAAGGCAAGGCCATTCCAGACACCAAATATAATGGCCGCTAACATATTGTAGTCAGGATTGTTTAAAAAATCTATAGGACCAACTCCTATAAAGGAAAGCATGTGGTTGATAAAACCGTATTGGCCATTAAATAAATACCTAAATACAATACCTACAGCGATAACACTGGTTAGGTAAGGTATAAAAAATATTGTCTCAAAAAACTTGTTGCCCATAATCTTCTGATTTAAAATCAAGGCAATAAACATTGAAATTATCAAAGATAAAGGCACAACTGTTATTGAATATATTAGGGTGTTTTTCATAGCCATCCTAAATAATTTGTCATTTAAAACTGCTGGAAAGTTTGAAAGTCCAACAAATTGTGGGTTTAATATGTTGTTACTATGAACAGCCATATAAAAGGTCCTAATTAAAGGATAAACATTAAAGATTAGGATAAAAAACAGGGCTGGTAAGAGGAAGAGCCAAGCCTTGTTGGTGGTCTCTGCCCTGTAGGTCATTTTCTTTTTCATTAGTAGACCCTTTCTCCATCTTCTGTAAAGAGGTAGATTGCCTTGTGGTCAATTGAAATTTTGACCCTATCGCCCTCATTTATATCAAGGGCAGAATCGACTACCATCCTTGAAGCTTGGCCATTTAAAGTAAAGTGTAGGATCATATACCTACCAATCATCTCACGAGATTCTACATTGATTTCTAAATTGCCATTGGTATCAAGTTTAAAATGTTCAGGCCTAATGCCAACCTGGTAGGTCTTTTTATCTAGGCTTTCTTTCTTTCTTTCTTCTACTAATTTTGCTTTTTCAATTATTAAATCACCATTTACAAAACCATCCCCCTTATTTTCAACATCGTAAATATTGATAATAGGGTTGCCGATAAATTTGGCCACAAAAAGATTGGCTGGTTCTAGGTAAAGATTTTGTGGAATGTCGTATTGTTGGATGACTCCCTTATCCATTAGGGCGATATAATCGCTAATTGAAAGAGCTTCTTCCTGGTCGTGGGTTACGAAAATTGTTGTAACTCCAACAGTTTTTACTATATTTCTAATCTCTTCCCTGATAGAAAGCCTTAATCTTGCATCAAGGTTTGAAAGTGGCTCGTCAAGTAAAAGAGTTTTTGGATTTTTAACTAAAGCCCTTGCTATAGCCACTCTTTGTTGTTGGCCACCTGACATTTCCTTTGGTTTTTTGTTTTGAATATCAGTGATATAAGTTAATTCCATATATTTTTGGGCAATCTTGATTGCCTCTTCTTTTTTAATCTTATTTTCACCTACAACTAGGGGAAAGATGATGTTTTCAAGGACTGTCATGTGTGGATAGAGGGCGTAATTTTGGAAAACCATGCCTATATCACGGTCCTTTGGATGTTTGTTGACGATTGACTGGCCATCAAATTCTATATCGCCAGCTGTTGGATCTAAAATCCCTGCTATGATATTTAGGATTGTAGATTTGCCACAACCACTAGGACCTAGAAGGGTCACCAAAGCCCCATCTTCTATATCAAGGTTGACAGATTTTAGGGCTTCATAACCATTGTCATAAATTTTCTTCAAGTTTTTGATTTTTATCATATATTCCTCTTTTTCATATTAATGGAAATCTCAATAGTAGGTACAACATTACAACCATCAGGGCTATACCAATAACAGTAAAAGCATCTATTTGCTTTTGTAGGGCCAAAATCACCAGCGATATGGATAATAAAAATAACAATAAATATAATTGCATAAACAAATCGCTGTTTGGGTTTATTATAGATATAACCAAGCAAATAGCTGCAACAATGCCTGTGACTGCACTTACATAGGCAGAAAGCTTCCTTGCTTCCAAAAGAAAGTCAATCAGGCTAATTACAGCAACTACTGCGAAGATTGGCATAAACATATTTTTTATTATATCAATCATTTAAACCTCTCTACTTGTATTATAACATATCTTTATAAAATTTGGCATAAAAGTAGGGTTGTTAATAAACAACCCCTTTCTTTAATTTTTTATCAAAAGGTCTGATCTAATATAGCCTGTCTTGCCATTAGCTGTCACCCTAGTCCAGCCTTCAGTTTCTCCTAGGTTTAGGATTTCATCATCTGGGCCTACTTCGGCAACTATGGCAGAGTTTTCTGATGGGGCAAGACGCATATTTACAGTGTCTTCTACCCTAAATTCAACTCCGTCAGCTATTTCTTCTCTGACCTGGTCACTTATTTCTTTTTCCCCTACTTCTCTTTGGTCTGAATTTTCAGGATTTTTTGTATTTTCATCGGTATTTTCACTTGGCTTTACTTTATCAGCCACTTCTGTACCAGAATTTTCAGGATGCCTTACTGATGTGTATGGATCATCCTTGCAGCCTGTTAGGCTTAGCATAAGACCAAGGGCTAATATTGCGCTAATTTTTTTCATTATTTACCTCCAAAAAGGTCATCAAGTTCACTATCATCGTAAACATAGTCTGAAATTATAACTCCCTTAATATCAGCACCGGCCTTTTCAAGTTGGCTGGTTGATTCTTCAAGGAGGTAGGAATTTAGATTTTCTTCTCTACTGAAGATTACGGACTTATCAGCCAGGCCACAAAATACATTAGCCTCAGCTATGCCGATATTTTCCTTGGTATTTATAAAGACATAGTCGTACCTATCCTTACAATCTGCAAAGAAATTTGTAATTGTTGATGGCTCAAGATACATATCTTCATATTCTGAAACCCTACCAGTCATTAGAAGGTGGAGGTTGTCGCTTTCTCTAACAAGAACATCATCAAGTCTAAAATCACCTAAAAGACAATCTACAAATCCTCTTTTGTTATAAAAACTTTTCATTTCTTCAAGTTCATCTGCCCTTAGGTTGGCATCTATAATAAGGATTCTTTCGTCTTCTTCAGCCAAATGGCTTGCCATAGTATAAATTGAATCTATTTTCATAGTCTTATCGTCTGTGGCTGTAAAGGCTATAACCACATCATCTACGCCTAAGTTTCTTGTTAATTTATCTTCAAGGTTGTAAAAAGCTTGGAGGAGGATTTCTCTTCTTTCATCAACTTTTTTTCTTCTAAACATCTAGGACTCCTCTCTGGTATTTTGGAAGTTTACCTAAGATTTCAAGTTTGTTGCCACTTGCTTCTTCCTCGCTAACTTCTTCTAGCTTGTCAACTTCTTCTGCCTTTACCTCGTCGATTTGTCTAGCCTTATCTATGTCGGCCTTGTCGATTTTTCTTGTGGCGGCAAAATCTTCGCCAGCTTCTTCACTTACTTGATCAAGAGGTCTGGTTTCTTCCTTGACTTCTACTTCCTCTTCAGGGACTTCTGGACTTTTTTCTTCGTTTTCTCTATCAAAATCAAGATCGTCTACAAAGTCAACGTCCTCTTCTAGGATTTGGTCTTCCTCTTCTTCTATAAGTTCTTTGTTTTTTTTGACCTGGTCTTTGGCCTTTTTTTCTTCTTTTTTATAGTCTTTTGCCTTGGTTTTCTTAAGTTTGTGGTTGTAGCGACTAACACTGACTAGGGAAATAATCAGATAGATTAAGAATCCTGCAAGTCCAGCATAAGTTGCATACTTGATTGTATTATCAACAACATTGGCATTTTGATAGGCATAATCCATCACATTTGCCCCGGTGTTGTAGATATTATTTATAACTGTCACAGATAAGTCCGCATACTCATCAGCCAAGTCTTCTGCCCTTAATTTATTAGTATCAGTTACTGATATTTCAATAATTGGTGAATTGGCAATTGGTGTAAGGCTAAGTTTAGAATCGAGTTTTGATTCTGGCCAATTTATCTTTAGGTTTTCTAGGGCCCTTGCCTTGATGGCCTTAGAATTTAAGGTTGCAGCAAAAGTTGCTGCTGGGTTTTCTTCGTTTAAATTTTCTACAGAAGTAGTCACAAGTTTAGCAGAAGCCCTATACTCCTTATAACCTGCAAAATTTAGGCCAAAATACACAACCATGGCCACAATAATGCCGGCTATAATAGACGATAAAAAGGCTGTAAACTTAGATTTTCTATTTTCCATTATATCCTCCAAAATCTTTTGCACCCTCGAGCATCATTTCTCTTGCTCTTTCTTTTTTTATTTCTCTAAGCATTTCCGGGTGTGCATACAGAAAATACCCTATATATAGTTTGTATAATCTAGGGAAAAGTGCCCTGGCTAAGGCTCCCTTATCGTAGAAATACTTTTCATTATATCCATCAAACCAGGTTGAATCATCGTTATAAACCTTGGCTATTAGGCTTTTGTTAGTCCTTACCCTTAATCCTTCCCTAATGGCAGATAGGATAAAAATCGAATCTTCGCCAGAACCTAAATTTGTTCCTGCTCCAAACATTACTGGTAGGTAGAGGTTGGCCCTGGCAAGGGCTTCTCTTCTAAAAACAAAGTGGACAGATCCATACCTCAAGCAATTATAAAAGCTTAAGTTTTTTTCTTCTGTAACCTTCACTATCTCCTTACCATCCTGGTAAACTATAGTCTTAAAGACGAAAAAATCAACATCTGGATATTCTATAAAGCCATCCTTGACCCTTTCTAAATAGCCATCTTCAAAAACCTCATCGTCATCAGCAAAAATTACTATATCTGCTGTCGAATTTAAAAGGGCGAGGTTTCTTGAACGGGCAAGTCCTTTTGTGTCTGTTGTTATCATCCTGATTTTTTTGCCGTCATCATAAACTTCTTGGTAGGCATTTTTACCCGCCTGGTTTATGATAAGGGCATCACATTCCAGGTTAAATTTCTTATAAAAATTTATATCCTCCACATTCATAGCGGAGATTAAAACTTCAACTCTCATAACTTCCTTGTTGTCTCTGCCTTCTCCCAAGTGGCCTTTGAACCTCCCTTAAGCTCCTTGTAGCCGCCTAGGATTTGAGCAAGCATCATTGCACAATAATATCTTGGGAAGTAGAAAATCTTGCTCTTAGCCTTTGATAGTTGTCCGATTACAGCAAGGGTATAAAAAGCAACTTGGCCTATAAAGAATAACTTATAAAATATTCCTTCATTTAAAACCCCAAGGTTAGCTATAAATAGTACTATGTGGAAAAATGCCTGCATATACCTCAAAGTCTTGTGGCCAAAATGGAAAAATGAGAACCAACCATATTCGAAAATATTTAGCCTCCTAAGATTTGTAAAAATATTAGTAAGGATTCTTCTTTGCATTCTCACCTTTCTTTTAAACTCGTCAGCTGTGGTTTGGCCCGCTTTTTCAACAGCAATTGCCTTTGGATTGTAAAGGGCCCTTTTATGGTTAAGACCGGCATAAAGTGGTAGTTCATAGTCATGGCTATTAACCAGGTCTATGTGCCTATAATCAGCCTTTCTAACGGCATAAATTGCTCCGTTGCCATTTACAATAGTCTTTATATTTGACTCGATTTTTCTTAATTTAAGTTCAAAATTCCAATAAGTATTTTCTGCCACAGCAGAAGATACATCTACGTCTTCCATATAAATTAGCGAACCGCAAACATATTCAATGTCATCAGCAGTAAAATATGAAACGAGTTCGTCAATAGCATCAGACTTGAACATAGAATTAGCATCTGAAAATACAATAATTTCGCCCCTAGCAACTTCAACTGCCTCATTTTGGGCGTTGGTCTTGCCAAGGTGGTTAACTACTGTATTTACCTTAATGTCGTAATCCGGATGGTCTTTTATAAATTTTTCACAAATCTCAACTGTCCTATCATTTGAGGCATCATTTGCAACAATAACCTCGTAGGAAGGATAGTCAGTTTGTATGATGTTTTCTAGCTTTTTTTCAATTACATCTTCTTCATTGTAGGCAGAAATTATCACAGAAACGAAAGGCCTATATGTATAATCCTGGTCGTTTTCCCTTTTGATAAACTTTTCTAAAATAAGAAGCACTAGAGGATAGCCTATCATTGCGTAAAATAAGGCAAATCCTGATAAGTAAAATAAAAATTTCATTTCTTCTCTCCTATCTTCTTATTATATTATAAAAGGCATTGACTTTTCAAGAAAAAGACCGGAAATATTGTTATTTTTGCAAAAATAAATATAATAAGTCTAAATATTTGGATTTTATCCGAAAAATCAGGAAAAAGAGGAAAGTATGACCATAGAATTAGATATCTTACAAAGCCTAGGACTTGCAATTTTCGCCCTAATCCTAGGCAACTTCTTAAAAGATAGATTTAACTTTTTAAGAACATTTTTTATACCAAGCCCTGTTATTGGTGGCCTTATAATTTCAATTTTAGTTTTGATTTTAGAAAAAAGTGGAATAGCAAAGCTTGAATTCGACAAGGTCCTCCAAGATTTCTTTATGAATATATTTTTCACAGCCATTGGCCTTTCAGCATCCTTCGCCATGCTAAAAAAATCGGGGTCCCTTGGAATAAAACTTGCCCTTGCAATAATAATCCTCCTTCCCCTCCAGAACATAATTGGCCTTAGCCTTGCCAAAGCCCTTGGCATAAACCCCCTCCACGGCATTGCCATGGGGTCAACTTCAATGACTGGTGGGATTGGTTCTGCCATAAGTTTTGGCAAAATCATGGAAAAAATGGGTGCAGAATCGAATATTACCATAGGAGTTGCAGCCGCAACCTTTGGCCTTTTGGCAGGTTCTCTTGTGGGAGGTCCTACAGCCAGACGTTTGATCAGCAAAAATAAACTTGTGACTAGGGGTTCACTTTCAAAAGCAAATAAGTTTGACATAAAGACTTTAACCAATCAAAAGACCCTCACTAAGGCAATTATAATTATTGGTCTATCTGCATTTCTTGGTACTTTTATCAACAAAATCCTAGCAAGGACTGGCCTAAATTTCCCATATTACGTAGGCTGTCAGTTTGGAGGCCTTATTGTGAGAAATATCTACGACTCCCTCAAAAAACCACTCGATATGGACAATATCGACCTGATTGGAAATATTTCCCTAAGCCTATTTTTATCCCTAGCACTTATAAATTTAAATATTTCGGCAATCTTAGGTCTTGCTGGACCTATGCTCGTCATTTTAATTGCCCAGGCAGTTTTTATAGCAATTTACACCAGCCTTGTGACCTTTAATATCTTAGGTCGTGACTACGATGCGGCTGTCATGGTCGCTGGCCACTGCGGAGTAGGCCTTGGCCAAACTCCAAATGCCATGGCAAATATGGAAGCTATTATCGAGGAAAAAGGTCCTGCGGATGTGGCAATGTTTATTTTCCCAATAGTTCTTGCCATAGCAGTAAACCTTACAAACCCAATAGTAATCACATTTTTTATAAATCACTTCGCATAAGAAAAAGACTGAAATTTCAAATTTCAGTCTTTTTTATTTGCAGGATTTTCTATAATACTTGCTGACTCGGAGTTTATTTCTTCTTCAAGCCTTCTTTCCTCTTCCTTGAGGTAGAATTTGATCATTTCTCTTATTTCATCCCTTAAATCTTCTTGGCCTAGGTCAAAATCTGATTTGAAACTTAAATCCATGGTCATGGCCCTTAGCATATTTACCTGGCCAATTCCATGCTCTAGTCCCCTATTTTCAGTAATCCTAGCGTCTCTTTCGTAGGCTGGGAGGAGGTCTTCAAAGGTCTTATCGACCAAAGTTTTCCCTTGGTCCAAAACTTCAATTATTAGCTGAAAAAGTTCTTTATAAGAAATCTGTGATGTTGAAACTGCATAGGTTTTCTTATCGCCTTCAAGCTCTAGTGCATAAAGAGCTGCCTTAGCGAGGGATTCTGCAGAAATTAGCGGAATTATACCTTGTGTAACTGGTATTTTTTCGTTAACACTGGCAAGGTTTATTAGGGCTCCAAGTATTGATTTATCTGTCTTACCAACAATTACACCTGGTCTTAGGACTGAGACATTCATCAATGGCTCAGCTTCGAAATTTGCGATTGCTTCTTGCATAAACCTAGTTTGGATGTAAGGGTCTTTGTGGTAGGCGTTTTTTCTTAAAATTTCATTTTTCTCGGCAATTTCTGTCCTAAAATCTCCCAAAAGAAGGAAATTTTTGATCCCAGCTCGCCTTGCAAGTCTGGCAACTCTCCCAGTTGGAAGGACATTTCTCTCGTAGAAAAACTTGCCAGCAGGTTTTCTTGGCACAGTCAAATCAGAAACCCCACCTGCATAAATAAAGCTATCGCAATCTTCCATAAGACTAATGGCTTCACCATCAGTAAGGGAAAAGAAATCTGCTAATAAAAATTCAAGTTTATTTGTATTTTCAAACTCTCTTGGCTTGATGAGATCCACTGCCTTAACCGCATAACCTTGGTCTATGGCATGGTTAATTGTCGTTTTCGCAAAAAGATTTGCCCCGCCTAGGATAAATATCTTTCTAACATTTTTCATAAATTAAAACCTTATATCGAAGTATTTTTCAACAGCAGAGTGTTGGGTACCGTATTTTATCGCATCTTTTGCTTCCTCGCCCTTAATGATTTCAACAAGTCTAAGGGCCAAATAATTTGTCACACCAGCTCCCCTGCCTGTTGTGATGTTCCCATCTGTCACAACTATTTCATCGTCAATATACTCTCCAACATTTTCAAGTTCAGCTTTTATAGTAGGGAAGGATGTCGCTTTTTTATTTGCCAAAACTCCTGCCTTATCAAGGACAATAGGTCCTGCACAAATCGCTGCTATAAGCTTATTTGCCTTATCAAAATCTTTTATTATTTCAATTACTTTCTCATTATCTCTAAGGCTTTCCGCACCAGAAGTGCCGCCTGGTATATAGACTCCGTCATAGTCGGCTGGATTTATCTCTTCGAGGAGAAAGTCAGCTTGGTATCTAACCCCGTGACTGGTCCTTAGGTTTTTTGATCCAGTGGTTGAAACCATGTCTATTTCAACGCCCGCCCTTCGTAAATAGTCCACTACTGTGAGTAATTCTATTGTTTCATTGCCATCTGCAAGTAATTCTAATATCTTCATAAAATCCTTCTTTCATAAGACTCTTTTTTATTATTATATACATTTTCAAACAAAAAAGCTATGGTCTGGAGGACCACAGCTTAAGTTTTTATAAGATTTTTCCTATATTAATAAAATTTTTCCTTGATTTCTTTAACTATGTTTTCTACATTAAAACCAAGTTTTTTCGCAACATCTCCGCCTGGTCCTGATATACCAAACCTGTCTATTGAGATGTTTAGGCCATCAAGACCTGTGAAAGCTCCCCAGCCAAAGGAAGTTCCCATTTCTATAGAAACCCTATTTCTAATTGCTGATGGAAGGATTTTTTCTCTATATTCTGGGCTTTGTTCTTTGAATAATTCCATAGATGGCATAGATACAAGTCTTACTGCCTTGCCATCTTCTTCTAAAACTTTTGCAGCTTCAAGAGCAAGGGCAACTTCGGAACCTGTTGCAATCATGATTAGTTCTGGATTTTTGCAATCTTTTATGATGTAGGCACCCTTGTCGATTGACTCTAGGTTTTCTGTTTCCTTAAGGTTTGGCACATTTTGACGGGTAAGGGCAATAACTACTGGCCTATCCTTGCTTTCAAGAGCGACCTTCCAAGCAAGTCTGGTTTCATTTGCATCTGCTGGTCTAATAACCACTGTATTTGGTATAGCCCTGAGCATAGCAAGTTGCTCGATTGGTTCGTGGGTTGGGCCATCTTCACCAACTGCCACAGAATCGTGGGTCATCACATAAGAAAGTGGCAAATGTGAAAGGGCAGAAAGCCTAACTGCAGCCTTCAAGTAATCAGCAAAGACAAAGAAGGTTGACACATGGTGGAAGGTTCCGCCGTGGGCCATGATGCCGTTTCCAATAGCTGCCATAGCAAATTCACGAACACCATACCAAATATTTCTTCCCTCAGGGGCTTCATCTCTGAAGGCCTTGGAGTCTTTGATGTCTGTCTTATTTGATGAGAAAAGGTCAGCTGATCCTCCCCAAATATTTCTAGAAACCTTAGCCAAATCTTGGAGGATTTCCCCACTTGATGCACGGCTTGCAAGAGCCTTATCTTCGTGGGAATATTTTCTAACCTGGTCAAGGAAATTTTCTGGAAGTTCCCTATTTATTCCATCTATCAATTCCTTGTAGTCTTCTGGATATTTTTCCGCATATTCTTTCATAAGAATATCCCAAGCATCGTTGGCATCTTTGCCACGTTTCCCAATGCCATTTTTGAAAGTTTGGTAAATGTCATCTGAGATTACAAAGTCTTCAGCTTCCCAGTCATAGGCTTTTTTAACTGTAACAAAGTCCTCAGCTCCTATTGGTGCACCGTGGACCTTGTTGGTACCTTGGTTTACAGAACCAAAACCAATAACAGTTTTAACTTCTATTAAAGTTGGCTTATCATTTTCTTTGGCCTTTTCGATTGCACCAAGGATTTTCTCCAAGTCTTCCCCATCTTCGACCCTGTCATAGGCCCAATTTTGTGCAATGACCCTGTCTTTTACAGATTCAGAAAAAGATGTGTTAAGGTCACCATCAAGGCAAATGTCGTTTGAATCATAAAGGATAATTAGCTTGTCAAGTTTCAAATGACCTGCAAGGCTCATTGCCTCATAGGAAACGCCCTCCATAAGGTCACCATCACCACAAAGGGCATAGGTATAGTGGTCGATTGGTTTTAAGTCTTCCTTGTTATAAAGGGCTGCTAAGTGTTTTTCGCACGCAGCAAGACCTACAGCTTGGGCTATACCTTGGCCAAGAGGACCTGTTGTAACTTCAACACCAGGAGTCATCCCAACTTCTGGGTGGCCTGGAGCGATAGATCCGATTTGCCTAAAGTTTTTCAAATCATCCATAGAAATATCGTAGCCAGACAAATGGAGTAGGGAATAAAGCATAGCAGACCCATGGCCAGCAGATAAAACAAACCTATCCCTGTCAAAAAAGCTAGGATTTTTAGGATTTGCCTTTAAAACCTTGTTAAATAAGGCATAAGCCATAGGACTAGCCCCCATAGGAAGACCAGGATGGCCAGAATTAGCCTTTTCAATTTGAGCGACGGAAAGGGTCCTAACGGCATTAACCGCCTTAATATCATCTTTGTTAAACATTTAATCTCCTTTGATAACAAAATTTTTCCAAGAAAACGTTAGTAAATTTCAAGCCTATTATACTCTTATAAGACACTTATTCCAAACGTAAAAGTTAGCAAAAAATTAACAAAAAATATATCCCATCTAGGTTTAGACTTAAATTTACGATGAATTGAGCCTTTAAAAAATCAAAAGGAAATCCCCCTCAAACATCATAGCCCAGATTAATAAGCTTGCTCGTCAAATCCTTCGAAAAGACTTTTTATGTTTAATACCAATAAAAAACTTTCCTCAAAATATTATATAAATAAATTGAGAAAAGTTTTGTTACCTTGTATGACAAAGTAGTCCTTGCTTAGTTGACTTTTTTTATAACAGAAGACTTCAAATACAAGGACCCAAAACCTTCCACCTTGGCATCTATATCGTGGCCATTTACTGGATTTTCTAGGATTTTGATGTTGGTGACTTTTGTGCCCTGCTTTATTGTATCTGATCCAAGTTTTAAATCCTTTACAACACTTGCATTGTCGCCGTCTTCTAGGATATTGCCTACAGCATCCCTGGTTACTTTTTTCTCTTCTGCCGCTTCTTCCTTGTCAGACCACTCCTGAAAGCAAATCGGACAGACGTAGATATGTCCGTCTTTATAGGTATAATTTTCACCACAAGATGGGCATTTAGGTAAATCTGTCATTTCTTTTTTCCTAATTTCTTAATTCTTTTACTAAGTTTGATACAAATTTGAAATTTGGGTCTTTGCTGTCAACTGCTAGGTCAAAAAGAACTAGCTCTGTATTTACAAGGACAACTCCCATATCCCTTAGGGATTTTCTTGCAATTTTCTTTAGCTCATCGGAATAAGACGAAATTGCATCGTCAACATAAAATACATCTAGGCCCATATCTAAAAGGCTTCTTATGGTTTGGTAGATGCAAATGTGGCCTTCTGCCCCTGTCACAAATACTTTTTCGATTTTATTTTCCTTGATAAATTCGTAAACTTCTGGAGTTAGGGCGTTGAAACTTGTCTTGGCGAAGATTTTTTCATCGTCAATTTCTGCCAAAATTTCCTCATCAGACCTACCAAGGCCCTTTGGATATTGCTCTGTTGCAAGAACTGCCATATCGTACTTTTTGAAAGCCTTGATAAGGCCAATAGTATTCCTAGTTGTCCTCTCGCCCTTTTCCATGGTGACCATAAGCTTTGGCTGAATGTCAACTACTAGCAAAAGTGACCTATCCTTAGCTGTATAGGTTCCGTCTTCGCTAAGTGCATTTGTAAAAAATCTCGCGTCTATTCTTCTTTCCATAAATCCCCCTGTCTATAATTTTTATCTTTCATTATCTTATCAATGCTGGTTAAAATCTTAGCCTTGTTTTTAGACCAGATTGGAAAGGCGATTTTATCATTTATCCCATCGCCTGTCAACCTATTTATGACAATCTCTGGTCTTAGTTTCCTAAGAATCTCTATCACTATTTTAACATATTCATCCATATCCATACCATAAGTGAGCTTATTTTCCTGGTAAAACTTTTCTAGCTTGGAATTTTCCTCTACATAGAGGTTATGGATTTTAATTCCCCATGGCGCTGCTTCATTTATATAAGAAATAGTCTTAATATAATCATCATAGCCTTCAAAGGGTAGACCCACAATCATGTGGACTAGAACTTTGATTCCCCTAGCCTTTAGTTTCTTAAGGCCAGAGTCAAAAGTCACATGGTCGTAACCCCTATTTATCAATGCAAGGGTCCTATCATTTACACTTTGCATACCAAGCTCAACTATGAGAAAATATTTATCATTGATTTCTTCAAGTAAATCTAGGACCTGGTCAGACAAACAATCCGCCCTGGTCGCTATGGCAAGGCCTATTATATCATCATCTGTCAAAGCCTCATAATAGAGTTTTCTAAGCCTTGAAAGATCTCCATATGTGTTGGTAAAATTTTGAAAATATCCAAGATAGGCTTCGGGTCTTCCCTCTTTTGAGAGCCTCGCCTTTTGGTGGGAAATTTGTTCTCTAATTGATTTTTTCCCAAAAGTCCATTCACCAGAGCCTGACTCTGAGCAAAAGATACAGCCTTCTTTGGATATAGTCCCATCCCTATTGGGACAGGTAAAACCGCCATCTAAGGGCAATTTGATGATTTTTTTATTAACTTTTTCCTTCATATAGGAATCATAGTCCCTGTAGCGTTTCTTGTTTATTTCTATCCTCATAAGATAAATATACCTCTTAAAGGTCCAAAAGTCCCTAAAATAAAAGACCCTACGGGTGTAGAGCCTTTTAATTTAGACATTTTATAAAATATTAATCACAGCAAGATTTATTTTCCTTGCTGTCACAAGCAGAGCATCCACCGCATCCGCATGAGTCACTTTTCTTTACAAATTTAGTATATACTATATAAGTACAAATTGCTAGTATGACTGCTAGGAGAATCCATGATTGTAAGTTCATTATTTCCTTCTTTCTCTATGGAGAAATATTTCTCCTCTTATGCTAAAGACTTATCGTATTCGATATTCTTTTTTACGTATGGTTTTCTAATAACCATGTAGATGAAGAATATTAGGGCTACTATTCCAAGTACTGTGCCTATTCCAAATTTACCATAAGCAAAGAAGCTTGCTAGTTGGTAGAAGATTAAGCTTACTATATAGGCAAAGCCCATTTGATAAGCAATAGTGATTGCTGTCCACTTATTGTCATCCATTTCTGTCTTAATAGCACCTACTGCTGCGAAACATGGCATGCAAAGCATGTTAAATAGCAAGAATGAATAACCCGCAACTGGTGTTCCTATTGCAGCGCCGAAAGCTTGAAGCAATTCTGGTGTATCTTCTGCAACATCACTACCAAGGCCTAAAACAACGCCCATTGTAGAAACTACGTTCTCTTTTGCAACGAATCCTGAAATTGTTGCAACTGTAGATTGCCAGCTTCCAAATCCTATTGGCCTAAAGATTACACCGATTACAGAACCTAATACAGCTATGATTGATCCTTCTGAGTTTTCTTCAATCAATTGTAATCTGAAGTTAAAGTTTGTTAAGAACCAAATTATGATAGATGATAGGAAGATTATTGTTCCTGCTCTCTTAACATAGGCCTTAGACTTGTTATAAACGTCAGTTAAAACTGATTTTACTCTTGGTGCGTGGTATGGAGGAAGCTCCATGATAAATGGTGCTGGTTCATCAGCTAGTTGTTTAAATTTCTTTAAGATAATACCAGAAAATACAATTGAAGCTATACCAATCGCATAGAATGAGAATGATACTAAGGCTCGATGTTCTGGGAAAAATGCACCTACGATTAGGGCAATTACTGGTAATTTTGCTGAACAAGGCATGAAAGTAGCTGTCATGATTGTAATCTTTCTATCTCTTTCATTTTCGATTGTTCTTGATGCTTGGACACCTGGTACACCACAACCTGTTGCAACCATGGCTGGGATGAATGATTTACCTGATAGGCCAAATCTTCTGAAAAGTCTGTCCATGATGAAGGCAACCCTTGCCATATAACCTATATCTTCAAGTATTGATAATAGGGCAAATAGAACCATCATTTGTGGTAAGAATCCAAGTACTGCTCCCACACCTGCAAGTGCACCGTCAGTAACTAGTGATTGAAGGACTGGATTTATATTAGCTCCTTCCATCCATGCTCCAACTCCTGGTATTAGGGTATCTTCAAAGAAACCGTTAACTGCATCAGTACCCATAGTTCCTGGTGAATGTTCATAAACTGCACCGAAAAATACCAAAAACATTACAAAGGCAAAGATTGGTAGACCTAAGATTCTACTAGTTACAATCTTATCAACCTTATCTGTTATAGATGGTTTTACAGGAGCCTTCACTAGAACCTTATCAGAAAGTTCAGCTAAATTCTCATACCTGCCTGTAGTAATGATTGACTCGCAATCATCGTCTTCTTTTGCTTCAAAATCGTATCTAATTTTTTCGATTTTTTCTAATACATCACTTGGAATTGTGATGTGGTTCATTGATTCATCATCATTTTCAAAAGCCTTTATTGCATAATACCTAGAAAAATCTTCGCCAACTATTGGTTTTAAGTCTTCTGAAATTACTCCTAGAGCTTCTTCAAGTTCAGCATCGAAAACCATTGTATTTGGCTTTTCTCCGCCCTTTACAAGCTCTAAGACTTTTTTGATTAATTCGTCAATACCTTTTTCCCTAGCTGCTATAGTTTCGACTATAGGCGCATTTATTTCTTTAGATAAAGCATCAACATCAATTTGATCTCCCTTGCTTCTTACTATATCCATCATGTTTAGGGATATAAGCATTGGAATACCAAGCTCTGATAATTGGCTTGTAAGGTATAGGTTTCTTACCAAGTTTGATCCGTCAACTAGGTTGATGATTAAATCTGGTTTTTCGTTAAGGAGGTATTCCCTAGAAACAACTTCTTCCATAGTATATGGAGATAGGGAATAAATTCCTGGTAAGTCTTCAATAATAATGTCTTTGTGGCCTTTTAAAAGACCTTCTTTTTTATCTACAGTAACACCTGGCCAGTTACCTACCCTTTGATTTGAGCCTGTTAGGGCGTTGAAAAGGGTGGTTTTTCCTGAGTTAGGGTTACCTGCTAAAGCTACTCTAAATGTCATATCTTTTCCACACTTATATTCTTTGCGTCATCTTTTCTGATGCTTAGTTCGTATCCTCTTAAATTAATTTGTATAGGGTCTCCTAAAGGAGCTACTTTTCTAATATAGATTTCAGTATTTTTTGTAATACCCATATCCATAATTCTCCTCTTGGTAGGGCCATCTCCGCCCACCTTGGTTACCCTAACTGTGCTCTTAATAGGCACTTCATTTAAAAAACTCATTATTGAACCTCTCTAACTATAATTTTTTTTGCCAAATCTTTGTTTAGAGCAAACCTATTATCATCAATAGAAAATATGTAATTAACTCCGTCAAAGCTTTGTACCTTAATTTGTCGTCCCTTGCCAAAACCTAAGTTTTGCAAGTGTTTGATGACCTTATCGTCACCTTTTATTTTGATGACCTCGACTAAGTCACCAATACTACATAATGTGATAGGCATAAAATCTCCTTTCCACACATATATATATGTAAATCGAGTCAAAACCTCTCTTTATAGCTATATGATATCATAGTGGATAATGAATATCAATACTATTTGATAGCAATTATTGTTATATTTTAGCAATATCTTTTCGTTTAGTTCGGGAAAGCGTTCTTGGGTAAAACTATTCTAGTATAAAATTTGATTTTTGATATAATATTAGTAGAAATATTCAAACTAAAGGAAGCTCTAATGTATTTTTTTGTAAATGATTATAACTCAATAGGATATCCTCAAATCCTCGACGCCCTAAAAGATGCAATTAATGAAAAAAATCCTGGCTACGGAGATGATCCCCATAGCGAAAACGCCAGAAAACTCATAAAAAAAGCCCTAGGAAATGAAAAAGTAGACATCTACTTCCTCCCAGGAGGCACAGGTGCCAATATAATTGGAGCCGCAGCTGGCATGCGCCAGCAGGATTCAATCCTTTCCGCCAACACAGGCCACATAGAGGGCCATGAAGCAGGCTCAATCGAAGCGACCGGACTTAAAATCGAATTAATCGACACAGAAGATGGCAAATTGACAAGAGAATCTATAGAAAATTTTCATAAAAAATTTACCACCGAATATATGACAGTCCCAAAAAAGGTCTACATTTCAAACACCACAGAAGTAGGCACCCTCTATAAGAAAAAAGAACTCGAAGAAATTTATGCCTATTGCAAGGCAAACGACCTATACCTTTTCATAGACGGGGCAAGGATGGCAGCCGCACTCGCATCGGAAAGAAGCGATTACGACCTAAAAGATTTGACCAAGCTTTGTGATATCTTTTATCTTGGCGGTACCAAGGCTGGTCTCTTATTTGGGGAAGCCCTAGTAGTAGTAAATGACGAACTAAAAAAAGACCTAAATAACCTAATCAAACAAAAAGGCACCATGCTCGCCAAAGGTTTCATTTCTGGAATCATGTGGGAGACAGTCTTCAAAGACTCTGACTTCTACCTAAAGGGATCCAAAAAAGCCTACCAAATGGCAAAAATTTTGGCAGATGGCCTTGATAAAAAAACCTACGATTTGGCCTATCCTTTCGAATCCAACCAAATTTTTGTCCTCCTAGATGAAAAAACTCTAGAAAAATGGCAAAAAATTGCCAAATTTGAAATAACAGGAGAAAAAAACGGCAAAAAAATTATAAGACTTGTAACAACTTTCAGAACCACAGAAGACGAAGTGAAAAATTTCTTAAATGAAATATAAAAAGTTTACAAATATTAACCAAGAAAAAAGCCCCACACGGGGCCTTTTATTTTACTCGTTTGTAAGATTGAATTTCTTTAAAATTGTCATAAAGGCTGACAAAATTACTGCTACCACAGATGCGAGGACCATGCCTGATAATTCAATTGAAGCAAATTTGATTGATAGGCCAGAAAGCCCTGCAATGAAGATTACTGATGTCAACACAAGGTTCATTGACTTTGAATAGTCGACTTTTTCGTCTACTAAAAGCCTGATGCCGCTAGTTCCAATCATGCCGTATAAGAGGAAAGTAACCCCGCCAATTACATTGCCTGGTATGGTTGAAATGAAGGCTGCAAGCGGGCCAAAGAAGGCCATGATGATTGATACAATGGCAGCTCCTCCTATTACCTGGACTGAGTAAACGCCTGTGATAGCCATAACCCCGATGTTTTCACCGTAGGTTGTTGTTGGCACGCCTCCTACAAGACCTGATAGGGCTGTGGAGAAGTTATCAGCAAAGATTGACCTGTGAAGACCCGGCTCTGTGAGTAGGTCCCTATTTACAATATTTGATGTAACAACCTGGTGGGAAATGTGCTCGCTTGTGATAACGAGGAGGACTGGGAGCATGGCAAGAATTGCATTTACTGAAAATTTTGCCATATGGAAGTTTGGCATGGTGAAGAGTTTCGCCTCCAAAACTGGTGTGAAATCAACCATATCAAAAAATATTGCAGAAATATAGCCAACCACGATTGCTATTAAAATAGGAATTGTGGAGAAAAATCCCTTAAAGGCGACAGATCCTATGATGGCTGTTAGAAGGGTAATCCCAAAAACTATAAAGTCCTTGGCTTGGGCTGTATCTGTCATTAGGTTAGCTCCAATTGCCCCGCCTCTGACGGTATTGCCCGCAAGTTCAAAACCGATTAGGGCCACAACTGCACCCATGGCAGCTGGCGGAAGGACAACGTCTATCCAACTTGTGCCAAACTTGTAGATGATATAGGCCATGATACAACCTAAAATTCCGACTACAACAAAGGCACCTTGCGCATATTCAAATCCTTGTTTTGCAATAATAGCAGTTCCTGGTGCCAAAAATGCAAATGAAGAACCCAAATAAGCTGGTGCCTTGCCTTTTGTTATTAAGATGAATAATAAGGTGCCAATCCCGTTCATTAAAAGAACAATACCTGGATTAATTTGAAATAAAATAGGGACTAAAACTGAAGCTCCAAACATTGCAAAAGTGTGTTGCAAAGAAAGAGGCAATAGTAGCTTAGCTGGTACCTTTTCATCAATGTGATAGATTTTCTTTTCTGTTTTCATAAACATTCCTTTCTTTTTTTATCCTAAACTTCCTATAATATACCATTAAAATTAAGCGTGTCAAAAAGATTTTCTCATCCTATATAAGTTGTTTTTCTCACTAAAATAAGGCAATCACAACCATCATTTCAGGAAAAAGCCTGTCTGGAGCATTGTAGAAAGAAGGAATCCCAAAAAGTAAAGACCAAGATATACTAAGAGACCAAATAAACCAACACCCATCTCGAACGAAAGCAAGCCCGTCGGCTCGTGGAGACAGAGATCCCCATCGTTCTCTTTATCTATGGTTCTATGGGTGCATCGTTTTTATATTAATACCTAATATTTCCAAAAAAATCCCGATGTAATACTAAAAACCTAGCTAAAGGTGACTATAAAGACCTCTCGGCGCTTCGCTTTGTCGAGGTGGGTAGGGTTTTAATATTAATTAGGTTTTCTTACTTTATTAATTCTACTAAAACGGCGCGTGAAGCCTTGGTTAATATGTATTGTAACACACCCAACTCCTACAGCGCCGTCACTTTTCGCGGCACCATATGTTCCCCAATTCCTCCAGCGCCGTCTCGAACGACACCGCAGGTGGAGGAGAGACCTTATAAATCAAGGACCAGAACATTCGAAGGGAACCCATAAATAAAGAATCAGGGAATTCGAAGGGCCTATAAAATAACTAAAAAGTCATTCCGAGCCTTAGCAAGGAATACCATAAATCAAGGACCAAGATATACGAAGAGCCAGCCTAAATTCCCCACTAAAAAATCCGGTCAATTGACCGGATTTTTCTTAAATTTCAATTTTTATTTCAAGTCTTCACCATTAAAGGCATCTATGAAGTCATCTTTGGCTCTGTTGGCTTTTTCTTTTGCGTCATTTACAGTTTCTTCTACTTCTTTTCGGTTTTTCTTCAAAAGATATGCACCAGCGCCAACCATAAAGGCTGCCTTAGCAAGTCTAGAAATAATATTTGGTTTATTTTTGTACTTATTATTAAACATCTTTTTCCTTCTTCCTTTGTTTTGAACGCTTTTTCTAGCAAGGTTTGAGGCTAGGTCTTTTGTGCCTTTTGCTAAAATAATTTTCTTTAAAAGTCCCATAAGAACCTCCTTCTAAAAGTGTCTAACAATTATATACCCAAAATTAGTCTTCTCTAACAAGTGGCATTGACATACATCTTGGGCCACCCCTACCTACTGTTAGGTTAGAAGAGTCAAGTTTTAATACTTCAAAGCCTTCTTTTTCCAAAACGTCGTTTGTGACATTGTTTCTATCGTAAACTACTACCTTGCCTGGAGCTATGGCTAGGGTGTTTGATCCGTCTGTCCATTGTTCACGAAGAGCTGCTATTGGATCTCCTCCGCCACATGGGATTAGCTTGACATGGTCAAGGCCGAGGGCATCTTTTAAGAGGTCTTCTAGGCTCTTATCAAGTTGTTCAGAGACAATCTCTCCGTCTCTTTCTGTAAATCTATAAGCATGGAAGGTGGACATGATACCTGGGTGATAGGTAAAGGCATCGTGGTCAATTTGTGTAAATACAGTATCAAGGTGCATGTAAGCTCTTTCTACTGGGATATTTACCCCGAGAACTTCCTTAACTTCGTTATCATCAGCTAAGATTAGGTTTGTTGCTAGGGTCTTGATTGATTCAAGCTCTGTTCTTTGGCTGATACCAACCATTACAAGGTTTTTATTAATGTTTAAAATATCTCCACCCTCTATAGAATGGCCAGTATTCCTACCATAGAAATCCCTTGTGCCACCATATTCCTTGTGGTATTTAAAGATATAGTCAGCGTAGATTGTCTCCCTACGTCTGGTAACGGTATGCATGCAGTTAATAGAAACACCATTAGCTATAGAAGAGAATGGGTCCCTTGTGAAATAAAGGTTTGGCATAGGGTAAATTGCTGTGTAAGCTTCATTACTAACAATCTTATCAATATTATTAAATCCGCCAATTTCCTTAAGTGTAATACCAGACATAGTTTTTTCAACAAAAGTCTTTGTATCCTTGATTGACTTAAGAAAAGCCTCACTTTCCTTGTAAAGGTTTTCGTTCTTGATATTAGCTTCTTTTAAGTATTGGGCCAAAAATTTATCACGAAGGCCTTCATTAGCGTCAAGAGTCTCAGTCATAAGATCTTCAAGATACACAACCTCAGCCCCATTGTCCCTTAAGATTTTTGCAAAATCATCATGCTCAGCCTGGGCCTTAGCAAGGTCAGGAATGTCATCGAATAAAAGTTCCTCAAGCAAGTAAGGTGTAAGGTTTAAAAGCTCCTCACCTGGTCTGTGAAGCATAACTTTTTTCAAAGTCTTGATTTCGTTGTTAACGTTTACTTTTCCCATAATCTTCTCCTAAATAAAATTCTTGAAAAAAGGACCGATGTTGGTAGCTCCACCAACAAAAGTCCTTATTATCAACCAGCAACTTGGCCAGTATCTTTAAATTACGTTTTCCTGATATAATTATAACACTAAACTACAAGTAATGCAACAAATATTGCAAAAAAAGTCAAAGTTTTACACGGATTTTTTAAAAAAATTAGTCATGCCAAAACAATCCAGATTCCCTAACCATATTAATCCTATTGACACAGCCATAGACTTCTGTCTCCTCGAGCCGACGGACTTGCCTTCGCTCGAAGCAAGGACGATTACTCCAAACTTTATTAGCGACTTCTCAAATATCGCAACCGTCATTCCGACAGAGAAGCCCTCAGATAGTTTACCCCGAGCGGAGTCGAGGTAATGAAGAATCTTACAGAGTCAAAACCAAGTCATTCTAAAAGAGAAAATGGAGAAAAACATCAACCCCCTGTGCCATACCGGCAAAAGAATCGAGCGCTAATTAGAGCTTCAAATAATTAATAATTTTATAAAAGTATGTTATAATATAATTGTCTCCCAAGAGGAGGTGATACTCATGGAGATATTTATGTATTTGCTGGAAAATTTAATTTTTCCCTTGTTAGTCGCTTTAATTATAAAATACATGCACTATTTATGGAAGGTAATCTTTTTATTTCAGGCACTCTTACTCATCGTGCCTTACATAAAAAATTACATAAGGTTCTTCAATAATTTCTCTTCGCACTAATGTGCTTGATAAATTATTAAGACCGCTCAAATTTTGCCTACAAAATTTGAGCTACCATTAAATACAAGTAAAAGACATAAAAAGACGGTAGCTGGAACTACCGTCTTTTTGATTCTCATGGAGAATCTTAATGTATTTGCTTTCCTTGAATAAGTCAAGGGCTTTTTTGATGGGATAAGAGGTGGCTTCTCTTACTTAAATTATATCATCATTTTAGCATTTTTCAAGTATCAATACTGTGCAAGAGCAATAATGAGAATCTTACAAAGACAATACCAAATTATTCTAATATAGAAAATGGCTGGAAACCAATTCAAACCTCTAATTTGTCATTCCGAGCCTCTGCGAAGAATCCCCAAAATAAAGGACCTGAATATTCGAAGATACAAACATATCCCCAAGCTATAAGATTCCTCGTCGAAACCTCGTAGGTTTCTCGCTCGGAATGGCGCATAATATTCCTACTTCCAAACCCTCGTCCCGAACTAGGACAAGACTAGGAAAAACTACCCCACAGCGCCGTCCCTAATGGGTCTGGCCACAGTGAGCGTAGCGAACTGATGGCAGCCCTTAATCGAGGCTTTTCGAGGCGAACTCTTTATCCGGAACGGATAAGAGTGAGCCCGAAAACTACCGTCGAACGAAACCGAAGGTTGAGGAGGGACCTTATAAATAAAGGACCAGCACGAACGAAAAATCCAACCCACCCCAAAAAAACCAAAAGAAAAACTCAAGGTCCTAAAACCTTGAGTTTTTCAAGAGAGGCAAAATAAGTCAAATCTTACTTATCTTCTTCATCTTCTTTTTTCTTTGTCACAAATAATCCTGCAAGAGCAGCGCCTGCTAGTCCTGCTAAACCGCTAACAGAGCCAACGCCTGTTTTCACATTCTTAGCACCTGCTAGGTTGCGTCTGTCCCTACTTGGTTCTTGATTCATTTGCTTATTACCCTTAAATGGATCTTGGGCATGAGATTTATCCCTAGAAGGAATCACAACAGATCCTTTCTCAACCTTCTCAACTAAACTCTTATAAGGAATACTTGTCTCAAAACCGTCATCATAGGTTAGGACAACATTACCCTTATCGTCTATTTCAACCTTCTTTGCATCTGGATTAGCCTTCTTAACCTCATCGATGATTTTATTCTTTTCATCATCAGTTAACTTGCTATCATCCTTAACCTTAATCTTGTCATCTGGAATATTTGGTTTTCTGTCATTCTTACCATCAGTTTTTCCATCGGTCTTATCAGAATCTTTACCATCCTTGTCGCCGGTCTTATCGTCAGTCTTACCAGAATCAGAACCTGTACCATTTTCATCAGTTGGGTCTGTTGGATTAGTTGGATCAGTTGTTCCAGATCCACCTGTAGAACCGCCGGTACCACCTGGGGTGATTGGGGTTTTGACTATTACTGTTAATGGATCTGATGTGTTATCTACTTTATCTTTTGCTACTGCAGTTACTACTGTATTATCAGCTACTTTGTTTGCTGGAATTGTAATTTTTCCTGTTGCTGGATCTACTGTTACGCCTTCTGGTGCGTTTTCTGGTAATTTCCAGTTTCCGTCTTCACCTTTTGTTGCTGTAACTGTTACTGGATCTGTTGCTCCTTGTGGAGTATATGTTACAGAAACTTCTTTTGCTTTATCATCTGCTGGTGT
>NZ_JAGGLO010000011.1 GCF_017874475.1 Anaerococcus degeneri
AAATTTGTAATGAGTGTCATTTTATTCTGACTCTTTCATTTACATCTGACTTATATATCAAATGCGTGATTTAAAATTCTTTTTCAAGAATCATTACTGTAAAGAAATTAACTAGGTTATAGTTGTTATTCTTTTAAAGTAATTATTAGTATTCCTTTTTGGAATAGTAGTAATTAACTTTATCAATCTTCTATATAATTTTAATTGATAAGACCAAGTCTTATCAAGGTTCAACGTCGCTAACTTGTTGCGACTTTTATATAATACCACTTATTTTTTATCTTGTCAAATATTTTTTGAAGTTTTTTTCAAATATTTGATTATTTCCGATAAATGCCTTAAGCAGCATTAATATAAGTATACGATATAGATTTTATTTTGTCAAATATTTTTGCAAATATTTTTTAGGTCTCTTGGGACCCGTCTATATCGTGCCTATATATAATACTGTCCGTTTCTTGGCTTGTCAAATAAATTTGGCGATATTTCTTGTTTTTTTTAGTTTTTAATATTTCCTTCTATATTATATCTTCAATCAAAATTATCTTTGCTAGTTTTTGCCTCGTTTATTCTTTTATCTTTTTCTTTTTTTATCCCCATTTATCTTATATTTATTAAAGTAAAAACCAGCTCTATCTTTAATGGTAGGGCTGGGTTTCTATTTTTATTTATATAGTACGATTGACTCATATGGTCTTAGTTTTAATTCTTCTATGATTATCTCGTCTTTGTAGTTACTAAGTATAACTTTATATTCTGCAACATTTTCAATTTTTACTTTAACTTGCTTTTTTGATAAATTATTTATTACCAAAGCTTCTCTGTTATTATACTTTCTTCTAAAAGCATATATATTTTTATCATTTTTAAACAATCTTTCGAAGCTACCATGGCTTATGACCTTGTATTTTTTTCTTATTTCTATTAACTTTTGATAATAACGAAAAATAGAATCAGGGTCTTTGAGGTTTTCTTCTACATTTATTTGGGCTGTATTCTGATTTACTTTCATCCAAGGGTTTGCCTTTGTAAATCCACCTTCTTTAGTCCACTGCATTGGGCTTCTTGCATTGTCTCTTGATTTAGTTTGGATTATATTATTCATCTCATCATTGCTGATATTTTTTTCTTTTAATATATGATAGTGGTTTATTGTTTCTACGTCTCTATAATCACTAATATCTGCAAAGTAATTATTTGTCATGCCGATTTCTTCTCCTTGGTATATATAAGGAGTTCCTTCTTGCATATGAATTATTGTTGCTAACAATTTTGCAGATTCTTTTAGATAATTTTTATCGTCACCAAACCTTGATACAGACCTAGGTTGATCGTGGCAATTTAAAAATAGGGCATTCCAACCATTTCCTTCTTCCATACCTATCTGCCATTTTTCTAGTATATCTTTAAACTCTTCAAAATCTACTGGCATATAAGACCACTTTTCACCATCTTTGTAGTCGACTTTTAAATGATGGAAGTTAAAGGCCATATCTAGGGCATGATTTTCTGGATTTGTGTATTTTATGCAATTATCTATGCTGGTTGATGACATTTCTCCAACTGTTAAAATATCGTCGTATTTCCCAAAAGAATTTTTATTTAATTCTTGCAAATATTCCAAGACTTTTTTGCCATCAGTATAGAACCTTCTGCCGTCACCTTCAAAATCATCTTCAAATTTATCCTTACTTATAAGATTTATTACATCAAACCTAAATCCCCTTATACCTTTTTCCAACCAGAAATTAAGGACCTTTATAAGTTCTCTTCGAACATTTGGGTTTTCCCAGTTTAAATCAGCCTGGCTCTTATCAAATAGGTGAAGGTAATACTCGTCCAAATCTTCGATGTATTCCCAAGCAGGTCCTCCAAACTTGGATTCCCAATTTGTAGGAAGCTTGCCCTCATTTTTTCTAAAGAAATAAAAATTCTTGTAATACTCATCTCCTGCTAAGGCTTTTTGAAACCAAATATGGTTGGTAGAAGTATGGTTAAAGACCATATCGAGCATCAAATATATATTTTTCTCACGTGCTTTGGCTATTAATTCTTCCAAATCATCCATACTTCCATAAATAGGATCGATTTTATAATAATCTTCTATATCATAACCATTGTCATTTTGAGGCGATTTGAAAAAAGGAGTTATCCACAGATAATCTACACCAAGCATCTCCAAATAATCTAACTTTTCTATTATTCCCTTTAAATCGCCTAATCCATTTCCTGTCGTATCCTTAAAAGATTTGGGATAAATTTGATAAATTACCTTATCTTTAAAGTTTTTCATTTCTTCCTAACTTTCTAATTCTATTACTTTTTCGTTTTGTTTTATGGTATCTTTACCTAAAAGATTGATTTTTTCACCAGATGTGAAAATTATTGGAGATACCAATGATTTTCCTTGATCTTTTACATAAGCAAGGTCTACCTTGCACAAAAGATCGCCTTTTTTCACCCTATCGTTAGTTTCTACAAAAGATTCAAATCCTTTTCCATCAAGCTCTACTGTATCCATACCGATATGGATTAAAATTTCTTCGCCGCTATCAGCCTTGATACCAAAAGCGTGCTTGGATGGATAAGTCATTGCGACTACGCCATCTACCGGTGAAACCACGTCGCTTTCTGTAAGTTCGATTGCAAAACCATCGCCCATTATTCTATCAGCAAATACCTTATCGGAAACGTCATCTAGGTCTAAAACCCTACCTGTCATTGGGGCTAGAAAGTCAAATTCTCCTTCTGCAGCTGTTTCACCAGCAATTAGGTTTTCTTGCCTTTCTTCTTTGTATATATCTTTTCCGTATAAATCTTCTGGAGCTAGTCTCTTCTTACCAAAAATAACTGTTAATACAAATGGTACAACAATTGCTATTACCATTGCTATGGCAAATTTAAGCCAGAATCCAGGTTTGATAGATAAGATTCCAGGAAGTCCTCCAACACCGATTGATGATGCCATAACTCCTGTAGATACAGAAAATAGTGCCGCTAAAGCTGATCCTGTCATTGCTGAAAAGAATGGGAAGGAATGTTTTAGGTTGACACCAAACATGGCTGGTTCTGTTACACCAAGGTAGCAGGAAATACATGATGGAATATTAACTTCTTTTGATTTTTCATTTTTTCTTTGTAGGTAAATCATACCCAAAACTGCCGAACCTTGGGCAATATTTGATAGGGCAATCATTGGCCATAACAAAGTCCCACCAAAGGTATTAGCAAGCTGGACATCTATAGCATTTGTCATATGGTGAAGACCAGTAATAACAAGTGGTGCATAAATAAAACCAAAGAATAGGGCAAATACCCATTTAAAATTGGATGTAAGTCCTGCCCAAACACCCTGACTAATCCAGTCGCCTATTTTCCAACCAATTGGTCCTACAACTGTATGAGCTATGATAACTGCTGGTATCAAAGAGCAAAATGGCACAACAATCATGGAAATATATGAAGGAGAAACCCTTCTAAAGAATTTTTCCAAATAAACTAAGACAAAACCTGCAAGAATAGCCGGTATTACCTGGGCCTGGTAGCCTATCATCTGGATTTTGAAACTTCCAAAATCCCAAACTGGTATATCAGCTGGTGCTGTGCCTGCAACACCGTAGGCATTTAATAATTGTGGAGATACGAGGGTAATACCCAAAATAATACCCAAGATTTGGCTTGTGCCCATTTTTTTAGTAATTGACCAAACAATGGCAACTGGCAAGAAATGGAAAACCGCCTCACCTATTAGCCACAAAAAGGAATCGACACCTGCCCAAAATTGAGAAATCTCAACTAAAGTCTTGGTTCCATTTTCAAACATAGCAATGGAATCGATAACATTTCTAAAACCTAAAATCAAACCACCACAGATAAGGGCCGGGATAAGTGGAGCAAAAATCTCACCTAAATCACCCATAAGTTTTTGTAGCTTGTTTTGATTTGATTTAGAAGCTTGTTTTACCTCAGCCTTGCTAACTCCCTCAATACCACTAACCGCAACAAAGTCGTTATAAAAATCAGCTACTTCATTACCAATTATTACCTGAAACTGTCCAGATTGGGTAAAGGTTCCCTTAACAATTCCAATGTCTTCAATTTTGTCAATATCAGCCTTCTTTGGATTGTTTAGAACAAAACGCATCCTAGTAACACAATGAGTGACAGCAGAAACGTTTTCTTTTCCGCCAACATATTCTAAAAGCTTTTTAGAATCTTCTACATACTTTCCCATAACTTCTCCTTTACTTGTACGTATATCTTATAGTTTTATATTACCATGTACATATTTGTTTGTCAATACAAATTAATATAATAAAGTAAATCACAAGACATTTTATTTTCAATACAAAAACCCCTCCATCCGTATTCCGGATTTTGGGGTTCAAGTCATTTTGGGGTTGTTATTAAATTAAATATTCTTTTCTTTATTTCTTCTAGCGAAATCTACAAACCTAAACTTATCAGGTCTGTGTTTTGAAATTGTATACTCAAAAAGTTTGCCATCGTCTAGATAAGTATAGGATTTGACGCAAACCAAAAGGTCATAATCACCCATATCCAGAATTTCCATTTCTCTTTCGCTTGCTTTTACAACTGTTATTTCCTTTTTAGCAAATGATACCACAAGGCCCAGGTCTTCTTCTATGTATTCGTAAAGAGAATTTTCTGCATTTTCTAGACTCAAATCTTTTATAAGTTCACCGTTTAGATAGTCAATATCAAGGATGACCTTTTCTCCATCAATTTCTCTGACCCTTTCTATGTGGTACATCTTGCCCTTATCCATAGCAAGTTCTTTTTTTATCGGCTCAAAAACTTCAGTTTGAAGGAAGATATTTACATAAGTTTTGCTCTCACCTGGTATGATATTTTGTAGCTCCTTGTAACTTGAAATTCCTGATACAGGAAATTCGATAGTATTAAAATCCAAAACTAAAGATCCCTTGCCCTTAATTTTTTGTATATATCCATTTTGGAGAAGGATATTTAAAGACTTTCTTATGGTATCCCTAGAACAATTATAAAAATCTGAAAGTTCCTTTTCTGTTGGCAGGAAGGATGCAATCTCATATTTCCCAGTTTTTATTTTATTTAATAAATCTCTATAAATCTCTATGTATTTTGCCATTATAAACTCCTAATAGTCCTAAATATTATACTAATTTTATCAATTTCTTCCATTAGGAAAATTTATGTCTATTTGTAACAAAACTAAATCTCATTCGTTATTATAGTAGAAAGACTCTTAAGTGAGGTAGAGTATTTCATAGAAGCGAGGAGTAAGATATGGATTTTGCCAAAATTTATGAGGATTACAACAAGGATGTATATAGGTTTGCCCTTAGTTTGTGCAAAAACCAAGATTTAGCTATTGATATTTGCCACGAAACCTTTGCCAGGGCTATGAATAAGATTGATAGCTTTGATGGATCACAAGACATTAGGGCCTGGCTTTTTACTATTGCCAGAAATACCCTATATGATTTTTACCGAAAAAACAATAAAATAAATTCCAATTATGACCTAAACCTAGTCGAAGATAAGAAGATATCCTTTGTTGAAGACCTTGCCGACAAGGACCTCGCCCTCAAAGTCCACACCTTTCTCCATTCTATGAGGGAACCTTACAAGGAGGTTTTCAATCTCAGAGTCTTTGGAGAGCTTGATTTTAAAAGCATAGGCCAGATTTTTGGCAAGACTGATAATTGGGCCAGGGTCACTTTTTATAGGGCCAAGAATATGATTATCGATTATTTGGAGGAAAACAATGAAATATGAATGTGATGTTGTAAGGGATTTGATGCCCTTATATATTGACGATGTTTTGAGCGAAAATTCAAAAGTTTTTGTAAAAGACCACATAGATTCTTGCGAAGCTTGCAGGAAATATTACGAAAAATTATCTAGTGAAGTTAAAATTCCAGTTAGTAGGGAATCTAGAAAAAAAGACTTAAAACCGATGGAATATTTAAAGGCAAGTCTTTCTAGGAAAATCATAAAAAGAGTCTTGGCAGTCGTCCTTGTGGTTGGATTTTTTGTAGGAAGCTTTGCTTTTGCTAACCTATATAAAATACCAGTCGATCCTTCTGCGGTTGAATTTTACGAAAAAGATAAGTTTTTATACATGAAATACGATGGCAAGGGCGACCTCCTATATAGCGCAGGAGAATCTTGGGATAATAGAAAAGTCTGGACAATATATTTTTGGCAAACCCCATTTGAAAAATATATCACACCTTTGTACAAAGATGAAAAATACAAGACTGATTTCATGCCCCTCTATAATGTCAAAAAAGTTTATGATAATGATGGAAATGTTTTGTGGGAGAAGAAGGATAAATAAGGCTATAAAATAACAAAAGACCCTGAAGTTGGTATATTTCAACTTCTGGGCCTTTTATTAATATAAGTTAATTTATTTATCAGAGGATACTAATAATTATTTTTGTTTTGCTAGCCTACTATTCCTGTACATATCGAATGCTACTGCAAATAGGATTATAATACCGCTTGTTATTTCTAGTATGTGTGTATTTAGTCCAAATTGTACACCAGCATTGTTTATTAATATCATCAATATTGTGCCAAGAACTGTTCCTACCATGGATCCACGTCCACCGCTTAGTGATGCGCCACCAATAACTGCTGCAGCTATTGCGTTCATCTCATATCCTTCACCACCTGTTGGCAAAGCACTTTGAACCCTTGCCGCAAGTAGGATTCCGGCTACTGCATATAAAAGACCTGCTAGGGTATAGGTTGCTATATACATTTTTCTGACATTTATACCACTTAGCTTAGCTACATTTTCTCCTGATCCAAGTATATATATATTTCTACCAAATATAGTATATCTTAGTAGCAAAAATATAGCTATTGCCACCACTATCCATATCAAGGCAAGTACCGGAAATAATCCAAGCACCGTTGAATTTCCAAGGTCTAGGATCCTTTCATCGAGGCCACTTACTGTCAAGGCATTACTGATTATTTTGGTAATACCACCTACAACAGTAGATGTTCCCAGTGTTGCTATCATTGGTGGGATTTTAAATTTATATATTATCACTCCATTTACAAAACCTGAAACTAGTCCTACTAAAATTGCTGCTAGTAAAGTTATAGAAAGGCCAAGTTCTGTGTCTCTTTGTAAGATAGCAAGTACCATGCAGGATAAACCAGCTATAGCACCACAAGAGATGTCTATTCCACCTGTTATTATTATGAATGTTTGAGCTACTGCCAGCACTCCTACTATAGCACACTGTTTCATAAGGTTTGTTATGTTATATTGGGTCATAAAGTTATCTGTAAATATAGAAGTTATTATAAACAATCCTAATATAATAAATACCAAACTAAATTCAGTGTTATTAGTAAGACTTGCTAAATTTGTCTTTTTCATTTTATTATTCATTATCAACTCCAAATTTATACTGATGTTTTCTTTAAGATATCATCTTCACCTAATTTTTCGATTTCCGCCTTGGTGTATTCTGCCGTAATCCTACCTTTGGCCATTACTATTAGCCTATCTGATAATCCCATAACTTCTGGTAAATATGATGATATCAGGATAATAGCTCTCTTTTCAGCAATAAGCCTTTCCATTATTTGGAATATCTCTTGTTTGGCTCCAACATCTACACCTACTGTAGGTTCATCAAAAATAAGAATATCAGGGTTAGCATTTAAGAGTTTTGAGATTACTACCTTTTGCTGGTTTCCACCTGATAAGTGTGAAACCAATTGATTGCATGATGGTGTTTTGATTCTTAAATCTTCAATTGATTGGTTAGCCCTATTTTTTTCTTTATCTAATGAGATAATGTTTCTTTTACTTATCAAATCATAAGAATTCATGTTTGAATTTACTTTTATAGATAGGGGCAAGGCTAATCCGTCTTCTCTTCTATCTTCCGTTAAAAATCCTAGGCCGTTTTTTAAGGCCTTGGAGACTGAGTCGATATTTACTTTTTCTCCCTTGATATATATATCGCCACTTTCTCTTTTGTCAACGCCATATATACCTCTCATCAACTCGCTTCGTCCTGATCCGACCAGGCCAAAAAATCCTAATATCTCTCCTTCTCTAACATTAAAAGATATGTCCTGATAGTTTATATTATCACTAAAGTTCTCAACTCTCAAAACTTCTTGACCAGGTTGTTGATGTTTTATATCATAAATATCAGTCATCTTTCTTCCGACCATTAGGGATATAAGCTTGTCTTTATCAACCTCGTCTACCTTTTTTGTATCAACATATTTTCCGTCTTTTAATATTGTAACGCTATCACATATTTCCATTATTTCTTCTAGTCTGTGAGATATGTATATAATGCTTACGCCTTGATTTTTAAGTTCTTCTATGAAGTTAAAGAGTTTTTCTACTTTTTCATTTTCTAATAGGGCTGTAGGTTCATCAAATATTACCAATCTTATTGTATCGTTTGTAGATATTTTACTGATAGTAATCATAGCCTGCATGGCTAATGGTAAAGTGTTTATTTTAGCCTTGGGATTTATGTCTAAGTCGAATTTATCAAGCACTTTTTTGCATTCGTTATACATATCATTCCAGTTTATAATTCCATTTTTTGATGGCTGCTTACCTAAAAAATAATTTTCAGCTACAGATAAATTTGGAGCAATATTTACGTCTTGATAGTTGGCAAAAACACCATTGTTTTGAGCTTCTATCGCATCTTTGTTTTCAATCCACTTACTTCCATCGTTTAGATATATATGGCCTGAATTTTGTTTTTCAACTCCCATTATACATTTTATAAGAGTAGACTTGCCTGCTCCATTTTCTCCTACCAAAGCATGAACTTCACCTTTTTTTATAGAAAATGATACATTATCGAGAGCTGTTACACCAGGATATACCTTGGTTACATTCTCAACTTTCAATATCAAATTATTGTCTTTGTCCATGTTCACCTCTCATTTGAAACCTGCTATTTTAAAATTCCTAATAATATCTATAGGCTTCTCTTTATTAGTAATATTAATTTCAGAGAAGCCTAAGATTCTTTTATCTAACTAGCATATAACAAATTTCATTACAACTTATTTTTTCAATAAGGTTGGATCTAATAATTCTTTTATTTTTTGATCTTCCATGTTGTCTTTGTCTACTATGCTTGGAGGACAATTTACTTGTTTCTTTTCTTCTGGGTTTTTGCCGTTGATTAGAGTTTCAATAGCATTTTTCATTCCAAGATAACCTTGTTCATAAGCATTTTGAACAATTATTGCATCTATGACGCCATCTTTTAAAGCTTTGATTTCTGTGTCATCTGAGTCAACTGCAACTGTAACTATCTTATCTTTTAGGTTTGCTCCTTCTACTGCTAGGGCAACGCCGTTACCAGTGATGTTATTTCCTGCGAACATACCCATTAACTTATCGCCGTATGTTGAAATTATATTTTCAGCATTTGATTGAGCTTTTTCAACTACGTTTCCGTTGTAGTAAGTATCAGTTTGTTCTAGTTTTGGTGCGTGTTCTTTTACATATTCTCTAAAACCAATAACTCTTTGGTCTAAGGCTTCGTTTTCTACGTTTGTGTTAACTCCAACTATGCCTTCTCCAATATTCTTAGCTTCTTTAGCCTTTAGAAATGCTTCTCCAGCCATTTCACCAATAGTTTTATTTGAGCAGTAGTAGAATTGGTTATAGGTCTCTTCGTGAGCTCCGTCATCGCCTATACCTAGACCACAGTTAACGAAGTTTAGAACTATGCCATTGTCTGTAGCTTCTTTTGCCTTTGGTACTGTTGAGTCTATAGCTAAGGTTGCGGTAATGATTGCATCTGGTTTTTTAGCTATGGCTTGTTCAAAAGCAGTAACATATTCTTCTGTTTGACCTTCTTCTGATGGGCCTACTATAGAATAATTGATTTTGATGCCATGTTCTTTTTCCATATCTTTCATTGCATTTTCAATACCAATACCAACGTGGGTCCAAAATTGTGAAGCTGTTGATGGTGTAAGATAGACTACATCATAAGAATCTTTTGCACCTTCTGATTTTTCTTCACCACCGGATTTTTCTTTTTTAGCTCCACCACATGCGCTTATAATTAAAGCTAAGGCTAAAAGTAAGCTTAATAATCTAAATTTTTTCATTTCTGTCTCCTTTATTTGTTATTTAATTCTTCCATTATTTGTACAGATGCAGAGGCGCCTATCCTACTTGCTCCTGCTTCAACAAACTTTTTAACATCTTCAAGAGTTCTAATTCCTCCTGAAGCTTTGACTCCCATGTCATCCCCAACTGTTTTTCTCATCAATCTGACATCTTCAACTTTAGCACCACCTGTACTGAATCCAGTTGATGTTTTTACAAAGTCAGCACCTGCTTTTTTTGCTATTTGACAAGCTCTCACCTTCTCGTCATCAGTTAAAAGACAAGTTTCTATAATAACTTTTAATATTTTTGATCCACATATTTCTTTAAGTCTTCTTATCTCTTCTTCTAGATAATCATAATTCTCATCCTTAAGAGCTGATATGTTTATAACCATATCTATCTCATCAGCCCCATTTTCAACTGCATACTTAGTCTCGAATTCCTTGGCTTCTGTACTCATAGCCCCTAATGGAAATCCAACAACAATAGTTAGGTCAACGCCGCTTCCTTCCAATTCTTTCTTTACTAATTTAGCAAATGATGAATTTACACAAACAGACTTAAACTTATAATCTATCGCCTCCTTACATATTTTTATTACATCTTCTTTCCTAGCGTCTGGTTTTAATATTGTATGGTCGAAATATTTATTTATTTCCATTTGTCTACATAACCCCCTTTTGAATTATAAAGCATCCATAGGCTTCTCTTTCGCTTGTACAAACAGTAGCAAAGGCCTTGCCAGCTTTTTCATAAAATTTGCTTCTCTCTATAGTGCCAACTTGTTCTTTCTTAAGACCATGTTTTTCGCATACCCTTATGCATTCATCCCAAACTTTTGGTCTTTCACTTAAATTAACATTGGCATCAGCATCTGGAATCATATATTCCACTGGACATACAACATATTCGGTATCTAGTGGAAAAAGTTCTAGTATGGCATCAAGCATTTCAGGAGCTGTATTGCCCTTTGCATTGATACTTCTTCCATTAGGTGTTTTTGAATAAGGTGGATAAAAATCATCAGCGATTACTAAAATATCACCGTGACCCATGTCTGCTAAGGCTTTTAAAAGCTCTGAACTAATTTGTGTTGGTATTCCTTTTAACATCTCTTCCTCCTAATTTGTTCTTTCCTCTAAGAACTTATCAACTTCTTCCCTGCTTGGCATAGCTGGAGTTGTCCCTAATTTTTGTACTGATAAGGCTGCAACTGCATTTGCAAAAACTGCCGCTTGCCAAATATCCTTGCCTTCTGATAGGGCTGCTAAAAAACCTCCATTAAAGGCATCTCCAGCACCAGTTGTATCTACTGTTTTAACCTTAAATGAATCTATAATCTCTTCTTTATTTCCATCTGAAACAAAAACTCCATTAGTTCCTAAAGTTATTAAGACATTTTCAACACCCTTTTCTCTAAATATAGAGGCTGCCTTCTTGAGATTTTCAAGATTATCAACTTTAATTCCTGTTACAGCCTCAGCTTCCACTTCATTTGGTGTGACCATGTAAAGGTTTTTATAAAAATCATCATCTACTTCTACATAAGGAGCAGTATTTACTATGACTTTTGTATTGTTTTTTAAAGCTAATTCCTTTATTCTCTCGTTGGCATCTTGGTTTACTTCATATTGTAAAAGAATGTATTCAGCTTCCTTTATCAAATTCTCTAGGGAATTTACTTCTTCAATCTTAATATCATTGCAAGCAGATGGAACAACTGTTATTTGATTATCACCAGTGTTTTCATCCACCATAATAAGGGCTATACCAGTAGGTTTTTCCTCTGAAATCAAGATATAATCCTTGCTCATATCAAGTTCTTCCATGGAATTTAGGCAAACATCCTTAAAAGAATCATTGCCAAGTTTTGTAACCATGGTCATATCCGCTCCAACCTTATGGCAGGCCACGCCTTGATTAAAACCTTTTCCTCCTGCGCCCATTTGAAAATATGAACCTTTTACCGTTTCTGAACGTGATGGTAAATGTGGCGACCTTGCCATCAGATCAACGACAAAACTTCCAAAAACTACTACCTTACTCATATTGCCTCCTTGTTATTAAATAATGATTGGTATCGATTACAATTTTGAACATATTTTCTCCTTCTCAGATTATTCTAAAATAATAGCATTTTATCTTTTAATTTTCTCTGATCCATTTAGACTCAAATAGCAATCTAAAACAATTCTCTGAGTCTCATATTCTACACCCTTATTTTTCTTATCAATCCTATCAAGTAAAACCTTGGCTGCAATTTCACCCTGTTTTTCAGCATCTCTTCCAACATAGGAAAATAAAAAATCTATGGCCTTAAAAGAGTTTATCTCATCAAAGCCTATTATGGATATATCTTCGCCTATTTTATAGCCTTTTTCTTTTAGATATTTGAGTGCACCTAGGGATGTCATGTTGTTACTTAGAAAAATTGCTGTAGGTGGATTGTCTAAGTTCATAAGCTGCTTCGTCTTTTCATACGCCATGCTTATCTTAAAGTCTCCTGATACTATGTATTCTTTTTTTATAGGAATATCATTTTCTTTAAGGGCATCAATATAGCCCCTATACCTATAGTTACCAGGTGTAGAGGTGATTGGACCTGTTATTACAGCTATATCTTTATGTCCTTCTTTTATAAGGGCATTTACAGCTCTTTTAGATCCATAACCATTGTCTACAAAAACAGCATCTAAATCTATTCCTTCTATATTTCTGTCTAAAAGGACTACTGGCGCATTCATATTAACAGTTAATTTTTTTAATTCCTCCAAAGTATTTTTATCCCTTGAAGAAACAGGTGAAATTATTAATCCGCTTAGCCTTTCTTCAAATATAGAATATAAGGCCTTAGATTCTTTTTTTAAATCTTCATCTGTATTGTAAAACAAGACCTGGAATCCATTTTCGTCCATAACCTTACTTATACCGTTAATTGCCCTTGAAAAAAATTCATTTGTAATATCAGCAACTATGACCCCAACCTTATTAGAAAACTGTTGGTGGAGGTTTCTCGCAATGTTATTTGGTATATAGTCGTTTTCTTCAATTACTTTAAGAACTTTCTTTCTTGTTTTATCACTTACATATGGAGAGTCATTTAAAACCCTAGATACAGTTGTTGTAGATACTCCAGAAAGCTTAGCGATATATTTTATATTCATATTACTTCCTCAGCTTAATTTAATATTTAGTTTATTATACCAGACTTTAAATATAAAAATTAGATATAAAAATTATGCTTTGTAATCGATACCATTTCTTGTTATTTTTATAATATCACAAAAAAATCATGATGTAAAGGTTTTTCTATAAAATTTTTCGAGATTTTTTAACTTGTGAAGCGAAAACTTGATTATATCTAAATCTCTCCAAACCATAAAGCTTGTAATATTAATACATATATACTTTTATATCCATATTTATCAAATTGATTTAAAATTATTTGTTTATGCCCATTATTTTTTATTTTTAGTATAGAAAACGTTTCCGATAATGATGAAATTTTATCAACTTTAAAATTGGGCAAATGAAAATAGGCTCTTACGGGCCTATTTTTTATAAAGAAGAATATATCAAATTTTCTAGACTTTTACTTTTTTCTGTGTCAGCACCATAAACCATATCACTTATGGGCATGTTTTTTATGTCTATTTTTTTAGAGGGATAGGATATACAATCTTCACTATTAATATCAAAAAGATATGAGTTTTCGAAGTTGATTCCTATAGGCATTGGTTTTTTTGCTACTACAGGGTCAGATGCCCTAAACCTCATAACTATAGCATCTTTGTAGCTAGAAACTATATAGCCATAGCTATCTGAACCCATGTATTCTACGTTATCAAAGACAACTTTTATTTTTGAATCTGCCTGATAGGAGAATTCTTCGCTTCTTATACCAAATAAGATTTTTTTATTTTCCCTTTGGTATTCCGCTATATCTTTTATTTTGCTAGCTGGTAATAGCAATTTTTCTCCAAATAAATCTATATAAAAGCTTGATCCGTCTCTATAAAGATTTGTCTCGATGAGGTTCATCTTTGGTGATCCTATAAATTGCCCTATGAATTTATTTTTAGGCCTAAAATATAGGTTCAGTGGCGTATCAAATTGTACAAGCTTTCCTTCATTTATAACTGCTATCCTATCTCCCATGGTCATAGCTTCTATCTGGTCGTGGGTTACGTAGATGAAGGTTGTATCAAGTTTTTCATGGAGCCTGACAATCTCTGTTCGCATCTCTACCCTTAGTTTTGCATCCAGGTTTGATAGGGGTTCATCAAGGAGAAATACTTTTGGATTTCTAACCATAGCCCTACCCAGAGCCACTCTTTGTCTTTGACCTCCAGAAAGTTGGGCTGGCTTTCTATCCAACAAATCTTCGAGCTTGAGGGTTTTTGCTATCTCTTCTACTTTAGTCTTTATCTGATCTTTTTTTAGTTTTTTCATCTTTAAAGCAAAACCCATGTTTTCTCTGATGGTCATATGAGGATAGAGGGCATAGGATTGAAAAACCATCGCTATATCCCTATCCTTGGATGAAACATCATTTATTATTTTATCATCAATGAGAAGTTCGCCTTGGGATATATCTTCTAGTCCTGCTATCATCCTAAGTGTCGTAGATTTTCCACAACCAGAAGGTCCTACCAGGACTACAAACTCCTTGTCCTTTATATCTAAGTCCATATCTTTGACGGCCTTGTAGCCATTATCATAGATTTTTGAAACATTTTCTAATTTTACTCTTGCCATTTTATCCTTTTACCGCTCCTGTTGTTAAACCTTTTACCATATTCTTTTGGGCAAACATAAATATTATCAGTGATGGTATCATACATACCACAACTCCAGCTATCATCAGTAGCATAGACTGGGCATCGGCTGAATTTAGCATGGAAATACCGATTTGTACCGTCCTATACGCATCAGATCCTGTTATAAGTAGGGGCCACATATACATATTCCAAGCTCCTAAAAAAGATTGGACTGAAAGTGCTCCTATAGTTGGTTTTGATAGGGGGATTAGGATCCTAAATATAAAACCTAAATCGCTTGTCCCATCCATCTTGCTTGCCTCATAGATTTCCATAGGGAATGATTTAAAGGCTTGTCTGAATAAAAATATGCCCATGGCACTTGTAAGATATGGTGCGACTAGGCCAAAAAACGAATCAGTAAAGCCCCAACCAGATATCATAAGGAAGTTTGATATTATGGTTGTCTCGCCTGGTATCATAGTTGTAGCCATGATTATGGCAAACAAAAGTCCTTTTTTCTTGAAATGTAAAAAATGTAAAGCAAAGGCTGCAAAGAGCGCCGTCATTGTTTGAAAAACAGTTATAATCACAGATACAATTAGGGAATTTAGTATATAGCCTTCTATAGGGGCTATTTTAAATACATCCCTATAATTATCCATGGTTGGATTTGCTGTGAAAAATGTTTTATTATACAATTCATGACTTGGTTTTACACTCATGACAAAGGCATAAATAATTGGAAACAAAACAAGAATAAGCAAAACAATATTTAGGGCCAACCTGATAGCTGTAGCCTTACTTATTTTCTTTTTATTTGTTTTTTCTTTTTCTTGACCAAAAAAACCTAAGCTCTTACTTGCTTGCATCTTTAACTCCATTTGTCCTAAATACTAAAATTGTTAGGATCATAACTATAAAAAATAAAACTACAGATTCTGCAGAGGCATATCCATACCTGTAGTTCATAAAGGCATTTTTATATATATCGTGGACTATAACGTTGGTTGATTCTCCTGGTCCACCTTGAGTTAATAGTTTTATTTGTCCAAAAGATTGGAAGGCATTTATTATATTTGTCACCACAACAAAAAACATTATAGGCCCCACTGATGGGAGGGTTACATGTCTAAATTGGTTGAAAGAATTGGCCCCATCCATAGATGCTGCTTCGTATAAGCTATCATCTATGCCTGCAAGTCCTGATGAAAAATATAAAAAATTAAGACCCGAGTTTAGCCAAGCTGTGAGAACTCCCACACTGATCAAGGCCCATTTTGGATCTGCCAGCCAATTTATATTTGTTTTAAGAATTACATTTAATATTCCCACGGATTGGTTAAGCATTACCTTAAAAACCAAGGCCATACCAGATGAGGCAATGGCTATAGGAAGAGAATATGCAGCCGAAAAAAATCTTATAGCTGGGAAATTTACCCTACACAATAAAGCTGTTGCAAAGCCTAGCAAAACTCCTATGACTACTACTATTATTACATAAATAAAACTAACTTTTAAACTATTCCAAAAAGATGAAGAAGACAAAAGGTCAGAGTAATTTTTAAATCCAATAAAGATAGTATTGGCTCCCATATTATCCGTAGCGTACAGACTACGGATAATAGTCTGTACGAATGGATAGAATACAAATATCACTAATAGAGCCAATGCTGGTAGCATGTAGAGATAGGCTTTATTATTGTATTGTTTCATTTTTTGTTAACCTTGTTATAAGATTCTAAAGCCTCATCTATTTCTTTTGCCATAGCCTTACTTGCATCTTCTGGAGAAGTATTTCCATTTAGCATTTCTTCTATATATTTTTCCATGATTTGACGAGATTCTTGGTAAACTGTTGCAAGCGCACCTTGATCTTCTGGCTTTGAATCATGCAATTGATCTATAGCTGTTTCAAATTGTGGTGATTTTTTAATTAGTTCTTTAAATTCATCTGTATCAAGAACTCCCTTATTTACTGGGAAATATCCTGTATTTGCATTCCAATAAATTTGAGAGTCGACGCTTACTAGGAATTTTATGAAGTCCCAAGCGCCCTTCATTTTTTCTTCATCGCCTGAGTTAAGGGCATATAGAGAAGCTCCGCCGATTGAAACTCCGTTTTTGTCAGAATCTTTTACAGCTGGGAAATATGCAGTTCCAACTTCGAATCTATCGCCAACTTCTGAAAGAATTTGAGTTAATGATGCTGTTGAGGCAAAAGTCATAGCGCTTGTTCCTGAGTTAAATTCTGGTATTCCGCCTTGTTTGCCAACATTTGGTGCAATCCCCTCATCTTCTAGTGCCTTCCATTGTTTAAGAACATTTAGAATTCCCTTGTTGTCTTCAAATACTGTCTTACTTGGATTTGCTTTTCTACCATTTTCATTATCAAAAATATCAAGACCTTCTTTGTTCATAAATTGGTCAATCCACCAACCATAAACACTAAATGAAATTGGCATTTCTGTAACTTTAGATTCTTTTAATTTTTTGCCAACTGTCATCATTTCTTCCAAAGATTTTGGTGGCTTTACACCTGCTTTGTCAAACATATCTTTGTTGTAATACAAAAGCGGTGTAGATGAGTTAAATGGCATAGAATTTAGTTTGCCATCAACAGTATAATAAGCAAGAAGATTATCTTCCAATTGTGATGTATCGTATTTTTCTTCATCGATAAATTCTTGAATAGGTTTGATTAGACCAGAATCTATCATATATCTTGTTCCAAGTTCAAATACTTGAACGACATCCGCACCTACATCTTTTCCTGAAGCAGATGATCTAATTTTTGTTAAAGCATCGTCATATTCGCCTTGGAATTCTGCTTTTACAAAATACTTATCTTGAGAATTGTTGTATTCTTCTACAAGATGGTCTATAGCGTCATTTAGATTGCCACCCATAGAGTGCCAAAAAACTATAGTTGTCTTGTCAGATGATCCTTGACTATCATCTTTTTCTACCTGATCGGTAGATGCAGTTTTGTTCTCATCTGTACTCTTAGCAGGGGCTTGTTTTGATCCTGCACATGCTGTTAGGCCCAAAAACATAAAGGCAACTAACAATTTACTTGCTACTTTTTTAAACATAGTTCCTCCAATAATATTTATTACTCATCTAATATAAACTACAATCTTCAAAACTATTTTTGTTTTTTGTAAACTTTGTGTAAAATCCTATATTATTTATTTTTCTATTAGGTCTAAAACCCTGTCTGGATAATCTGTTATAAGGCTTGTAACACCATCGATTATATACCTACTATAGTCAAATTCTGATTGACCAAACCAAATATTTAGGCCAATATTATTTTCCTTAAATTTTTGAATAATATATTCATCAACAACAAAATTCATTGGATGGTAATACTCACAGCCCAGGCTCTTTACATAGTCCCATGGTTTTACCATGCGTGATGATTCTAATATGCCGCACTTTACATTTTTATCGATCGCCTTGACTTTTAGTAGACTTTCGTGGTTAAAAGATGAGACTATTATCTTATCTAGAAGGTCATAGGCCTTGACCATTTCATACATTTTTTCTTCTATATTTGGATAATCTATTATCGAATTTTTAATCTCAATATTTGTGATGATGTCTTTATCCCTTATATAGGATAAATATTCTTCTAGGCTAGGGATTTTTTCGTCATATTGGTCAAAAAGTGCACTGGCATCAGCTTTTTTTAGCTCTCTTAACCTATAATCTTTTACCAAGCCCCTAAAATCTGTAGTCCTATCTAAAAACTCATCGTGGATTATGACAAGCTGGCCATCCTTGGTCAAATGCAGGTCAAATTCTATACCGTCAGCTCCAATTTCTACTGCCTTTCTAAAAGCAAGCATAGTGTTTTCTGGATAAAGTCCTTTAAATCCCCTGTGGGCAAAATTTAACATAAAATCTCCTTTTTTATTTTAATATTAATAGCAAATTATTAAGCTAGTATTAAATCCTGGTAAGATTTGCATAAAAAAACCTAAGAGTCATACTCTTAGGTTTGGTTATTTTTATAAAATTGCTTCTCTTAGGTCTTTCATAGCTTTTCTTGCTACTTCCATTGCGGATTCCATGGCTTCTTTGTTTGTCATGTCGACTCCTGCTTTTTTGAGGACTTCGATTGGGTATTCGCTTTCGCCTGCTTTTAGGAAGCCTAGGTAAGCTTCTCTGTCGGCGTCTGTTCCGTGAAGGATTTTTTGGCTTAGGGCTACTGCGCTCATAAAGCCTGTTGCGTATTGGAATACGTAGTAGAACATATAGAAGTGTGGAATTCTTGCCCATTCTGATGCTATATAGTCATCTACTTTAATGTCTTTGCCGAATAATTCTTCGTTTAAGTCTTTGTAGATAGCGTGGAGTCTTTCTGCTGGGATTGGCTCTGCGTTTTCTACTAATTTATTTACTTTGTGTTCAAATTCTGCAAACATTGTTTGTCTGAATACTGTTGACTTGAATTGGTTTACAAAATAATTTAATAAATATTTTGTTTCAGCTTCTGATTGGCTGTGGTCAAGCATGTAATTTAATAGCAAGAGCTCGTTAGTTGTTGATGCAATCTCTGCTAAGAAGATTGAGTAAGAACCATAGAAATATGGTTGTTCACGTCTTGTATAGTAAGAGTGCATTGAGTGGCCTAGTTCGTGAACTATTGTGAATAGGTCGTTGATTGAGTTGGTGTGGTTTAATAAGATAAATGGTTGGGTGTCGTAAGATCCTGATGAATAAGCACCAGACCTTTTGCCTTCGTTTGGCATAACGTCAAACCATCTTGTTTCAAAACCTTCTTTGGCAACTTTTACATATTCTTCGCCAAGTGGCTTGATTGCTTCAAGGACAATTTCTTTTGCTTCGTCAAAGTCAATTTGCCTATCGTAGTCTTCTACCAATGGTACATAAATATCGTGGAAACCTAAATCATCTACTCCAAGATATTCTTTCCTAAGTGTTGTATAGTCTCTGTGAATATCAGCGTTTTCGTGAACAACTTCTAATAAATTGTCGTAAATTTCTTCTGGTATATTATTGGCAAAAAGGCTCATTTCCCTAGCTGACTTGTAGCCTCTTAATTTTGCTTCTACGTTGTGGGCTGTGAATTCACCGTCAAGTGTAGATGCAAGGGTGTTTGAGAATTGTCTGTATGTTTGATAGTATTTTTCATAAACTTCACGTCTAAAATCCCTGTCTGGGTCTTCTTGAAGGGTCACGAAATTAGCATTTGTAATGGCTATTTCTTCGCCGTCTTTTTTGACACTTGGGAAGCTTAGGTCGGCGTTGTTAAAAATCATGTAAGTGTTTTGTGGGTTGTTTTTTAACTTACCAAAGGCTGCAAGGATTGATTCGCTTTTTGCATCTAGAACGTGGTCTTTTGCCCTAAATTTGTCTTCAAAATAGTGTTTTAGGTATGAAAGCTCTGGATCTTCTAGATACTTATCGATAATTTTCTTATCTGTGGATAAGATTTCTGGCGAGATGAAAGATAGCTCACTTGATGCGTAAACATAAGTATTTTGAGCAACTTGACTCATTTCTTGGTACTTGCTTACTGTGGTATCTTCATCTGATTTTAAAGATGAATAAACAAAGGCTTTTTCCATCTTCCTTGCAAATTCTTCTTCTAATTTTAGGTAAGATTTGAAGGTCTCAAGGTCAGATGTTATTTTTCCCTTAAATTTCTTAAGTTCTTCTACAAGGCCCTTAATTTCCTCAATATCCTTATAAAATCCCTCATCATCAGCATAGATTGATGAGGTGTCCCATTTTAATCTTTCTTCAACTTCACTTCTTTTCATTATTTCCTCCTCTTATTTTATGCTTAAAATCGCATCATTTTTATCTTTCTCAAGTAATTTTAATTCCATTATCCTGGCCTTACTTGGGCTTGGCATGAGGCCTACAAGGACCTTTCTGCCATTTATTTCTGCCTTTATATTTTCACTTTCTATTTTATATAGTCCAAAGATTTCCTTGAGGTATTCCTCTTCCTTGTCAATTCTTTTGGAAATTGCCATCTCAAGATCAGATGGATTTGGATTTTCGCTTATTTCTACAGGTTTGCTCATTCTATAGACATTTACATTCACATCGTCGATAGAGTTTTCAAAGTGAAAAGAGTCTATCAATGACATGTACTTGTTGTAAATATAATAAGCACTCTTAGTCTCGTTTCCGTCAACCACAACCTGGCTCACTATTAGAGATGGCCCAGATTCTGCATCGACAAGGTCAATATCAACCTGACTAAAAATATTATCGCTATTTACCAAAGGCCCATATTCCTTCTCGATAAGATTGTCATTATCCTTAAAAGAAAGGACTGTCGTATAGGAAGTTGGGCTATAGGATGATTCTAGGACTTCGATTCCTATTTCCCTGCCAGCAAAGTTAAACTTCTTTAGAAAACCCATAGCATCATTTAAGTAAATTTTGCTAGACATGCGGCCCTTGCCGTAAAGTTCTTCAAAATCCACCCTATCTTTTGGATCTGTATCTTCTATATACTTTATTTCTGGAAATTCCATTTTCTCTTCGCTTACATTCTCTCCCTTATCTTCCTTAAATTCGCTCTGCGATTCAAAATCACATGCGGAAAGGCTAAGGGCAAGGATGAGCGCTAAAACTATCTTCATCTAGACTCCTATCATAGACCTAAGGCCAATCTTGTAGAGGGCAAAAGCTCCTCCCAATAAGATTATTAGGGAAATGAGGCGTCTTGTAGTAGCAAGGTCCCTGCCTAAAATAGGGAAAATCCCCACTAGGAGAAAACCTGCGATAAAACCACCAAGATGGCCGTAAACCCCAACTCCAGGTGCTAGCAAGGAATAAATCACATTTATCACCACAACAGAGACAAAACTTGCCCCGAAGCTCCTGATGATTTCATCATTCCTGTAGGTCACCATCATACCAATGGCAAGACCTAGCATGCCGTAAAGGCTGGTTGATGCACCGGCTGATACTGTGTAAGGATCCCCAAAGGCAAAGGATAAGAGGTTGCCAAAAATCCCCGCAACTAAGTAAATTATCAAAAAGTTTACAGAACCGAATAGTCTTTCAAAAATCGGACCCAAACTATAGAAAAAATACATGTTAAAAAGGATATGGAAAAATCCTATGTGGATAAAGGACGCTGTAAAAAGCCTCCACCACTCACCTTGGGCCACCAGAATTTTGGAATTTGCCCCAAACCTTATTAAATTTTCAATACTTTCACTTCCACCACTTAGGCTCATCAGGATAAATACGATTATATTTATAATCATAAGACCTGAAGTCACCTTGGATTGGCTAAGTCTTTCTAAATTTATATTCATAAGTCTACTATACCCTAATTTTTTTCCGTCAAAATAGACTTATCAATACTCCTAGCAAGCTTTCCTATCTCCTTGTGGATATCCTTTCTGTAATAGGCATCTTTGAGTCTATATGTGTAAACTAAGTCGAAATCTCCCCTGTTTTCAATTTTTGTTCCGTCCTTATCTTGGAGGAAAATAATCTTGACGTCTTTTTTATATCTTTTGGCAAGACTTGCCACGTTTATAGAAGCCGCTCCTGCAAATTGGTCCACATTTTCACCCAGGATAAAGACGTCCTTGTCCTTAATAAGGTCTTTAAAATCGATAGTTTCAAGGATGAAGTCCATAGATTTTGAAATATTTGCCCTAAAGAACATATAAAGAGCCCAGGCAAGGCCTCCGCCAGATCCCATTGCAGGCATATCTACAGGTCCTGTTCCCAAAGTGTCTTCGATTACCTTTTTAAAATGCTTACAACCCTTAAAAAGTCTAGCTGTGTCGTAGTCACTAGCTCCTTTTCTATAAACCCTGTCTTCAAGGAAGGAATTGTCCCCGAAAAGAGTCTGATTGGTAGATGTGGCAACCTTGATTTCAATGCCCCTGAGCCTTTCATCAAAGCCAGTTATATCAACCCTTGTGACTTTTTCCATATTTTCTGCAATAGGATTTAGGTCGTTTTCTTCCTCGTCAAAAAACCTGACGCCAAGGGCATAGAGCATGCCCATGCCAAGGTCATTGGTCGCTGTGTCCCCTATACCGATATAAAAAGACCTAGCCCCGTTGTTAAGGCCATCTAAGACCATCTCTCCAAAACCAAGAGAAGATGACTCCATAACCCTGAGTTCTTCCTTATAAAGAAGCCTGATGCCTGAAGACTCCGCCATCTCCATCACGGCAAGGTCGTCTTTTAATATATATCTGGCTGTAATAACTTCATTTAGAGGGTTGTGGACGTTGACATACTTGTATTTGCCTTTTATAATGGCCTGCATGGCTTCAACAGTCCCCTCGCCTCCATCTAGAAAAGGCATAACCTCAACATCTGATGAAAGGTTTGCCTTAAAAATATTTCCGATTTCAACTGAATTTTCAAAAGTTTTTATTGAATCTATTCCTACTAAAGTTCTCATCTCGACTCCAATCTCTAGTATTTATACCCGAAATCATAAAAAATATTGACAAATTTTTCACAAAAATAATAAATTTTCCTAAAAAGCTTTACATATTGGCTAATTCTTGCTATACTAAATAGGAAAGTTCGTAAAATTATCGAACTTAGCTGTTTAACTCAGGGAGAAATCCCACCCATTAGAGACCATTAGCCAATCTTTGCTAATGGTTTTTGTTTTGGTAAAACGGCTAAAAATAGCAAAATCTTCCACCAATAAATTCCATATTTATCTTTATCCTAGATGAAATTTAGGGACAGTGCCCTACTTATTTATCATCTCATTTAAAATAACCCTATCAGTTTCTCTCATACCTTTTTGGGCGATGTTTCCTACTCTTTCTATCATTTTATCGATATCATCACTTACAATTCCATCTCCGCTTTTAAAGGTATTTCCTGTTTTGGCTTGGATATAGGCTATGTTTGCTACCTTCAAGCTCGATGCGATTTTGGCTGCACAAGACTCCTTGGCTCCATCACACAAAAGGCCAGAATTTGTTGCTAGGGCGTTTATTATTGTATTTTTTATTATTTCCTTATCTTCATTTTTAACAAAGGCAAGCCCAGCAATAGCAGCCGCCCCCGCAGAAACCACCCCGCAATAGGCAGAAAGTTCGCCAATTCCTTCTTTGATATAAAGGGCGATTAGGTTGGAGAAAATTAGGCCACTGTAAAGCAAATCTCTGCTACAATTATTATCCATACAATAGGAAATTATTGGAACTGATACTGTCACCCCTTGGTTACCAGATCCTGAATTTATAACAACTGGCTTCTCGCAACCTGCCATACGGGCATCAGATCCTGCTGCTGCATAGGCTATGTATTTTTCAATTGGTTTTCCATTTGCTTCGGCCAACAAAATTTTCCCGATATTGGCACCCCAAGGATTTTCCATACCTTCCTTGGCAATAGCATAATTATAGGCAATTTCCTTATCTAATATGTCTATAAGCCTTGAATAGTCACCATTTTTTGCAAAGTCATAAATCTTATCGAAACCCAATTTCTTGCTGAGACTTTCCTTGTGTTTTTCGCACCTCTTATCAAGGATTACTTGGCTATTTTTTCTCTCATAGACAATATTTGTGTGGTGGTCACTTATAATCACTTCCGATTTTGAAGTCTCCCCTTCCATTAATATATCAATATAAAGGCCGACTTTTTCGTGGTCTAAAGTAACCTCAACAAGGCCCTTTGCAAGCAATTCGTCCATGTAGGATAATTGTGACTTGTCTATGTCTGAAATTACCTCTAATTTTTTCTTATAATCTCCCAAAAACGCGCCAACAGCCAGGGAAATTTCTATTCCCTTTCGGCCTTCCGTGCCTGGCACTTTTACGCTGTTGGCGTTTTTTATTATATTTCCCGATAGGATGGCGTGGATTTTCTTGGGATTTTCTCCCAAAAGGTTTTTGGCTCTACTTGCTGCCAAGGCTAGGGCAACCGGCTCCGTACACCCATAGGCAGGGACCATTTTTTCTAATAAAAGTTCACAAAAATCCATAGGCTCCTCTTCTTTCTATAAAAATTCAAATAGCGATTGTTTTTTATTATAAAACGATTTCACAATAACTATACATATAATCTACATTTCTTAATCTCATCAATTATTTTTTTAAACTAATATCTAGGTCTTAATATTTATAATTATTCCAAAATCGACCAGTATATTAAATATTCACTAGGATTATACCGTATATATTCACTTGTGAAAAGAAAATTATGCATATTTTGCTTCTTATTTTCCTTTACTAATTTCTACAAGAGGCTCTTTTATAAAATCCCAAATAATTTTACCATCCTAATTTTAATAGATAATTTTTTTCGATTTCTAAAGTCAAGCCTTCCTATTTTTGCTAAAATCTTTTTATTTGGTAAAGTCTTACTAGTATCAAGAAATTTTACCAGGAGGTTAATTTGTTAAAAAATAAGAAAAACGCGATTATATTTTCAATTTTCGCCATGCTTTTGTGGGGATCAGCCATTCCTACAATAAAAACAACCTATGCCGAGTTGGCCGTAAGCCCTGCAGATACAGGCGCAAAAATTCTCATAGCTGGCATGAGGTTTTTTATGGCGGGGATTATTACTTTTATATATTTAGGACTTTTTAATAAGGAAAAAATAAAGAAAAACGAAATAAATTGGAAATTTATAATATTTATAGGCATCATCCAGACCTTTATCCAATATATTTTCTATTATATAGGTCTCTCCCACATAGCAGGGGTCAAGTCGTCTATAATCCAGGCTTCAAACTCCTTTATTGTAGTAATTTTCTCCCTTCTCTTGCTGCCTGGCGATAAGATTAATAAAAACATGATTATAGCCCTAATCCTAGGCACCGCAGGTATTATCATCACAAACATGGGAAAATCTGGTGGAGAAAGTGGTTTTAAGCTAACTGGCGATGGCTTTATCCTGATGTCTACAACAGTTAACGCCCTTTGCACAGTCCTAATAAGAAAATACGGTCAAAAGGAAAATTCCTACTTCCTCATGGCCAGCCAATTTATAATCGGATCAATATTAATGATTATAACTGGCCTATTACTAAAACAAGAAAACCTAGTTTTCAACACTAAGGCGATAGTTTTATTAATTTACGCTGCCTTTATATCAGCTACTGCCTTTACCATTTGGGCACTTGTGCTTAAATACCATTCTGCTGGAGAGTTTGGAATTTACAAACTTTTTGTACCACTTTTTGGCTCAATCCTTTCGGTAATATTCCTTGGCGAATCATTCACCATCTACCTTGCCATCGGTATGGTCCTTGTATTGGGAGGCTCTCTAGTCTTAAATTTAAATAAAAATTAAGAACTTAAGAAAAAGAATTCTGATTAGCTTACTGATTCTTATCTCCATTTTAAAATATCGAAAGCAAAAAGGATGTGAAAAAAATCACATCCTTTTATTGTTTTATTTCTCATCAGCAGCATTTTGTCCTGCTATTCTACCAAATACAACTGTATCTACTATCGCATTTCCACCAACTCTGTTGGCTCCATGGATGCCTCCAGTTACTTCTCCGGCTGCATATAAGCCCTTGATTGCATTGCCATCTTTATTTAGTACATGGCAGTCTTTGTCAATTCTCAATCCTCCCATTGTATGGTGTAGGGATGGAACTCTAGGTACACCTACAAATGGCCCTTTTTCAAATTTAATTGTTAAGTTCTCACGACCAAATTCATCTTTTTTATCATCAACCGCTTTATTGTATTGGTCTATGGTTTCTTTTAAATTCTCGTAAGGAACATTCATTTTTTCTGCTAGTTCCTCAAGGGTGTCGCCCTTAACCCATCCAAATTCACCATTTTCTAATACTGTTTTGAAATCTTTGCCTTCTATGGTTTTTTCTGTATCAAAATCAAGTGCATCTGATGAATGTATTAGCCACATTTCCCCATCTTTTTGATCAAATATTGCCTTGCAGATTACATCACGTCTACCATCTTCTCTGACAAATCTCTTTCCTTCTTTATTTACAAATAAAGTTTTTTCTGCGCCCAAATCTACAAGCCCTGTTATTTGACCCTTCTTTGGTATGCCTAAGTATAAAAATTGCATTAGACCCATATCAACTAGGTCAGCTCCGGCTTCCTTGCCCATAGTAATACCATCGCCTCTTATTGAATCGAGGTTGGTAGATATGGTGTTTTCATCTAGGTTTGGCCATTTTTCTGCATCTTTGTATTCTACAACCATTTCTGCATTTTTAGCAAAACCACCAGTTGAAATTATGACTGCTTTGTTTGCCTTTATCTTTACTTCTGATCCATCGTGGTTTTCACAAACTACTCCGCTTACCTTATCGCCATCCATCAGAATCTTTTTGGCTGTTGTTTCGGTTAAGAGCTTGTAATTTTCTTTGTCTTTTAAGTTCTCTTCATAGGCTTCTATTAGGCCTGTACCATTTGGTTTTACTGCTTGATGAGTTCTAGGATAAAGGGAGCCTGCTCCTTGGATTATCTTATCTTCAAATTCAGTTCCAAGTTTTTTAAGCCATTCTAGTCCATCATAAGCATTGTCTGTCAAAGTTTTTACAAGTTCTGGATTTGCAGCTTTGTCGCCTGCTTCGAATGTTTGTTTAAAGAATAATTCATTTGAATCTTCTATGCCTTGAGCTTTTTGTTTTTCTGGATCCGGTGCATTATAAATACCTCCAGATAGGATAGTATTTCCACCAACATAGCCATTTTTCTCAACAACTATTACAGAAGAGCCCTTTTCTACAGCCTCAACAGCAGCTGCTAAACCAGCTCCACCACCGCCTAGGATTACTACATCAGCATCAAGTTCACTTGGATATTCTCTATCTTCTTTGTATTCCTCTTTGAACTTGTCAGCTATGTTTGCATCTTTAAGGGCGTTTGTAACTGCAAGCATAAGTCCCTTTGATGAAGCAGTAGCGCCAGTAACTGTATCCACATTTACAGATTGGCCCTTCTTAATTCTTTCTGCAACTATCGGCATAGCTACTTTGCCAACGCCAGCTGATTCTAAATTCTCAAGGATTTCGATGTTTTCGATTTTTCCATCTTTCAAGTCAACAGCTACCTTAATATCCCCGCCGTAGCCTGGACCTGTGGCTTCAAACTTTCCTTCAGTTTTTTCGCCTTCTTTTTTCTCTTCCTCTTTAGAATCTTCTTTTTTGTCAGCTTCATCTGCTTTTTCTTCTTGCTTTTTTTCTTCAGCAGGCTTTTCATCTGATTTCTGGCAAGCTGTTAAGCTGGACAGCCCCAAAAGTAAAGCTAAGGCTAAAGAAATCCTTTTCTTGTTGTTCATACTTTACCCCTTTCATAATATTTTCTATAAGTATAGAATATCACATTTTTTTAGCCAAGTAAACAATTATCAATATCTGGTAATTTTCGCATTCACTTAAAAGTGATACCTTTTGAAAATTTCTACTCGAGGTTTGATTAGGAGTTTTGTTTCTCACATGTCGCAATAATTATAAGCTTTTTTAAGGTAAAACGTTTTTTTATATTTCTTTCTTTGTAGGGGCTGTAAAACTTGACTTTAGTCTTTAGAATGATTATAGTTATTATTACAGATGCATATCTGAAAAATTTTTTAAAGGAGAATAATATGGCTTTAATAGGAAAAACATTACCAGAATTTAAATTAGACGCTTATAACCCAGCTAAAGAAGAATTTGTTACTGTATCTAACGAGGACTTAAAGGGTTCTTATACAGTTCTTATCTTCTACCCAGCTGACTTTACCTTTGTTTGCCCAACAGAGCTTGAAGACATGCAAGAATCATACGCAGAATTAAAGGCCCTTGGCGCTGAAGTTTACTCAGTTTCTGTAGATACCCACTTTGTTCACAAGGCTTGGCATGACAACTCTGAAGCTATTGGCAAAATCGAGTACACAATGATTGGTGATTCTAATAAAGAACTTACAAGAGAACTTGGCCTACTTGACGAATCAGGCAAGGCTCACAGAGCAACCCTTGTTCTTGACCCAGACAATGTTATCCAAACTATAGAAATCAACGCTGATGGTATAGGTAGAAAAGCTAATGTAAATATAAACAAGGTTAAGGCTGCAAAATACGTTGCAAGCCACCCAGGTGAAGCTTGCCCAGCTAAATGGGAAAGCGAAGCTGACGCAACACTTACACCAGGACTTGACCTAGTAGGTAAAATCTAATATGTTAGATCAAAATCTAAAAAACCAGTTGGCCCAATATTTTGACCTCTTAAAAACAGAGGTCACTATTGGGCTTTCTGCTCATAATGACGAAAATTCAAAGAAAGTTAAGGAATTTGTTGAGGAAGTTGTAGGACTTTCTGATAAGATTAGCCTTATTGAAAAAGACCTACCACTTACTCCTTCCTTTGAAATAAAGGGTTCTTTTGACCACGGAAGGATAATCTTTGCAGGCCTTCCTCTTGGCCACGAGTTTGCATCCTTTGCCCTTGCCATGCTCCAAGCGGGCGGCATTGAGCCAAAGATTGATGACACTGACAAAAAAAGAATAGAATCTCTTGGCCAGGCAGATTTTGAAACCATAGTTTCTCTTTCTTGCCACAACTGCCCAGACGTGGTCCAAGCCCTAAATATAATGGCGATTTTAAATCCTTCTATCAACCACACCATGATCGAAGGCGGCATGTTCCAAGACCTAGCCGAATCAAGAGATGTTCTCGCTGTTCCTGCTATTTTTAAGGACGGAGAATTTTTCGAAGGCGGCAAGCAATCCCTATCAAGCCTTTTAGACAAACTTGGAACTAAGATTGATAAAGGAGAATTTGATAATAAGGAACTTTTTGATACCCTAATCATCGGTGGCGGTCCAGCAGCAGCTACAGCCGCAATTTACGCAGCTAGAAAGGGCATCAAGACAGGCCTTGTGGCCAGCGAATTTGGTGGTCAAGTCAATGAGACCTTGTCTATAGAAAATATTCCTGGTTTCAAATACACAGAAGGCCCTAATTTTATGGCCCAAATGAAAGAACAAGTTTCAAGCCTAGGTGTTGACCTAATGACAGGAGTCCTTGCTGATGGGATAAAAACCCTTGACGACAAGGTGGAATTAAGCCTTGATAACGGAGCTAAGCTTTTTGCAAAGACAGCAATTATTGCAACTGGTGCTAGGTGGAGACTAATCGGCATCCCTGGTGAAACTGAGTTTAGAAACAAGGGAGTTGCCTATTGTACCCACTGTGACGGCCCACTCTTTAAAGGCAAAAACGTCGCTGTAATCGGTGGTGGAAACTCCGGCATAGAGTCGGCAATCGACCTTGCAGGAATTGTAAAACACGTCACCGTACTAGAATTTTTGCCAGAACTAAAGGCAGATGAGATTTTACAAAAGAAATTAAAATCACTTTCTAATGTGACAGTCATAACAAACGCCCAAACAACCGGCCTTTATGGTGAAGGCAGAGTTGAAAGACTCGAATATACTGACAGGCTAAGCGGTGAAGAACACAAACTTGATATAGCAGGTTGCTTTATCCAAGTAGGATTAATTCCAAGTACCGAATGGCTAGAAGGTTCAGGCATAGAAAAAAATAAGATGGGAGAAATCATCACAACAAAGGATGGATCTACCAACGTTGAAAGAATCTACGCCGCAGGTGACGCCACAGATACTAAGTTTAATCAAATCGTAATCGCCGCAGGCACAGGAGCCACAGCTGCCCTCGGCGCTTATAATTACCTAATGGTAAATGAATAAAAAAAGAAATCGTCCCCCGGGGCGATTTTTTATTTGCAAGGGATAATTTCCTCCTATTTCCTTGTAAATCTGCCAGTTTTAAATCTCTTAGGCAAATCATTAGACGAGTCTTATTTTTAAAGGTATAGTAAGAAAAATAATTGAATAGAGTGTTGCAAAAGCAAAGATTTTGCTTGAAGGGTGGATTGTTTCTATTAGAAAAAGAAAAGAGGAGATTAATATGAAAATTATCGGCGACGGATTTACTTTTGATGACCTACTTCTAGTTCCAGGCCCATCTGAAGTTTTGCCAAATCAAGTAGATATCAAAACAAACTTAACAAAGAAAATTAAGCTTAATATTCCATTAATGTCAGCATCAATGGATACTGTCACAGAATACGAAATGGCAATTGCTATGGCTAGACAAGGCGGCATTGGTATTATCCACAAAAATATGTCAATAGAAGAGCAAGCTGCCCAAGTTGACAGGGTTAAGAGAAGTGAGCACGGAGTTATAACCGATCCTTTCTATCTACACCCATACAACAACCTTGGCGATGCCCTTGATATTATGGCACATTACAGGATTTCAGGTGTGCCAATAGTTGATGATAATATGTACCTAAAGGGAATTTTAACCAACAGGGACGTGAGATTCCAAGATGACGAAAGCGTACTTATTGACGATATAATGACCAAGGAAAATTTGATCCTAGGCCACGAAGGTATCAGCATGGAAGATTCCATTAAAAAAATGGAATCTGGCAAGGTTGAAAAACTCCCAATTGTTGATGACGAAGGTAAGCTAAAAGGCCTTATCACAATCAAAGATATAGAAAAAACCAGACAATATCCAAATTCAGCAAGAGATGCCCAAGACAGACTCATTGTTGGTGCTGGCGTTGGTATCACATCTGATATGATGGAAAGAGTTGACGCCCTTGTTGGTGCAAAAGTTGACGTAATCGCCCTTGATACTGCCCACGGCCACTCCAAAGGCGTGATGGAAGCTGTTAAGAAAATTAAGGCCAAATACCCAGACCTCCAAGTAATTGCTGGCAACATCGCAACAGGCGAGGCTGCAAGAGATTTAATCGAAGCAGGAGTTGACTGTGTCAAAGTCGGTATAGGTCCTGGATCAATTTGTACAACCAGGGTTGTAACAGGTGTTGGTGTCCCACAAATATCTGCCATTGTCGACTGCGTTGAAGTTGCCAAAGAATACGGCATCCCAGTAATAGCAGATGGTGGTATCAAATATTCAGGAGATATTACCAAGGCCCTAGCTTGTGGTGCTAATGTCATCATGGCTGGTTCTCTTTTTGCAGGTACTGAAGAAAGTCCGGGAGAAACAATCATGTTCGAAGGTAAGCAATTTAAGGAATACCGCGGCATGGGATCTCTCGCAAGCATGAAATCAGGTTCATCTGACAGATATTTCCAAAATGACACCAAAAAATTCGTACCAGAAGGCGTTGAAGGACGTGTTGCCTACAAAGGTCTTGTTGGCGATGTTGTCTACCAACTTTTAGGCGGACTAAGATCTGGTATGGGCTATGTAGGAGCAGCAAACCTCAAAGAACTTTACGAAAAATCAAAATTCGTAAAAATCTCCCCTGCTTCCCTAGTAGAAAACCACCCACACGATATTCAAATTACAAGAGAATCTCCAAACTATACAAAGAAATAGTCATGATAAAAGTGACTGGCAAAGAAAAAAAGCCAGTCACTTTTTTTAATTTTTTCTGTTTGTATATATTTTTCAATCCTAACTTAAACTAATTTTGCTTCTTATTTTAAAAATCAATTCCAATTTTTAAACTATTATAAATTTTAAGTCAGATTCCTATCTTTTTCTAGAAAAATTATAATTTATCTTATATTTTAGGCCAGAATTTATTTTGTTTTAAAAATAAATCAAATCCTCAATTTCCCTTAAAATACCAACATTAAACTTATGTATAAAATCCTAATTTACCCTTGCTAATTTATTATTTTTGCTCGATAATGCAAATCATTCTTGACATCGCAGTTAATAGGTGTTATCATTATCGTAGTTAGTTGATCGATTGACAAAGTTAAAATACAAAAATATGAGGTACTTATTATGAAAAACAATAAAAAAATTGCATTAACAGCCCTACTTTCTCTAGGTCTTATCCTAGCAGCTTGCCAAAAAGACGCAGCTGATACAAAAACAAAGGAAGATACTAAGGCTGAAACAAAGGTTGAAGAAACAGCTAAGGACGAAAAACCTGCTGAAAATGAAAAACCTGCTGAAGAAGCTGAACAAGCAAGCATAGCTGACTGGGAAGGCGAATGGAATAACATGGGTGGTTACCTAGAAAAAGCTGAAATCCAAGACGCTTTCAAAACTCTAGCTGAAAAAGAAAAAACAGACGAAGCTAGTGCCAAAGAAGCTTATCTCAAAAAGAGAAAATGTGACTTCGGTGGACTCGAGATTAAAGGTGACCATATTAAATTCTTAAAAGAATTCCCAGATGCTAAGGGCGAAGTTATCGGTGAAGCTGATTATACCTATAAAGAAAAAATAGAAGTAGAACACGGTGGTCACAAGCTTGAATGGGACGTATTTGAAGCAAAGAGCGAAGATGCTCCTTACAAGGTTCTCCTAATGATGCCTATCCACGGTGAAGAAAGTCTAACCCACTTCCACATGAGATATGGTGATGACAAGGATAGCCTTCTTAAGGAAGAAGGCTGGTACCCAACATTTGTAAAACCATCTTCAACTGACCAACAAATTATAGATGAAATTACTGAATAAGATTTTCTCCCTTGGCCAAGTATTTCTTGGCCAAAAAAATGGGAGAAGAAAATTTCTTACAGTTTTTTCTATCTTCGTTCTTATTTTGGCGAGTGGGTGTTCAAAGAAGTCTAAGGAATCTGGAAATAAACCCCTAATTTATACTTCATTTTACCCAGTCCACGACCTTGTCCAAATGATTGGCGGAGACACTGTCAATGTTGAAAGTTTCATGCCTGTAGACAAGATGCCCCACGAATGGGAACCTTCTCCTAAGGATATGAAAAAACTCGCTTCTTGCGACCTCTTGGTTGTAAATGGGGCCAACATGGAACCTTGGTTAGATACCGTAAAGGAAAACTTGCCAGACCTTGATATCCTAAAGCTTTCTGATTCTGTAGACCTTATTACCTATAAGGGTGCAGCTGCTATCGGTGATTTTCAATACCTAGCAAGGCTTGATATAAAGGCTGGCAAAAATAAGATTGACTTTGGCCACACCCATGAAGACATGATGAGGGTTGCCTTTATAAAAGATGAAGGCCTTGACCAAAAAGACTTGGTCAAAAAAGCCAAGGAAGTCATGAGCCAAAAAGGCGAGCTAGTCCATCAAAAATCTACCAACAAAGTAGAAGAAGGCAAAGTTTACGGTATTGAAATGGGCCACGAATCCGGCGAGGTGTTTTTTGATTTCCCTGAAGATGGCAAGTGGATATTTATATCCGATAGGGTTAGTGAGGACTTGCTCCCTTATAATTTCGTAGACACTAAGGGCAATTTCTTAAAGGATGAGGGCAAAGAAGTCTCTCTTATGGAAGGCTCTTCATCAGGTTTTGACAAAATTACCTATGACCCTCACTCTTGGATTTCCATAGTAAATGCCAAGAAATACCTCAACGCCATCCAAGAAAAATTGATTGAAAAATATCCAAAAAACGAAAAAACTTATAGAAAAAATAAACTAAAATATGTAGACCAACTGACAGATATAGACGCAGAATACACAGAAAAATTCTCCAAGCTAGATAAGTCTAGGAAAAATTTCCTAACCCTACACTATGCTTACGCCTATCTGGCTAGGGACTTCGACCTTACCCAGTACCCTCTCCAAGGCCTAACCAGCCTTGAAAGCCCAAGTCTTAAGACAATCAAAAAGGCTATAGATTTTTCGGAATATAACCATATTTCAACAGTCTTTTACGAATATGGGCAAAACCCAAAACAGGCCGCTTCCCTTGCCGAAGAGATAGGCGGAAAAACTTCTCCCCTTGCCTCTATGGAATATTTGACCAAAGAGCAAAAGGATAAGGACCAATCTTATATTGATCTTATGAGAATGAATCTTGAAAATCTCTACAAGTCTATGGTCGAGGAGGAAAAATGAAAGCAATAGAAATAAAAAATTTGACTTTTGCCTACAATAAAATCCCCGTCATAAAATCTTGTGATTTTGACCTAGAAATGGGAGATTTGGCCCTCATCCTCGGTGGAAACGGCAGTGGCAAGTCAACTTTAATAAAATTAATGTTGGGTGAATTGAAAAAAGATTCAGGTTCTATAAAAATCTTAGGCAGGAATATCGAAGATTACAAGTCCTATAAGGACATCGGTTATGTTCCCCAAATAAATATAGTAAACAAAATATCCTTTCCTATAACCTGCCTAGAGCTCGTATCTTTGAACCTTTACGAGGACTTTGGCATAATCAAAATCCCTAGAAAGGCCCACTACCAAAAGGCAAGGGACATCCTTATAAAAATGGGCATGGAAGAATACATCAATACTCCAGTCAATGAATTGTCCGGTGGCCTTGCCCAGAGGGCTATGATAGCTAAAGCTATGATCAACAACCCTCAAATCCTGATCCTTGACGAGCCTACAGCAGGTGTCGATAAGGAAAGCAAGGCAAACTTTTTTGAAACCATAGATATACTTTCTGAGAAATTTTCTATAACAATTGTCATGGTCACCCACGAACTTAAGGAAATGGAAAGTCTTGACCTAAATATGCAAAAATATGAGATGGTAGAAGGGAGGCTAGTAAGATGTTAGAATTTGCTTTTATGAGAAAAGCTCTTTTTCTAGGCTTTCTTCTTTCAATAATGATTCCAATCATCGGTATTGTAATGGTTAACAGAAAAACCTCCATGATTGGAGATGCCCTCTCCCACACAGCCCTTGCTGGTGTTGGTATGGGCTTAATCTTAGGTTTTGATCCCCTACTTGGATCTGCAATAATTTGTGTACTGGCAGCCTTCCTAATAGAATTAATAAGAAAAAAATTTCCCCAATATGGGGATATGGCAACAGCGGTAATCATGTCGACAGGCCTTGGTATAGCTGCCATCCTGTCAGATTTCGCTCCCGGTGGCAATTCCTTTGAATCTTACCTTTTCGGTTCGATTTCATCGGTAACTACAGCTGATATTATAAATACCTCTATTGTATTTATCCTGGTTATTATCCTTTCTGTCACCAGGTATTCAGCCCTCCTAGCCATCGCCATTGACCCAAATACTGCAAGGCTATCTGGGGTTAAGGTCCAAAAAATGGACGCCGTCTTTACCCTCCTTGCAGCAATTACTATAGCCTTGTCTGTTAAGATAATCGGAGCCTTGATGGTAACAAGCCTCATCGTCCTTCCGGTTGCAACTGCCCTCATAGTCGCCAAATCCTATAAACAAACCTTTTTCATAACTACTATACTTGGCGTGATTTACATGATGGTGGGAATCATTGTTTCTTACCATTTTGACATCAAACCAGGTGGCGCTATTGTGGTCAACGCCCTTATCGGCATGGCTGTATTCGCTCTTTACAAAAAATTTGTAAAAAAATAAGCCAAAGCCTTGGTCCCTCCAAATTTTCCAAGGCTTGACTTAGAATAAACGCTGAGTTAAAACCCTTTTAAATATTAAGCTAAAGATAGCTAGGAAAATCCATACTTGGATTGCCTAGCTATTTTTTATGCTTCGTATTCGCCTAGTTCTTCCTTGTATTTTTTTATTAGTTCAGGTTCAGTGATGTCTTTTGCCATCACATCTATTACGATTTTGCCCTTATTTAACATGATTATCCTGTCAGAATATTTTATGACATCCCTTAGATTATGGGAAATTAAAAGGGTGGTGATTTTTTCTGTATCAATAAGGCTCCTGGTCTTATCCATTACATTCCTACTTGTCTTTGGATCTAGGGCCGCTGTATGCTCATCAAGGAGCAAAAGTTTTGGCCTCTTGGCTGTTGCCATCAAAAGCGATAGGGACTGCCTTTGGCCGCCTGAAAGAAGGCCGGTCTTGGTGTGAAGTTTGTTTTCAAGACCCAAATTCAAAGACTTAAGCCTTTCTATAATCTCTTTTTCATCAGCGTTTTTCTTTAGGTTTTTTAGGGTGAATTTCTTGCCTTTCTTTAAGGCAAGGGCCATATTTTCGTAAATATCAAGGTTGGTTGCGACTCCGTCTTTTGGATCTTGGTTTACTTTTCCAATATAGGCTGCCCTTTTTTCTTCGGAAAGCTTGGTCACATCTTCACCATCAATTAAAATCGAACCACCATCAACTTTGAGTGACCCAGAGATTATATTCATAAGGGTCGACTTGCCACAGCCGTTTGGGCCTATAATGGTTGTCGCTACTCCTTCTTCAATTTTTAGAGAAAATTTATCGAAAATTGTCACTTCCTCAGGAGTGCCAAGGTTAAAAGTTTTTGATATATTTCTAATTTCTAACATCTTTTACCAACTTTCTGTACTGTTTTTTGCCTAGGTAATTATTGTAGGCGATGAATGCTATTACGATTAGGGCAGTGATTAGCTTTAGGTCATTTGGATTTAGGCCAAAGAAGATTGCAAAGCCTGAAATTATCCTATAGACAATGGCTCCCAAAATTGCCCTTGTAGTATCTCTTAGTTTGTTTGAATTTTTGGCAATTGTATCACCGATTATAATTGAAGCAAGGCCTGTAACAATCATGGCTGTGCCCATGCCTATATCGGCAAAACCTTGGTAATTAGTCATTAGACCTCCCGCAAGGCCAATTAGGGCATTTGATATAATTAATCCCAAAAATACATAGGTATCTGGGTCCTTGCCTAGGGCCTTGACAAGTTTCCTGTTGTTGCCAGTGACCTTTAGCAAGTATCCCTGCTCGCTTCTGAGAAAATGGTCGATCAAAAATTTTATTACAAGGACAAAGGCGAGGAGGATTATCCATTTAGGAAGGCTGCCAAAAATTGATGGATACTGAGCAACCGGAATATTTGACACTCCCTTAATCTTTAAATTCACTGAATAAAGTATGGTTAGGGTCAAGATACCTGTTAAAAGAGGCTCGACTCTCACTTTTTTATAGAGAAAATAAGTGATAGAACCTGCTGCCGCACCGCCTAGAACAGATAAAACAAGACCCAAATAGGGATTTAAACCGCTTGTAATAGCTGCCGCTGTAAGAAACGCTCCGAGTGGGTAGGATCCTTCCAGAGTTAGGTCATAGTATTCCAAAATTTTGTATGTGACCATATAGCCCATGGCGAGAACTCCGAAGATTAAGCCAATTTCGACCGATGAGGCCATGATATTTATTAAAACTGTCATTTTACTTTCCTTCCTTATTTTCCTTAATATTTGCTTTTTTGAGGGCTTCCTTGTTTAAATCAAGGCCCAAAATCTCTGCTGTTTCCTTATTTACAAGCATTTCTAAGTCCTTGGCATCTTCAAAAGGAATTTCTTTTATCTCCTTATTTTCCTTAAGAATTTCTGCCGCCATCTGGCCAGCCCTTATACCGATTTTCCTGTAATTAACTCCTTCAGCAATTAAGGCTCCGTTTTCAACTGAACCTTCGTCAAAGGCAAGGCTTGGAATTTTCTCATCTTTCAAGGTCTTGGCTATAACTGGCATTGCATTTACAACAACATTGTCTGTGACAGTAACCATGGCGTCTGTCCCTGATTTTAGACTAGCAAGAGCCTGAGGAATGTCGTTGATTGATGAAACGCCTTGTTTTTTAAAGCTTAATCCCCTTTCCTTGAGGGCCTTTTCTAGGGCTTCGATTTGGACAAGAGAATTTTGTTCATTCGTGTTATACATAGTAGCGAAGGTCTTAGTTTCTGGATAAATTTCCAAAAAATCATCAAGAACCTTAGCTGGGTCGACATAATCGGAAACTCCGGTGATATTTGCTCCAGTTCTTGTATTTTCATCCACAAGACCTGCCCCGATCGGGTCTGTGACGGCCGTAAATAAGATTGGCCTGTCGTTAACTATATTATAAACGCCTTGGGCAGCAGGAGTGCCTATGGTGTAGATAAGGTCTGCCCCCTTGATTTTAAGGTCGCTTGCCAACTGGGGAATTAGGGAAATATCCCCTCCTGCCCTGTGATCGATTAGCTTGTAGGAAAGACCTTCCTTATCAAGTTCCTCCAAAAATCCATCCCTAGCCGCATCAAGTGATGGGTGGTCAGCGATTTGAATTATCCCAATTATGTATTCTTTTTTCCCTTCCTTGTTGGCACAAGATCCCAAAATGAAGATTGCACCAAGGGCCATAATCATCCCAGTTATTTTTTTTCTTAATAATTTTTTCATCTCTATTCCTTTCTAATAAAATCTCAATAAAAAAACTCGCCCTAACATAGGACGAGGTCAATTCGTGGTACCACCTAATTTCATAATCTAAAAGATTAACTCAACAGAAGTCTAACAACTTCTTGCTTCAGATAACGGTAGCTTCCGTAATAGCTTACTAACTTCGGCTATTCTGCTTACAGAGGGAATAAGTTTTGATCCTTACTAAGACTTGCACCAACCGTCTTTTCTCTAAAGTAATTCAATAAAACCGTCTTTCTGTACTCACATTTTATTTTCTATAATAATACATCAAAATTCATAATATGTCAAGGATATTTTCAAAACTTATAATCAAAATAAAAAGCAAGGATTAAAAGCCCTTGATTTTCAAATATAAAAAGGTAGCAGGCTCATGGCCTACCACCTTCATTTTTTAAAATTTGTAATTATTCATATTTTGGCCTGCTATGGCGACTGTTGACATGTTGTGGATTAGGGATGAATTTGTATTTGACAAGAGTCCCAAAACTCCTAGGATAATTAAGCTTGAATTGATGCCTACTATCTTCCTGTAGTCAGCCTTTATCCTCTTATCCATGGCCTTAGCAAGTTTAATTGCATCTACTAGGCCCTCTAGGCTATCTGTGCCTATGGATATATCAGAAATTTCCTTGGCTATGTCAGCTCCTTGATGCATGGCTATGCCAACATCTGCAGCTGAAAGTGCCACAGAATCATTTATGCCATCGCCAATCATGATGACCTTCCTACCTTCAGCTTTCTTTTGTCTGACGTAGGCTTCCTTATCTTCTGGGAGGACTTGGGATTGGTAGTAGTCAAGGCCTAAACGTTTAGCAACAGAAGCTGCTGCATTTTCTGCATCACCTGTGAGCATGGCAATTTCCTTAAAGCCTAGCTTTCTTAAATCTTTTATAACACCTGCTGCCTCTTGTCTGATTGGGTCTTCTATACAAAGGACAGCAATTAGCCTATCTGCAAAGGCCAAGTATAAAAGTGAATAATTTTCCTTTAATTTATCAATCATTTGCCTTGTTTGGTCAGAAATTTTAATGCCCTCATCTTCTAAAATGAAGTGCTCTGATCCAATTAGGGCCGCCCTGTCAGCTATATAGGCCCTTATACCATGGGCTACGATATATTCTGGTTTTGAGTGCATCTCCTCGTGGTGGAGGTCCTTATCCTTAGCCGCCTTCACAACCGCATTGGCGATTGAATGTGGGAAATGTTCCTCAAGGCAGGCTGCTATTCTCAAACACTCATCCTCATTTATATCTGTAAGGGCAATAACCTTGGCAAGGCTTGGTTCTGACTTAGTCAAAGTTCCAGTCTTGTCAAAGACGATGGTGTCAGCCTGGGATAGGTTTTCTAAAAATCTTCCGCCCTTGACTATAACATCCATATCTGATGCCTGGCTAATTGCCTTCATTGTTGCTATTGGAATTGTTAATTTAAGGGCACAAGAAAAGTCTACCATCAAGAATGATTTAGCCTTGATGAAGTTTCTTGTAAGTAGGTAGGTGAGTCCTGCTCCTATAAAGGAGTATTTTACAAGGGAATCAGCCATACTTTCCGCCTTTTTCTGTGAAAGTGACTTATTTCTTTCGCTTTCAGAAATGAGGTTTATAATGTGGCTTAGCCTTGAATCATCGTATTTTTTGCTCACCCTAACAAGGATATTACCTTCTTCGAGGGCTGTACCTGCAAAGACAATTGACCCCTTGTTTTTCTTAACAGGTTCGCTTTCACCTGTAAAGGATGCTTCATTGACCATGGCAAGACCGTCTACAACCTCACCGTCAACCGGAATTGTAGATCCCATTTCAACTTCAACAAGGTCTCCTATTTCCACTTCCTTAAGAGGTTTTAGGTATTTTTCGCCGTCTTCGACCACAAATACCTTGTCAATATTTAAGGCAAGGGAATGGGCCAAATCGTCTTGAGATTTCTTAAGTGTGTAATCTTCTAATTTCTCACCTAAATCCAATAGGAACATAATATTGGCCGCATCGCCAAATTCCCCTGTTGCTAGGGACACAGAAATAGCTGTGGCATCCAAAAGATCCACATTAAGCTTTCTTTGGCGGATAGCCTTTAAGCCGTCCCTGATAAATGGATAGGCCCTAAGCATGATAAAATATGGGCCTAGAGGTGCTGGTATAAAATACCTAAAGAAAATTCTCCTATAGAAAGCATCCCTCAAAATCCTAAAGATATCCTCTTCCTCTTGTGGGTAGAAATCAGGATCATCTATAACTAAGTCTTTTATTGTTTTTAAATCAAGGTCTAGGATAAACCTGGCAAGGTTTGGAAGACTTCCCTTTTCAAATGTAACTGTAAAGGAATTTGCAAGGGGATTTACCTTACAAAACTTAACTCCCTCTAGACCTTGGACTAGATATTTTAAATTATTGGCTAGGTCAAAAGAGAGGTCTTCCTCATAGACAAACCTAGCCCTAGTATCTAGCCTGTGGGCTAAACTTGCCCTCATTATTTATCTTCATCCTCTTTGATTTCTGCCTTGATTTCTTCTTTTAATTCTTCTTTGATTTGGTTAATAAGGTCTTCTTTGGCAACCTCATCTATATTAAGCTCTGCTTCTTTTTTAGCCCTTTCTAAATCTTCTTTAGCATTGGCTTCCTTAGCTTCTGCAACTATATCATCAGCAGAAACTCTTACTTGTTCTACTGTTTTGTCGATTGATTCCTTAACCCTAAGGCCACCTGCAACAGCACCTACAGCGGCTTTCTTAGCAAGCTGTGAGCTTAGAACCTTGCCACCAAGAGCACCAACTAAAACGCCTGCACCGATTCTAATAAACTTTTTACTTACCATATTACTCTCCTTAAAATATATACTAATATTGTATAAATATTGTAATATAATTATAGTTAATTATTTTACGAAGTCAAGTTTTTTAATGTTTTTTTATCCCTCTAAACCTTGAATTAACAATAATGATTCCCTTTATCTATACGATTTTGTTTTTAAGTTTAATTGATGTTGATAATGATTATTATAACCAAACTTACTTATAATGAATATCCATTCATATGAAGGCTTATTCTTGCATAAAATTTTGCTAGAAGCTTCTCCTAGCAAGTATAATATAAATGAAATTAATGCAATTTGTATAAGGGAGGATTAAATGAAATCAAATAAGCCACATCTTCCAATCTTTGGAGTTGGCCCAATCTACGTCCTATCTTGTTTGGGCCTAACAGTCCTAGGCTTAGTTTTAAATTATAGGGGATATTTAGAAATCGCTAAAGTTGACAAGGCTAAAACAGTTTTTGTAATTATGGGTTTTATCTTGATAATTTTAGGCCTATACTTATGGGTAAAAGCTGTTTTGATACAAAAAATAAATGCAAAGGTCAAAGATGAAATACTTATTACTGACGGAGTTTATGGGATAGTCAGAAATCCTGTTTATACCGCTTTTATATGTATTTTTACTGGGATTCTTCTATTTGCAAAAAATTATCTCTTGTTAGTTTTGCCAATTATTTTCTGGATATATCTAAGCTTGTTGATGAAAATGAGTGAAGAAAAATGGCTAAGGGCCAAGTTTGGCAAGGAATATGATTTGTATTGCAAGAGGGTAAATCGAATAATACCCCGGTTTCCAAAAAAATAAGCATTTAAAAAGCTGGTAAACGATAGGCCCAAGCCCTTAAAGCAAGGGCCTTTTCTAAATTTCATACCAGCTTTTTTCTAATCGTATTTTAAGGTTGAATACAAAATCGCCTTCACAGCAGGAATCCTGTTTTCAGTTTGATCGAAAACCATAGATTTATCAGACCTAAAGACCGAATCAGCAACTTCCATTCCATTAAAATCCCAATCTTTCATGTCTTCTGGGAGTTTGGCTAGGACTTTTTTCGCTAGATTTGACTTTTGGTCGTGGAAGGCTGGCAGGCAGTGCATGAAAATCGCATCCTTATCGCACATAGCCATGACCTCATCAGTCACCCTGTAAGGGTAGAGCCTTCTTATCCTATCCATAGGTGGGTCGTCCTTTTCTGTAAGGGCAATCCACATATCAGTGTAGATTATATCAGCATCTGCAACTGCTTCTTCTATATCATCTGTGTAAATTACATCTGAGTCGTGCTTGTCGGAAAATCTCCTAGAAAGTCTGACCAGGTCTTTTCTCGGGAAAAACTTCCTTGGTCCACAGCCTACGAAATCTATACCAAGTTTTGAACAAGTGATGACAAGCGAGTTAGGCATAATATCGCCAGGATAGCCAAGATATGCAAGTTTTAGGCCTCTTAGATATCCAAATTTTTCCCTAATGGTAAGCATATCTGAAATCATCTGAGAAGGATGAAACATATCTGTCATAGCATTATAAATTGGCACTTCTGTAATTTTTACCAATTTTTCTAGGAGGTCTTGCTCGTGGCCCCTATAGACGATCCCGTCATAATATCGATCAAAGACAGAAATGGTATCCTCAATCGATTCATTTTCGCCCATTTTTGCCTGGGTGTAGTTAATAAAGGATGTAGTCATTCCCAAATCAGCCGCTGCTATCTCAAAGGAAGTCCTAGTCCTTGCTGAAGCCTCCTCAAAAAGAAGGATAATATTTTGGCCTTCTAGGTATTTGTGAAGCTTTCTTTGGGCTTTCAATTCCTTGAATTTTTCTGCCAGGTCTATTAAATATAAAATTTCCCTCTCAGAAAAATCTTTGAGGGCTATAAAATTTCTTTTTCTTAAATCAATTCCCATCTTATTCTCCATCTATAACTGTGTCTGAAAAGACAATTACTAGGTTAATATCCTTATTTTTCATCTCCAAAACCCCGTATTCCACAAGGTAGACCTCAGGGTTGTCCTTGTATCTCATATCAGGTCCCCCATCCTTGTTTGTGTGTAGATAGGTCTTTTCTATTAGGGTCGCATCGGCGATTTTTTCCTCTTCTAGGAAATTTTCGCTCCTTAGGTCAACTTGTAAATCCTTGTAATCAAGAGCCTTATTTGCCCCATTTTTATTTATCAAAAGTGCGTCTGGAAGAAAAGATAAAGTTAGATCTCCTGCCACAAGGCTATGGACCTTGACATTTGTTGATAAATCGCCAGGAAGACCATCATTAATCTTTAATTCTTTTCTAGCTGTGATTAAATTCCTATCATCATCTGCTTCTATTCCTTCGACCAACCAAACCTCATCACTTTCCAAAATGCCCGCCAAAAGCTTATTGGTAAGGTCATATTCATCCTTGGCCCCACCTTCAAAATCGTATTCGATTTCAACAGGATTTGCCTTTTTGTAAAAATACATAAGGGCTCCAAGTATTGCGATTAACACAAGGAGAGGCTTAACAAAAGTTAGGATAATTCCTAAAACAAAAACAACTAAACCCGGCTTTCTCAAAGGATATTCATAACCAGCTTGGTCTAAGACATCCTTAAGGCCTGTTGATTCCATGTTTTTAAAATCAAGGCCAAAATCTCTTGACTCGGCTCCATTTTCTTCTATTTGTCTTTGGCTATTTCCTTTTTTGTTTGCTTTTTTTGATCCACCGCCAAAGGGGTTTGAGAAATCTTTTTGGTAGGAAAGGCCTGTGCCTGGTATATAGGCAGTTGTCCTAAAGCCGCCATTTGCTTTTTTTGTCACCCTAAAGCCCTTGCCGCCCCATGAAAATCCCGGTCCGGACTTGGACATATTAATCCTAAAGCCCTTGCCTAAATTAATACTTTTTCTAAATCTAATTCCCATTTCAACCTTCTTTCTTTAAATCATTATACCCAAATACTGGCTTTTGCATAAAAAACATTTATTTTATTTTTAAAATCTAACTTTAATAATATTCGCTTGACTTTTGGTTTTTCCTAGTATAATGATAATAGAAGTTAAGATATTTAAAATATAAGTTTAATAAAAGGAAGTTTTTATGAATAAATTAAGAAAAATGATACCAAGATATTTTAGGGCCCTTAGAAATAAGGAAACACCTTTAATGGCAAAGATTCTCGCACTATTTTCACTCGCCTATATACTTTTACCAGCAGATGTTATTCCTGATATCTTCCCATTTGTAGGCTATATAGACGATGCAGTTTTAACAGCAGGCCTTCTTTATTTTTCAAATAAGATGATTCCTGAAGAAGTAATTGAAGAAGTAAAGAAAATAGAAAATTAAAACAAAGCAAGCAAAAATGGATCTCAAAGGATCCATTTTTAATTGCTTCTATTATTCAGCTGCTAGGACTCCACCGTCTACAACAAGGCCTGCTCCGTTAATAAACTTAGCGTTATCGCTTGCTAAAAATAGGCAAGCTTTTGCTATATCAACTGCACCTTCATGGGCAAATTCTTTGGCAATTTCCCTACCAATTCCAGAATTTGCTCCCGTTACAACTACCGACTTATCTTTAAATCTAGTAAAAAATCGCCTTTACTCTTTGCCTATCTTTTACCCTTAAAATCAGTTTACTAAACTAAAATTATTCGACAGTTACAGATTTTGCGAGATTTCTTGGTTTGTCAACGTCAATACCCTTGGCAATAGAAGTGTAATATGCCATTAGCTGGGCTGGAATTACTGTTAAAAGTGGGTAGAGAATGTCCATTGTCTCTGGGATTTCAAAAATTTTCCCGCTTGTCTTTTCCATTCTCGCATCCTTGTGAGATGTGATAATAAAGACATTAGCTCCCCTTGCTACGACCTCTTCTACATTTGAGAGAGTCTTTGCTGTGAGATTTTTCTGGGTCATAATGGCAATAACTGGTGTATTTTCCTCGATGAGGGAAATTGTTCCATGTTTTAGTTCACCTGCTGCAAAGGCTTCAGTGTGGATATAGGAAACTTCCTTTAGCTTAAGGGCCGCCTCGATACTTGTTGCATAATCAAGGCCCCTGCCTATAAAAAATAGGCTATGCTTATCTTTGATTTCTTCTGCAAATTCTTTTATTATATGGTCATCCTTTAGGATTTGATCAATTCTTTCTGGGATTTCCCTTAAGTTTTTAATAATTTCTTCATAGGTGTTTTTATCAAGCCTGCCTAGTTTATTGGCAAAATCTAGGGCAAGGAGATAGAGGTTTACGATTTGTGTTGTGTAGGCCTTGGTAGATGCCACTGCTATTTCTGGGCCAGCGTAGCAATATAAAGACTTGTCCGCCTCCCTATCCATGGATGAGGCTAGGGTGTTGGTAATAAGCAGGGTCTCTGCTCCCTCGTCTTTAGCTAGTCTTAGGGCCTTTAGACTATCTGCAGTTTCTCCTGATTGGGAAATTAGGATTACAAGAGTATTTTCATCTAAGAAAGGCTCATTATACCTAAATTCTGATGCTAGATCGCAAAAAACAGGGATTTTTGTAAATTTTTCAAGGGCCCATTTTCCTACCAACCCAACATTATAGGCTGTACCGCAGGCTACGATATAAATTCTCTTGAATTTCTCGATTTCTTCCTTAGTGAAAGAATCTCCATCAAAACAAATATGGTCATTTTTAATATTTAATTTTAAAAGCTCCTTAATTGCAGGGCCCTGTTCGTTAATTTCCTTGATCATAAAGTGGTCATAACCGTCTTTTGTAGCTGCATCCACAGACCAAGTTATTTTTGTGACCTTCCTTTGAGCTTCTTGGTTATTTTCGTCATAAATAGTGTAAGAATCACCATTGATGTCGATTAGGTCCCCATTTTCTAGGTAGATTACATCCTTGGTGTATTTGAGTAAGGAAGGAATATCACTTGCCATAATTAAGTCATCACCAGCAAGACCAAGGACAAGAGGACTTTCTACCCTCAAACCGATTAGCCTTTCTGGTTCGTCAACTGAAATAATCCCGCAAGCAAAAGAGCCTTCCAGCCTTTCTTTGGCTTTTTCAACAGCTTCTAAAAGGTCGCCCTCATAGTATTTTTCAACTAGGACCGCTATGACTTCTGTATCTGTAGTAGACTTGAAAGTGTAGCCTTGATCTTCGAGTTCCTTTTTTAATTCTCTGTAGTTTTCGATAATACCGTTGTGGACGACAGCAATCCTACCATCATTTGAGAGGTGAGGGTGGCTGTTGATATCACTTGCTTCTCCATGGGTTGCCCACCTAATATGACCTATACCAATATTTCCACTAACAGGATTTTCTTCCAAGGCCCTTTTAAGGTTTTCTATCTTGCCTGCCTTCTTTACGAAAGAAATCTCTCCCTCATTAATCACAGCTAAACCTGCTGAGTCATAACCACGGTATTCGAGCTTTTCTAACCCGTCAACAATCACTTCCCTTGCATCAAGCCTTCCTTTGTAACAAACTATTCCGCACATAGTGCCTCCTTATTAAATTATTTATGAGGCCACTGTGTCTTCTCTGTCACAGAAATTGCTCTCTGTTTTTGTCTAACACTAAGGCTGTGAACCCAGGAAGCTCCCGCCGAATTTTCGATAACTTCCTCCCTCGTCATCCCAAAGGGATCTGGCGCTTTTAAATTTTTACCTCATCATTTTATTATATACTTTTTTGTTTATTATCCAAGATTTTTATCCGAGATAAATTATCTTTTCACTAGGTGAGTCTATTAATCCAGGATTAACATCTTTTTTCTTCAATCCGAGATTGAACTTATCTTATAAATGTTCTAGGTCATTTACATGACCACTCCGTAACTGGGGGAACCCCAAGGGGGCTTTCCGCATGCCCCCTCATCTGGTTCCCCCAGGCCCCCTTTCCGTTTCACCCCCAGGCGGCCCCTATGGCGGGGAGCAAATAAGGTAGATTTTCTTCGAAAATCTTTTTTTAATAGGGATTACGTCTTCGTTTTGGTTTTTCTTTTGTCTAACTTTTTAAAATCCCAAGCCTCCTAAAAATTGCAATCTCGTCTGACTTGTACTTTTTATTTTAAAATTAGTTCACAGTATCTATAATGCTTTTATTCGTAAAAAGCTGTCAGTGCAATTTTCTTTACGGATGCTTGGTATTTTAAAATACACAATCTTGTGATTTTTTCTTCTTTGTTTGAAAATAAACACTAATTTAGCAATGTTTGGCGAAGCCAAACGAGGCTGGTAAAATCTGGAACTTCGAAGTTAATTCTCTAATCTACTGTCAAAGATTTCTAATCAAGGGTTGCGTTAAGAAAACTGATTGTTTGAGGCGTAGCCGAGTTATCAGTTTTTAGCAGCCCGAAGATTAGAAATCAGTGGGGATATAAAAATACCAATACAAGGTATTTCTCTCTACTAAAAAAAGCTTGCCGAATAGGCAAGCTTCTGCTTCTGCCCTCCGCCAAGGAGCCGCTCGGGGGTGTAGCCGAGAGGGGTTTAAGGGGAGGCGGGTGAGGGACCCTGCGGAAGGTCCCTTGGGGTTCCCCCAGATACGGAGGGTCATGTAAATGACCTTAATTATTTTTATGATACAGTTAATCTCGGATTAACGGCTAAGGAACGTAATCTTTTTCTTCCGATTGCTCCTATTCATCGCACTCTACAGAAAAAATTACATAAGGTTTTTCATAAATTTCTACTTCGGCGCTTTGCACCTTGAGAAATTTTGAAAACCGTAAAAACTTTTATTTAAAAGTTTTTACTACCATTAATGGTTTTCTGGAATAAAAAAACCAGAATTTATAAAAATCCTGGTTTTCAAACTTACATAAAATATGCTATTAAGAATATTGGGGCGAGTAAAAGGAGTACGATGGGCATGAAGACTCTCATGGCTGCTAGAAACATTGCTAGCTTATCGCCTTTTTCTAGGTTGTCCCTATCTAGGAGGTCTTCTTTTGCTTCGATTTCCTCTCTAGTTTTTCCCTTAAACCTGTCTATTGGTCTTTTCATATAGCACTAATTTCTTCTAATTCTTTGTCTAATTTGGCTCTTTCTGCCATAACCTTAGCGTGGGCTCTTTCTTTTTCTTCTTCAGACACATCCATTAGGTGGCAAGCTACGAAGTGGCCGTCGCCAACGTCTTTGAGTTCTGGCTCAAAGTGGGCACAAATGTCCATGGCGTATTCACACCTAGTGTGGAACCTACATCCCTTTGGTGGCCTTACAGCTGAAGGTATATCGCCTTCAATTATTGCAAGCTCTTGACCTTGATCAACGTCAGTTCTTGGTATAGCTTGTAGCAAGGCTTTTGTGTATGGGTGGAGTGGATTTTCGAATATCTTTTCAGAATCTGTTAACTCTACCATTACTCCCAGATACATTACACCAATCCTATCAGAAATATATTTTACAACTGAAAGGTCGTGGGTTATGAATAGGTAGGTTAGGTTGTTTTGTTCCTTCAAGTCTTGAAGAAGGTTTATGATTTGTGACTGGATAGATACGTCAAGGGCAGATACTGCCTCATCGCAAACTATAAAGCTTGGTTTTAGGGCAAGGGCTCTTGCTATACCTATTCTTTGTCTTTGTCCACCTGAGAATTGGTGAGGATATCTGTGAAGGAAGTATGGGGCTAGACCGCATTTTTCCATTGTTTCTTGGATATATTCGTTGTAGCCTTTCTCGTTTCTAGACTTGAATAAATCGTGGCCTAGAACTCCTTCGCCGATGATATTTCCTACAGTCATCTTGGTATCTAGAGATCCATAAGGGTCTTGGAAGATCATTTGTAGGTCCTTGCGGAGTTGTCTCATTTCTTCCTTGTTTAATTCTGAAAGGTCGATACCTGTGTCAAGTTGACTCTCAAGCTCATCAAAACCTTCTTTAACTCTAAGAGTATCTCTATAGGCTTCGATTTCAACTCTTTTTTCTTCTACTCTCTTAGTTATTTCATCAGCCTTATTTTTTAATTCCTTATATTTTGGATCTTCATCTAGGATTTTATAGTAGTCATCCCAGGTTCTTACCATCATTTGAGACTTTTGCTCAAATTCTTCAATAGCAGTATAAACCTTGGCTCTTTCCTTTAGGACTTGGTATTCTCCGTTAAGGAGATTTGCTACCTTGCCTAGGTCATCTGAAGCAAGAAGTCCACCTGCAATTCTTATCATATTTAGGTATTCTTCTTCGATTGCACGGCGTTTGAACATTGCTTTTTCGTTATTCATTGCCCTGTCTTCGTCGGTTTCAGATTTTTCTAAATCTTCGTAGATTTTATTTAATTCTTCTAATTCCTTGTGGTAGTTAGGGAATTTTGATGGGATTTTACCAATCATCTTGCCCATATATTCTGGAGCAAGTTCTTCTAGAGTTTTTCCGTAATAAAGGGTTGTTCCCTCTGTTTGTTCATAGATTTGTAGAAGTGTCCTACCGAAAGTAGACTTACCACAGCCTGACTCTCCTACAAGACCAAGTGTTTCACCCTCATAGATGTCTATAGATATAGATTCGTTGGCGTGTACATATTCGCCTGGGCCCTTATTGAAAAAGCCTTTTTTCTTAAGAGGGAAATATTTTTTGAGGTTTCTTATCTTAAATAAGACCTTCTTGTCTTTATTTTCCATCTTCTCTTTCCTTTCTATTTGGGTAATGGCACCTGATTAATTGGTGTTCATTTACTGCCTGTAAATCTGGCATCTCTTTGACACATCTTTCTGTAGCAAATTTGCACCTTGCCGCAAACTTACAACCATCTGGTAAGTTTAATGGGTGAGGTACAGAACCTGGTATAATATCTAATCTCTCATTCCTATCTGAAGTGATAGATGGGATAGAGTTTAGAAGGGCTACAGTGTATGGGTGGTTAAAGTCTGTTATATCACGTTTGAAGATGAATTCTACTGGTGATTGCTCAACGATTTGTCCACAGTACATTACAGCGACTTCATCAGCCATTTGGTTAATAACACCGAGGTCGTGGGTGATAAAGAGAATTGATGTACCAGCCTTGTGCTTAAGGTCATTCATTAGCCTTAGGATTTGGGCTTGGATTGTTACGTCGAGGGCTGTAGTTGGCTCGTCAGCTATTAAAAGCTTTGGCTCACAAGCAAGGGCCATGGCTATCATAACCCTTTGGTTCATACCACCTGATAATTCAAATGGATATTGCTTAGTAACTACATGTGGGTTTGGGATTTTAACAGCTGCAAGAAGTTCTAGAACTCTTTCAGCAGCTTCTTTTTTATTCATGCCTTTGTGAAGCATAAGTACTTCTGAAAGCTGTTTTTCTACAGTAAATACAGGGTTTAGAGAGCTCATTGGCTCTTGGAAGATCATAGAAATCTTATTTCCCCTGATATGCTCCATTTGGCTTGTTTTATATTCAGAGATTTTTTCTCCATCAAAGATTATTTCACCACCATAGATCTTTTGGTTAGCTTCAAACAGTTGGAGAATACTCATAGCTGTCTGACTCTTACCTGATCCAGACTCACCTACAAGACCTAGGGTTTTTCCAGCGTCAACAGACAAGGTTACGTCGTTAACAGCCTTGATTAGACCACGTCTTGTAGAAAAGTAGGTATGAAGATTGTTTATTTCTAGTAAGCTCATAATTTCACCTATCTCTCGTTTGCTCTTGGGTCGATTGCATCTCTTAGGGCATCACCAATAAGGTTAACTGAGAATGATGTCAAGAATACTGCAAGGGCTGGGAATACCCATCTCCACCAGTAAGTATTTAGTACATCCGAACTTTGGGCAGCTGTAAGCATGTTACCCCAAGATGGTGTAGGCTCTTGAACACCGAAACCTAAGAATGAAAGACCACTTTCAGTAAGAAGGTTGCCTGCGTAACCAATTGTCGCATTTACTATAACAATTGATAGGACGTTAGGGAGTATGTGCTTAACCATGATTGACCAATCCCTTACACCAAGGGCCTTGGCAGCTGTGATATAATCCCTTTCACGTTCTGCAAGGATTTGTCCACGTACCAAACGTGCAAGTCCAGTCCAACCTAGGATACCAAGTAAGATCATAACCATAGTTATTCTTTGCTCTTGGCTAGCTCCTGGAGGAAGTAGGGCAGATAGGGAAATAAGCATTGGGTAGAATGGGAAAGATGCAACAATCTCTGAAATCCTCATTAAGATATTATCAACTCTACCGCCGACAAAACCAGATACCATACCTATTAAAACACCAAGTCCGATTTGGATGATTGTTGAAATTAGGGAAATTACCATGGTCATCTTGCCGCCGTGGATAAGTCTTGTAAAGATATCACGACCTTGGTCATCTGAACCAAACCTAAATCCGTTTAGTCCCCAAGTATTAATTTTTCCTTCTTTATTTACTGCGTAGACATTGAAGTAGTTTGAGAAAATTTGGTCGAATTCGCCATCAGGAGTATCAAGCTCTCCGTAGTTTTCAATACCCCATTGATGAGCCTTGCCATTTTCATCAAGAGCTGTAATTATTGAATCACTTGCTTCTATATCTACGATTTTAGCGTCAAATTCTGGAATAGAATCTCCAGATAACTTATCTCTAGATGGACCCCAAACATAAAGTTTGCCATCTTCTGTGAGGGCTGCTGCGGAATTGGCTGTAAGAACTGCTTTTTTAGCCTTAACCTTACCTTCTCTAAGCTCAGCAGGCATAGCTGTATCATTTTCAGCACCTCTTACACCGAGGAGATCAACAGACCCATCTTTTTTGGTTACTATTACGTTAATTGTGTTACAATCAAAGTCTACAACCTGGCCTTGGATAGCAGATGGGATCATATCAAGTCTTGAAGCAAGAGTTGAACCCCAGATTACAAGGTTACCTTTGTTTGTAAGTACAACTGAATATTGGGTACCACCACCAAGTTTTGCAATTCCCTCTTCTTTGATTTTGGCTTCTTGCATTGGTGGAACTTTTGTCTGGTCAAAGGTTTTATTACCCCAACCATAAATTTCATTATCTTCTGTAGCAATTATGATATGTCTATCACCAGCTGCTACGTCTTTTATTTTTTTGCCTTTGATTTTTTCTTGGATGTCCTTTGGTATATTTAGAACATCATCTTCGTTGTTTGAACCCCAAACATAGATGTTGTTTTCTTTTGTAAGGCCTACTGCGAAAGTATTACCTATAGAAATTTTTTCAACACCTTCTTTTTCCATTTCGCTAGGATAATTCATATATCCTGCTCCTGGAGAAACGTTGGTTAGGTTACCTTGTGAATAGTATTGGTTAAATGGTAGCATCTTTGAACCAACAAAGATTACAAGAACAATTGCTAAAAACATAGCAAGTCCTATAACACCAAGTGGGTTTCTAAAGTAGTTTCTAAGAGCAACCTTACCTGGTGACATAATGGCTTCTTCTTTTAGCCTGTCATTTTCTGGCTCTTCCTGTGGGCCACCTTCTAAATTTGCATTAAGGTCATTTGTTGGACCTTCTGTCTCTGGAGATGGGGTAGGATTTAAATCATCTTCCATTCCGCTTGCAAAGGTAAATCCTCTCAAAAGATAAGTCTTGAGGAAGCCAAAATAAGATTTAAATGGTTTTTTTAATTTTCTATTCATATTAAGCCTCCAACTTAACTCTTGGATCTACTAGGGCATAGGCTATATCCATTAAGAGGTTGCCTAGAAGGGTAAGGACGGCATAGAACATTGATAAGGCCAGAATTACGTTGTAGTCTTGCGCCATTACCGCAGAAATAAGCTCATTACCGATTCCTCTGTAGGAGAAAATCCTCTCTGTGATGGCAGAACCTGAGAACATACCAAGAACAGCCCATGTTAATGCTGTAACTACTGGAATTAACGCATTTCTAAAGGCGTGAGAATACACTACTGTTTTTTCTTTAAGACCCTTTGACCTAGCTGTTCTGATGTAGTCTTGGTCAAGAGCGTCTAGCATGGAGTTTCTTACATATCTTGAAAGAGATGCAAGAGAACCTACTGTTAATGTTAAAGTAGGTAGGGTTAGGTATTTTAACCATTCTCCAAAAGTATTTTCCCTAGGCATACCATTTGCTGGGAACATCTTTAGCCTAAAGGCAAAGAAAAAGATCATTATAAGTCCTATAAAGAAGGTCGGTATAGATAGACCTACTAGGGTTAATGTTTGGGCCGTCTTATCATAGATGCCCCCCTTTCGGGTCGCCGACCTAATTCCTATTAGCACCGAAAGTACAAAGGAAATTATTGTAGAACCGATATTTAAGTAAACTGTATTTTTAAGTGGTTCAGATAGGTATTCCTTAACAGGTCTTCTAACTCTGGTAGACTCGCCAAAGTCGCCTTTAAGGGTCCTGCCTAGCCATCTTACATATTGTTCTGGTAGAGGCTTGTCATAGCCATACCTTGCTGATAAGTTCTTATACATCTCTTCTTTTTGCGCCTTGGTCATCCTACCTGTAGTAGGGATCATTGCCTGGATTGGGTCACCTGGCATGGCCTTGGAAAAGGCAAAAAGCATGATAGATATAATAAGAGCTACTGGTATTAAGTTTATTATTCTCTTAACTATATAACGTAACATATATATCCTTCCTCTTTTGATTTAGGCGGGCTTTTATGTATTGGTCAAATATTTCAATTAATTTTAGGCCCAATCCTAAATCATATAATTTATACCTACAATAGTATAATATTTGAGCCTTTTTGTCAACCTTATAGTTTATAAAAATCCTAAAGTTTTACAAATGATAAGGCTTATTTCATACATTTTGTGAATATTTATAAAATTTTGTAAATATTGATAAGAATTTCACCATAATTTTCATTGGGTGTAAAATAATTTTATTTAAAGAAAAGCCCGCATTTAAGCGGGGATTTCTTTAATTATTTTTCTTATCCTTATTTTTCTAGTGTCATGGCATTGATTTGGTATTCAGATTCCCAAAGTGGAGTGTTGATATCAAAGCCTTTTACTCTCTTTGAATAACCGGAGTGGTTTTGGTTAGCATATAGAGGAATTTCTGGCAAGTAGTCGTTGTACCACATTTCAAATTGTTCCCAAGTATCTAAGTAGCCTTCCTTATCCTTAGGGTCTGTTTGACGAAGCTTAACTGTTAACTCATCTGCCTTTGGATCGTTGGTTTTTGTTCTGTTATCAAAGCCCTTAGAGTTGTATTGGTAATATGGGTCAAATGGTGTACCAAAGTCTGTACCCATGTTGAATGCTGTATATTCTGCGTCTTCTTTAGGGAAGTTGTAGTATTCAAGTAGGGTTGCGAATGATCCACTTGTTACGTTGTATTCCATACCAACTTGCTTTGCGTTTACTGGCACCTGGTTAGAAATAAGTGTTGTAATTGGAGATTCGTCTGAACCGTATTGGTTAACTTGAAGTTTTTTGCCGTTTTCGTCGTATCTATAGTAGTCAAAGCCATCTGGGTTTTTAGCAAATTCTTCATCTGCCTTTGCCTTATCCCAAGGTGTTTTGCCGTCTGCTTCAAACTTGTATGGAGTTTTGTCTAGAAGAGCATTTGCTGCTTCAAGGTTTAGTTGGTATTTCTTGAATTCTGGATTTAATTCAAGGTCAGCCCCTCTTTCCTTATACATCCATTGGCTGGTGCCGTACATACCGTTTGTTACAACGCCGTAACCACCTGCATAGGATTGGACGAAGGAGTTCCTGTCCATAAGTTGAGCTATCGCTTGTCTTACTTCCTTATATTTAGTTGCTCCCCTGTCTGTTAGGAAGGTTACGTTGCCGTAGCCGTTTCTTTCAAATGTGTTATAGCCACCAATCTTGCCCGCTTCAGCTGCAGCTCTCATTTGGTCAATTTTCGCACCATCAACTTCAGCTTCCCAAAGATCGATGTCGCCATTTTCAAGTAGGTCTACTGCTATATTTTTATTTACAGTTTGTAAAATAATATGAGGAATTGTAGCCTTTTCACCCTTGAAGTTACCAGCGTAATTTTCGTTTAGGTCAAGTTTAACCATGTTGTTTGCAAAAGAATTAAACTTGTAAGGACCATCTACTACTGATGGATTTGTCCTGTATTCGTTGGCTTCTCTAAGCATAGCATCTTCTATAAGAAGTTCTGTTGGGTCTACGTCGCCTTCTTTTTTAGCTTCAAGTTCTTTGATTTTTTCTTCGTGGGCTTTTTTAGCTTCTTCGTATTCTTGTTTTTCAGATTCTGTTACGTCATCAGCTGTATCGATGAAAGCCCAGTCTTCTTCAAAGTCTTCTTTGGCTTTTTGGATAGTTGTATCAAGGTTTTTAAAATATCTTTCCTTATCTTCGTCAGTTACTTGGTAGCCATCTTTAGCCACAAGTTTTTTACCATCTTCAGAAACTGTTAGGTTGTCTGTAATAGCATGGAATGGTGCTGGTCCATATCCCCTAAGAGCTGCCGCTTCGAAATATGGTAAAAAGTCAGATGAAATTGTTGCTTTGAAAGTATAGTCATCTACTAATTCTAATCCATCTAGGAAATCCTTATCTCCATTGTGATATTCTTCATAACCCTTGATTGTATCAGCACCGATGTTTGTTGAGCCTGTTACTACTTGGTAGGCTGGGTGAGATGATAAAAGTGAACCGAAGAGGTAGTTTTTAGCTGTAATTGGGCTACCATCAGAGAATTTAAGGTCTTTTTTTATGGTGAAGGTAGTTGTTTCTGATCCGTCCTCATTAGTAACGATTTCTGGTTCCTTTTCGAGAACTGCCATATTGTTTACCCATTGGCCACCCTCGTCTTGAACTACTGTTGAATAGCCGTTGTTGCCTTCAATACCCATGTATCTTCTAGCTTTTACGTCTGTTTTGTTGTTTGTCCAACCACCGATGAAGTCGCCGTTGATTTCTTCTACACCAATAACAAGGGTATCATCTGATGTTTGTTTGGCAAAGTCTTCTACAGATTCTTCTGCGCCTTCTTGACCTTCTTGGCCTTCAGCTGGTGCTTCTTGACCTTGGTTAGCATTTGTGTCGGCGGTTTGGTCTGCTTTATCTGTTCCACCACACGCTGCAATCGTTGTCATAAGGCCTAAAGCCATAAGTGATGAGAATACTTTTTTAATCTTCATTCTTTCCTCCCTAAAATATCTTACTTTATACATTGATTTTAACTTATTGAACTTTTATTGTCAAGCTTTTACACACTTTGTTAGATATGATTGTATATTTATCTATTTCAATAATATTTTTTCCATGATTTGTTATTTAAATCAACAAGTTTTACATCCTGTGATTGTTTACTCTTAGCCATCGTCAAAATGACCTATAGGAGGATTTTTTTATTAGAACTTTCTCTAAAACAAATATAATTTTAATCCAAGAAAACATTTTTTTATTCATTCCATATGCACAAAAAAGGGCTCTTTGTCAAATCGTGTTGGTAATTAAAAATCAACTACATTCTTTATCGGGGATAGAAATTTCTATCCCCGATTTTTAACTAGCAAATAAAT
>NZ_JAGGLO010000012.1 GCF_017874475.1 Anaerococcus degeneri
TTAAAACAAAATTAAACGGAATGTCCCCTGTCATGTACAGATTACATTCCGCTTAAAATATTATTAAATTATTCCGTGTTTACGGGTTCAGGTCAAAATCACCTACTTTTTTAATAAGCATTTTCTATCATCTTGTATGATTCATAGAACAAAAGGGCTGATGCTAGGCCTACTAGGACTATGAATTTTATATCAAGGCTTATGGCTAAATATATGGCTAGGATATTTAAAAATACCGCTATGTAATACCTATAAGTATCTTTTTTAGGAAGGTCCCCCAGATAGGTCCCAATTTTTCTATCAACTCTGATGCCAAGATATTTTTGATAGAGCACAAAAATTAAGGACCAGATTAGGAAAATGACAAAGAAATACCACTTATCATAGACCTTTATGGTATAAACCGATGCCATAATCAATATCCACATTCCTATTAAAAAACCCAAATAAACTCGTTTTTGTTTGGAAGATAAATTTCTTGCCATAAATTTCCCCTTTCCTTTTCTTTTTATATTTATACCCAGTATAGCCCCCTCAAAAAAAAGAAGGCCTGAGCCTTCTCATTGTAAATATTCTGTTAAAATGATTCCCTTATTTATGGGATTCCTCCTAGCTATGCACGTCGGAATGACGGGTTGTAGGATTTTCTTATTTATGTTTTCCTTTAATCCTAGCCCTATCCAAGCATAGGCTTACTAGGACCATAAGGGCAAATTCTTTTAAGTTTGGTAGCCTTCTATTTGTAAATCCAGCTATTAAAAGACTATAGGTAACAAATATGAAAAGACATTCAAGAATTTCATAGATTATTATCTTATTTCTAGAAGATTTATCGCTTCTAATTTTAACCAAGGCCTTGTCATAGGTCTTGGAAATTAAAAAGGAAATTATAATAACTGCCAAGAGGTTAAAAACGAGTATATGATTATCAAAAAAATCTCTAATTTGATTTAAAAATCCCATATATTCCCCTTAGGCATTTATTATAACTTCAACCTGCTCTTCCAAAACGTCCTTATTGTGTTTGGTCTCTGAAGAATAGGCGAAGATTAGGCCTTCGTCTTTGATTTCTAGTTTCTTTTTGATTTGATTTATGTGTTTTTGGATTTGGCCCTTGGAAATTTTGTCAAACTTGGTTGCTATTACAAAACCCATGAAGCCCGAATCAATAATCCATTCATACATTTGCTTATCTAGGGCTGTTGGCTCGTGGCGAATGTCTACTATCAAAAATACTTCCTTGAGGTTTTCCCTGTCGTGTAGATATTCGTTGATTAGCTTATCCCACTTGGCCTTTTCTGCCTTGGATACTTTGGCAAAACCGTAACCAGGTAGGTCCACAAGCCTAAATGAGTCATTTACCCTATAAAAATTTATAGTCCTGGTCTTGCCTGGTTTGGAAGATGTCCTTGCGATAGCCTTCCTATTAGAAAAAGAATTTATAAAGGAAGACTTGCCGACATTGGACCTACCTACAAAGGCGATTTCAGAAAGAGAATCTTTTGGCCATTGGGCCTTAAAACCTGCCACTTGTTCGAGTTCTATATTTTTAATTTTCATATAAGGGCCCTTTCGATTACTTCAGACACGTTTGTAACAGGGATGAAATTAATCTTATCCCTGATTTCCTTGTCGATGTCTTCTGTATCTCTCTCGTTATCCTTTGGAATAATCACGTTTTTGATTCCATAAGCATATGCTGCGAGTGCCTTTTCCTTAAGGCCACCTATAGCAAGAACATCACCTGTGATAGTGACTTCACCAGTCATGGCAAGGTTATTTTTAACTTTCCTGCTTGTAAGGGCTGAGGCGATTGCTGTTGTCATTGTAATACCTGCAGAAGGACCGTCCTTTGGAGTTGCCCCTTCTGGAACGTGGACGTGGATATCTTTTGTTTCGTAAAATTTACCCTTAATACCGAGTTTATCTGCATTAGATCTGATATATACAAGGGCTGCTTGACCTGATTCCTTCATGACATCGCCAAGAGATCCTGTAAATTCAACATTACCCTTACCTTCCATGACGTTGGCCTCAACTGTAAGCATAGTTCCTCCAACAGAAGTCCAAGCAAGGCCATTTACAACGCCAATCTTTTCTTCTTTTGAGATGTGGTCGTCGATAAATTTCTCACGGCCTAAAAATCTGGTGTAGTTTTGCATGGTGACTCTGACAGTCTTTTTGCCTTCGAGGATTTCCTTGACTGCACGCCTACAAATCTTGCCAATTAGCCTTTCAAGCTCCCTTACACCTGCTTCTCTAGTATAGGCCTTGATAACTCTTTCTATAACCTTATCCGAAATCGAAAATTCTTCTTCTTTTAGTCCAGTATTTTCCATTTGCTTTTTCACCAAGTATTTTTTGGCAATATTTAATTTCTCACTTGGGGTATAGCCAGATAATTCAATAACTTCAAGCCTATCAAATAGGGCATCTGGAATTTGATTGATGTCATTGGCTGTAGTTAGGAAAAATACATCTGATAGGTCAAAAGGTATATCCAAATAGCGGTCGATAAATTTATCATTTTGCTCTGGGTCAAGGACTTCAAGCAATGCGCTTGATGGGTCACCCCTAAAATCTGAACCTAATTTGTCTATCTCATCTAAGAGGAAAACTGGATTTTTAACTCCAATGCGATTAATATTGGCAATGACTCGGCCTGCCATTGCCCCAACATAGGTTCTCCTGTGGCCTCTGATTTCAGATTCATCAGTCACTCCGCCAAGTCTCATTGAGACAAATTCACGGTTTAGGGCACGGGCAACAGATTTTGCAATAGAAGTCTTACCAACTCCTGGAGGGCCAACAAGACAAATTATAGATCCCTTTACAGATTTATTTTTAATCTTAACTGCAATTGACTCTAGGATTCTTTCCTTGACGTCTTTTAGGCCGTAGTGGTCTTGGTCTAAGATTTCTGTAGCCCTTTTTATATCAAGGCTTTCCTTAGATTTTTTATTCCATGGAAGTCCTACTACAAAATCAAGGTAGGATGAAATGACTCCGTAGTCTGGGCTCATTTCTGGAATTAATTCTAGCCTGTCTAGATCTTTTTCAAGGGACTTTCTCGCCTGTTTATCAAACTTAATCTTTTTTATCTTGGCCCTTAATTCGTCAACTTCGTTTTCAGCCTGGCCAGTTGTAGAAGCGAGTTCCTTTTTAAGGACATCCATCTTCTCTCTAAGATAATATTCCTTTTGAGATTGGTTGATATTTTCAGAAACTGTCCTCTCAATTTCTTCGCCCAGGTTCTTAAGCTCAATTTCCTTATTAATTATCCTGTGAACAAGCTCCATCCTCTCTTTTGCATCAAAAGTAGAAAGAATATCGTAATATTCCTTTGGAGCAAGGTCTAGGTTATAGGTAATTAAATCCACCAACCTGTGGTAGTTTTCAAGCTCAGTCATGCCGTATGCGATTTCATCAGGAATGTCATCGTTAATCATGGTATATTCCCTAAAATCGCTCACCAAAAGTTTGCGAAGAGCCTCTAGGACATCTGTTTTTTCTTGATTTTCTTCTATATATTCATATTTTTCAATCTCACACCTGAGAAAACCTTCAGCTACATGGAGTTTTTTTAATTTTCCAAGGCCTGTTGCCTGGACAAAGACCCTTATATCTCCATTTGGTAGGGGAAAAGTTTCCTTGATTTCAGCTACTATACCGACCTCTTCTAGGCCGTCCTGCTTTGGATTGTCATCAAAAATATCAAGCTGGTTTACCAAAAACAATTCTTCGTTGTTCAGTTTTGCATTTTCTACAGCATTTTTTGATATAGATCTTGATGAGTCAAAATTGAGCATAGTAGTAGGCATAACCCAATATCCTCTAAGGGGAATTAGGGGGAGATTTACTTCACTTATTTTATAAACTTCATTCATATTTGCCTCACTTAGTCAAAAAGGGAAATGACTAGCATTCCCCCTTTGTATCTTTATTTCTTTTTGTATTCTAGTTTACTATGGTCATCGATAGATTCTTTGGTTACAATTACTTCTTTGATTTCGTCCCTAGATGGGATTTCATACATCACATCCAAAAGGAGATTTTCAATAATTGTCCTAAGGCCCCTGGCACCTGTCTTTTGGTCATAGGCTTTTTTCGCAATTTCAGCTATAGCATCATCGTTAAAATGAAGCTTCACATCGTCAAGGTCAAAAAGCTTTTGGTATTGCTTGATTAGGGAGTTTTTAGGCTCATTCAAAATCCTTACAAGGGCGTCTTCGTCAAGGGCATCAAGGCTAACAATAATTGGAACCCTGCCTATAAATTCTGGTATAAGACCGAATTTCAACAAGTCTTCAGTATTTACCATGGATAGGTCGGTTTTTTCCCTCTTTGTAATATCAGCACCAAAACCAATGGTCTTATCAATTTGTCTTTGGTTTATGATATCGCCTATTCCCTCAAAGGCCCCACCTAGGATAAATAAAATATTTGTGGTATCTACCCTTATATATTCTTGGGATGGGTGCTTTCTGCCACCTTGAGGCGGAACATTGGCCTCAGTTCCCTCTATTAATTTAAGAAGGGCTTGTTGGACACCTTCCCCACTAACATCACGGGTTATAGATGGGTTTTCGCTTTTTCTTGTAATCTTATCTATCTCGTCAACATAGATTATACCAAGTTCTGCTGCTTCTATATCATAGTCAGCTGCTTGGACTAATTTTAAGATAATATTTTCTACATCCTCACCAACATAACCTGCTTCGGTAAGACTTGTAGCATCTGCAATGGCAAATGGAACATTAAGCTTTCTGGCAAGAGTTTGAGCAAGGAGAGTCTTACCTGATCCTGTTGGTCCAAGCATTAAAATATTTGATTTTTGTAATTCAACTTCAGAATCTTCTTCATTGCTGGTAATTCTTTTGTAGTGGTTATAAACTGCCACAGATAGGGTTTTTTTTGCATCTTCCTGGCCAATGACATAAGAATCAAGGTAGGCCTTAATATCCTTTGGTTTTGAAAGTTCAAAGTCAAAATCAAAACCATCCTCAATATTATTGTCTTCTTTGATAATCTCAGAGCAAAGCTCAACGCATTCATTGCAAATATATCCATCTGCTCCTGCTATTATCCTTTTGACCTGGCTGGCGTCTTTACCACAAAAAGAACATCTTACCGTACTTTTTTCCTTATCAGCCATTTTACTTATTACTTTCTATAACTTTATCAATTAGGCCGTATTTTAGGGCCTCTTCTGCTGTCATCGCAAAGTCTCTGTCTGTATCTCTTTCGATAGTTTCTAGGTCCTTGCCAGTATTTTCGGCTAGGATTCTGTTGAGATTACCCTTAATTTTAAGGATTTGCTCAGCTTGGATAACTATGTCTGATGCTTGACCTTGGGCACCACCAGATGGTTGGTGGATCATTATATTGGAGTTTGGTAGGGAAAATCTCTTGCCCTTGGCTCCTGAAGATAATAAGACCGCTCCCATTGAGGCTGCCTGGCCAATACAAATTGTAGATACATCTGGTTTTATATAATTCATTGTGTCATAGATTGCAAGACCGCTTGTGACAACTCCACCTGGGGAATTGATATAAAAATGTATATCCTTATTTGGGTCTTCACTTTCTAGGAATAGAAGTTGGGCGATAATTATATCGCTTACTTCATCACGGACCTCTCCAGATAGGAAGATTATCCTATCTTTTAGAAGTCTTGAATATATGTCATAGGCTCTTTCGCCCCTGTTTGTTTGTTCGATAACAGTTGGTACTAAATAATTTTTAGCTAACACTGTGTCTCCTTTCTGGGAAATTCCCTTTGGAAACTGCTAGAAAATCTCTTAGTCTTCCTTTTCTTCTTTTTTAGAATTTTCTTCTACAAATTTGTGGTATTCTTCGTGAGGAAGAGCCTTAGCTTTTGAAGCAAGGAATTCTACAGCTTTTCTTCTCTTAATATTTTCTACAAGAGTATCATCTGATACGTTTTTAGCGAAGATTTCTTTGAATTTTTCAACATCTTCTACGCCGTAGTTTTTAGCAGTTTCTTGTAGTTCTTTTTCTTTTTCTTCGTCAGATACTTCAATATTTTCTTTAAGAGCTACTTCGTCAATTACAAGATTTGCCTTAACTCTAGCTTCTGCTTGAGCCCTATATTGGTCACGGATTTGGTTAATATCCATCTTTGTAAGCTCAATATATTGGCTAAGTGTTAGTCCCATGCCTTGTAGTCTTTGGTCAAGGTTTTGTAATTCGTAGTCTATTTCTCTGTCAACCATGCTCTTTGGTGCGCTTACTTCAGATTTTTCTACTAAAGCTGCTACTGCTTGGTTTTCTCTCATATTTTGAGCATATTCTTTTTTGTCATCAGCTAGTTTTTCTCTTAAATTGTTTTTAAGTTCTTCTAGGCTGTCATATTCTGAAATATCTTTTGCAAATTCATCGTCAAGTTCTGGAAGTTGTTTTTCTGTGATAGAATTAATTTCAACAACAAATTTAGCGTCCTTGCCTTGGAATTCTTTTGCTTGGTAATCTTCTGGGAAAGTTACATTTACATCAAACTTATCGCCTACATTGTGGCCGATAATTTGATCTTCAAATCCTTGGATAAAAGTGTTTGAGCCAATTACAAGGTCATAGCCTTCTGCCTTGCCGCCTTCAAATCTTTCTCCGTCAAGATAGCCATCAAAGTCGATGTTTACCTTATCTTCTGCCTTTACAGGTCTGTCTGTAACTTCAACAAGTCTTGCGTTTTCTTCAAGTTGTCTATCAAGCTCAGCTTTGATATCTTCGTCAGTAACTTCGCTAGAAACTTCTTCGATTACTAGTTCGTCATAGTTTCCAAGAACTGGATGTGGTTTTGTTTCTACTTCTACCTTGAAAGTAATGTCCTTACCTTCTTCGATGTCATCAAGGTCAACTGATGGTTGGTCGATTACTTCAAGACCTAGTTCTTCTACTGCCTTTTCATATGGCTCTGGGAATACTATTTGGATAGCATCATCGTAGAATATTTCTGGACCGTACATTTTTTCAAGAACTCTTCTTGGAACGTGTCCTGGTCTAAAACCATCGATTCTATATCTCTTTTTATTTTTCTTGTAAACTGTGTCTGTTGCTTTCTTAAATTCATCATAGCTTACGTTAAATTCAAACTTTGCTATGTTGTTTTCGTGTGATTTTAATTCTGTCATTTCATCCTCCGTGTACTTTTCTACTCATTGTAATAATATACTACTCATAAGCCTACCTATCAAGCCTTGAACCTAGATTCCTAGCCAAGGTTAATAAAGTATCCCTATCATTTGTTAAATTTTCTTCAAAGACTCTTCTTTCGATTTCTTTTAAAATCTCGCCTACAAGTGGGCCTTCATTAAAGCCAAGCCCTATCAAATCCTTGCCATTTATTGCAAGATCTTTTCTCGATAAGACTGGTTTTCTTTCAAGGATTTCCTTTAATAAGATTCTACCCTTTTCTATGTTTGAAATATCTTCGTGGACTGTGGCCAAAATATCCGCTTCCTGAAGGTCAAAGAGCCTTTTTAAATTATCTTCTCCAAGCCTTCTTAAAAGCCTTGCCACAGATTTTTCAGTATAAGGGTTTGACGAATCCATGTGTCGACCAATTAGGATACCTACATCTTCTATTATCTTTTTTGGATATTTTAAATATTTTAATCTCTTCTCAGCAAGTTCTTGTGAAATTTTTTGGTGACCAAAAAACCTTCCATTGCCGTCCTCATCTAGGAAAAAAGTTGCAGGCTTTCCTATATCATGGAAAAGAGCTGCTAGCCTTGTTACTAGATCTGGAGGAGTTCCCTCCAAGACCTTCAGGCTATGGTCGAAACAGTCAAGATAATGGTGGGGCGAATGTTGGTTGAAACCTACCATTTCCTTCACTTCTGGAAAAATTTCTTCTAGAAGACCAAGCTTATCCAATAGCCTAATTCCCCTGGCAGGATCTGGGCCTATTAGGATTTTATCAAGCTCTGCCGCCTGCCTTTCAACAGAAATATAGGCTAAGTTTTTAGAATTTTTCTTAATAGCCTCTTGCAAATTCTTTTCAATATCAAAACCCAAATTTGCCGCAAATCTCACAGCCCTCAAGGCCCTCAGATAATCTTCACTTATCCTCTCATAAGGATTCCCAACCGCCCTTATGATTTTTTCTTTGATATCCTTTTGACCTCCAAAATGGTCAATCAATTCACCATTCCTAAGAGCCATGGCATTTATAGTGAAATCTCGCCTTTCTAAGTCGCTTTCGATATTATCAGCAAAAACCACCTGGCCAGGCCTTCTCTTATCCTTATAGGAAAAATCCTTCCTAAAAGTAGTAATTTCGTATTCTTGACCATGACCAATGACCCTTATTGTTCCAAATTTTTTTCCAACATCAAGAATTTTTAAGTCCTTAAAAATTTCTTCTATTTGGTCTGGCCTGGCTTTTGTGCTTATATCAACATCAGAAGAGGCCCTGCCCATGATTTTATCACGGACAAAGCCTCCCACTAGGTAGGACTCGTATCCCGCCTTTTCAAGTCTTCTAAGAACTTCTTCTTTATTCAGTGTCATCTCTATCCTTTGTAGATGTTGGGACTTTTTGAACTTCGATTTTATAGGATACAGTGTCGTCCCCATCATAAACCTCAACACCTTCTGGCAAATCAAGTTTAATCTCACCAGACTTTGAAGATCTGATATAGCCCGCAATCAAAGTTTGAGTCGGAATCTCATCTATATCCCTAATTACTTGACCAGGTCCCTTTATAATTATTGTGTCAGGAGAAACAGCTCTCAATGTCTCAACATAGCCATTTGCTATATCTCCCCTCACAATGAAATTGACCTTAACTTTCTTAGTCTCATAGACGTAAAAGGAAAGATTTACATCCTTACTATCAAGATCAGCGCCTTCCACAATCTTGCCCTCCTTATCGAGGACCTTAATAGGTACATTGTGGATTTTGCCGTCAAGGTATTCTGGATCGTCAACATGGACCTCTATCCTATCAACCTGGTTGATTACTGACTCTGGCCCCTTGATTTTAATAACTTGAGGATTTTGCTCATTAACTTCTACAATCTTGCCATCCTTTAATTTATCGGCAATAACAATATTTACCGGCTTTTTTTTCTCAATAATCCTTTGGATATTAAGGTTAATCTTTGATGGATCAACTGAATCAAGATAAATCCCTGTTGGAGTGTCAACCTTAACATCAACTGACTTTATCCCTTCTTTAGCATCCATAACATTTATAGAAGCTTGAATATCATCAGCTTTAAGGCTAACAATATTATCCCTAGAACCAGTTAGCTTTACATTTACAGAAGAAATATCGTCCTTACTTACAATTGTATAGCCCTTTTCTTCAAGCTTATCCTGGTTTTGGATAATAACTGGAATATTCCTAAAAGTCCTGTTAGTTGAAGGATTAGTCGATGTTGTAACATAGGCCCACATGAAAATAGCCACAATTATAGAAAGGATTAAAAGCTGTTTATCGCTATTTGCATTGACCTTCTTAAATTTTTCAAAAAATTTATTCATCTTCTTCCCTCCTTTCAGCAAGTTCATTCCTTAGGCGAATCCTAAGTGAATCTTCATCAAAATACCTATTAATTACTCCATTTTCTGCGATAGAAATATTACCAGTTTCCTCAGAAACAATGATAACAACCGCATCGGATTTTTCAGAAATACCTATAGCAGCCCTATGTCTTGTGCCAAGTTCCTTGGCAATGGTATTGGATGTTGAAAGTGGCAAATAACAAGCTGCCGCAGTAATAGTATTTTCCCTGATAATAACAGCCCCGTCATGGAGAGGTGTATTAGGTATAAAAATATTGATCAAAAGTTCGCTTGAAATATCAGCATTAAGTATAGTTCCAGACTCGATAATATCAGAAAGACCAACCTGCCTTTCAAGAACAACAAGAGCCCCGATTTTTTGCCTAGAAAGAGAACTCATCGCAGAAACAAGCTCATTTATAGAATCCTCATCCTTTTTATTCTTATCACCAGAAAAAATTGACCTACCCCTACCAAGCCTTTCAAGCCCTGTCCTAAGCTCAGGCTGAAAAACAACGATAATAAAAACAAGGGAAACAGTCAAAAACTGGTTCATAACCCAAGAAACAGTATTCAAATTCATAATATCTGCAATAGAAGCAAAGATAAGAACAGAAATAAGCCCCTTCAAAACCTGCTCCGCCCTAGTGTTTTTAAGAATAGAAAAAAGCTTATAAACAACAAAGGCAATCATCGCAATATCAACAATATCCGTAACCCTAATAAGCATAAGGCTAGTAATAAAATTATCCAAAAAATTCATGATAAGTCCCTTCAATAGATTTATTTCTATATAATATAATACTGTTTTTTGTTAGGTTTTTCAGAAAAATTTCTTCCCCATTAAAAAAGAGTCTAATAATAATCATAGACCCTTGATAAAGAATATCCGCTCATAATATGTGAGCATTTATGCCTTTGTAGGATTTTTTATTTAAAAGTCAACCCAAAAATTTAACATAAATCTGACAAGGATTAGCTTCGTCCCAAAGCCTTGGGAAGACTTCTAGTTTTTTGTAGCCCATAGCTTGATAAAAGCTGTTGGTTGCGTCATATTCTTTGTAGTGGCCTGTTTCTACTGTTTTTACTTGAAGATAGCTATAGCCTATTTTTTTGGCTAGGTTTTCAAATCCATCATTTAATTTCTTGCCCAGACCTTGGCGGTGGTATTTCTTTTTTATGCCCATTACAAATATCTCTCCACAATCAGGACTGGTTTCATTTAATACCATAAATCCAACTGAATCGCTTTCTAGCAAACAAGCTAAAAACGGCTTGTCTTGTGATTTTTTGATATAGTCTTCAGTGCTTTCTGGCAATCCAAACCATTCTGTGAGGTCTTCTAAGATTTCCCTTGCTATTTTTTCTTTTTCTTTTTTATCTGATATTTCTTTTATTATAAATTCCATTTTTTCACCTTTTAGAAGATAATCCCCATTTGAATCTTTTTTAATCAGCCTTATCAGCAGAATATTTTTCTAAGAAGTCTTTTACTATTTTCTTATAGCCATCCCTATCATTATAAGGATAGGATGCGTGTTTGTAGCCATCAACTGTGATTAGTTCTTTTTTGTCATCGGCCTTTGCCGCATATAAGTCTTCTGCCATATATGGTGGGGTCACTTTGTCTATCTTAGAATGAGTAATTAACACTGGAATTTCAATATTTTTCATATATTCCCTTCCGTCCATGTCGGCAAAACTTATGCCAAGTTTGACTTTTGAATATAAATCGCCAGTTTTTATCATAAAATCAAGAGGAACACCTTGTTTTTTTGAAATATCTTTCATCACATTTTCTATCATGTCAAAGCCATTAGAAACTGGGCTTTCAAGTATTAGATAGTCAATATTTGTATCGTCTTTCCCTGTAGCAATTACACTTGTAAGTCCTCCATAAGATTCTCCCCAAAGAATTAACTTTCCATCTTGGTATTTTTCACGAATATAGTCGATAACTGCTCTTGTATCTTCGGATTCTAAGAGTCCTGAAGTGTTAAAATCAGCCATGTTTTCTCCAGAATTTCTCTGATCATAGGCGATTGCGTCATAGCCTAATTCTAGGAAAGTGTTCATAATCGGTGCTACAGTTTCTTTTGTGCCACCCATTCCGTGAACTAAAACAGCTATATTCTTATTGCCAGGTTTTTTGGCAAAAATTGCAGGAAGCTTGTGGTCTAAATCTTGAGCTTCTATCTCAATTTTTTCTAGCTTGTAGTTTTTTACTAAATCATCATAATCTTCCTTAAATTCTTGAGAATTTTTTATGGTTTCTTCTCTGCTTACCACATTTGTATAGCCATCAAAAACGGCCTTACCAATAAAGATTGAAATCCCAATTGCTCCTATAATTAATAAGATAAGTAGACCTAAAAATATATTTCTTGCAACTTTTTTCATAAAAACCTCCGGCAGATTATTTTGACTTCCTTTTGCTATTCTACCCCTTATTATAGCACCTATTTGTCAAATCTATGTAAATTCAAGACAAATAAAGAACCCCCGAAGGGATTCTTTGAGAATATATTTTTAGCCTAGCATCACATCTAAAATCATCATTACCACAAAACCTACAGAAAACCCTATGGTTCCTATATTTGTGTGGCTTTCGCCTTCGCCTGTGGCTTCTGGTACTAATTCTTCTACTACCACATACATCATGGCTCCTGCCGCAAAGGCTAGGAGGTATGGGAGGATTGGTACCATTATTGATGATAATAAGATTGTGACAATTGCTGCTATTGGCTCTACTATGCCTGAGAATACTCCCATGCCGAAGGCCTTGTGTTTGCTCACTCCGACTGCCTTAAGTGGCATGGAGATGATTGCACCTTCTGGGAAATTTTGGATGGCTATTCCTATTGATAAGACCATGGCTGCTGCCATTGTAAGATCGCCCTTGCCGTAGAGGACTCCTGCGAAGGACACGCCTACTGCCATGCCTTCTGGGATGTTATGTATAATTACTGCAAGGACCATCATGGTTGTTTTTCTTAGGCTTTCTGCCTTAATTCCTTCTGGATGTTCAGAATCTATATGCTGGTGGGGTATGACTGAGTCTAGGAAGAGCAAAAAGGCAATTCCTACTAGAAATCCCACTACTGCTGGAATCCATGCCATGCGAGCCAGTTTGTCTTCGACCATGTCCATAGCTGGCATAAGGAGGGACCAGATGGATGCCGCCACCATGACCCCTGCTGCAAAGCCAGACAGGCCCTTTTGGACCTTGTCTTTCAGTTCATTTCTCATTATATAGACGCAGGCTGCGCCGAGTGTTGTTCCTATAAAGGGAATCATCACCCCGAGTAATATTTCTGAGTTCATTTTTCTTCCTAGTCTATTTTCCAGATGTCATCAGCGTAGTTTACTATTGTCCTGTCTGATGAGAAAAATCCTGCATTTGCAATATTCTTCAAGCATTTTCTAGACCATTCTAGTTTGTTTCTGTATTCCTTGTTTAATTTCGCTTGGGTTTGTCTATAGGATTCAAAATCTTTTAGTAGGTAGTATTGGTCTGCCCTGTTGCCATTTTGTGGCTTGATTAGTTCGTTATAGATGTCTAAGAAGTAGTAGGTGTCGTTGTCTTTAAATTCTCCACTTACTAGGGAATCTACTACATCTTTGATGTTTTCATCCTTGCTATAGTATTCGAATGGGTTGTATGAATCTGCAATTTCTGCTAGTTCTTCAACTGTAGCCCCAAATCTATAGTTGTTTTCTTCTCCTGCTTCAGCAAAGATTTCTACGTTGGCTCCGTCGAGTGTTCCAAGTGTGATGGCACCGTTTAGCATGAATTTCATGTTTCCTGTACCAGATGCTTCCTTACCTGCTGTTGAGATTTGCTCAGAAACATCAGCTGCTGGGAAGAGTTTTTCTGCGTAGGTTACTCTGTAGTTTTCTACGAAGACAACTTTCATCTTTTTGTTTACATCTGGGTCGTTGTTTACTACTCTTGCTACTTCATTTGCAAGTTTAATTATACCCTTTGCTCTAAAGTATCCTGGAGCTGCCTTACCACCAAAGATAAAGGTTGTTGGTGTGAAATCTAGGTCAGGATTATTTTTGAGCTTGTGGTAGAGGTGGATGATATGAAGGATGTTTAAGTGTTGTCTCTTGTATTCGTGAATCCTCTTGATTTGAATATCGAAGATTGATTCTGGATTTATCTTAATTCCTTCGTTTTCTAGGATATATTTTGCAAGTTGGTTTTTCTTTTCTTGTTTGATATCCCAAAGTTCTTCTAGTACTTTTTCATCATCTAGGTATTTTTCTAGACCCTTTAGTTTTGCTAGGTCTGTCTTCCATGAATCATCGCCAAGTTTTTCTGTGATGAAGTTTGTTAATTCTCTATTTGAGTAAACAAGCCATCTTCTTGGGGTGATACCATTTGTCTTGTTGTTGAATTTCTCTGGGTTAATCCTGTACCATTCTTTGAAAGTGTCGTCTTTTAGGATTTGTGAGTGGATTTCAGCAACACCGTTTACTGAGAAACCTACATAGATAGCAAGGTTTGCCATGTGAACAGTATTGTTGTCCAAAATCCTATAAGGTTTGATTTGCTCTTCGCTAAAGCCTCTTGCCTTTAGTTCTTCAACTAATTTTCCATCTATTTGTTCGATGATTTCTAGACATCTTGGGCTTACTTCTTGAACTAAGTCTTCTGACCATCTTTCAAGAGCTTCTTGTAAAACTGTGTGGTTTGTAAAGGCAAATACCTTTGAAGCAATATTCACAGCATCCTCAAAGAAGATTCCATTTTCATCTACTAATACTCTGATCAATTCAGGAATAGCTATGATTGGGTGGGTGTCGTTAAGTTGGATAACGTGGTATTTTGCAAATTCTTCAAACTTAAGGTCTGTTGGGAAGTCTCTTTTGTATGTTTCTACCATATCTTGGATAGAAGCTGAACAGAAGAAATATTGTTGCTTAAGTCTTAATAGCTTACCTGCCCTTTGCATATCGTTTGGATATAAAACTCTGGTGATGTCCTCTGCCCTATTTTTCTCAGCAACTGCTTGGTCGTATTCAAAGTTGTTGAATTTTGCAAAGTCAAATTCTTCGAATGGTTCTGATTGCCATAGTCTAAGGGTGTTCACAACTCCATTTTCAAAACCAACTACTGGCATATCATATGGAACAGCCTTTACTTGTTGGTCTCTGAACTTAACAATTTTAGCGTCAGAATCAACTCTAATTGACCATCCGTCACCATCTTTAATCCAGCTATCCCCGTGTTCAACTTGGAAGCCTTTTTCGATTTCTTGTTTGAAGATTCCTTCACGGTATCTTACACCATAACCAACTAGGTTTAAGCTTTGGCTGGCAGCTGAGTCCATGAAGCAAGCTGCAAGTCTTCCTAGACCACCATTACCTAGGGCAGCGTCATCTTCGTAGTTTTCTATAGCTTCGAAATCGATTCCGATTTCGCAAAGTAAATCTTTCACTTCTTCATAAATACCTAGGTTGATTAGATTGTTACCAAGTGATCTACCGATTAAGAATTCTGCTGAAAGATAGTAGGCCTTTCTTTCTTTCCTTGCCTTAGCCTTTGTTTCTCTCCAGTCTTTGTTTACAAGACCCATTACTGTCGCACATAAAGCATCGTACCTATCCTTATCTGAGGTATCCTCAAATCTCTTTAGGGTAATCCTTTGCAAGTTTTCCATATACTGCTCGGCAAACTTGTCTTTTGCTAACTTATCCATTGTTCCTCCTATGAATATATATTTTTTATTTTTATCTTTCTTTGCTAGGTTTTCTTTCCTAAGAGCACGGCTATTTTACAGTGGCTAAACATTGCTAATAAATAAAATAAATTTTTGTAACCACACTAAATTAGTAAAAATCTTTACCAGACCTTGTTTTATCAAGAATCCTGCTCATTACCTACTATAGTTTTTTTTGTAAATTTTATCAAGTTTAATTACTTTGTTGGTTTTTGACAAGTGGATATCTCTTGCAATTTCAAGCTTAAGGACCAATAAAAAAACAAATAAAAAGAGCGAGATTTTTCTCCCGCCCTTAGATTATTTTGTAAAATAAATTAAGCCTGTGTAGGTCCTAGCCTGTTTGTAAAAATCTTCTAGGTAAAAAGTGTGACGTCTACCCCAAGAAGAAACCACAACTTCATGCCTGCCGTCCTTTTCATTTAACTCTGTGATGCAAAGTCCGTGGTGGCTTGTGATGTCAATGTCCCTTGATAGCCAATTTATGAGGATGACTGGCGTATCCTTAGCAAGGCCCTCATTTATAAAAGAAATCATTTGGCCAAGGCTTAGTCTTTTTATTAGATTTCCCTCAAGGATCCTGTAGGATAAATTAAGTCCCAAGGCGTGGTTGATGATGTCAATCCTTCTTAGAAGAGATTTTGCTGTTGGCACTCCGTTGGCTTTTGGTCTTATCCTTTTGTAAAATTCGTACTGGGTTTTGTTGTATGTTTCAAAATCAACTGGCCCATATTTGTACAAATAGAAAAAAGAGTTTGTGAAGGCTGTCACAACGCAAGACCTATCCCTAAAAAATTTGGAAAGCCCTTGGTATTTGAGCCATTCTTGGTGGCCACCGTAAAATTTTTCATTATCCCTCATAACTGGGACAAAGTCCCTACTCTTCGTAAGCTTCATCGTTAGTATCTATGTCCTCTATTTTATAAATCTTATCGCCCTTGGCAAGGAGTTTTTCTTCGTCAAAGCCTTTTTCTTCTAGCATGTGGTGAATTTTCTCGTGGCTTAGGGTGTAGATTACTGACACAACTGGGATTGATACCAGCATGCCCCATACTCCAAAGAGTGACCCACCGATTGTAACTGATGCCATAACCCAAACAGCAGGAAGACCAATCTTATTACCAGCTATGGCTGGATAGATGGCGTTTTCTTGGATTTGTTGGATAACCAAGTTGTATATCAAAAATACAAGGGCCTTAAATGGCGATTCTATAAAAATCAAAATGGTTGAAAAGGCTGTTCCAAAAATCGGACCAAAGATTGGGATCAAGTCGGAAAGACCAACTAGGACTGAAATCATGGCCGCATTTGGTAATCTCATCACTGTCATACCCACAAAGGTCAAAATCGATAGGCAAATAACAGCTATAAGCCTTGAAAATAGGTAATCTTTGAAGGTGTTGTAGGATAGTGAGAAGACCTTGTTGATATAGTCTGCCCTCTCTTCGCTCATTATTGCATACAAAATCCTAATGCCATTTATCTTTAGCATACGTTTGTAAATTAGGATAAAAATCGAAAATACAAACATAGTAAAGACACCGATAACACCGCTTGAAACTGAGCTTACAAGGTTTGTTGCCTTTGAGAAAATATCCCCGTCCTTGCCTTGAAGGAAGGAATAAACAGCATTTCTCACATTATACCAACCCACACCATAAAAATTATTCTTAAATTTATTAGCAAAAGGCTCTGTGATCGGATATTTTTTTAGGAGTTTATAAATTTCTTCAACAAAATCTGGCCACCTTATAGAAAAGGTGTAGACAATCTTAATAATTGATGGCACAAGGATGTTTACTAAAATCACCAAGGAGGTTATCACAATTATCCAAGATAAGAGAAGGGCGCAAGTTGAAATAAGCTTCTTGTGCTTGCCGGTCTTATCTAATTTGCCAAAGTGTCTTTCAAAAAAATTCATCGGGATACTTATTATAAAAGCAAGGGCTCCACCTAGGATAAAGGGTTGGATTACTGAGTAAAATTTGCCAAAGGCACCTGCCACATTTCCTATATAGTAAAAGCCAAAATATAATAAGATTCCTATAACTACAACTTTTAATAAGTTTCTTGATTTTAAATCTAATTCTTTCATATTTTCCTCTTTTTCTTTTTCTAGTCCTATCTTACCTTTTTTTGAGAATTTGGCTTCTATAATGTTATAATAAGATAAGGAGGAGCCATGAAAAAATGTTTTATAATTGGCGGTGGGAACTTTGACGGATTTTTTGATCAAGTCACCGACGCCGACCTAGTTATCGCAGCTGATAAGGGCTATAAATACGCCAAGGAGGCTGGGATTTTGCCAGACTATATAATTGGCGATTTTGACTCAGCAAATAAACCCGATTTTAAAAACCTAATCGCCCTAAACCCTATCAAGGACTTTACGGACACAGTCGCAGCCATTGATTTTGCTATAGAAAAAGGCTATAAGGAAATAATAATCTACGCAGGTCTTGGTGGCAGGGAAAGCCACACCATTTCAAATATCAAATCTATGTTTTATTACAAAAAGAAAGGCATAGATATTAGGCTTAAGGCATATGGCAAGGAAATTTTTATTATCGACAAAGATTTTTCCTATAAGTATGATGGGAAAGATTTTTATGTGTCAATTTTTTCCCTAACAGAAAGGTCAATCCTCGATATCAATGGACTTTTCTATGAATTAGAAAATTACGAGATGGCAAATGACGATGCCCTTGGGGTTTCCAATGAGACTAAGGGTTGTGATTTTGAAATAAAAGTCAAAGAAGGAAGTCTCCTTGTAATTTTTGAAGATTTTGACAATTAAAAAAAACTTCTCGTTTTCGAATATTTCCAAATTAAAAACCTTCTTATTTCCATCATTATATGAAAGTAAGAAGGATTTTTTTATCGGTAAGATTTTTCCCTTTCTTCCCTTAGTTCAAGGAAGGTTTTGTTGGTTAATTTTTCTATTTCACCATCAGTGATGTCCCTATCTTTGAGCTTCCTCTTTGTGTTATCTTCTAACAAGGTGTAGAGGACTGTTGCAAGTGGGATGAAGGCAATCATGCCAAATATTCCAAATAATCCACCACCAATAATAACTGATACAAAAATCCATATTGGTGGAAGCCCCTGGTGTTTGCCTATAACAAGGGGATAAAATACCTGTTGTTGGACATTTTGCAAAATTAGGACAAAAATTAGGAAGACCAAGGCCTTGCCTGGTGAAAAGGTAAAGATTAAGATTATTCCAATCGATGTTGCAAGGAAGGCTCCAATATAAGGAATCATATCAAATGCCCCCATTAGGATTGAAATCATGCCAGCTGATGGCATTCTCAAAATAGTCATTCCTATAAAACAGCCAATCCCAAGGGCTATGCAGGATAGAATCCTTGTTTCAAGAAACCTAGCAAAGGAATCGTAGGAAAGTTTGGATACATAAACCAATTGCTTGGCTGTTTTCTCGCTTAGGTTGGCAAAGGCAAGCCTTGCAGCCCCATTTTTAAGTTTTGTCTTATTCATTGAAACATAAAGTGAGAAGACAAAGCCAATTGATAAGGACAAAATTCCCTGAGATACAGAATTGATTATATATCCTGTTTTGTTTAAAAATCCAGAATCAGACCTAAAAAAGTCCTGGAGGATTTTTGTAAAACTCTGGCTTATCCTTTCAATATTGATTGTTTGAAGCCTAGTAGCTATTAAATCAGCCACCTTGGTAAAAATCTTTGATCCATTTAAAAAATCTATCAAGGAATCCATAAATACTGGAATATTTGCTGAAATAACTCCGACAGCCCTTGATAATTCTGGGATTAGGACTGTAAGGACAAGGGTTACTGTAGCAAAAAATATAATCCAAGATAGGATTAGGGACAAAGATCTCCTTAATTTTTCGTGCTTATCGTCTTTTATAAATTTTGTAAAAATTTCATCGTGAAAAAAGTTCATCGGAAGGTTGATGATAAAGGCAATTACAAGGCCGTAGACAATAGGTCTAAATACCTTGTATGCTGCGCCCAGAATTTGTCCTATCCTATCTAGGTAAAAAAATCCAAAAAAGATGCCTATCAATAAGATTCCGATGATGAAATATTGTTTTGTTTTTTCTTCAAATATTTCTCTCATATCCCACCTCAAAAAAGGACCGTCGCCGGCCCTAGGACTTAATAATTATTTGTGTTTTTATCGTTTTCTTTGTCTGATTGTTGTTTTTCTTGATATTCTTTTCTTGTTAAAACGTCAACCACATCAACATTTACTGTCACAACATCAAGGCCAGTCATTTCCTTAACATTTTGGCCAACTGTTCTTTGGATGTCATTAAAGATTTGACGAGCATTTTTACCATATTCGATGATTACATCTAGGTTTATTTTTGCTTCTTTTTCGCCAACTTCTACATTAACACCAGCTGTTGATCTGTCGTTTGAACCAAAAAATGATCCAATAGAATCAGCAAAATTACCCTTCATATCAAGGATACCGTCCACATTGTTGATGGCAATTCTTGCTATTTTGGCAACTACCTTGTCTTCTATGATTAATTTTGATTCTTCGTATTCTAATTCCCTACCGTCGTTAAGGTCTTTTTTTATTTGATCATTGTTTAAATTTTCTGTCATATTCTTCTCCTTAATTTAAAATCTTCCTTATAATTTGGAGTACTCTTACATCTCTATCAAAATAAGCTCCTATAAAAAAGCCAATTAACATCACTACCCAAATACCCAAGGTTTTGAAAAAACCAAAGTTAAATAGGCAAACAAGGGTCAAAAAGCTAATTACAAGAGAGTTTACCTTGCCCTTATTAATTCGATAAAAGGTGAGAAAAGATTGCCTAGATTTTTCTTTCATATCAAGTTTTCTCATCTCAACATCTACCATACTAGGTTCTTTATTTTTCTTAATTTCTTCCATCGCGTTTCTCTTCTATTTCTTTCTTATCAAGCTTTAAATCCAATCTAATGTCAGTAATTTCTGTAAAATCAGTCAAATTCTTTATAATTTCCGACCTTATTCTTTCCGAAAGGGCCTTTATATCTTCATTGCCAAAATAATCTGCTAAGCATTTCACCTCTATTCTTTGATTTTCAACAATAACAGCCTTAGCGGTCTCGCATTTGACTTCAAAAAACTTGTTGACTGATTTTTCGATCACAGCTTCTAAAGATTTTCTTCTTAGGAGTACAGATCCCTTCTCATCTTCTAAAAGGACATCATAGCCCCTATTAGAATTTTGCTTGAGTGTCACAAGGATAATTATTGAACATACAATCAAAATTATGCCAAGACCAATAAAAAATCCTTTCATAAAGATCTCATTTGATATCAAAGCATTTAGAAATTCAACATCAGTAAAAAAATTGCCAAAGCTATTTATATCTATTCCTATAGCCAAAAATAAGGCTCCCAGGAGGACTAATATTATCAACATAAAAGAATATAGAAATTTCATAAATTTTCCCATACAAGTCTCCTTAGCTAATTAATACCCGTAATCGTCTTCTTCAATCATTCTTCAAGTTCCAAATTAAGGGCCAGCCAAGATTCGTCAAGGTCATCCCTCATGTCTTCAAGGTCCTTCATTTCCCTAAAAAGCTCTGCTACCCTGGCCTGGTCGTCATAAAAACCTTGGGCCAGACTTTCTTTGGTCAAGTCTTTAAGCTTTTTATCAATGTCTTCCATATCTTTTTCTATGTCCTTGATTTTTTTCTTTAATGCCCTTACTTCATCTCTTTTGAGCTTTTCTTTTTTTCTTTCCTTTTTGACTTGAGTCTTGGTTATAGACGATTTTTCTTCTTCTGTCAGACTCATTTCCCTAAGTTTTTCTTGGTAATAATCGTAATTACCAAAGTAAAGGTCCATCCTATCAGCTTTCATATCTAGGATTTTTGAGGCAATCTTATTTAAGAAATACCTGTCGTGGGAAATTATCAAAAGAGTTCCCTCAAAGTCTAGGATGGCATCTTCTAGGATTTCCTTGCTGTCAATGTCTAAGTGGTTGGTTGGCTCATCCATCAAGATAAAATTACAGTCCGAAATCATAAGCTTAAGAAGGGATATTCTCGCCCTTTCCCCACCAGATAGTTCAGAAATTTCCCTAAAGACATCTGTATCATAGAACATAAACTTGGCAAGATAAGACCTTATTTCAAAGTTTGTAAGCATTGGAAAAGTCTCTCTGATTTCATCAAAGATTGTATTTTCTATATTTAATGACTTTTGTTCTTGGTCAAAATAGCCTACATTTACAGCTTCGCCCATCTTTGCTTTTCCACCATCTTGGTAGAGTTCTCCTAGGACGATTTTAAAAAGCGTGGTCTTTCCAACTCCGTTGTCTCCGATGATGGCTGCTCTTTCGTTTCTATAAATATCAAAAGAAATATTTTTAAAAATCTCTTCTCCATCAAAGGACATCCTCAAATCTTCAACCTTTAATACATCCATACCCGATTGGATCCTAGGTGTGAATTTAAGATTCATTGTGTCGGCAAGTTCTATTGGTTTTTCGATTCTCTCCATCTTATCAAGGAGTTTTTGCCTTGACCTTGATTGGGAAATCCCTCTTTTTCTCTTTGACCCGCCTAAGTTTTTAAGCCTGTCGATGATTTCTTCTTGTCTTTCAATTTCTTTTTGCTGGCTCTTATATTGGTGGATTCTAACTTCCATATCCTTTTTTCTCTGGGCCATAAAAGTCGTATAGTTACCAGCATATGACGATAGCCTGCCATTTTCTAGGACCATCATCCTATTTACAGTGGCATCCAAAAAATACCTGTCGTGGGAAATTATTATTGCAGTTCCCTTGTAGTTTTTGATGAAAGTTTCTAGGAAATTTATGGCCTTGATGTCAAGGTGGTTGGTTGGCTCGTCTAATAGTAGAAGGTCTGGTTTTTCAAGTAATAGCCCAGCTAATTCCACCCTTGCCTTTTGGCCACCAGATAGGTCTGAAATTTTCTTATTAAAATCAGCCTTGGCAAAGCCCATGGCAGAAAGGGTGCCTTCTAATTCACTTTCTATAGCATAGCCATTTTTATTATGATAAGTTTCAGATTTTCTTGTGTATTCATCCATGATTGCGGCAAGCTTGTCGGGATCAGTTTCTATACTCATCTTTTTTTCTAGGTCCCTAATATCAGCTTCAAGCTTAATAAGTCCTTCAAAAACCGACAGACAATAATCATAGATAGTCATATCAGAATCAAGGCTTAGGATTTGTTCCAAATACCCAACTTTAACATCTTGTGGGATAAAAATCTTACCATCGTCTGGTCTAAGCCTTCCTGTAAGTATATTAAAAAGGGTAGACTTGCCAGCACCGTTTAGTCCAACCAGTCCTGCCTTATCTCCCTTTTCTAAATTGAAACTTAGGCCAGAAAATATCTCTTTATTTGGATATGATTTGGCCAAGTTCGATACATTAAGTACATTCATTTAAAATATAAAATCCTCTGGGGAATTCATAAAGTATGTCAAGGTAAATAGCGATTCATCAAGGTGAACAGATTCGATAACCGTACCATTTGATACCTTCAAATCAACTGGTGAGAAGTTCCAAATACCCTTGACTCCGCCCTTGCATAAAACATCTGCCACATTTTGTGCCGCTTCCTTTGGTGTGGCAATAATTCCTATATCTATGGTGTTTTTCTCTAAGAAATCAGCCAATTCACTGATATCTCTTACCTTAAGATTGGTATCTGAAAGACTCTTGGCTTTCTTATCAAAAACCGCCTCAAATTCATAACCAAGTTCCCTAAAAGACTGGTATTGATAAAGTGCGTGGCCTATATTACCATAGCCTATAAGGATCAATTTATAATCCTTATCCACACCAATAATCTTTGACAACTCATCAATAAGCTCTTTTACATTGTAGCCATATCCTTGTTGGCCAAAGCAACCAAAGTGGTTTAAGTCTTGCCTAATTTGACTAGCTGTAAGACCTGTTATATCTGATAGTTCTTTTGATGATACCCTAATTATCCCCTTTTCATTAATGCTTTCTAGGTACCTATAGTACTTAGGAAGTCTCTTGATTACAGACAAAGAAATATTTTGTTTAGCCATAATTAAATCTCCGATCCTTGTTCATCTCCATCATTTAAGATGTGAGAATTTAGTATCTGCCTATCCTCATCGCTTAGACTGTCATCCTTACTATCAATCTCAGCAATAATACTGTCTAACTTTTCATCCCTTATTCTTCTCAACTCTTCTTCACTAAGCTCTTTCTCCTCTACTACTTGATCCTTATCCCTTAGTAAAATTAAATTTACAAGGTGGAGAAAATACACAACAACCAGACTCGAATAAAAAATCAGTTGGTTATTGGCAAGGAAGAAAGCGTTATTAATAACGATTTTACGAGGCAAAGCCCTTACAAATATAGCCAAGGCTGATAGGCCATGGATTGATAAAAATGCAAAGGCAATGCTTGTCATTATGGCAAGAAAGATGGAAAAGCCCCTGGCCTTTTTGTTTAAAAGTACATCAAAGCTATAGACAAGCATGCCTAACCATGAGACTAAAAACAAGATATACCACGATAGACTTAAAATCCATCCACTTACAAATCTTTGTGAAAAAGTTAAGAGAAATAAGACAATTATAAGAAAAACCAGCGTTTTACTCATTCTTATTTCAAACTTATTTTCCATAACAACTCCTATTTTTTGGACTTATACCTCTTTTGGGCATCTAGGATTTTTTTCCTAATCCTTAGGTAGTGAGGAGTAATCTCGATTAATTCGTCCTCTTCAACAAATTCCATCATTTCTTCAACACTCATCTTCTTGGCAGGTGTGAGGATGATTGCGTCATCGCTACCACTAGCCCTGGTGTTTGTCATCTTTTTCTTTTTACAAATATTTACGTCAATATCAAGGCCCTTGGCATTTGATCCTACGATTAAACCCTCGTAGATTTCATCGCCTGGCTCGATAAATAATTGACCCCTAGATTGGGCTGCATTTAGGCCGTAGGCTGTTGCAAGTCCTTTTTCTGTTGCAATAAGACTTCCTAGAGGTCTTCTTTCAAGGTCACCCTTGTACCTATCATAGCCTTCAAATTCTGTATTTAAAATACCTGTTCCCTTGGTATCAGTCATAAATTCTGTCCTATAACCGATAAGGCCTCTTGCTGGTATCCTAAAGATTAATCTGGTGTAGCCTGATGCTGATGGGTGCATATCTATCATTTCACCCTTTCTGCGTCCAAGTTTTTCTATGATTGATCCTGTGTATTCTTGGTCAACGTCAATGGTTGCAATCTCGATTGGTTCGAGTTTTTTGCCATTTTCGTCAGTCTTAAACATTACTTCTGGTTTAGAAACTTGGAATTCATAGCCTTCTCTTCTAAGGTTTTCAATTAAAACTGATAGGTGGAGTTCGCCCCTGCCTGAAACCTTGAAGGCCTCGGTTGTATCGGTTGGTTCTACCCTAAGGGAAACGTCTGTTTCTGCTTCTTTGTAGAGCCTATCTCTGATATGCCTACTTGTGACATACTTACCATCACGGCCTGCAAATGGTGAATCATTTACAGAGAAAGTCATGGAAAGGGTTGGTTCAGAAATCTTTGTAAATTCGATTGGCTCGTGGTCACTTTCTGTACCGATGGTATCGCCAATACAAATATCTTCCATACCTGAGATAGCTACAATTGAACCAAACTTAGATTCTTCAACCTCAACCCTGTTTAGGCCGTCAAATTCATAAATTGTTACGATTTTTGACTTAACTAGCCTATCTTTTTCGTTGTAGTTTGTGATGATAGCTGGGGCATTTTTCCTAATTGTGCCACTTTCTACCTTACCAATGGCAATGGTGCCTAGGTAGTCATTATAGTCTGTAGTTGAAACCAAAACCTTAAAGTCATCTGTATCTGGTGCCTCAAAGGCTGGTGTGTATTCTATTATAGTATCTAAAAGATCTGTCATATCATCCTTAACCACATCTTTTTCAAGACTTGCCCAACCTTGTTTGGCTGAAGCAAAGACAAAAGGACTTTCAAGATAAGACTCATCCGCATTAAGTGTAATAAATAAGTCTAGGATTTCATCCTCAACCTCATCTATCCTCTGATCTGGCCTATCGACCTTGTTGATACAAATTATGGCAGGAAGTCCCATTTCTATTGCCTTTTTAAGAACAAACTTAGTTTGTGGCATTGGTCCTTCGTGGCTGTCTACAACAAGAACAACAGATTCCGCCATGTTCAACACCCTTTCAACTTCCCCACCAAAATCAGCATGGCCTGGGGTGTCTATAATATTAATTTTCATATCTTTATAAGATACAGCAGTATTCTTAGCAAGGATAGTGATTCCTCTTTCTTTTTCTATGGTATCGGAATCCATAACCCTTTCTTTAACTGCTTCGTTTTCTCTAAATAAACCTGATGTTTTTAGTAAACCGTCTACAAGTGTTGTTTTTCCGTGGTCTACGTGGGCAATTATTGCTACATTTCTAACATCTTCTCTAATCATTAAATCCTTCTTTCATGCTAACAAATTCTATCAATATATTATACCTAATGTTAATTGATTATCAATTATTGGCAAATAAAAACATCCACTAAAGGATGTTGTTAAGAATTTCGTATTAGACAGGCAATGGTTGAATTATTTATAACTACCTTATCGGACAGCTTCTTTACAAGGTCGATTCCCCTGCCAGATTCAGAAAATTTATGGCTATCGGTCCTGCATTTAATCCCAGTTCCCTGGTCACTGACCTTGATTAGGAGGTAGGACTTATCAAAAACTATTGAAATGTCTATAAGCCTAGTTTTCTCCCTAAGGTTGCCGTGCTTATAGGAATTTGCCACAAGCTCATCCAAAATCAATCTCAGCCTATAGATTTGGTTTTCTTCATAATTTTTTTTATGAAGCACTTCTATAAACTTGTCCCTAAATTTTTTTATATCTTTTAGGTCAGAATTTATGACCTCTCTAATTATCTCCATTCCTATCTCCTAAAAGATTGATACCCCTTTTTGGATTTTCCTATCATTTTCATGGTTTTGCATAAGTTTAGACCTATTCTAAAAGTTTTCTGTTTAAAATTTTAAATCTGTGGTATAATAAGAACATAGTAGATTATGAAAGGAGACATTTTATGAAATACGTATGTACAGCATGTGGATACATTTACGATCCAGCTGAAGGTGATGTTGATAACGGTATAGAAGCCGGTACAGAATTTGCTGATCTTCCAGAAGATTGGGTATGCCCAGTTTGTGGTGTTGGCAAAGATATGTTCGAAGCAGAATAATAAAAAAATTAAGAGGCCCTAGGGCCTCTTTTGTTTTGGAAATTTTATTTATTTGACTTGCGCTTTTCTTTTTTCTCATTATTTCTAATCACAATTCCTATTGCCACTACAAGGGCAATTATAAAGATTAAAGTGATTATCACAATTGGATTTTCTAGGAAAAACACCTCTTCTTCTTCTACTTCGCTTGTAGGGTTAAGGGCTAAAATTTGATTTCTATCTTCCTCATCATTGACCTTATCAGGTTTTACCTCGAGGAGGATTTTTTTCTTTTTTTCCGGAATATTTTCTGAAGAGCTTAAGTCTTTAGCATCAATCCCATTACCAGCGGTCTCGCTTTCACTGATTGACTGGATTTTCTTTGCTGCTTCATTTTCAATTTTTCTTCTCTCTTTGTCTGAGCTTGCAGCTTGGATTTTTTTATTATAATCCTTAAGGACTGCTTCTGTTTGTTGGCTGAGATTTTTGCTAGTTATACTCGCATTTTGCGCTTGCATCTCCGCTAAGGCCTTGGAAAGATTTGAATTTTTATCAAGCTTGGTAACCAAGTCATCTACAACTTTTTCAATCCTTTCCATATCTGGATTTTTATCGCTTGAGGCTTCCTTGGTCTCAGCAGGATTCTCCTTCTTCTCCCTCTTAGCCTTATATACAGAATCCTCGTTTTTTGAATCATTAGCCTTTGGGGAATTTGTTTCTTCTTTTTTGCCTGAATCTTGTTGTGGATTATTAGCTTTATTTCCGTCTTTTTTATCAGGGTCCTTTAGCTGATTTTCATCTTCTTTGACCAGTTCTATAACTTCTGCAGGGATAATTTTTACACCAGGCTTCTGCTCGTCCTTTTCATTTCCTGGTTTGGCATCTGATGCAAAACTAGTAAAACTTAGGTTTAAAGTCAAAAAACTTATTAATATTATTTTTATAATTTTTCGCATCTTCAACCACCTTTCTACTAGTATTTTACCCGCATCAGGCCTTATAAACAATCAGTCGTTATTATCAAGATCAGTGTCTGACGAATACCAACCCTTACCTATAATTGAAGAGGTATTTAGGATGGTAATAAATGAATATGGGTCGATTTTTTTGATAAAGGACCTAAATTTAGCGGACTCGAAATTACTTGTCACACATAGAAAGACCGAAATATTTGTACCCTTGTAAAGGCCCCTGGCATCTATAATTGTTGCTGACCTGTTCAGGTCTTTTTTAATGAAGTTGCCTATTTCTTCAGTCTTTGATGTAATAATTATAAAGAGTTTGGCAGTGTTCATAGAGCCGATTATGGCATCTACGAAAATCCCCTTCATCATAAGACCTAAGATTGAAAATAAACCTATTTCTATACCAAATATCTTAATGGAAGCTATGGTAAAAATTGAATCTACAACAAGAAGTGACTTGCCAACTTCAAGTGATGTGTATTTTTTCATAATCATAGCGATAATATCTGTACCTCCAGATGAAGCTGCTAGGTTAAATAAAATTGCAGAACCAACAGATGACATTAGTAGGGTAAAGACAAGCTCAAGCATCTTATTGTCTGTAAGAGAGCCATTAATTGGGAAAAATCTCTCGAGGGCAAGGGCTGTCAACGAGTTTAAAATGGCAACGTAGCCAGTTCTTATTGTAAATTTCTTACCAAAAATAAAAAATCCTATAACTAATAAAACCACGTTGTAAAAAAGTGTTAGTTGGGGACGGTTAAAGGGCACAAACATAGATGTTATAATACTCATACCCTCTACCCCACCTATTACAAAAGAGTTGGGATATTTAAAAAAGTGGGTTCCACACGCCATAAGAATAGCAGCAAAACTCATCCAAAATAGTTTGTATTCCTTAGTTTTGACATTTCGTTCATCGATATTTCTGATCGGTTGGTTGTCTTTTTGGCCTAAATCAATAGATTTATCGGTTTTCAATTCTACTCTCCAAAATTAATAAAATTTACATCTTTCTGTATGTATCAATTATACAATGAACCAACTTTTATGCTAGTTCCCTAGCCAAAGTTGGTTCATTTACTCATTATTTATTTTTACCTAATCGTTTGAATAATTATCAAAATATCCTTGGATTAAAATAATAGGTGTTCCCTTATCTCCAGAGCCTGAAATTAAGTCAGAAAGCGAACCTAAAAGGTCTGTAATCTGTCTAGGAGTTGTACCTAGTCTCTTATTAGAATCGGTATTTTTATCCTTATTTCTAACTAATCTCTTAAATTCTTCTGCAGCCTCTTCGCTAGAAAGATCTGACAAATCATTGTCTGCTACATATTTTAATTTAAGTTCGTTTGGTGTACCTGTAAGACCACTTGTAAATCCCGGTGAAACAACAGGGTCTGCAAGTTCCCAAATGTGACCAACTGGATCTTTGAAAGCTCCGTCGCCATAAACCATAACCTCAACATGCTTGCCAGTTTCTGCGATAAGTCTCTTTTGAATCTTCTCAACAAATTCTTGGGCATTTCTTGGGAATAGTTTTACAACATTACCTGTAGAAAGATTTGAGCCTAGTAAACCATAATCAGGGTTAAAACCTGAACCATCAACAGACTCTGTAAGAATCTCATCAAGTTTCAAAACTTTTTTAGCGCCAGCTTCTACAAGTTGTCTTTTCACAACATTTCTTGTATGAATAGAAGCAACTAAAATATTATCTGTAAACTTAAGAGCATCTACCGGATTATTTAAAAAGTGAATTTCAGAATTTTTAGCAATTTCACCGTAAAATTCTGGATAATCCATATCAGTAAAGATGTGCTTATAATCTCCAGCAACTTTTCTAAACTCTTCAAGGCTTAATACATCAGTATAAGCATTTACATCTGAATTGAAAAGATCCATCTCGTCCATAACAAGGTTACCAACCTCATCTGATGGGTAAGATAAGCAGATGTGAAGTTTTTTACCTGATAAAGCAAAAGCCTTAAGTAGGATTGAGAATCTATTCCTTGAAAGGATTGGGAAAAGAATCGCAACCTCATCGTTATCAAACTTATTTGCAAAATCCTTAGCAATTTGCTCAATTGAAGCATAATTACCTTGGCTTCTAGCAAGAAGTGACTCAGTAACAGCAACAACGTCCCTATCACGAAGTTTAACCTCTTCTTTAGCTACTTTTTCAACAATATCACCGACAATTTGTACTAAATCGTCACCTTTTTTGACAATTGGTGCCCTAAGGCCCATTGCAACTGTTCCTATTAATCTTGTCATATGTTTCTCCCCTTTCAACCAAATTATACAACCATATCAAAAAAAATAAATACTAAAGTGCAAAAAATTTTAAATTAATTTATATTTCTAAAAAACATAAAAAATGCTAAAAGTCTAGCTTTTAGCATCGAATTTTTCCTTACATTTTGGGCATCTTACCTTAATTTTGCCCTTATTTTTGGGAATTCTTAACTTTTGTCCACAAGAAGGACAAGAAATATACTCAAAGCCATTATCACTAGACTCAGTCTTATTAGCCTTACCCTTGCCAAAAACCCCCTTAATTGGGTCAATCACATTTTCAACAAAGACCTGGTTCTCCTGACTTCTCTTTACAATGTTTGTAGACATGGTCCTAAAAATAGCATAAATTACAATAAAAGAAGATATGCCATTTAAAACTGTAGACTTGATAAAATAAGCCACAACCACTGCCACAATCGCAATCCAAACTAAAAATATTCCGTACTCGTCAATACCGTATTTTCTCTGCACCTAATCACCTACCAAACTATTCATAACTTCGGCAATATCGCCATTTATAATGTAATCTGCAATACTATCTCTTGGAGTAGTATCCTTATTAATCAAAACTAATTTATTGCCCCTATAAAAATCAATGAGGCCAGCCGCAGGATAAACCACAAGACTAGTCCCGCCAACAATCAAAACATCGGCCTGGGCAATTAAATTAACTGCATAGGAAATATTATTTTGATCAAGACCCTCACCATAAAGGACAATATCAGGCCTTACAATACCGCCACACTCATCACAATGAGCCTCAGCTGGAAACTTCTTAACATAGGAAAGGTCAAAATTTTTGCAGCACTTAGTGCAATAATAATCCCTCAAATTGCCATGAAGCTCTATTACATTCTTACTTCCAGCCTCTTGATGAAGACTATCCACATTTTGAGTAATAACAGCCTTAAGCTTGCCCATTTTCTCAAGCTTGGCCAAGGCATAGTGAGCCTTATTAGGCTTAATCCCTTCAAGCATAAGATTTTCCTTACAATAAGTCATAAACTCATCAGGATGGTTTATAAAAAACTCATGGCTAAGCATGTATTCTGGAGAATATTTAGAGTCGTTCTTCCTATTATAAAGTCCAGTAGCCGACCTAAAATCAGGCACACCAGAAGCTGTGGAAACCCCAGCACCCCCAAAAAATACTATATTATTAGAATCGTTAATAATTTTTTTGACTTCATTAAGAGTATCCATAAAACTCCCTTCCTATCTACTATTATTATAGTCTTTATAGGCTGACTTACAAGGAAATTTCAAATGTATTTTACAAAACAAGAAAAATGTGGTACTATATTTATAGACTTTTTTGAAAAGAAAAGACAAAAATAAAAAGAAATCCAAAGAAAAACAATAAAATATTTGACAAAGGATTTTTTATATAGTATATTATAATAGTCAGTGGCGACGGGGTGTGGCGCAGCTTGGTAGCGCGCGTGTTTTGGGAACATGAGGTCGAAGGTTCGAATCCTTTCACCCCGACCATAGATAAACAACCAATCCAGGTTGTTTTTTTATTGCCTAAAAAAGTAACTTTTATACAAATGAGCGACCAAGATGGTTGCTTTTTTTGTTGGTAACACTTCGGCTTTGAGAAGGTGAGGCTCGAAGGTTCGAATCCTTTCACCCCGACCATAGATAAACAACCAATCCAGGTTGTTTTTTTATTGCCTAAAAAAGTAACTTTTATACAAATGAGCGACCAAGATGGTTGCTTTTTTTGTTGGTAACACTTCGGCTTTGGAAAGGTGAGGCTCGAAGGTCCGAATCCTTTCACCGACCATAGATAAACAACCAATCCAGGTTGTTTTTTTATTGCCTAAAAATTAATAACTTTTTACAAGATAAGCAGCCAATAGCATTGCTTTTTTTGTTGGAATCTCTTTGGCTTTGAGAAGGTGAGGCTCGAAGTTTTGAATCCTTTCAACCCGACCATTCAAACAACCATTAGGTTGTTTTTTTATTGCCTAAAAAAGTAACTTTTATACAAATGAGCGACCAAGATGGTTGCTTTTTTTGTTGGTAACACTTCGGCTTTGAGAAGGTGAGGCTCGAAAGTTCGAATCCTTCCCTCGACCATTCAAACAATCAATCAAGGTTGTTTTTTTATTGCCTAAAAAAGTAACTTTTATACAAATGAGCGACCAAGATGGTTGCTTTTTTATTGGTAACACTTCGGCTTTGGAAAGGTGAGGCTCGAAGGTTCGAATCCTTTGGCCCCGACCATAAACATTTATTTTTTTATCTTCAAATACAAGATCCTAGATGATGTAAAAACCATCAATCTTTACCTGGATGACAATAGGATTATGATTTAAAAAAAGGATGAAGATATAAATTAGCAATTCTACACTTAGATGTTTTGAAATTTAAAAACACAAGCTCTAAGAATTTTTTTAGGCTTGTGTTTTTTCAATTCATTAAATTTTCTATAACTCGATTATCACAGCTTGATAAGCGTCTAGGACTTCTGGGTCGTAGTCGTGGTTGTTGTTTTTTATAACCTTGCCATCTTTAATTAAATCGGTAATTTTTTCTTCTATTTCGTAGAAGTCGTCTGTTAGGTTTACTAGGACTACATAGGCCTTGTCCTTGTAGGTTCTTTTGTAGGCGTAGGCTGTTTCGTCTATTGTGAGTGCCTCGTAGTCACCAAGGCCAAAGACTGAGTCTCTTTTTCTAAGCATGATGATGTCATACATGTAGAAGAAAAATGAGTCGGCGTGTTTTAGGTATTCCTTGTAGTTGTTGTCGTATTGGACCATGGTTCCGTAATAATTTTCCACTTCCGAAAACTTTCCAAGCCTTGATTCATCCCACCTTAATGGGATTTTTGCTGAAAAATTAGATTCTTTTTTTAATTTCTCGATAGCTTCTTCTGAATTAAAACCTTCTTCGATATAATTTTCGTATATTTTCTTGATTGCCAAATCGGAAATGGCATCTATATCTATATCATATTCGCTTTTGGCTTCTATTTCTGTTCCCTGATAGATAAAAGGTGCTGTTTTTAAAGAAAAAAGCAGGGTTGCAAGAGCTTCGGTAAGTGGTCTTGCTTCTTCATCATGGTTTAGGATTTTTTCTATAAGCCTTGGACTTTTGAAGTTTTCAAAGTCTAGACCAACAGGCATTTCCCCACTTAAGGACTGGGCCATATCTAGAAATTCGTAAAATTCTTTGTAAGAATTTTTTTCTTTTACTAGACTATTGGCTTTTGAAAAATAAACCATGTCGACCTGGTTTTTAAACTTTTGGTCTACTTTATCAAAGCCTCCAATGAAAATTAGGCCAAATTCTCTTGTTATATTCCTTATTTCTGAAATTATTTCATCGCCAGCCTTTTGAGAATCAGAAGAAAAATCATCGATGTTTTTTATCCTTATCCCCTTGATTCCAATGTCCTTCCAGTGTTCCAACAAATCTGAGATTTCTTCTTTTAAATTATCACCATAAGTCGCAATTAGGTCTTTTGCTTCAAAGTCTAAGATGGTTTTAACCCTGATATACTTGCCCTTTTCGCAAATTCTCCCTACATCTTCAAGGCTTCCAATCTCCTCATCTACCTGGTAAAAATCTATATTCCCATCTTTTTTCGCAAAAATTTGGTTTAATAAAATGTAATTGGCCCCAAGCTGTGAAAGTATGGTAAGCTTGGATCTAAGCCCTTCTAAATCGCCTATTCCATCAGCATTTGAATCTACAAATGATTTTGGATAGGCTTCGTAATATGTTGTTTTTATATCTTTATTTTCTAACATAATGACTCCTTTTGTTTCCCTTATAAAAAAGGCCTAGTGGTGTGAAAATCTCATCATTATTGAAAATTTTGTGTCAATTCACTGGCCACCGGGCCCTTTTATTAAAAGTTTTCTATTTTACTAAAGCTAATTGCGTCAAATTCTCCTTGACTTTCTGCGTTTAGTTTTCCGTTTTGGTATTTGAGGATTATTGGGGTATCAACATTGACCCCCTTAATTGTGGCAGAAATTTCTCCGCCATTATCGCTATAAGATCCTAAATGGACTGCCTTATCTGTTTGGTAAACCAGGCTGCCATCGGACTTAAGTGATATCCTCCTACCGTTTGCTTCGTATTCTCCAACGACTCCGTCAGATGTGGCAAAATGGTCGGTGATATTAGTCTTATTATCTTCTGTCGTATTTAGACCTTCAAGTCCTGCCCCAACATTGGCTAGGGCCTTGTCTATAAAACCAAATCCTTGGTATTCAATTTGATAATACTTATAGTCGCTTTCTACAAAGAACTTGTGGAAGATTTGATTATCTGTTGTGATTGGTCCCGCACTGTAGAACTTGCCGTCAGAATCCTTCGCCTTTTTCACATTTTGATATTCCACAAAGGTGTAGTATTTAAAGCTTGACTGGAAGTTTGAATCAGGAAGTTTTTCAGAAGTTGAAACTTCATAGATTAGGTAGACCTTGTTTTTAATATCCCCGCTGCCATCTTCCTTGATGCCTGTAAATGAACCTAGATATTCGATGTTATCAACATTTATTACATTTTTATACAAAATAGTTTGTTTGATTAACTCTCCAGCCTTGTATTTCAAATCTCCAAGCATTTCATCATTCAAATGAGCTGTAGTGCTTATATATTCAGAATCGGCCCCACTTGCATCATTGGTTTCGCCTTCACCAGCCTTGGCTGTGAAGTTTTTGCTAGTTGGAGATAGGCTTACATTATAGGTTTCCTTTAGGACATCTGCGTTAAAGTTTAGGCTTACCGCCACTTCTTCGCCCTCTTTAATTCCATTTGACTTGGCTGGAATAATGTCAATTGTATGCATAAACTCAGGTGCATCATCGGTTAAACCCGCAGTTAGGGTCATATTTGGACTTTTTCCCTCAAATTTCACATTGATGTAAGCAAATGGATCGGTAAAGTCATCGGTTTTAATGCCATCAATAATTACAGCCTTTGAGGCATTTGACATTAGGACATTGTATTTATCAGAAATCTTGATATTATCAAGATTAGCCATAACTGTAATCTCATCGCCATTTGATAGGCCGCTGTCTTTTGAATATTGGAAGACCACATTATTTTGTAGGTCTGCCGCAAATTCCTGGGCAGGAGAATCATAGGAGCCCTTGTTGTTATCCCTTGAAATATACTTAATTTCATTGCCATAGGCTGAGATTAATTTTTCCGTATCAATACTTGCCTTTGGCACAGCTTGGCCATTTTCTCCCTCATAAGTTAGGGTGATATAATCACTTAAAGGAATTGTTATGTCTTCTGCCTTGTTCATTTTAATATAGAGAGTACCGAGAATTATAGCAAGCAAAATACCAATAAGGGCTATGAGTAAATTTCTTTTTGTGATGTACTTTTCTTTGAAAGACTCAATTGATTGGTTTTTAGCCTCTGGTCTACTTTGAGCTTCTACTTCCTTATTTGCCTTGGTTGGTTCATTTTTTGGCCTAATAATTTCTTCACCTTGTCTAGGTCCTATAAGCTCTTGTCCGCTAGTTTCTGATACTGTTATCTTAGTCTTTTTTGGAATTTTCCTAATTCCTTCAGATATGGTGAGATTTGATAGGTCTTTGTCGTCGCCACTTATAATTTTTTCAACCCTGTCTTCTATATTTTTATTTAACATAGTGGACTTATTATTATCTATAGAATAATCCGTTTTTTTATTTTTCTTAGATTTATTCCTAGAAACCTTGGCTTGGACTTGCTCTATTACCGACTTCTTGTTGTAAGGCGAAGCTTTGCCTCCCAAGTTTTCATACATCCTGCTTTCCTTATCCATCCTATCCAGAGGATCAGGCTTTTCTTCGCCAGGATTAGGATTATCTTCACCAATAGTATTTAATTTGTTTCTATTAACTATTGGTTCATTCAAGATATTCCTATCGGTATGGTCTTCAATAAATTTATGGTCATGGTTTTCATCAATCACAGATTTTTCACTGTCATTTTTTATAGCATAATCCTTTTCAGAATTTGACAGGTCGGCCCCTGTTTTTTCCTCAGAATCATTAGCTGTTTTATTAAATTTAAAATTAAAATTAAGAAGATTTGAAAAACTCTTCTTAGAAGTTGAACCCTCTTGATTTATTTGTTTATCAGGCTCATTTTTGTTAAGCTTGCCCCCGCAAACCGGACAAAAATTGCTGGCCTTATCAATATTCGCACCGCAATGCTCACATTTCATAATAATTCTCCCTTTACATGCTATATATAATATACTTTTAAAAGTCAAAATATAAACTAATTTGTATTAGTCTCTTGAAAATTAACAAAAAATTCTTTTCTAAAAATCTTCTTAAAGTTTCTATGCAAAATTAATAAAAGAAGATAAATTGAAATTAGCAATTTTTTGTGCTATAATATAGAAAAGGTTTACCTAATAAGATAGTGAGAGAGCGCAATTATTTTTGCCGCTCTCTTTTTGTCTTTAGGAGGAGTTTCTTAATATTAACTAAGGTTTGGAATATAAGTCCATTCCCGAAATAGAAAGGATTTTTTATGTATGATGTTATAATTATAGGCGCTGGAGTCACAGGGGCTAGTATAGCAAGGAGGCTTTCTCGTTACAAACTTGATATACTCGTACTCGAAAAAGAAAATGACGTGTCTATGGGAGCTTCAAAGGCCAATTCAGCCATTGTTCACGGTGGCTACGCAGAGCCCCACCACGAACTAAGAGGCCGCATCTGCTATGAAGGCAGGAAAGAATTTAAAAAACTTGATGAAGAATTAAATTTTGGCTTTTTGGAAAATGGTTCTCTTGTCCTTGCCTTTGATGAAGAAGACGAAAAAGAACTAGAAAAACTAATGGCCATGGGCCTTGAAAACGGCCTTGACGATATAGAAATAATCGACCAAGAAAGGCTAAGAGAAATCGAGCCAAATGTTTCAGATAAGGCTACAGCCGCCCTATATTGCAAGGGTGCTGGAGTTTGCTCACCTTATGAATATGTCATAGCCCTAATGGAAAATGCCATTGCAAATGGGACTGACCTTAAACTTGAAAGCAAGGTTACAAATATAGAAAAAAACGACCAAGTATTTACAGTTTTAACTGAAAATGGCGAAAAATATGAAGGAATATTTGTAATTAACGCTTCAGGCCTTGAAGGTGCAAGGGTGTCAGAAATGATTACCGAAACAGATTTTACAATACACCCAAGAAGCGGAGAATACCTACTAATGCAAAAAGGAACTGGTTCAAGGACCAAACAAGTTCTTTTCCAAACCCCAAGTCCAAAGTCAAAAGGCATCTTAGTTACAAGGACCTATCATAACAACCTCCTTCTAGGTCCTGATGCCATTGACGAGGAAGAAATCGACAGGGGAACTCATATAGAAAGGCTGGCTGAAATCTACGATTTGGCTCAAAAATCAGTCAAGGATGACGTTATAAACCTCAAAGAATTTATCAGATCTTTCACAGGTCTTCGTCCTGCCTCATCTACAGGTGATTTTATAATCGAAAACACCAAAACAAATGGTTTTATAAACGTAGTTGGCATCCAGTCACCAGGTATCACCTCTTCTCCAGCCATTGCAAAAATGGTTGAAGAGATTTTAAAGGATTTAGGCCTAAAATTAGAAGATGACCCATCCTACAATCCACAAAGGAAGCCAATTATAAAATATAAGGAACTTGAAGATTTCAATAAGGTTATCAAAAAAGTCGACCTTCCTCTAGGAGACCCAGAAAGGCTCGTCTGCAGGTGTGAACAAGTAAGCGAAAAAACAATCAGAGATGCCATGAATCGTGGCCTTCCTTGCAATAGCTTTGATTCTATCAAGAGAAGGACTAGAGCAGGCATGGGCTTTTGCCAAGGGTCTTTCTGTAGGTCAAGGGTAATAGAAGTCATGGAAGATGAACTCGGCCACCAAGTCAAATCCGATCGTTTTGACTCAGAGCATTCAGGAATTACAAGAGTAAACAAGGCTGACATTAATAAATTTATCAAAACTCTAGAAAAGGAATCAAAAATTTAACAAAAAATTTGCAAAATGATAGGGTCCGTGATATAATATAAATGTAAACATTTTCACAGTTGAATAAATCAGAGACAGAGAGCTAATAACCAAGGTAGTTTTCTGTTTTTTTATTCACAGAAAGGAGAGAAAATGAGAGATATATTTTTAGGCGAAATGGTCGGTACACTCATACTTATTTTATTAGGTAATGGTGTAGTAGCAAACGTTTCTTTGAACAAAAGTGGTATGCAAGGAGCAGGTCCAATCCAAATCACCCTAGCTTGGGGTCTTGCAGTACTTATTCCAGCTACAATATTCGGTGCCCTAACAGGTGCTCACTTCAACCCAGCACTAACAATAGCTTTAGCCTTCAAGGGTGATGTAGCATCTGGCGATGTTCCAGTATACATAGCTGGCCAATTGGTCGGAGCATTCCTTGGTCAATGTTTGGTTTACATCCTATTCAAAGACCACTATGATGCTTCATCTGATAACCCAGTAGGAGTACGAGGTACATTCTGTACAGCACCTTCTATTCCAAACAAAGGCAGAAACCTACTATCAGAAATAATCGGTACCTTTGTACTTGTATTTGCTATCCTTGGTTTTGGTAATGTAGCAGGTGCAGGCGATACTGGTGTAGATAAGCTATATGTTTTTGGCCTAATCGTTTCAATAGGTATGTCACTAGGTGGTTTAACAGGTTATGCTATCAACCCAGCCAGAGACCTTGGTCCAAGAATTGCTTACGTAGTCCTTCCAGTTAAGAACAAAACAGACGCTAACTGGGGATATGGTTGGATTCCAGTAGTAGGCCCAATAATCGGTGGACTTATCGCAGTTATCTTATTTAATTTTATATTCTAGTATAGGAAAACCCCTCGATTGAGGGGCTTTTCTATTGGAAAATTTTCCTTAATAACTTAATCAATTTGCAATCATAAGCCTATTTTAAATTCCCTTTGAAATTTTTATATCGGATCAAATTCCAATTTATATTTGCATCTTATTTTTATATATGTTAAACTAATCATACTCAATATTCTGACCTCCTTGTTTAATTGTGCATGTGATTATCATAATTAAGCAAGGGGCTTTTATTTTTTATTAAATTTAGTTCAATCACCATCTAAATACTAGGTATTTTTTCTTTAATCTTTCGTTTGCACAACTGACTATTGTGGATGAAAAAAGTAGACGAAACCTTAAATTCATCTACTTTAAATATTGTTCTATCATCTCAATCGAGATTTTATATTTATAAAATATCTAAGAAAGTTTGGCCTTCTTCGAGTAAACTTCTAAAATCATCTTCAAAATTTCCTATAGCGAAATCAACATTTCTATCATTTACCAAACCACTAAAGACATCTGGTCCTAAGGTTAGGGCTCCAACTCCTCTTTCCACAAGGTCTAGAACTTGGTTAGAGTTCTTAAAGGAAGCAGCTAAAATTTCTGTACCAAAGTCATTAGCTTCAATTATATTTTGAATCTTTTTAGTCACAGCTAGGCCATCATAACCTAGATTATCAATCCTATTCACATAAGGAGCAAGATACTTTGCTCCTGCCTTGGCTGCGAGAAATCCTTGAAGCGGAGAATAAATACCAGTTGCTGTTATCTTTATCCCTTCTTTTGCAAGTTCTTCCATAGCCTTGAATCCCTCTCCAGAAGATGGGATTTTTATATAAGTGTTTTTTCCAAGCATATCAACAAGTTTTCTAGCTTGAGCCATCATTTCTTCTTTTTTAGTTGCAACAACCTGGCAATGTAGGTCCATATCAGGACCAATTAATTTTCTGATACTAATAAGTCTTTCCTTAGGATTTTCTCCTTCCTTGGCAAGTATAGTAGGATTTGTTGTAACACCATCTATAGGAAATAGTTCTATAAGTCCTTTAATATCAGTAAGGTTAGCATGATCAATTAATAGTTTCATATTTTTCCTTTCTTGCTTCCATCAAATTATCACAGTTTCATATCTTATATATTATGTTATTTTTTATCTTTAAATAAGTTAAACAAATTTGGAAAATTATCTACAAATATAAAAAGGTCATTTTAATATACTTCTTTGGCTTCATTTCCAAAAACATAGCAAATTTCGATATCAAATGACCTTTTTCATAAGAATTTTTTCTTATTTAAATATTTATATTTACTTCAATTATTAACTATCCTCTAGTCTTACCACCTGCAACATTTATTGTAACACCATGGATATATGATGATCTGTCGCTTGCTAGGAATGTTACTAGATTTGCTACTTCTGTTAATTTTCCACTTCTGCCTAGTGGGGTTGTTTTTGTTGATGAGTAGCCTTTCCTAAGATCTTCTATGCTTATTCCTCTTGTGTAGGCTAGGGCTGTTTCATAGGATAGGGTTCTTAGTCCAGTTTCTTCTAATATTCCTGGGGCTACTCCTACTACTCTTACTCCATATTTGCCTAGCTCTTTTGACCAAGATCTTGTGAATGAGTTTACTGCATTTTTACTTGCTGCATAGATTGATTGTCCCTCACTACCTTCTAGACCGGATTCTGAGGACATGTTTATTATTACGCCCTTTTTCTCTTTGACGAAGACTCTTGCTGCTTCTTGTGAGCAGTAGAATAGGCCTTTTAGATTGATGCCTATGATCCTGTCAAAGACTTTGTCATCTAGCTCATATTCGCTATTTTCTTTGTTTGGGTCTACTAATAGTCTTGGGATGTTTATGCCTGCATTATTTACTATTGCATCTAGACTGCCATATTTTTTTAGGGCTACGTCTACTGCAGCTTTTACATCTGATTTTTTTGTTACATCACATATTTGATATACTAGATTTTTTTCGTTTTGGTTTTTAAATTCAGGTTCTTTGTCATTTATATCGCAGGCGATTACATTGGCTCCTACTTCTAGGAGGCCTTCTGTTACTGCCTTGCCTATGCCGGATGCTGCTCCGGTCACTATTACAGTTTTATTTTCTAGGTCTAACCAACTCATTTTATTCCTCCACTATCTTTATAACTGTTCCGTCTTCTATTGGACCAATGTCTACGCTTTCGCATACTATGGCTCCAGGTAATAAGTCATCTACATTACCTGATAGGTTTACAGTTAAGTGTCCAAGATTCACCAAATTCTTTTGAGCTTCAGAGCCTACTGCTAATATTTTAGCTTTTTTTTCATTTACTTTGAAATAAGATCCTTCTTTTATATCTCCGTTTGTCTCTTTTATGTCTATAATATAACAATAGTCTCTTAGTTCATCAGGTGCATTGTCTCCGAAAAAAATTAGCATTTCATCGCCAAATTCACCTATAAGTTCACCATGTTCCTTAACTATATTCTCGTATATAATTTTCATTTTTACTCCTAATATAGTCCAAATGAAGCTAGGTATGCAACAATAACTCTTGGTACACCGATTAAGAATCTAGAATACATTACTGATACAACGCCAACTTCAACAGTTTCTCTTTCTGCTTCTGCTAGTCCAAGTCCAACTGGGATAAAGTCACATGCGTTTTGAGTGTTTATCGCAAAAAGTGCAGGTAAAGCAAGATTTGGTGCTATGTTTCCTCTAGCTATCTCACTACCAATTAGAGTTCCTATAACTTGGCTTATTACCGCTCCTGGTCCAAGTAGCGCTGAAAGCACTGGAAGCGAACACACAAGCCCTAGGATTACAAGCCCTATAATATTGTTTGCTAATGGTATAAGAAGATTAGCAAACCAGTTTCCAAATCCTGATCCTTGTATTATACCGATAAGCATTGCTACAAATGCCATGAATGGAAGTATTGTGTTTATTACAGTTTGAACAGAATTTCTACCAGCTTGGAAGAATATATCTATTACTCTACCAGCTCCCATTCCTACTTTTTGAATAAAGGTATTACCTGATTGTTCAGCAAGAGTTTCTGATACTTTTTTGTCTGCTGTGTAAGTAACTTTTTCTTTATTAGTAGTTTCTTTATTTTTAGCTTCTTTTTTAACCGTTTCCTCATCGCCTTCGATAAGTGTAATTTGTTTTAGACCAACGTCTGATACATATATATCTTCTGTGATATATTGTGCTAGAGGTCCAGATTTACCAGTTGGTGTAACATTTATTGTAGGGATTCCTTTTTTTGGATAAATTCCACATCTTAGTGTTCCACCACAATCTATGATTACTGCAAATATATTTTCTTCTGGAGCTGAAGTTTTAAATCCATTTACTGCTTCACATCCAGTAAGTTCAACTATTTTGTCAACTACATCAGGTTTTGCACCGCCGCCTGTTACATATAAAAGAATATTTTTATCACCTTCCGGTCCTATTACAAGTGGACCACCAAAGCCTGCGCCGCCTTTATTTACTCTAACTTTAGCCATTATGTGCCTCCACGTCTATTGTTCTCTTAAGTTTGATGTTTTGTTGTTTTTCTACATATCTTGTTGTGAAATCTGTTATATATCCTGCAAAGAAATTCATAACTATACCCACAAGCATATATCTTATAGCTAAAGGAACTGTTGATAGGCCTAAAGCCTCAACACCTTGAGCAATTCCTAACCACACGAATAATTCACCTGGATTTATGTGAGGGAATATACCATTGTTTGTATGGCAGTGGTAAGCTCCAGAAGCATAGTATGATGGTTTTTGAAATTCTGGTAAGAATTTACCCATTGATAAAGCCATTGGGTTACCTAGCATGAAAGCTGATACAAATGGTAAAACACCATAAGCTAAAATTCTATTTTTTGAGCAAATTTCTCCAAATCTATTTACTTTATCTTCACCAATAAGGGCTATTAATGCATTCATAAATACTAGAAGCAATAATACTTTTGGAATAATGCCTGTCACCCAGGACATTAGTGTTTCTCCTCCGAGTTCAAACAATCCTATAAAGGACTGAGCTAAATTAACTAAAAAATCCATATAATCTCCTTTTTATTTTTTGAAAATCCCCACAGCTTTTTGGAATGGTGATTTTTCTAGTTCTATTTCCTCTCCATTTTGAACCTTAATGTAGTTAGATTTTGCGTTTAATATGGCTTTGACCAAATTTTTGTGCAACCTAAGTCCTTTTAACATTTCTTCATCTAAATCTCTAATATTTACATTAATAAATTCTTTCTTCTCTTTAAATCTAGCAAGAACTGATACTCCTTGAATATAAGCGTATCTCTTAATATAGCCTATCTCATCCACACAAAACATAACGATTGCTCCAGAGCTTATAGCTCCTTTTTGTATGCCTATGGCTACCTTGCCTTCATCTAGGAACATATTAAAATATTTTTTAAATGAATTCATTTGTAAAAACGTTAAAAAGTACTGCAGGATGTACATTATCAGTATGAAAATCCCTAATTTGATTAGATTACTCATCTATTCTCCTTACCTAAATAAATTAGTCTCTTTAATAAAAAACTCCATTAACTCTGAATAAGACTTTATTTTTGAAATTTTATCAATTAATTTGTCGTCATTAGATATAGTAACAATTTCATCATATAATTTGACTAAGAGTTCATCTAAATTATCCGGAACTCCTACTAAAAATATCAAATTTGGATATGAATTTTCACAAATACCCAGGGCAACTTTTAAAGCATCTGAAGATATATGAGGAAAGGCTACTCTCTCAGTAAATATTTTAGATTTTGAATTTTCTTTTTCTAAAATTCTAGACTCAAAATCATCATCAATTACTTCCCTTTCTTTTAGCATACCTATCATATACTTGAAATTTTCCTCAAAAGAATCGAATTGTAGCTTAAAAAATGTATCTTCATCCAAATTACTCAAAAATATCGATTTCAAAAATCTATTACTTAAAATCATATTTTTGTTTTCTTTTAATACTTGAATTTCTTCTTTAATCAATTGATAATTGAAAATATCATCGCCTGTTATCTGATAAACTTCACTATCGATAGGCTGTTTTAGGATAAGCAAATCAAAACCGCTTAAATCAAGATCAGTGTTATCCAATAATCCAATAGATAAATCATTGTTTAGGTCTTCTGCCTTAAGTTTTTTCTTTAGGGAAGTGTCATTGATTTTTCCTTCTGTGAAAATACCTATTTTAAACCCATTTCTATTTGCTAAATCTAATTTTTCTACAACATATATTTGAAAATAAGTTGCAAGAAAAGATTTTTCAGATTCAGCTACCTTTTTATTTATACTATTTTCAATTACATTAGATGCTATTTCAGCCATTTTGTAGGCTACTCTATAGTCACTTTTTATTTCTTCAATCAAGGGATTGTCTATTTTATAGCCTATTTCTATCCTATTAATAGAAAAATAAACATGGTAAGAAAATTCTTTTGTTAAGTTTCCCAAATCTACTTGAAGTCCCATTTGAATTTTAATGGCTCTAAATATTTCGTTTATAATATCTTCTGTGGATTTCTTAATATCCAAATCTGATATATTATTCAAAATAAGTGGAGTTCTCATGCCCTTAAGAGGTATAAGAATAAATTCAAGTTCATTATCTGTTAAACTTATGCTTAGATACTGTTTTAAATGTTTTCTAAAAATTTCTCCGATTTCATAAATGAAATCTTTATAAAACACATCTGGTCTAATTTCTAAGTTTCCTATAAATTTTCCCTGTCCCGATCTTGTTATCGAGACCATGATAAAACTTACAACTCTTTCTATAGTATCCTCGTCAATTAAATATTGACTTAAGGCCCTTTCAACTATTTTGTTGACCATCATCTCGTTTTTATTCTTTTTTGGAAATTCATAATAACAATTATCAAGGTAAAAATATCTAATGTCAATTTCATCACCGACTATGCTCATGCCAACATTAGGTTTTCCTTCTACCTTTAAATTATAAGTTTCTAAAATCTGATTTAACTTATTGATGTCTTTACTAAGAGTTGATTTTGAGACAATCATATCATCAGATAAGTCACCTAGTGTTAAGTTAGTCTTCTCAAAAAGACTCTTGATGATATATTTATGCCTAAATTTTTCATAATTAAAGTTTAGTTCTTCTTTTTTTATCGAATTTAATACTTTTCTATATCTTGTATAGTTGTATACAAATAAAGATAGTTCCCCCAATCTTGTATCTATTACTGCACAATTTTCTAACTTAACATTTAAGTCTTTGATATCTTTTGCTAGTGTTTTCTTACTCACGTCCAATTTGTATAGTAAGTCTAACTCATCAACAGAGCATATCTCTAAAGTTTCTAATATATAAAGTTCCCTACTATCGAATTTATGCCAAACCATATTTCCTCTTCCTACATTATATTTTTACCCTCCTTGAGTTTAATTATACTATAAGTCAAATAATAATTAATACAGTCTTTTTCTACTTAGTGGAAATTTAGGCTATTATTTGAAATTTTATATTATAGCTAGGTGTTTTCGTATATTTATTTGTTCTTATGATTTGTAAAATTAAAAAAAATCCTCCAAGCTTTTGCCTGGAGGACTTGTTTTTATGGTTCTTTGTCAAATCGTGTTGGTAATTAAAAATCAACTACATTCTTTATCGGGATAGAAATTTCTATCCCCGATTTTTAACTAGCAAATAAAT
>NZ_JAGGLO010000013.1 GCF_017874475.1 Anaerococcus degeneri
CTTTTAACGATAGCACTGGAAGAAGCCTGTAATTTCTACACTTTATTTTACTTAGTGGGTGCAACTCTTGTCATCAATACGACAGTCTCCACATGTGTTGTCCATAGGATAGGAACACAAATTATTAACCTCGTCGCTTGATTGAGGATACAATTTGTTATCAGTTTTCTCATCAACTTCCTTAGCATTTTTTCTTCTACTCTTAAATAATCTTCCGTCCTGAGAATCCTTTTTCCCTGTCTTATATATGATTGTAATCATTGCAGGATCAATTTCTCCTTCATCGTTAGTTCCTCCAATGATGATTTTATCTACTATACTTTCAAATACAGCTCTATCAAATTCCTCAAGGTATTTATTGGACTCAAGTAATTTTTTAAATCCCTCAAGCCTTTTCTTCAATGCTTTTTCATCGGTAAGTGTTACCTCTAAAGTCCTCTTTTCTGCAAGTAGTTTCTCTTTACTAATAGCTATTTCATTATACTTGTCCTGATATACATCCATGCTGATTGACTCATTCAGCCTTAACTCAACAAGATCCTTTTCTTTTTTTAGTACCTTATCAAGTTGATTTGTAATCTTCTTCAGATCTTTAGCTAAACTGTTGTCTTTCAATTCTTCTTCCACAGTTTTAAGGAATTCATTGGTAATTTCCACATTATTATGGCATACCTGACGGTAGCTTTCCATAAATGCTTTTTCTATGGCTTCTTCTTCAATCCCTTTGCTATGCGGACAATACTTCTTTCCGTTTTTAGTAGCATTGACACACTGCCATATAACTTTTGTATATTCTGAACTTGAATGCCAATTTCTTCTTGAAAGATTATGACCGCAAAATCCACATTCAAGCATACTGCTAAAAGCATATTTTCTTGAATACTTTTCTCTTTTGCCACCATTATTGGCAACAGTATTTCTGTTTTTTGACCTTCTCAATCTAATACCTTGAGCTTTTTCAAAATCTTCTTCTGAAATGATTGGCTCGTGATGGTTTTCTATATAAAACTTATCCTGTTCTCCGAAATTATCCAATCTTCTCTTTGAAATAGGATCAACCGTATAGGTCTTTCCCATCATAAGATCCCCTTTATATTTTTCGTTTTTTATGATTCCTAAAACAGTTGTTTCAGTCCATCTTTTATTTCCTCTTGGCGATAAATATCCCTGTTCTTCCAGTTCTCTGGAAATTACCATACCGCCAACACCTTCAATGTATCTTCTGAAAATATATCTTACAATCTCAGCTTCTTTTTTATTGATAGAAATGCTTTTAGTTTCCGGATCATAGTCATAGCCTAAACACCCTTGAAAGCCGACCATTTCTCCTCTTTCCATCTTCATTCTCAAACCTTTTTTGACATTGGCTGAAATATTCTCTACTTCCTGTTGAGCAACTGAACTTAAAATTGTTAAAAGCAACTCCCCGTCCATTGTTAAGGTGTTTATGTTTTCCTCTTCAAAAAAGACTGCAACATTAAATTCTTTCAGCTTTCTTACATACTTTAAGGTATCTAAGGTATTTCTCGCAAATCTTGATATAGACTTTGTAATTATCATATCTATATCGCCATTCATGCAGTCATTTATCAACCTTTGAAAATCAATTCTTCGATCAACCTGTGTTCCTGTTATCGCTTCGTCAGCATATATTCCGGCAAGAGTCCACTCGTTATTCTTCTGTATAAATTCTGTGTAGTGTTCTACCTGAGAATTATAGCTGTTAATCTGATCTTCGGTATCCGTACTAACTCTGCAATAAGCTGCCACTCTCTTTATTGAGCGTTCAACACAGCCTGATGCAGTTCTTTTCAGTGTGGTATCACCTTTAATAACTTTTACATCTTTCTTCACTGCATCCGCCTCCTTTTTGTATCTTTCTATGCAGTCTTATTATACCACACTTGCAAAACATTATAAATATAATTCTGTTGAAATGTTGTACTTTTTCATCAGTTTTAACTTTATCTTCCTGTATTCAATATCATTTAGTAAATGTTTGGACAGCAAGATAGATAGCATAGATAATTGGAGGCTATATTTTAGTAATTCGTTATTCATTATAAACCCTCCTCGTTAAAAATCATTTTTAAGTTTTATGACATTGGTAGGTGCATTGGCTGCTACATAGGAATCTCACCTCCGCCCCTTATTAAGACGAGCCGGCTTAAACTATTGAAGTATCATTATCACTACTTGTATCACAGAACAGATTGCCACATCTGTTTTTTTATGTATTCTTATTTATCGCTCGCTTTCTTATATCCTTGGCTAACCAGTATTCATAAAACCGAAAACTTTCAGCAGAAAGGTCATGGCGTAAGTCATAATCCTCCACAAGTAGATAAAGTCCTACCTTGGTCTATTCAGTTGTCAAAGATCAATATTTGAAAGGGATTGTTTTCTTTACATTTTCCTATTTGCCATAAGCAGGCTATCTCTTATTCAAGAAAGTAAAGGAGATCAAACTCCCCTTCACTTTACATAAGGAAAATTTGACCCCTTTGGTTACCGAAGTTCTAAAGTTCTTCGATAAATTTTTTCAGCTTTTCAAGAATTTTGTTTCTTCTTTTGATTAAAGCCGGATGTGTAATACTTTTAAGCTTTGCTACTGAACGAACCGTTTCATCATTGAAATACAAGCGTTCAATAATATCTCTTTCTTCTGCATTGAGCCTTGATATAGCATTTCTGACTGCTTCAATCATCATCTGTGTTTCCACAATTTTTTCTACATCAACGCTTTCATCAATAATGCTATCCACAAAGTGTCCATCATGATCCAATGATGAAAAAAAGAGCAAGTGGTTTTTCTTGTCCACCTGCTCTAAATACTTTTCGTGTTCTCTTTCTCGCCAGTAGACTTTGTATATCTGCTCACTGACTTTGACCTTTTGTCCGTTTACATAAAGGTAATATTCTTTTGGCATATATGTTTCCTCCATTCTTTTTTTGTCTGCTTGTTTTCAGGCAAAAAAAGGAGGACTCCTGCATCTTGGCATGAGAAGTCCTCTAAAACGAAAGAAACTTGTTCTTTTATAAACACTATTTAATTTTTCAATATAATTTGTAGATTCATTATCTTCTATAAAGCAAACCGAAAAAAGGGAAGAAAATGTTCTTACTATTTTTTATTATTGAATATAAAGATTTCTTCATAATTTCCTCCCTCATTCTTATATCGAACTAATATTCATATATCAAACCTTTCTAATAGTTTATTTTCACCTTTGGATAATAAGATACTTAACAATTTATCGCTTCTTCTTTTCCAATTTTTCTAAGTCTGTTAAGCATTAAAAACAAGCCGAGCAAAATCATACTAAAATCTACAATAGGTTCAGCCCACCAAACTGCTAATCCTTCAAATACCTTTGGCAATAGCAATATCGCCGGAATAAATAAAATCAGTTGTCTAAGCATTACAATCATGCTCGCTTTTTTCCCATCTCCAATAGATTGGAAAAATGTAAGAGTCATAATCATAATTCCATACAAGATGAAAGTAGAGTAGAACAATTTAAAGTTCATAACTCCAGCTTCAATTATTTCACTTCTCACATTAAACAATGACAATAATTTTTCAGAGAAAAACATGGATGGTATCCAAGAAATAGCAGCAAGTATTGTTGCCCCATACATGAAAATCTTCATAGTATCTTTTACTCTTTGATATTGTTTTGCTCCAAAATTAGCTCCTATAACGGGTTGTAAGCCTTGACTCATTCCCCACAATGGAATAAATGAGAACATATAAAGTCTCATTGTTGCTGACATTAGAATTCCCCAATTATCTCCACCATAAGCAAAAGCCTGCTTGAACAAAAATGTTTGTTGTACTGCAAATAAAATTTGCATCATCATAGCCGAACTTCCTATGCTAAACATTTCACTGTAAATTGCCTTGCTCTTTTGGATTTTATGGATACCAACAAAAGCACTTTTCTTTGAAAAATAGTGAAATGTTAATATCGCCTGTACAATTTGAGATATTACAGTTGCAATAGCTGCCCCCTCAATTGCATACTCTCCCATTAACTTCATAAAAATAGGATCTAAAATAATATTTAATAAAGCACCTACTCCCATAATCATCATAGATTGCTTCAATGCACCTTCACCACGCATTGTCATATTACCTGCTTGAGCAAAATTCACAAATATTGAACCAAAGAAAACTACTCTTAAATATCTAACTCCCAGTTCTTTAATATTCCCTTTTGCTCCTACCAAGTCAAGAAAATTAGGTGCAAATACCAAGCCTAATACGGTGATTACTATAGAGAATAAAATTACCCAATAACAAAAATTTCCAAATATTTTATCCGTTGTTTCTTTATCTCCCTTTCCAATAGCCCTTGATAATATTGACGCACTACCAACTCCAATAAGTGCTGATATACCACCATTTATTATTGTTAAAGACATTGATATACTAATGGCAGACATAGCATAATCCCCTATAATCCACCCAGCAAATATTCCATCCATAAATGGATAAAGTCCTATAACTACCATCCCTATAATTCCCGGAATAGCTAATTGAAACAACAAGTCTTTAGGACTTTTTGTTAAAAGTTGTGTTTTCATATCTTGTTTTCCCATATAACTCCCTCCAATTGTTTTTAATATTTTTTAACTTATGATAGCTGCCACTTGGTTGCTACTTGTCTTGCTTCAACAAAATTTTTGTAAATACCATCTGTTTGAATTAGTTCTTCGTGTGTTCCTTTTTGCATTATCTTTCCATTAGCCAATACAAGAATTTGATTTGCATTTTTTATAGTTTTTAGCCTATGTGCAATCATAATTACCGTTTTATTTCTCGTAAGTTCCTCCATTGCAAGCTGTAATTTATCCTCATTTTCAGGATCAACATTTGCTGTGGCTTCATCAAAAATAATAATTGGTGCATTTTTTATTATCGCCCTTGCTATAGATATTCTTTGTCTTTCTCCACCAGATAAACTTGCACCACCTTCTCCTATAACAGTTTGGTATTGTTCAGGAAGGTTCATAATAAAATCATGACAGCAAGCCTTTTTAGCAGCATCTACTACTTCTTCATGGGTAGCATTAGGCTTAGCAAACTTTATATTATTTTCTATAGTATCTTGGAACAAATACACATTTTGGAAAACCATACTGATTTGTTTCATCAATGACTCTAAGGAATATTCTTTTATATTATGTCCTCCTATACTAATCTTCCCGTTATCTATATCCCAAAACCTTGCAATCAAGTTACAAAATGTGGTTTTTCCAGCTCCTGAAGGTCCGACTATTGCAGTCATTTGGTTTTGTGGTATATCAACAGATATATCATCAAGAATTTTCTTTCCTGAATATGCAAATTCTACATTTTCAAAAGAAATATTAAAATTAGCAGGTTTTATATCTTTTCCTTCAATATCCATTTGTGGAAATTCTTCTAATTTCTTGGTTTGTTCAATAGAGCCACTAACAACTCTAAGGGCAGTTGTCGCACTTCCTGCCAATTTAATTTGTGAAAAAGCAAGAAATGAAATTATGATTGTCATAACTGTATTCAGAAACGAAAGTTCTCCTCTTTGGTAGAAGAAAATACCTGCACCTATGATTAAAATGCTGAACAAATCTAAAAGAATATTTTGAACAATCGTGTAAGGTGTAAACAACTTTTCACAATCAAGATTTGTTTTTCTGGTATTTTCAATAGCACCTCTAACTTTCTCATCACCTTTACCGGTTAAATTAAAGGATTTTATAACAGACATTCCTCCAATCTGTTCTAAAACAGTATCTACTAATTTTGCTGAAGCCATTTGTCGTTTAGGAAGAACCTCTCTTGACTTCTTTTCCATTTTTGACAAAATAACCAAATATAATAGACTTCCGACAGTTACAATAAAACCTATTCTCCATTCAAATATTAAAATCATCAAAGTAAAGATTATAGTATTTATAAATCCCGACAAGGTATTTACCATAACCATCGCAGCCGTATTTTCCACGTCTTCTAAAACGGTTGTAGAAATACCAACGACTTCTCCCCCATTGTTTTCATTAAAAAATCCCATAGGAATTTTTTTGAGCATTTCCCCTATTGAAATTCTTTTATTTGCAACCATAAAATAGCTTGCATGGCATTGTTGTAACTGTGAATAATAATTTGCAATACTTCTGCCTACTATGCTTACAACAAGAAGTATCAAAGCAATCCACGCAGGTGTCATACTCATATCTTTTTCAGCAACAGCTTTAACTATAAAATAAATTGCACTGATTTGAAGCATGTGAAAAATTGCAAACAAGAAACTTACCCATATAGAATGGTATATATTTTTCTTCTCATCACCTGAGAAATCTAAAATTTTTTTTAAAGCACTTAGCATTTTATTTCACCATCCTTTACTCCAATATGAGCATTCCACATTTTTTTATATAGCTCACAATCTTCCATTAACTCGTTATGTTTACCATGTGAAATAAGCTCTCCATTCTCAACAAAAAAGATTTGTTGAACATCTGTTATTGTTGATAACCTGTGTGCAATAACGATAACAGTTTTATTTTGTATCAATTTTGATAGAGCTTCTTTGATAATCACCTCATTCTCCGGATCAATATATGAAGTTGCTTCATCCAATATCACTATCGGGGATTTTTTAAGCATTGCTCTTGCTATTGAGATTCTTTGTCTTTCTCCTCCTGAAATATGGCTACCACTGCTTCCGACAACTGTGTCATAGCCTTTTTCCATATTCATAATAAAATCATGGCAGCCTGACTTCTTTGCAATATTTTCAACTTCTTTATCACTTGCACTTGGATTTCCCATTCGTATGTTTTCCCTAATGCTTTCATTAAAAAGGAAATTGTCTTGAGAAACAAATGCTACTAAGCTATATAACTGTTTAAGAGGAATCTCTTGGAGATTATATCCACCAATTTTTATGCTTCCTGTATTTATGTCCCAATATCCTGCTATCAGTTTTGCCAAAGTTGACTTTCCACTACCGCTCGGTCCAACAAAAGCTACCGTTGTCCCTTCTTCTATGTTTAACGACACTCCATGAAGAATTTCCTTTCCTTCTTCATATCCAAACTTCACATCTTGCAGGGCAATATCATATTTGTTTATTTTCACATCAACATTGGAATGAATTTGCTCTTTTCCTTCTAAAATTGAATTAATGGAATTTGCAATAGTTCCTATCTTTGCAAGACCATCAACAAAATTCATCGTTTCAAGTAAAGGTCCTGCAATTCCTAACGACAAAATAATAACTACTATAAATGTTTCTATACTCAAGCTTCCATTGATGTAAAAATACCAGCCAACCGGAAGGATTGTTATCATTGTAGTAGGCGATATATTTTTTGATAAAGACACAGGAAGTTGACAGCTTCTCATCCATTCATAGAAATACTTTGCATTTGCAATAACCTTATCTTTATATTTTGCATATGACCTTTTATCCTGATTGAAGGTTTTGATCACTTCTATTCCGTTAACATACTCCACAATTGCCGAGTTCATTTCACGACTAACTTTTACAGATCCTTCATACTGAGCAGCGTAGTTTTTCATCACAAGTCCCATGAAAAACATTCCTAAAGGAATAGAAACTAATGACAATAACGCCATTCTCCAGTCAAGAAATAACAAATATATGAATATACTCAAAGAGCCTAATATATTGGATGTCATTTCAGGTAATAAGTGTGCAAGAGGTTTCTCCATACTTTCGACCTGATCGACTATAATTTGCTTTAAATTACCGCTTGGAATATTTATTATTTCTCCCAATGGCATCTTTGGAAGTTTATCAAGCATTCTTAAACGAATATCTTTTAGTACACTAAAAGTCGCTTTATGAGATACTGATAATGCCAAAGAATATAAAATTGATTTCAAAGCATATGATAGCAAGCTTATGCCAAGCCACATAAGATAAACCTTGCTGTCTTCAATTCCATTCACTAAATAAACTAAAATGCGACTTGCCGCAATGTATGGAACAATCCCCGCTAAAACACCAATACTCGCTATAAATACTGATGTCTTTAATTTTGGATGTTCATCATGTGCAAGCTCCCACAATATTGCAGTAGGACTTTTTTCTTTCATTTCAACACCTCCATAGTTCTATCTATTTACATTTCATTTCAAAAATTCATATATTGCACCATCGCATTGTTTTATAAATTCAAAATCATGCGTGATTATAATAATAGTTTTTCCTTGCTCTACCATTTGATTTAAAAATCCAATCAAAATATCCATTTGCATTTTGCAAAGTCCACTCGTTGGCTCATCAAACACTATGATTGGTTTTTGACTTACCATAGACATAGCAAGCAACAATCTCTGTTTTTCACCACCTGATAACGAACTTGGGTGCATTTCTTTTTTATTAAATAAATGTACCTTTCTTAAGGCTTCATTTTTCAAATTATCCTGTTTTGTAACTGTTCCAATTTCCTGCCATACAGATTCTGTGAAAAGTTGATAATTAACATCTTGCATGACTGCAAAGATATTCTCGTACCGTTTTTTGAGCTTTTCTCCCTTATAAAAAACTTCTCCCTTGCCTTTTATAGTTCCCATAAGTAAATTGATAAAAGTACTTTTCCCAACACCGTTTTGTCCAATAATGAAATTTATCCCGGTATTAAAAGAAACACTAAAATCAAAAATTGTATTCTTATCGTATGTTTTTTTGAAATGTAGACATGTTATTGATTCATTAACAAAGTTTGATGGAGTATTTTTTTGTAACATATCTACTTTTTCATATTGTCTATTTAAAAAATCACTCTTAAAAATTTCATTGAAATTTCTTAAATTATGTTTTTCTGAAACTCTTACAAAGAAATCATCACTAAAATATTCTTTCGTGTATTCTTTAAAAGTTTTATTTTCTATTACACACAGCTTGTCTACAATGTCTTTCAAATAAAATAATCTATGCTCGACAATGATTATGATTTTATTTCTTTTTTTTAGCTCAATAATAGCTCTTTTTAAGTTCTTAATTGATTCATAATCCAAAGATGAAGATGGTTCATCTAAAAGAATAATTTCATTTTCTGAAATTCCACTAGCAGTTATAGCAATTAACTGCTTCTCTCCACCGGACAGTTCAAAAATATTCTTGTCTAACAAATCTTTACTACCTAAAACATCTGAATAATAGTGTATTTTATCTAAAATTAAATTTCTTTCTATACATCTATTTTCTAATTGAAAAGCCAATTCATCTGTGGAATTGATACAATAAAACTGTGTTTTAGGATTTTGAAACACTGTAGATATAAACTTGGATCGTTCTAATATACTCATCCCTAATAAAGATTTGTCCTTGTATAAAACATCTCCTTTTACATCTCCACAATCATATTCGGGAATAATGCCGTTTATTACTTTTAACAAACTACTTTTCCCCGTACCTGAGTGTCCCGTTATAACAGTTACCTCTCCGGGTTTGAAATTTAGATTTACATTTTCTAATATGCTTTCTCCATCAAACTTTAATACTAAATTTTGTAAACTAAGCATACTTACCCCTTATATATAAATAGATTGCCCATACCATTATCACAAAAAATATGCAATCAATGCCACCAATGCGTGATTCACTAATACTTGTTCGCTTTTGATTAACAGCTAACCCTTTTGTCATTGCGGATACTGTTAAATCATCTGCCGTCTTAGACAAACACATCAATAGTGGCACTAATCTATATTCAAATAATAGAATTGGATTTTTTATTAACTTTTTAAGCGTTAGTCCTCTCAAACGCATGGCTTTTTTTATCTGGCTATAATCAATCCTTGCGGCATAAAAGAAACGAACCATCACAGTCAATGGTATTGCTATTTCATCGGGACATTTCATTTTTTTCAATGAATAAATACTTTCCCCTACATTTGATGTGAGTATGGTATATTTCCCCATTAAAAATGCGGGAAGTATTTTCTTAACAACCATTACTAATATCAGTAAAATCGCTACCAAGGGACTGTATTCTAATTTCATTAAAAATCTATCAGCACCATAAACGAACACAAGAGTAGCCATCCCAATAATAGCTACTCTTGTATGTTTTGTATTTATTAAAAGCACTATCGGAATTACGGATATTATAAGGGCTTGCAAGAAATACTTTACTTGAATATTGCCTAAAACCATCACATATGAAAGAACTATTGTCATAAAAAGTTTTGTACGAAAATCAAGTTTGATTGTCATCCTTAACTCCTTATGAATCCTTATTTTTCCATACCAGCCTTTTTAAAATGTTTTTTTAGGAAAGCCATACCTATACTACAACCAATATATGCTCCTATAATTCCACCTATTGCCATTACGACAATAATCCAATTCGGCATTACACTAAGCATCTTATCAATAAATTCTTGGTTATATCCTTTCTCTAACATCTGCTTGACATATTCATTTCTTGATATAAAAATTGGCAACCAATTTCCTAATGTGCAAAGTGGAGCAACAGAAAATGCTAATCTTGCCTTATTAACATCCGTATATTCTCCTGATTTCAAAATAACTTCAGCAATAATACCTGCAATAACAGCGGTCAATAATGCCCAAGGTCCATGTCCCATAGCAACATATACTAATGCAATCAATAATGATTGAATAAACACCATTCCTCTTTTTTTAATCTTTGTGGAATACAGCATATTTACAGGTCCTACTAAAACTCCCTGTGCCAATGGAACAACCGGCATTAAAACTGGAACCATTCCTAAAAATGATCCAATCATCATAAATACAAAACCTAATACAGAAAATAATCCTATATTAATTAAATCCTTTACTTCTAATCGTTTACTCATTTGAAACCTCCTAATTGTTTTAATTTTTCTTTTGTACATCAACAATATAATTTATCATTGTTTCTTTTATATATCGTTTATGCTCGACATAAGACTTTCTCGCACCTAAAATTTCTGAACTTAATATCAATCCATTGATATAATTCACTAAAAAACCGTCACCAAATATATCTGCCTTAATTCCAAGCTGCTTGGCGATTAAACTTAGCTCATTAGTCGTATTAAGTTTCAATTCTTGATACAATTTTTCCAAATCCTGATTATATTTTTTTACTTGTAAAAGGAGTGTATACAATCTCATCAATTCTGTATCAGCCAGCGACTTATCAACCAAAATATCACCCATTTGCTGATATTTATCTTTTCCTCGATTGTTTTTTAAATACTCATTTATCAAGTTGTTTCTATAATCATTACCATCAAGCATTAAGTCTTTAAGCATTTCGTTTGTATTACCATAATGATGATAGACACCTCCTCTACTCATTCCTACCTCTGTGATAACATCTTCCATTGTTGTAAGTTGAAACCCTTTATTTAGAAAGCATTTCTTTGCAGCTTCTCGAATCTCTTTTTTTCTAATTTGTCCAACTTTTTGTTTTTCTTCTTTCAAAATAAAGACCTCATTTCATATCGTAATAAAAAACCGACACTACTGTCGAATTTTATTTTATCATAAATGATAGTTAATGTCAACTAACTTTTGAGTTTGAATAACAATCTTCTTTATAGCTTTGACTTTCAGCAAATTTTATTGTAAAAATAGCATAAAAATCTAGTTATCCGCATAAAAACTGGACTTATCACACTTTATCAAGGTCAAAACCACTCAATTTACTACTAATTTACTACTTATGAATGAGCTTTGATACGACGATTTATCCTTGAAAAGTGAAGATATAAAGATACTTCCAATAAAATTTGAATATTTAATAGGTAGACACTTCAAAAAATGAGGTGTCTATTTTTTTACCCGATTTTGAAAGGAAGTGAACTTATGAAAACAAAAAATCAAGAATCAAAAGGTCGTTCCCCACTCTTTAAGACCATCAAACATTCATTCAGCCAATAAAAAAGAAAGGATAGGTAAAAATATGGAACTTAAATTTGTGATTCCCAACATGGAAAAAACATTCGGCAATTTAGAATTTGCTGGCGAGGATAAAGTCGTTCAGCGAAGAATCAACGGACGGCTAACTGTCTTATCAAGAAGCTATAATCTCTATTCTGATGTTCAAAGAGCAGATGATATTGTGGTGGTGCTTCCTGCTGAAGCTGGCGAAAAACATTTCGGCTTTGAGGAACGTGTGAAGTTAGTCAATCCACGTATTACCGCAGAGGGCTACAAAATCGGCACTCGTGGTTTTACAAATTACCTTTTACATGCTGACGACATGATAAAAGAATAAAGAAAGAGAGGAAAAATGATGAGATTAGCAAATGGCATTGTATTAGATAAAGACACGACTTTTGGAGAATTGAAATTCTCTGCTCTACGTCGTGAAGTGAGAATCCAAAATGAAGACGGGTCGGTTTCAGATGAAATCAAGGAACGTACCTATGACTTAAAATCCAAAGGACAAGGACGCATGATTCAAGTAAGTATTCCTGCCAGCGTGCCTTTGAAAGAGTTTGATTATAACGCACGGGTGGAACTTATCAATCCCATTGCGGACACCGTTGCTACTGCCACCTATCAAGGAGCAGATGTTGACTGGTATATCAAGGCAGACGATATTGTGCTGACAAAGGATTCTAGTTCATTCAAAGCTCAACCACAAGCAAAGAAAGAACCGACACAAGACAAATAGTCGCTAGGTAGAAAGGAGACTTTTTCGCATGAAACAGCGTGGTAAAAGGATTCGCCCATCTGGTAAAGATTTAGTCTTTCATTTTACGATAGCGTCACTCCTGCCTGTTTTCCTGCTGGTTGTCGGACTGTTTCATGTGAAGACAATCCAGCAGATCAACTGGCAGGATTTTAACCTATCACAAGCAGATAAGATTGACATTCCCTATTTAATTATCAGTTTCAGTGTCGCAATTCTTATCTGCTTGCTGGTAGCGTTTGTATTCAAACGGGTTCGCTATGATACGGTTAAACAACTTTACCACCGTCAAAAACTGGCAAAGATGATACTTGAAAACAAGTGGTATGAATCTGAACAGGTCAAAACAGAGGGTTTCTTTAAAGATAGTGCTGGTCGTACAAAGGAAAAGATAACCTACTTCCCTAAAATGTATTATCGACTTAAAAATGGCTTGATACAGATACGGGTGGAAATCACGCTGGGAAAATATCAAGACCAACTCTTACACTTGGAAAAGAAATTAGAGAGTGGCTTGTACTGTGAGCTGACGGATAAAGAGTTAAAGGATTCCTATGTGGAATATACTTTGCTCTATGACACCATAGCCAGTCGTATTTCTATTGATGAAGTAGAAGCTAAAGATGGTAAACTTCGCTTAATGAAAAACGTATGGTGGGAATATGATAAGCTCCCTCATATGTTGATTGCTGGTGGTACAGGTGGCGGTAAAACTTACTTTATACTGACACTGATTGAAGCCTTGCTTCATACAGATTCAAAACTGTATATTCTTGACCCGAAAAATGCTGATCTTGCGGACTTAGGTTCTGTGATGGCAAATGTCTACTATAGAAAAGAAGACTTGCTTTCTTGCATTGAAACATTCTATGAAGAAATGATGAAACGTAGTGAGGAAATGAAGCAGATGAAGAACTATAAGACTGGCAAAAATTATGCTTACTTAGGTCTCCCGGCACACTTCTTAATCTTTGATGAATACGTCGCTTTCATGGAAATGCTGGGAACAAAAGAAAACACCGCAGTTATGAATAAGCTGAAACAGATTGTCATGTTAGGTCGTCAAGCTGGCTTCTTTCTAATACTGGCTTGTCAACGTCCAGACGCAAAATATTTAGGCGACGGAATCCGTGATCAGTTTAATTTCAGAGTGGCTTTAGGTCGTATGTCTGAAATGGGCTATGGCATGATGTTTGGCAGTGACGTACAAAAGGATTTCTTCTTAAAGCGAATCAAAGGTCGTGGCTATGTTGATGTAGGAACAAGTGTCATATCAGAGTTTTATACTCCCCTTGTACCAAAAGGATATGATTTCTTGGAGGAAATTAAAAAGTTATCCAACAGCAGACAGTCCACGCAGGCGACGTGCGAAGCGGAAGTCGCAGGTGTGGACTGATCTTGCTGGCTGGTGTGGCAATAGCCACGCCAGCACTTAACCCCCCGTATCTAACAGGGGGGTACAAATCGACAGGAAACAGTCAAAAAAACATTAGAAAATCCTTTGGTTACAAGGGATTTACAAAATTTCAGCGTATGTCAAATGGGCTTTAAAAGTTGACATACGCCTTTTTGATTGGAGGGATTTTTACTGAATGAACAAACTTGGTTACAGCATTTAAAAGAAAAACGCTTGGCTTATGGACTATCTCAAAACCGTTTAGCTGTTGCGACTGGTATTACAAGGCAGTATCTAAGCGATATTGAAACAGGAAAAGTCAAGCCATCAGAGGATTTACAGCAGTCCCTTTGGGAAGCTCTGGAACGCTTCAATCCCGACGCTCCCCTTGAAATGCTGTTTGATTATGTAAGAATTCGCTTTCCGACAACAGACGTACAGCAGGTGGTCGAAAACATCTTACAACTGAAACTGTCCTATTTTCTTCATGAGGACTATGGTTTCTATTCTTATTCAGAGCATTATGCTTTAGGCGACATATTCGTCCTTTGCTCCCATGAACTGGACAAAGGAGTTCTGGTGGAATTGAAAGGTCGTGGGTGCAGACAATTTGAAAGCTATCTTCTGGCACAACAAAGAAGCTGGTATGAGTTCTTTATGGACGTTTTGGTGGCTGGCGGTGTGATGAAACGCCTTGACCTTGCCATTAACGATAAGACAGGGATTTTAAATATCCCTGTACTCACTGAAAAGTGCCAACAGGAAGAATGTATCTCCGTCTTCCGCAGTTTTAAAAGCTATCGCAGTGGCGAACTGGTACGCAAAGAGGAAAAGGAATGTATGGGAAACACCCTCTATATCGGTTCATTACAAAGTGAAGTTTATTTCTGTATCTATGAAAAGGACTACGAGCAGTACAAGAAAAATGATATTCCCATTGAAGACGCAGAAGTAAAAAACCGTTTTGAGATTCGATTGAAAAATGAGCGTGCCTATTATGCAGTCCGTGATTTACTCGTCTATGACAATCCAGAGCATACCGCCTTTAAAATTATCAATCGGTATATCCGTTTTGTAGATAAAGACGATTCCAAACCTCGTTCTGATTGGAAACTGAATGAAGAATGGGCTTGGTTTATTGGGAACAATCGTGAACGATTAAAACTAACCACAAAACCAGAGCCTTACTCCTTCCAAAGGACGCTGAACTGGCTATCTCATCAAGTTGCCCCGACCTTAAAGGTTGCGATTAAACTTGATGAAATCAACCAGACGCAGGTTGTAAAAGACATTCTCGACCATGCGAAACTGACAGACCGACACAAGCAGATTTTGAAGCAACAGTCAGTAAAAGAACAGGACGTGATAACAACAAAAAAATAACTCAAATACAAATTCATTGAATATAGAGAGGAGAACATTTTTATGAATTTTGGACAAAACCTTTATAACTGGTTTCTATCAAACGCTCAATCACTGGTGCTTTTAGCAATCGTTGTGATTGGCTTGTATCTTGGCTTCAAGCGTGAGTTTAGCAAACTGATTGGCTTTTTAATTATTGCGATTATTGCGGTTGGCTTAGTCTTCAACGCTGCTGGAGTAAAAGACATTTTACTAGAGCTATTCAATCGCATTATTGGTGCTTAAATAAAACCGTTCTTTTGTGGAATATAAGTGGTTTTCTTATGTTCCGCAAAGGAATGGTACACCAAACGAAGTGCGGTAGGGATTTTTGAATCTCTACAAAGAAAGGACGTGAATATATGGACGATATGCAAGTCTATATTGCGAATTTAGGCAAATACAATGAGGGCGAATTGGTCGGTGCGTGGTTTACCTTTCCCATTGACTTTGAGGAAGTCAAAGAGAAAATCGGCTTGAATGATGAATATGAGGAATACGCCATTCATGACTACGAGTTACCCTTTACGGTTGACGAATACACTTCCATTGGCGAACTCAATCGACTATGGGAAATGGTATCGGAATTACCCGAAGAATTACAATCGGAGCTATCTGCTCTGCTCACTCATTTTTCAAGCATTGAAGAACTAAGCGAACATCAAGAGGATATTATCATTCATTCCGATTGTGATGATATGTATGACGTGGCACGCTACTACATTGAAGAAACGGGTGCTTTAGGCGAAGTACCAGCTAGTCTTCAAAACTATATTGATTATCAAGCCTATGGTCGGGATTTAGACCTTTCAGGAACGTTTATCTCAACCAATCATGGGATTTTTGAAATCGTCTATTAAATCTGTCGGTACATTACTACTGGCAGATTTTCTATTTTACGGGGTGGCTCAATCAGCTACCCCTATTTTTTATGAAAGGATTGATTACATGAAGAAAATACGAAGCTATACCAGTATCTGGTCTGTGGAAAAGGTACTGTATTCTATCAATGATTTTAGACTTCCGTTTCCCATAACCTTTACGCAAATGACATGGTTTGTCGTGTCACTCTTTGCAGTGATGATACTTGGCAACTTGCCCCCTCTTTCCATGATAGAGGGAGCATTTCTCAAATACTTTGGGATTCCTGTGGCTTTCACATGGTTTATGTCTACAAAAACTTTTGATGGTAAAAAGCCTTATGGATTTTTGAAGTCTGTCATTGCTTATGCACTGCGACCAAAGCTGACCTATGCAGGAAAAAAAGTAACGCTTGGCAGAAACCAGCCACAAGAAGCCATTACAGCAGTTAGGAGTGAATTTTATGGCATATCCAATTAAATACATTGAAAACAATCTCGTCTGGAATAAAGACGGGGAATGTTATGCTTACTATGAGCTTGTTCCTTACAATTACTCATTTCTAAGTCCAGAACAGAAAATACAAGTGCATGATTCTTTCAGACAGCTTATCGCACAAAATCGTGATGGCAAAATTCATGCTTTACAAATCAGTACAGAATCCAGCATACGTTCTGCACAAGAGCGTTCCAAAAATGAAGTCACTGGCAAGCTCAAAGCGGTTGCCTATGACAAAATCGACCAACAGACAGACGCTTTAATATCCATGATTGGCGAAAATCAAGTGAACTACCGTTTCTTTATCGGCTTTAAGTTGCTTCTCAACGATCAGGAGTTTTCTATGAAAAGTCTTACCGTTGAAGCAAAAAATGCTTTGTCTGATTTTGTCTATGATGTGAACCATAAGCTGATGGGCGATTTTGTTAGTATGAGTAATGATGAAATCCTGCGTTTTCAGAAGATGGAAAAGCTCTTAGAAAATAAAATCTCTCGTCGTTTCAAAATCCGCAGGTTAGATAAGGACGACTTCGGCTATCTGATTGAACACCTTTACGGACAGACAGGCACTGCCTATGAAGAGTATGAGTACCATCTATCAAAGAAAAAGCTGGATAATGAAACGCTGATTAAATACTATGACTTGATTAAGCCTACTCGCTGTTTGGTGGAAGAAAAACAGCGATATTTGAAAATCCAGCAGGAAGATGAAACCGTCTATGTAGCTTACTTTACCATTAACAGCATTGTCGGAGAACTGGACTTCCCGTCCTCTGAAATCTTCTACTACCAGCAACAGCAATTTACATTCCCGATTGATACGTCAATGAATGTGGAAATTGTAGCGAATCGTAAAGCCCTATCTACTGTCCGCAATAAAAAGAAAGAACTGAAAGACTTGGATAACCACGCTTGGCAAAGTGATAATGAAACCAGCTCCAATGTGGCGGAAGCTCTGGAAAGTGTGAATGAGCTGGAAACCAATTTAGACCAAAGCAAGGAATCTATGTACAAGCTGTCTTATGTGGTAAGGGTATCAGCAAATGATCTTGACGAACTCAAACGTCGTTGTAATGAAGTGAAAGATTTTTATGACGATTTAAGCGTAAAACTGGTACGACCATTTGGGGATATGCTCGGCTTACATGAAGAATTTTTACCTGCCAGCAAGCGTTATATGAATGATTATATTCAATACGTGACCTCTGATTTCCTCGCTGGTTTAGGTTTTGGTGCTACTCAAATGCTGGGGGAAAATGAGGGGATTTATGTTGGCTACAGCTTAGATACTGGACGCAATGTCTATCTGAAACCTGCTCTTGCCAGTCAAGGGGTTAAGGGTTCAGTAACCAATGCGTTAGCGTCGGCTTTTGTTGGTTCGCTGGGTGGTGGTAAATCCTTTGCGAATAACCTTATCGTCTATTATGCGGTGCTTTATGGGGCACAAGCAGTGATTGTAGACCCAAAAGCAGAACGTGGCAGATGGAAAGAAACCTTGCCAGAGATTTCCCATGAAATCAATATCGTCACTCTGACTTCTGATGAGAAAAACAAAGGCTTACTTGACCCTTATGTGATTATGAAAAATCCCAAAGATTCTGAATCACTGGCTATTGATATTCTGACATTCCTTACGGGGATTTCCTCTCGTGATGGGGAACGCTTCCCAATCCTTAGAAAAGCCATTCGTGCAGTAACCAATAGTGAAGTACGAGGGTTGATGAAAGTGATTGAGGAATTACGGGTTGAGAATACGCCACTAAGTACCAGTATAGCCGACCATATCGAAAGTTTTACAGACTATGACTTTGCACATTTATTATTCAGTAATGGTTATGTGGAGCAGTCTATCAGCTTAGAAAAACAACTGAACATTATACAGGTTGCGGACTTGGTACTTCCCGACAAGGAAACTTCCTTTGAGGAATATACCACTATGGAGCTTTTATCCGTTGCTATGCTGATTGTCATTAGTACCTTTGCTTTAGACTTTATCCATACAGACCGAAGCATTTTCAAGATTGTAGATTTAGACGAAGCATGGAGCTTTTTACAGGTAGCACAAGGAAAAACACTATCTATGAAGCTGGTTCGGGCTGGTCGTGCTATGAACGCTGGGGTATATTTCGTGACCCAAAATACAGACGACCTCTTAGATGAAAAACTGAAAAATAACCTCGGCTTAAAATTTGCATTTCGTTCCACTGACCTTAACGAGATTAAAAAGACCTTAGCCTTTTTTGGTGTAGACCCAGAGGACGAAAACAATCAGAAGCGATTGCGTGATTTGGAAAACGGGCAATGCCTTATCAGTGATTTATATGGTCGTGTCGGTGTGATACAGTTCCACCCTGTATTTGAAGAACTGCTCCATGCCTTTGATACCAGACCACCTGTGCGAAAAGAGGTGTAAATGTGAAACCATCAATAGTAAACAGAATAAAATCAAACTGGACGCTGAAACGTCTAGGTAAAGTGGCAATGACAGTGGCTTTCACACTTGTGATTGCCATTTTTCTTTTAGCCATGCTGGGAACGGTGGTTCAAGCTGCGGGCTTGGTAGATGATACGGTCAATGTGGCAAATGAATACAGCCGATACCCACTTGAAAACTATCAACTGGATTTTTATGTGGATAATAGCTGGGGCTGGCTTCCGTGGAACTGGTCGGACGGGATTGGAAAACAGGTCATGTATGGACTATATGCCATTACCAATTTTATTTGGACAATCAGTTTGTATGTTTCCAATGCGACAGGTTACTTAGTACAGGAAGCCTATTCCTTAGACTTCATTTCCGCTACAGCAGATTCCATTGGTAAGAATATGCAGACCTTAGCTGGTGTGAGTGCAAACGGATTTTCAACAGAGGGTTTCTATGTTGGATTCCTCTTACTCTTGATTTTGGTTCTTGGGGTTTATGTTGCCTATACGGGACTGATAAAGAGAGAAACCACAAAGGCAATTCATGCCATTATGAATTTTGTGCTGGTGTTTATCCTATCGGCTTCCTTTATTGCCTACGCTCCCGACTACATTAAAAAAATCAATGACTTTTCATCAGACATCAGTAATGCCAGTTTATCACTTGGCACGAAGATTGTCATGCCCCATTCCGATAGTCAAGGCAAGGACAGCGTGGACTTAATCAGAGATAGCCTGTTTTCCATACAGGTTCAGCAACCGTGGCTACTGCTTCAATACAACAGTTCAGACATTGAAAGTATCGGTATTGACCGTGTGGAAAGCCTGCTCTCCACCAGCCCAGATTCCAACAATGGCGAAGACAGAGAAAAAATTGTTGCGGAAGAAATTGAAGACAGAAGCAATACCAATCTAACCATTACAAAGACCATTAACCGTTTAGGTACAGTCTTCTTCCTATTTGTCTTCAATATTGGGATTTCCATATTTGTATTCCTATTAACAGGAATCATGATTTTCTCGCAGGTACTTTTTATCATCTATGCTATGTTTCTGCCTGTGAGCTTTATTTTAAGCATGATTCCATCATTTGATGGTATGTCAAAACGAGCCATAACAAAGCTCTTTAATACCATTTTGACACGAGCTGGAATCACATTGATTATTACGACAGCATTTAGTATTTCAACCATGCTCTATACCTTATCGGCTGGTTATCCGTTCTTTTTGATTGCTTTTCTACAGATTGTGACCTTTGCAGGAATCTACTTCAAGCTGGGCGATTTAATGAGTATGTTTTCTCTACAGAGTAACGATTCTCAAAGTGTGGGAAGTCGTGTGATGAGAAAACCTCGTATGCTTATGCACGCTCACATGCACCGTCTACAGCGGAAACTTGGACGTTCCATGACTACTCTAGGGGCTGGGTCTGCCATTGTTACAGGTAAAAAAGGACAGTCGGGTTCGGGGAGTTCTGCAAGGACACAAGCAGATCACTCCCGACCAGACGGAAAGGAAAAATCAACACTTGGAAAACGTATCGGTCAAACCATCGGTACAGTAGCTGATACCAAAGACAGAATGGTAGACACTGCTAGTGGTTTGAAAGAACAGGTTAAAGATTTGCCGACCAATGCAAGATATGCAGTATATCAAGGAAAATCCAAAGTAAAAGAGAATGTCCGTGATTTAACCAGTAGTATTTCTCAAACCAAAGCGGACAGAGCCAGTGGACGCAAGGAACAGCAGGAACAAAGGCGAAAAACCATTGCGAAGCGTCGCTCTGAAATGGAACAGGTCAAACAGAAAAAACAGCCTGCTTCTTCTGTTCATGAAAGACCGACTACAAGACAAGAACAATATCATGATGAACAGACCTCAAAACAGTCTAATATTCAGACTTCATATAAGGAATCTCAACAAGCCAAACAAGAGCGTCCAGCAGTTAAGTCCGATTTTTCAAGTCCAAAAGTGGAACGCCAAGGCAATACCGTTCAAGAAAAAACCGTTCAAAAGCCAGCAACTTCAACCACTACAGCAGATAGAACTTCACAACGTCCAATCACAAAAGAACGTCCGTCTACTGTTCAAAGAGTACCACTACAAAATACAAGAAGTAGACCACCAATCAAAACCGCCACCATTAAGAAAGTCGGTAAGAAACCATGAAGTTGAAAACTTTAGTGATTGGTGGTTCTGGATTATTCTTGATGGTCTTCTCACTGCTTCTGTTTGTTGCCATTTTATTTTCAGATGAACAGGACAGCGGAATTTCCAATATTCATTATGGAGGTGTGAATGTTTCCGCAGAAGTGCTGGCTCATAAGCCTATGGTAGAAAAATATGCCAAAGAATATGGCGTTGAAGAATATGTCAACATACTTCTTGCGATTATACAGGTGGAATCGGGCGGTACTGCGGAAGATGTTATGCAGTCCTCGGAATCCCTCGGTCTTCCACCTAATTCATTGAGTACAGAAGAATCCATTAAGCAAGGTGTGAAGTATTTCAGTGAATTATTAGCCAGTAGCGAAAGGCTCAGTGTAGATTTAGAATCGGTTATCCAGTCCTACAATTATGGTGGTGGTTTCTTAGGGTATGTGGCTAATCGTGGAAATAAATATACCTTTGAACTGGCTCAAAGTTTCTCAAAAGAGTATTCAGGTGGCGAAAAAGTGTCTTACCCCAATCCCATAGCCATACCTATCAATGGGGGCTGGCGATACAACTATGGCAATATGTTTTATGTGCAACTGGTAACGCAGTATCTTGTCACAACAGAGTTTGATGATGATACGGTACAAGCCATCATGGACGAAGCACTGAAATATGAGGGCTGGCGATACGTTTACGGTGGAGCTTCCCCGACTACTTCTTTTGATTGTAGCGGACTGACACAATGGACGTATGGAAAAGCTGGAATTAACTTACCACGAACCGCACAACAGCAATATGATGTGACCCAGCATATCCCACTATCGGAAGCACAAGCTGGCGATTTGGTTTTCTTTCATTCTACCTATAACGCTGGCTCTTATATTACTCATGTTGGGATATACCTTGGCAATAACCGTATGTTTCATGCAGGCGACCCAATCGGTTATGCCGACTTAACAAGCCCCTACTGGCAACAGCATTTAGTGGGAGCAGGACGAATCAAACAATGAGAAAGGAAGATTTAATGATGAAATTTAGAAAAAATCAGAATAAAGAAAAACAGATACCAAAGGAAAAGAAACCTCGTGTCTATAAGGTCAATCCTCATAAAAAGGTTGTGATTGCCTTGTGGGTACTTTTAGGGCTTAGTTTCAGCTTTGCGATATTCAAGCACTTTACAGCTATAGATACTCATACTATTCACGAAACAACTATCATAGAAAAGGAATACGTTGATACTCATCATGTAGAAAATTTTGTAGAGAACTTTGCGAAAGTCTACTATTCATGGGAGCAATCCGATAAGTCCATTGATAATCGAATGGAAAGTCTAAAAGGCTATCTGACAGATGAACTTCAAGCTCTCAATGTTGATACAGTACGCAAAGATATTCCTGTATCGTCTTCTGTAAGAGGATTTCAGATATGGACGGTAGAGCCAACTGGCGACAATGAGTTTAATGTAACCTACAGTGTAGACCAGCTCATTACAGAGGGAGAAAATACAAAGACCGTCCACTCTGCTTATATAGTGAGTGTCTATGTAGATGGTTCTGGAAATATGGTACTGGTTAAGAATCCGACCATTACCAACATACCTAAGAAATCAAGTTATAAACCAAAAGCCATTGAAAGTGAGGGGACGGTTGATTCCATTACAACCAATGAAATCAATGAGTTTTTAACGACGTTCTTCAAGCTCTATCCTACAGCGACAGCCAGTGAACTTTCCTACTATGTGAATGACGGGATATTAAAACCAATCGGAAAAGAGTACATCTTTCAAGAACTGGTAAATCCTATTCACAATCGTAAGGATAATCAAGTCACGGTATCGCTGACAGTGGAGTATATCGACCAGCAGACCAAAGCAACGCAGGTATCTCAATTTGATTTGGTACTTGAAAAGAACGGGAGTAATTGGAAGATTGTAAAATAACAAATATTGGTACATGATTACAGATACTTTGTAATCATGTACTCTTTTTGATAAAAAATTGGAGATTCCTTTACAAATATGCTCTTACGTGCTATTATTTAAGTGACTATTTAAAAGGAGTTAATAAATATGCGGCAAGGTATTCTTAAATAAACTGTCAATTTGATAGCGGGAACAAATAATTAGATGTCCTTTTTTAGGAGGGCTTAGTTTTTTGTACCCAGTTTAAGAATACCTTTATCATGTGATTCTAAAGTATCCAGAGAATATCTGTATGCTTTGTATACCTATGGTTATGCATAAAAATCCCAGTGATAAAAGTATTTATCACTGGGATTTTTATGCCCTTTTGGGTTTTTGAATGGAGGAAAATCACATGAAAATTATTAATATTGGAGTTTTAGCTCATGTTGATGCAGGAAAAACTACCTTAACAGAAAGCTTATTATATAACAGTGGAGCGATTACAGAATTAGGAAGCGTGGACAAAGGTACAACGAGGACGGATAATACGCTTTTAGAACGTCAGAGAGGAATTACAATTCAGACAGGAATAACCTCTTTTCAGTGGGAAAATACGAAGGTGAACATCATAGACACGCCAGGACATATGGATTTCTTAGCAGAAGTATATCGTTCATTATCAGTTTTAGATGGGGCAATTCTACTGATTTCTGCAAAAGATGGCGTACAAGCACAAACTCGTATATTATTTCATGCACTTAGGAAAATGGGGATTCCCACAATCTTTTTTATCAATAAGATTGACCAAAATGGAATTGATTTATCAACGGTTTATCAGGATATTAAAGAGAAACTTTCTGCCGAAATTGTAATCAAACAGAAGGTAGAACTGTATCCTAATATGTGTGTGACGAACTTTACCGAATCTGAACAATGGGATACGGTAATAGAGGGAAACGATGACCTTTTAGAGAAATATATGTCCGGTAAATCATTAGAAGCATTGGAACTCGAACAAGAGGAAAGCATAAGATTTCATAATTGTTCCCTGTTCCCTGTTTATCACGGAAGTGCAAAAAACAATATAGGGATTGATAACCTTATAGAAGTGATTACGAATAAATTTTATTCATCAACACATCGAGGTCCGTCTGAACTTTGCGGAAATGTTTTCAAAATTGAATATACAAAAAAAAGACAACGTCTTGCATATATACGCCTTTATAGTGGAGTACTACATTTACGAGATTCGGTTAGAGTATCAGAAAAAGAAAAAATAAAAGTTACAGAAATGTATACTTCAATAAATGGTGAATTATGTAAGATTGATAGAGCTTATTCTGGAGAAATTGTTATTTTGCAAAATGAGTTTTTGAAGTTAAATAGTGTTCTTGGAGATACAAAACTATTGCCACAGAGAAAAAAGATTGAAAATCCGCACCCTCTACTACAAACAACTGTTGAACCGAGTAAACCTGAACAGAGAGAAATGTTGCTTGATGCCCTTTTGGAAATCTCAGATAGTGATCCGCTTCTACGATATTACGTGGATTCTACGACACATGAAATTATACTTTCTTTCTTAGGGAAAGTACAAATGGAAGTGATTAGTGCACTGTTGCAAGAAAAGTATCATGTGGAGATAGAACTAAAAGAGCCTACAGTCATTTATATGGAGAGACCGTTAAAAAATGCAGAATATACCATTCACATCGAAGTGCCGCCAAATCCTTTCTGGGCTTCCATTGGTTTATCTGTATCACCGCTTCCGTTGGGAAGTGGAATGCAGTATGAGAGCTCGGTTTCTCTTGGATACTTAAATCAATCATTTCAAAATGCAGTTATGGAAGGGATACGCTATGGTTGCGAACAAGGATTATATGGTTGGAATGTGACGGATTGTAAAATCTGTTTTAAGTATGGCTTATACTATAGCCCTGTTAGTACCCCAGCAGATTTTCGGATGCTTGCTCCTATTGTATTGGAACAAGTCTTAAAAAAAGCTGGAACAGAATTGTTAGAGCCATATCTTAGTTTTAAAATTTATGCGCCACAGGAATATCTTTCACGAGCATACAACGATGCTCCTAAATATTGTGCGAACATCGTAGACACTCAATTGAAAAATAATGAGGTCATTCTTAGTGGAGAAATCCCTGCTCGGTGTATTCAAGAATATCGTAGTGATTTAACTTTCTTTACAAATGGACGTAGTGTTTGTTTAACAGAGTTAAAAGGGTACCATGTTACTACCGGTGAACCTGTTTGCCAGCCCCGTCGTCCAAATAGTCGGATAGATAAAGTACGATATATGTTCAATAAAATAACTTAGTGTATTTTATGTTGTTATATAAATATGGTTTCTTGTTAAATAAGATGAAATATTTTTTAATAAAGATTTGAATTAAAGTGTAAAGGAGGAGATAGTTATTATAAACTACAAGTGGATATTGTGTCCTGTATGTGGAAATAAAACACGATTAAAGATAAGGGAAGATACTGAATTAAAAAAATTCCCCCTCTATTGTCCGAAATGCAGACAAGAAAATTTAATTGAAATAAAGCAGTTCAAAGTAACTGTGATTACAGAGCCAGACGCAAAGACGCAGAGCCGATAAAATGAGATTAATACAATCTCATTTTATCGGCTCTTTCCGTTATGTATGGATTCTTTTAATTAGTCTTCGATGTTTCTTGCTTCGTTGATACCGCTGGCTAAAGATTCCATTAAGGATAGTTCTTTGTCTGTAAAGCTATCCATGTATTTCTCTATCTGTAATCGTCGGGTGCTTTTTACCAAGTTATTAGCAGGTAAGAAAAATTCATCAACGGAAACATGAAGTAACGATACAAGGTCATAAAGAACTTGTATGCTGGGGTGTTGCCCTTTATTTTCAATATTAGTTAAGTACCGTGGGTCAATTTCAATCAATGCTCCCACTTGTTCACGAGTTAAACCTCGTTTCAATCGAGCTTCTTTAATGGCTAAACCAAAGGCTCTAAAATCATATTTATCTTCTTTTTTACGCATAGTAGACCACCTCTATACATTTTATTGTTCCTACTGAATTAAAAACAGGTATAGAAAAACGTGTTATATGGTTTATAGGTTTATATTTAATAAAAAGCACTACTAAACGCCAATAAAAAAAACCGTTATATGGTAGTGCTATTTACGCTGTTAAAATATTGTATATTACTTCCAAATGGCGGTTTGTTGGAGGTCAACGTCGCCATGAAGTACATCATATACAATAAATTTCCTTACATTGGGTTCTTGTCAAAAAAAGTCGTCTATCTGCAATAGATAAGTACGTCCACCAATGTGGTTTTATAAATCATATAGATAGAATAACAGAAGCATGTAAACAGAGAAATAAATCTGTTTATATGCTTTTTTGGCTATTCAGAACTTTTTTACAAAGTTTATTTATCAGTAATGCAACAAATCCCCCTTTCACATTGGGACTAAGAGTGAAAGGAGATAAACGAGCAAGGCTCACTTCCTTTCCTAGACAGAAAGGGGGTGAGAAACATGAAACCATCTTCTTTTCAGACCACAATAGAAAATCAGTTTGACTATATCTGTAAACGTGCTATGGAAGACGAGCGAAAGAATTATATGCTTTATCTTTCAAGGATTGCAAAGCGTGAGGTGTCCTTTTCGGATGTTGGCGATTATCTTGTTAGCCAGTTTGCGACAACAGATAACTATTCAACTGACTTTCAGATTTTTACACTCAATGGGTTATCAGTAGGCGTTGAAAATGATTTGTTGAGTGAAGCATTACGTGAGTTGCCAGACAAGAAACGTGAAATTCTACTGCTGTTTTACTTTATGGACATGAGCGATTCAGAAATTGCAGACCTGTTGAAATTGAACCGTTCTACTGTCTATCGGCATAGAACCAGTGGACTAGCCTTAATTAAAAAGTTTATGGAGGAATTTGAAGAATGAAAACACAATATCCTATGATTCCCTTTCCTCTCATTGTAAAGGCAACAGATGGCGATACCGAAGCGATTAACCAGATTCTACATCATTACAGAGGGTACATAACGAAGCGTTCCCTACGACTTATGAAAGATGAATATGGCAATCAAAGTATGGTCGTTGATGAAGTCTTACGTGGAAGAATGGAAACCAGACTGATTACAAAGATTTTGTCATTTGAAATTAAGTAATATCCTCTCTCCTTTCGTGGAAGCGTGCTAAACCATTCCACGCTTCCCGAACAGGGAGGTTTGTTATTCCACCAAAGCATATTGAGCTTTCAATGTGTTTTGATAGGCTAACGAGCCATTGTTCTTTGAAAACTGAATAAAAGTAATCGAATACGTTTCGATAAGAAAAGAGCCAACGGAACTAACCGCCATGACCTATCTTATAAAGATAGCGAGCGATTCATGTTAGTGATCCGAGAAGCAATCTTTAGCAGGATTGCCTGCAACGACATTCTTATCGTGATAATGATACTCCCATACAGTCAATAGTCCGAGCGTGATAAAACCGTCGCAGGCAATGAGTATGGCTACATGAGAACCATGCAGGGGTGGAACTCCCGTGAGCTTTGCTAAAGCTGTTCGATTGCTGGTAAAACAACTTTTATGAAATCCAAATAAGTGATTTGGAAAGGAGGATTTTATGAAGCAGACTGACATTCCTATTTGGGAACGTTATACCCTAACCATTGAAGAAGCGTCAAAATATTTTCGTATTGGCGAAAACAAGCTACGACGCTTGGCAGAGGAAAATAAAAATGCAAATTGGCTGATTATGAATGGCAATCGTATTCAGATTAAACGAAAACAATTTGAAAAAATTATAGATACATTGGACGCAATCTAGCGTCGCCAAAGGGTCTTGTATATGATAAAATAGTATTAAGTCGTATCAAGGCTCTTTCCATAAAGGAAAGGAGCAAATGCCATGTCAGAAAAAAGACGTGACAATAAAGGTCGAATCTTAAAGACTGGAGAGAGCCAACGAAAAGACGGAAGATACTTATACAAATATATAGATTCATTTGGAGAACCGCAATTTGTTTACTCGTGGAAACTTGTGGCTACAGACCGAGTACCAGCAGGAAAGCGTGATTGTATCTCACTTAGAGAGAAAATCGCAGAGTTACAGAAAGACATTCATGATGGTATTGATGTTGTAGGAAAGAAAATGACACTCTGCCAGCTTTACGCAAAACAGAACGCTCAAAGACCAAAGGTTAGAAAAAACACTGAAACTGGACGCAAATATCTTATGGATATTTTGAAGAAAGACAAGTTAGGTGTAAGAAGTATTGACAGTATTAAGCCATCAGACGCTAAAGAATGGGCTATTAGAATGAGTGAAAATGGTTATGCTTATCAAACCATCAATAACTACAAACGTTCTTTAAAGGCTTCATTCTATATTGCTATACAAGATGATTGTGTTCGGAAGAATCCATTTGACTTTCAACTGAAAGCAGTTCTTGATGATGATACTGTCCCTAAGACCGTACTAACAGAAGAACAGGAAGAAAAACTGTTAGCCTTTGCAAAAGCTGATAAAACCTACAGCAAAAATTATGATGAAATTCTGATACTCTTAAAAACAGGTCTTCGTATTTCAGAGTTTGGTGGTTTGACACTTCCAGATTTAGATTTTGAGAATCGTCTTGTCAATATAGACCATCAGCTATTGAGAGATACTGAAATTGGGTACTACATTGAAACACCAAAGACCAAAAGTGGCGAACGTCAAGTTCCTATGGTTGAAGAAGCCTATCAAGCATTTAAGCGAGTGTTAGCGAATCGAAAGAATGATAAGCGTGTTGAGATTGATGGATATAGTGATTTCCTCTTTCTTAATAGAAAGAACTATCCAAAAGTGGCAAGTGATTACAACGGCATGATGAAAGGTCTTGTTAAGAAATACAATAAGTATAACGAGGATAAATTGCCACACATCACTCCACATAGTTTGCGACATACATTCTGTACCAACTATGCAAATGCAGGAATGAATCCAAAGGCATTACAGTACATTATGGGACATGCTAATATAGCCATGACGCTGAACTATTACGCACATGCAACATTCGATTCTGCAATGGCAGAAATGAAACGCTTGAATAAAGAGAAGCAACAGGAGCGTCTTGTTGCTTAGTAGTACAAATGAATTTACTACTTATTTACCACTTCTGACAGCTAAGACATGAGGAAATATGCAAAGAAACGTGAAGTATCTTCCTACAGTAAAAATACTCGAAAGCACATAGAATAAGGCTTTACGAGCATTTAAGAAAATATAAAAAGATAATTAGAAATTTATACTTTGTTTGTATGTAAAATTATCTATAAGTTAATAGATGCTTAACGCTTGCTACCTTAATTATTCTTTTGTAGCAAGCACAGTAAGTGTACGGACACTTACGAAAAAATTGATGAAGCAGCCCTCTGGGATCTGCTTCTTTTTTTATCAATTTTTTAACTTGTTAGGGTGTACCCTAAGACCCCGAAATACATTCAAAGGAGGATTTACCTATGGCAAATAGAACACGAAATGAAAGACTTGAAATTAAATTAACTGAAGAAGAAAAGGCTCTTTTTGAGGAGAAAAGAAAACTTGCGAAATGCAAAAATATGAGCCATTTCATTCGCAAGTGCGTTTTAGAAAAGGAAATATATCAAGTGGATTTAGAACCCTTTAGAGATTTACAAGGCTTGCTTTCCAATGCTACAAACAACATCAATCAGATTGCAAAGCGTGTAAATTCTACCGGAATAATCTACAAAGACGATATAAACGATATGAAAAAGCAGATTGAATATTTCTCAAAAGAGTTGTGGCAAATACATTCTCTGCTTCTTAACAGAACTTCCGGAGGTGATTAAATTTTATGGCTATTACAAAAATACATCCTATAAAATCAACACTTAATCTCGCCATTTCATATATTGTTAATGGAGAAAAAACGGACGAGCAAATCTTAGTAAGCACTCATAAATGCCATCAGGAAACTGCTCATACTCAATTTTTAAGAACACGAAATGATGCGGGAACAAACGGAACTGTTCTTGCAAGACACCTCATTCAATCCTTTTTACCCGGAGAAGCAAGTCCTGAAATGGCACATCAGATCGGTCTTGAACTATGTAAAAAGATATTAAAGGATGAGTACGAATTTGTCTTATCTACCCATATAGATAAAGGGCATATCCACAATCACATCATATTCAATAATGTCAATATGGTTACTGGTAAGTGCTATCAATCCAACAAAAGAAGTTACCACCAAATCAGGTATCAGAGCGATAAGTTATGTAAAGAAAATAACCTATCTGTGATTGATGAGTTCTACGAGAGCTATAAGAGAAAGTACAAAACAAATGGAAAGTCATGGTATGAAAATGAGCAATCTAAGAAAGGTACTTCTTGGAAAAGCAGGCTTCAATTTGATATTGATCGTCTGATAAAACAGTCTAAGGATTGGGAAGAATTCCTAAAGAAGATGGCTGAACTTGGTTATGAAATAAAACATGGCAAACACATTGCCTTTAAGCCAAAAGATAAGCAGAGATTTACAAGGGCTAAGACGATTGGTGAAGATTATACCGAAGAAAGATTAAAAGAGCGTATTACAGAAAATCAATCTATTAAAGCCCCACCTGTCAAAAAACGAATCGGAAATATCATCAATATGAGTACCAATGCCAAAGTGAAAGAGAGCAAAGGCTATGAATATTGGGCAACAAAACATAACTTAAATACAATGGCTGAGTCAGTTGTTTTCATCAGGGAACATGGCATTAAATCCGTTAAGCAGCTTGATGAATACATTAGGAAAAGTGCTGAAGAAAGACAAGGTTTACAAGATAAAATCAAAGAAATTGATAAGGAAATGCAGCTACTTTCTGATACGATGGAACAAGTTCATACCGTTAAAAAGTATCGAGCCTATTACAAGGAATATAAGGCAAATCCATCGGACAAGGCATTTTATGAAGAATACAAATCGCAAATCACGCTCTATGAAACTGCTCTTTCCAAGCTGAAAAGCTCCTATTCTAAACTTCCAAATTCAAAGAATATTTTAGATAGACTTGATAAACTGCAAGAAAAAAAGAATATCCTCATGAAAGAGTATTCTTCCTCAAAATCTACTATGGACGAGCTTTATCAAATACGAAAGAACTATGGAATTTACATGGGCAAGGAGATGGAGAGATAGTGTTCTCTCCTCTTTTTAAATTCCTAAATTTATTTTCATAACTATTTTTTACGAACTCTCATTTTCTTTAGTATTCTATATGAAATAAAACAGCAACCAATATTTACGATTATGCTAATCAGCAATTCCATAACCGGTGTTTTATATAGTCCCGATAAAACGAATACAGATGATATTGGATATATGGCCCTTACAACTTCCTTTGAGGCAAAGAAAATTCCTATAAAGGAGTATATTTCAGCGATAATCAGAGCTATCCAGTAGCTTCTTTTTACAAGTCCAATAAATGCAATAATTGGAGATATTGCCATAAAAACACCTATTCCAGTTAATACATATACAGCAAAATAATGAACTACTTCACTCATGTTTACCGCATTTAAATGCAATACCGCTTCTACAATTAAAGATACCATAAACAATATTAGATAAACAAAAATGCTACCCAACAGAGTAATTATCATTTTTGCAGTAATCATATTCCTCTCATCTATCGGTATTAGCTTCAATGATTTGAGTACATCTTCTTGTTCTTCACGGCAAATAATATATCCTCCAAACAACGCTATCAAACTTGGCAATACATAATATGTTGTTAAAGACTGCACCTGTAAAATATACCACAAATGTATCTATATACTTTTTGTCACCAAATGAAAATTGTCCTTGAAGAAACACAACCCCTAACGTCATTATGAGTGCGAATACAAGCAAAAAAATCAATTTTGATCTGTGAAGTTTTTTATATAATACAAGCGTCTTCATTATGATAGTACCCTCTTTACTGGACAAACCAGTAAGGAGGGTACATATCAAATGCTCACAGCCTTTTTCTTATATACTCTTGAAAGTATTATCTGAGTTTTCATTTATTGTTTTAAAACCACTTTTTATTGCAAATAAAACTCCTGCAATCATAAATACAAATACTACTATTAGAGGGATATAATTCATATTTGTTATCAGACCTTTTATCGCAAATACTAATTCATAGTTGCTTCTATAGGCTCTCAGTGCAATTCCCATAATGAACATAAAGATATAGGCTAAGAAAATATTTTTAAACAATATTTTCCCCTCTCCAAAGACCATCTTTTCCATTTGTTTTTCTGTCATACCTGTAGTGGATAGGAGTTTAAAATCATTGGCTCTCGCTCTAAGGTTGCCTTTAAAACTATTATAGGCATTGGAAAGAGCAATGGTTATAAGAATAATTTGGATGCCAAGATTTAATAGTTTTTCATTTCTCATTTGTTCTTTATTCATAGCAGCTTTTATAATTTCTGTAGAAGTGCCATGATCTGATTTTGGAACATAGGTCAAAATCACTTTTTCGGCATCTTCAAATACTTTTTCTTTATTTTTATCGGCTTTGATTTTTACAAAATAATAATATACAGGATTAGCTTCATCTATTCCGTACTCATCTATAAAATTTCTTAGACTACTTTCACTTGTGTAAATAGCTATTTCATTTGACTTATATGCCTCTAATCCATAAGGCATTTCATCGATACTTGAATCTATTTTTATAGGCATGGACTTACCATTTGCATTATATTTTAAAGTAATATCTCCAGATTCCTTATCAGAAATTTTTATATAATCTCTAAAGGTGTAAGGCGTACTATTATCTTTAGATACTTTGTTCACTAAAACATAAGTCGCATTTGTAATATTATTTACTTCTAAAAGGTTTTTAAAATCTTTTTCTGTTAGTGCATAGATACTAGCATAAAGTTTATCACTGGATTTTTTACCACTATCTAGAGAATTTTTTAAATCTTTAGAAATAAAGTCCTCATTTTCACCAGCATAAAACTTTGTATCTACTCTTTGATAGATGTGTAATTGTTCTATACCTTTAACTTTTTCCATATCATTCACAAAATTTTTATTCAAAAAGTCATCTGTATAAATACTAGAGTTAAAATTGTACGGACTTTTATATGAATTATATTTTTCGTTCAAAGTTCTATATGATTGGCTAACTAAAACTGTAGTCAGTACAAAGGCAGAAAGAGCCATTGAGATTACAATAATTCGATAGGTTGATCGATATGACCTATAATAATCTTTTGCTAAAGTCTTTTCTATAGGTCCATTTATTTTTGATTTTCCTAATTTTATATTTTTTTCTGTAATCCCATTTAAACCTTCTATTATCTTTAATTTTGCACTTTTCCTAGCAGGGATTGTCGCAGATAAATATACTGTCAAAAGCGATAATAAAATAATTATTAAAATAGAAGTAAGATCTAAATAAACTAGGTGAAAATCTGGTGCCTTAAAACTTTCTCCAATTATCTCAGACATATTCTTATAGGATACTGAGTTATTAAGCCACATTAAATACATTAATAAGTTTGCGAAAACCCAGGATAGAAGTGTACCTAAGGCTACTGGCAATGCAGATAGTTTAAAGGCTTTCTTTTTTATCATTTTTTTAACTTGTTTTGCAGTCATACCTGTGCTTTTTAATAGGGCAATTTCTTTTAAATCTCTATTATTCCATACGTTAAAAGCACCATAGATAATAAAAGCAAATAGAAGAACTAGAAAGAAATACGCACTATACTCTTCTACAGCAGATTTTATCACTGACTTAGGTGGAAATATTCCTTGAGGATAAATCATCTTATACTCTAAAATATCTGTGTTATAAGATAGTCTTCCTATGTCTATTGAAGACCTCTCGTCTATATTCATAGTAGATAAAATTTCTCTAGTCTTTGTATAAGTATCTCTTGGATGCTTATACCATATTAAGGCTTCTAAACCTCTATTGTTTTTTAATAAGTCTATCTTTTTATCACTATCAGCCATAGTAAGAAACATAGACTTTTCAAAAGAATATCCATAATCATCATAGACTCCAACTATGGTATAAGTTTTATCACTTGCAGTAATTTTAGAGCCTATATCATAATTTTTATTCTTTGTTAAAAATCTTTCTGGCACTAATAGTTCATTTGAATTATTAGGTTCTCTTCCTTTTTTTATTTCGTAGCCAGTTAATAGGTTGCTATATTTTCCATTTTCATAAATATTTGCATTTAAATCTGTCTCTATGATTTTATTAAAAGAAATTTTTTCTATATCCGTATCATTTATTAATTTATCATATAGTTTTTCATCAACTTCAGTAATTGCTACATGGTAGTCTCCAATAGTTTTTCTTACGTAGTTATACTTGTCATATTTTAAGGATCCTACAATAAATACAACTGTACCTAGCAATATAACTGCTAAAAGTATGGAAATTTTAATAGCAAAACTGTCTTTCTTATTATTTTTTACAGCTCCATCAGCTAGGTCATTAATAATTTTCATAAGATTCATCTCCTAAGAAATTTAACCTACCATCTACCATTCTATAGACCTTATCACAAGAATTTGCTACTTTTTCATCATGAGTTATTATCATAATTGTAGAATTTAATCTTTTATTTACAAGTCTGAAAAGTCCTGTGATTTCTTCAGAATTTTTTCTGTCGAGATTTCCTGTAGGCTCATCTGCTAGAATTATGGCAGGTCTTGTAATAAGACTTCTAGCAATAGCGACTCTTTGTTGCTCTCCACCGGATAATTGTTTTGGATACCTATCAAGCTTTCCTTCTATTCCTAGTATCGATAAAATTTCCTTTAAATATTCGTCATCTGCCTTTTTATTGTCTAACAAAAGAGGAAGTAAAATATTTTTTCGAACGTTGATGTTTGGAATCAAATTAAAAAATTGATATACTACGCCTATATTCCTTCTGCGGAATACTGTCATTTCATCTTTGTTAAACTTGGTAATATTTTTATCTTGAATAAATATATCACCACTTGTTGGTTTATCAACTCCTGCTAATAGATGAAGCAAAGTAGACTTTCCTGACCCGCTATCTCCAATAATGGCGACAAGATCTCCTTTTTCTAGTTCAAAATTCACATTTGATAGAGCGTGTACTTCTACTCCACTATTGTAAGTTTTTGTTAAATCTACTGTTTTTACAATATTCATATTTAGTCCTCCTTAACTTGTCTATATAATACTAGGCTTAAGTGACTGGAAAGTGACTAGAAAAAATGACTGTGCTTTATTTACACAGCCATAATTAAATCAGTTATAAAATCTCAGTTCAAAGGAATTTGATTTCTTCCCCTTATGATATAAAAGCTCTCCATTTTGTCTTTCCATAACAGATTTTGCCATAGGAAGCCCAATCCCATAACCTTTTGAATTTGGATCCAGCTTATAAAAACGTTTAAAAACTTTTTCTAACATTTCTCTATCTAAACCTTTAGAAAAATCTTCCACAAATATACTTTTATATAAATTCGTTTCTTTTAGATGAATTTCTATATGTCTACCTTCTGTTGCTTCTAGACCATTTTTCATCACATTAAATGCTGCTTCATAGGTCCATTTCTTATCGCATATAAGATAAAAGTCATCTCCATAAAGTGGAATTTCAACATTATCTTTTAAAAAATAATCTTTTAGGTTTCGTATGATATCTTCAATTAACTCTCTAGCTGATATACTATCTTTTGCCATTTCTATTGTCCCAGAATCAAGGGCTGCAAGTTTTAATAAAATGTCAGATAAGTTGTGGAGTCTAAGTAAATTATCTCTGAGTCTTTCTATATATTCTTCGGAAAAGTTGTCATTTTCGTCTTCTAATAAGTCTAACAATAATAGTAATCCAGTCAACGGAGTTTTTATCTGATGGGCAATATCTTCCGTATATTCCCTTAAAGTTTCCTTATTTTTCTCAGCATTCTCAGCAATCCTCTTGTTTTCTATAATAGTTTTAATAATCTCATCTCTGAGTTTGCCAAATTCATCGTCAATAATTTCATAATTATCAGAGTTTATATCAAGTGAATGTAGGAGGCTGAATATATTGTTGATCTTATACTCAAGAGCTTTTTCTTTTTTCTTTTCAATTTTTGAAATAACTATAAACAGAATTATATTTATAGCTAGAAAGCCAATAAGTGTTAGAATATCAAATCTTGGATTGAGATAAACTACAAACAAAGACATTATCAAATTTAAAATTAAGACAAGTAAAATATTTTTGTTTTTATTCATTGTCCCACCTATATCCTATCCCTCTAAGAGTTTTTATATGACTGCCATAATCTCCAAGTTTAGATCTGAGTCTTTTTATGGTGACAGTTAGGGTATTGTCATTTACTTCATAAAAATCATAACCCCAAACATAATCTAAAATTCGCTCTCTTAGTAGATTTATATTTTGGTTTTCTAAAAGCATTTCCAATATAGCAAACTCTTTTAAGTTAAGGTCTAAATCTTTTCCATCTATCGAAGCTTGTTTTGAAATGAGATCTAAAGATAAATTTTCAAAAGTTAGCTCGTCAACCTTTTTTATTTTTCTACTAAACACATTGTCTATTCTCGCCTTCAGGACAGGAAGAGAAAAAGGTTTTGTAATATAGTCATCTGCTCCTTGAGAAAGACCTTTGATAACATACTCGTCTTCATCTTTTACAGTAAGCATTATTACAGGAAGGTCAGAAAATTCTCTCAGCCACTTCAAAAAATTAAAACCTGAACCATCAGGAAGATTAGCATCAAGTAGAACTAAGTTAAAATCATTAAAATTAAGCTTCTCTGTCTGAGAAAGATTGTTATAAATAATAGTTTCAATATTATGCTTGTTTAAGTAAGTTTTAACAGCAAAAGAAATTGTGCTGTCGTCTTCAATCATTAGTATTTTCAATTCTATACTCCTTTCTGAGATATCACATTTAAAATAACTACAAATTCTGCCAAAGAGACTTTCTAAATCAGCTATTTACATTGCAAACTCTACAGTAAAAACAGTTTTTATATTTGGCACACTACTTACGCTTATTTTAGCATTATTTACTCGCAGTAATTCTTTGGAGATTGATAATCCAAGTCCTGAACCTTTTGTTAATCTTGAACTATCTGCCTGATACATTCTGTCAAATATATACAGAATATCCATCTGTGCTTAAACATTTTTTAATTAAATTACATAATGCAATATCATCATCTATAATTATTATCTCTCTCATATCTCATACCTCCATAATACCTATTCAACATAGTCATCATCAAAGGAAAATACATCATTTGATATACAATCTAAAGTCTAAAGGTTCTTTATAAAAATTAAAACTTATTTATATTATTCGTCCTATTCAATGAAATTAGTTCACCAAAATCTGTATCCAGTTCAATACAAATTCTATAGAGAATTTCCATGCTGACAAATTCACCTTTTCCCATTTTAGCTATCGTTGCAGGAGCTATACCAACTTTTTCCTGTAGGTCTCTTTTTTTCATATTTTTATCTATTAAAAGTTTCCACAGCCCATTATAGTTTATTTTCATATTACCATCCTTAATATTCATATAGTTGAACTTTTATTTCTTTAATTATATCATAATTTCACCAAATAAAAAAGAGTCGGTGCAGCCCTAAGACCACACCGACCATAAATTTATCTCTCAGCTTCTTTGCTTACTTCTTTCTTTTCTTTCGGCTTTTCCTTATCTTCAGCCTGATATTTTTTGATAGCCCCAAGTACAGATTCTTTCTTTTCTTCTTGTCCTTTCATTTGTTCCTTTGCCTTTAACAGCTTTGAAGAAAGTATCCTGATATTGCTATGCTCTTTACCGTTATCATCAATGGAGGTTCTGATTTGTCCAAAGAGCTTAACAAAATCTCCCTGCTTAAAGTCCTTTGGAATATCACTCTTTTCTCCATAAGCGGAGCAATTATGATATACTTTGTTACCCTCATCGTCTTTGGATACAACGGAAAAGTTCGCTACCTTAAAAGCTTCTCCGTTCTTATTTTCCCTTTCTAATACATCAACCTCTCCAACGATATTTCCAACAATATTGATAAGATTATCCTTTTCTTCCTGATCATAAGGCAGGTCTTTTATCTGTCCCTGTTCTCTTAAATCCTCAATCATATAGTCAAATTCTTCATGTAGCAAATTAAGGCTGTCATTGTCCATATAAGCGTCATAGAGCTTATCTAAAGCACTTTCATCATTGATACCTTTTTCCATGCTTATAATCGCCTTTACAAAGTCCTTATGATTATCATTTACCATATCTTCTATTTGATTTCTCATTGTTTTGTAATCCATGTTTTTATCTCCTTTCATGGCAAAAGGGAGGTTTCCCTCCCCTTATCTTAAAAATTCCTGTTCTTTTGTTTTTTGCTTTTCTTCTGTTTTACTTTCATTTTGATAGGCTCTTATCTGTCCTAAAATAGATGGCTTATCACCTGATTTTTGTGTGGTTTCTTCTTTACTATGAAGATTGTCCTCCACATCATAAGTTGACTCAAAATAATCACTGTCCTTAAAGTCATTGTCATATCTATCAGGAATACCGTCATTATCGAGGTCTTTAGAAAGTGGATCATAGAAGTTGCCTTCATCGTCAATATCAAGACCCGTTGCTGCTCTTAAATCTTCTGAATCAACATAAACCAAATCGTTAAAAGAGGACATTTCTATTTCATTTTTCATATTCCTTAGAGCTTCATTTTCTCCCTTGTTTTCATAGTCGAAGCTCTCTGTTTTGATAGGCATATCATCAATATACTGTGTCCATGTTTTAGCTTCTAAATTAAGCTCATACTGAATACCGTGTCTTTCGTCAGGTGTATTGGTATAGGCGATGCCGATGTGCTTTAAGTCAGGATATAGAGTATTAAATTCATCATAACTATGGTTTTCTTCATATTCTCTGTTGCAAAAGTTTATGATAGCTCTTTTTACATCTTCCACAAGAGGATTGTCATTTCTCTTTTCTTCCACTTCTCCCATATCAAGGAGCTTATTTAACTCTGCCAAGCGAAGCACTTTTGATTTTAACTCATCTGCCTTTTCAAAAGGCTTTTTTAGCTCCTCTTTGGCATTTTCAAGCTGTTCCTTTGTACTGATAAGTTTTTCTTCAAGCCTATTTAATTTCTCGGGCATTTTCTCAAGAGCGTTATCCAGTCTTGTAATATTCCCGTCCGCACTTGTTCCAAGCTCTCCTGAATGCTTTGCAGCACCATTTAGGCTAAAGTTATGTTCATTGGTAAAGAAGTTATAACTTACCTCTAAATCCATATTCCTATACTTTCCTATAACCTTGCTTTCATTGATTTTCACTTTAGAAATAGCTTCAAGAAGTCTTTCTCCGGCTAATTTCTTATCGGTAATTTTTTCTCCTGCAATGGTAATGGAAGTAAACTTTTCCTCGCCTTCCGCTTTAGGTTCTACATCAGATATATCTTTTTTGACAGCTTCAATGAGCTTTTCCGTTCTTGTGATTTCTTCAGGATAGTTTTTCGCCACTTTATCCTCTAATCTGTAACGATTAGACTTATAGTTTGCTTCAAGCATTTTTAGTTTTGTAACTTCGTTGTCCAAATCCATCTTTTCTTTAATCTTAGGATCGCCAGTGGCAAGGGCTTTAATCTCTGCATAGTTAAGAGAGCTTTCGTCCACATCTTCCGCAACTCTGACAGGTGTTTTACTTGTCATAATCTGAGAAATGAACTTCTGCTTATTTTCTATCGTCTGGTCGAGTAGGTCGGGGATATTACTATCCCTTTCCCCTCTAAGAACCGTGCATGAGAGTTTCCCCTCACACGGCTCAAGTTTTTGTAAGCCCTAATTAAAGAGCCAACGTATTTTCATTATCATTTATATGCAATTTTCTATGACACCAAGGATGTACTAATGTTTTAAGGGTAATATTGTTTTGAGTTGTTTGATGTACTCTAAAGTCTGTATCCAGAGTTATTTTCTCTCCACAAACAGGGCATATTCCGTTTTGAGTTTTATACAGTCTATTTATAACTGTACGCCCTTTAAGTTCGTTTCGTATTTTTAACTCTTCTCTTTCTTCAAAGTATATTTGCCAATTTTCATCAAATGGATTTGCTTCAGCTTGTATCTTGGT
>NZ_JAGGLO010000014.1 GCF_017874475.1 Anaerococcus degeneri
TTCTAACTCCCATTTTGTAGATGAATAATCTTCTTTTAGTTTTGCATTTTCATCTTGTAATCTTTTTAATTCATCTTTAAGCTGAGTAATTTCTGCTATTAGTTCATCATTGTTAGAATTTTTAAGTTCCTCAATTTCTTTATTCAATTGGGCAATCTTATTATCTTTATCTCTAATCTCTTCTTCTAGCTTAGACTTTTCTTGTTTTAGTTTTTCTCCATTATCTTTGCAAGATTCTAACTTTTTCTTTAATTCATCTATCTTTGATTGGTCTTCTTGTTTCTTATCATTTAAGTCTTTGATCTGATTTTCTAAGTCCTTAATGTTTTTAGTTAAATCATCAATCTTATTGTCCTTTTCATCAATATCTTGCCCTGTTAAATCTGTTTGAGTATCAATGGAATATTTATTTGGATTGTAAATAGTCATCTTTCCTTGATACATATCATTGTTATAATCAAATTCAAGTTCTACACTATCTACATTCTTATCAAAGACAAACTCTCCATTTTCATACCTCAATCCATTAGGAATAGATTTGAATCCTTGATTTCCCTTGAAACCAAAATGATTTTCGTAAAATGGATTTTGTTTTGGTCTATATTCAACTTCTTGATTATGGAATACTCCCTTACTGTTAATATTTGGATTGCCTAAAACTTTTATAGTATGCAATTTATTTCTTGAAAAAGCATACTGTTCAATTGTCTTCACAGACTTCGGTATAGTTATTTCTTGGAGGTTATTTCTTTCAAAAGCATTATGTTCAATATTTACCAAAGTATCAGGTAAAGTTACTTCTCTAAGTCCACAATTGAAAAATGCTAAACCACCAAGATAAGTTAGACTATTTGATAGTTTTACCTCGTCTATACTTGCTTCGTAAAAGGCAGCATAACCTAAATGCTTAACAGAATCAGGAACAATTACTTTATCCCAATGTTTTCCACGTCCAAATTCTCTTTTATATCTAAGTTCATCGTTTGAATGACTTAAAGAATAATTTCCATTTATAGATTTCGTTCCTTCAGGAAATACTAGAACATTTGTCTTTTCTTTCTTTTCTAAGCCCTTATCACTAAAGGCGATTATATTTCCCTTAGAGGAATACATAAAATCATCTTCCGTCCACTCTACCTTATAATCTGTACTTGCATATACAGGACTTACAGCCACTATATTCACTAGACTTACAAGTAGCATTATCACAGCTAAAATTCCACTTGTTATTTTTTTCATAAATTTTCCTCACTTTCATTTGTATCTTTTCTTTTAAGTTCTTGTCTTTCTCTATTTTCTTCTTCCTTATTTTTTCTAACAATAAATAAAAATTCATCAAGAGATATTTTTTGACTTCGAAATTCCTTGATGACCTCTAAATTTTCTATTTCTTCTTGTTCCTCTACTAATAACTGAAGTTCTATTTCAATTTCTTCTTTTTTCTTTCTTAAATTCTTCTGTTTTTCTATGTTTCTGATTAATTTTTTATTCATAGATTTTTACTCCTTCCCCCTTATTTTGGTCTACCAAAGGAATAAAAGTGATTTTTCCAATATCTTGAGTTTATACTGGTATATTGGATAGGATCTCCTGCATGGAGCATCATTCCATTTCCGGCATATATCCCTACGTGAGAAATTGGCGTACCGGAATTATATGTGCCTTTAAAGAAAATAATATCCCCAGGTTTTGCCTCGCTTGGAGATATTGGATTACAATAGTTTTTATAAATAAGCCAAGCTGTAGTTCTTGGCATTCTCTTTACACCAGACTTTGTAAATGACCAACATACAAAACCTGAACAGTCAAAGTTAGATGGTCCACTTGCTCCAAACACATATCTTTTGCCTATATGTTTTTCTGCTTCATTAAATAAGGCTTTGGCAGTTTCAGAATCAAAAGCAAGACCGGGATTTCCAAAGTTTGGATTGTCTATAATCTCTCCCAAGTTCCCATAGCTTGATCCAAAATATCCACTCATATTTCCCTGACTATCAAGTAATGCTAAATAATGAGCCATATTTGTTTCATAGTTTGCAAATTCTTCTCTTGCTATTTCATCAATACTTTTCTTTTTTATAGTTAAGGTTAGAATTCTATAGATATATGGATTTCCTTCACTGTCATATTTTGTAATAGACTTTGAAGTATATTTTTTCTCATACATTTGATTAAATAGTTTTTTTAATTCCTTTTGTATCTCTTCAGCTGACTTAATCTCTCCATATCTTGCTGTTAAATAGCTAAAAAGCTCGTGTAGATCATGACCAACAGAATCTCCTTTTATATGATATTCATCATAATTTGGATAATTTTCTTTAATACTATCTATTTCATCTTGTAATGCATATTCATAACTTGTAAATTCATTATTAATATCCATTAAAACTTCTTCTTTTGATAGATAGCTTGTAGCTATAACATTACTTGTTAATCCTGAAGTAAGACTGCCAACATTGCTAATTCCTTGAAATAGCATAAAAAAAAGTCCTAAAATACAAAGGGCAATTAAAATTTGCTTATATCCTTTGTTTTTTAAAACTTCCAATGTTTTCTTTCCAATATTAGCGAAAGATTTCTTTATTCTATTTACTAAACCTTCCCCTTGTTTTTTCCTAAAATCTCTCTGAAACTTCTTTTTCATAAAAAATCGATTCAATTTATTAGAGTTTTGATAAGCTTTAGTCTTCTTCAATTCTTCAAAATTTCTTTGAAAGAGGAGTTTACTTTCTTTCTTATAAATTTTTCCTTCTAAAGATTTTATTTTTCTTTGAGTTTTTAAAGGTTTTTTTCTTCTAAAATGGCTAATTTCTCTACCTACAACTTCGGTAGTTCTACTAAGCTTATAAGCAGCGTTAACGCCTGCATTATCATCTTTCCCACTATATAGATAGTTTGCCGTCATAGCACTCGCAAAAGTAATAGGTTTTTCTAAACCCGCTTTTTTTGACTTTTTCTTATCCTTAATTAACTCTTTTTCCTTTTTATTCTTTTTCTCATATAGTTTTGATACTTTATCTTCCTTTTTATAAAACTTATCTTTTTCACTTTTGTTATCTTTTTTAGAATGGAATTTAGTTTTATTTTTTGTATCTACCTTATTTTCTTCAGATACATTTTTAGAATCCTGTACTTCTTTTTTTGTCCTGGTGTATTCTTTCTTTGAATCAAAGTTGCTTTTCTTTATAGTATTATCAAAAGCGTCTTTTATTTGTCTTTTCTTTCCCTTGTTTTTATTAGAAATTCCACTATGATTTAAATCAAGTTCATCTACTTCAAGATTCTCATTTTTTATTACGTTTTTTTCCTGTTTGAAAATTTCTTTTTTCGTGCCTATTTTTTCTTGATTCTTTTTATTTATATTATATTTATCTTTATTTTTTTCAGATTCACTTTTAAATCCTTCAGATAGGCTATCCTGTCTAAATTTCCCACTAGAAACCCTACCTATTAGCATATTTTTTTCTTCTAAATTTCTAACTTTGACTTTGAAATATTTGCTATTTTGTTTTTTATTAGTATTCAGATCTTGAATTATTTTTTTATCTTCTTCATTTGCCTTATATGATAAGTCTTTTCTTCTAAACTTCCCATTTAAAGATTTTAATTCTGCTTTTTCCCCTTTGTCCTTAAACTGACTTTGAGATCGATAAAGTTTTTTTAAGGTGTTTTTTTGAAAGCTTTCTTTCCCTTTATTACCAAGAATAGAAGAACCATCCCAATTTTTTCTTTGCACATCAGAAGATGGTAAATACTTATAGTCATCTCTTGTGTCCCTATATGATACATTGCTATCACTAAAGTTCATGTCATAGCGATCTATGACACCATCATTATCTGAGTCCTGCGATAAGGGATCATATGTTGAACTTACCTCTCTATTAAAATTCTTATCTTCTTTTCTAAATTTCCTTATTTTTTTCTCTGGCACATCATTAAAACTTTCATTCTCAACGTTTTTCTTCCATTTTAAATTACTATTCCCCTTGTAATTTTTTTGGGGAGAAGTGCTACTTTTTAAATTAGAGCTAGTTGAATTTGGTCTATCATTAAAATCTTCTTTAAAGTTACTTAGCCTGTATTCTGTTTCTTGCCCGTAATATTCACCATATCTACTTTCCTCATTTTCTTCCATTTTTCTATGCTGCTGTTGTGAATATTCTGGCTGATATTCATTATGATAGAAAGTTTCTGAAAATTTTTCCTCATGGTTTTTTCTTTGTCTTCTTCCTCTATTTGACTTATCTTTTTCGTTGAGTAAATCCTGACTATTTTCTTGCAAATGAGATGAATAATACTTAGAGTCTTCAGCATTATTGTCTATGTTGTTCTTGCTTTTTTCTTTATTAATTTCTTTTTTTGAAAAATCTGATGGTCTCTCTGTACTACTGGATTTTTCATTGCTTTCTTCTTTCTTTTCTGATATAAGCTTGGTCTTTGGTACATCTCTTGGGTTTACTTTCCCTTTCTTTTTCATATATACCTCCTATTTCATATTTTTCTCTATCCTTTCTTTAGCTATTTGACAGTAGTCTTTGTTTATGTCAATTCCAATATATTCTCTGTCCATCCTAATAGCTACCATTCCAACAGTTCCTGAACCCATAAAAGGATCAAGAATTAAGCCTTTTTTAGGACATCCTGCTTTTATACAAAGTTCTACCAGTTTTGGTGGAAATACCGCATAGTGTTTTCCTTTAAACGCACTGGTGTTAATAGTCCAAATATCTCTATTGTTTCTAAACTTAGGGACATTATCTCCTATATATTCTCCATACTCTCTTGCTTCATTTATGCTCTGTCTTTTAGCTCCTGTGCCTTCTTGTAAATACTTATTATTATTTCCCCTTGCCCTCATATATCTTTTTTTGCTTATTTCTTTTATTGGTTCTTTCATAGCGTCAAAGTTATAGAAATACTTTCTTGCTTTTGATAGTAGGAAGATATGTTCATAGGATCTTGATGGTCTATCTCTACAAGACTCAGGCATGGCATTTTCCTTATGCCAAATAATATCACTTCTTAAATACCAACCGTCCTCTCTTAATTTTAAAGCTAGTTGCCAAGGTATCCCCATTAAGTCTTTTGCCTTGTAGCCACTGAGTTTTTCTGTAATAGACTCTTTTTGACCACTTCTTCCTTCTATGTTTTTAGGATCTTTATATTCTTTTTTGCTTCTTGTGCCTGCATAAGAATCTCCAATAACTATCCAAAGTGTTCCTTCTTTTTTTAATACTCTTTTTACTTCTCTAAAGACTTCAATTAATTTATTTAAATATTCCTCCGGACTTTCTTCTCTTCCAATTTGTCCTTCTGCTTTATAATCTCTAAGTCCATAATATGGAGGAGATGTAATACAGCAATCAAATGTTTTATCTGGAAATTCCTTTAGAGCAGAAATTGCATCTAAATTAATAATATAGTTAGTTTTTAACTTCTCTCTGTCTATCAATTTCTATCCCTTCCTTTAATTCTTCTGGTTTAGTTGTCATTAACTTATACAATTTGGTATCTTTAGGAAAGCTATCTACAAAAGGTACTATTGTGTTTCCGTAGAATAGTAATCCCTCTCCCTCATTGGAATTTGTTACGTAGGATAACTGATAAAGAGATATATTTAACTTCTTCGCTAAAATTTCCCTATCACCACTAGCTTGATTAAGCATTAAGATAAAATCTGTGTTATCAAATATATTTTCTATTTCAGGACTGGCTAAAAGGTCCTTTACATTTTGTGTTAATCCTGTTGGAATCCCACCCCATTTTCTAAATCTTTTCCAGATTTCTATGGAATATGAGGCTGTTTGTTCTTCTCTTAAAAGCAAATGGAATTCGTCACAGTAATATCTGGTTTCCTTCTTATTCCTATTAATAGTTACTCTGTTCCATACTTGATCTTGAACAATTAACATACCTATTTTTCTAAGTTGCTTTCCTAATTCCTTAATGTCATAGCAAAGAATTCTATTGCCTGTATCTACATTAGTCCTATGGTTAAATACATTAAGACTACCTTTGACATAAATTTCCATTTCTACTGCTAATTTTTTCCCTACCTTTTCTTCTTGTTTTAAAAGTAAATTATATAAATCTTCTAAAATTGGCATGTTTTCAGGAATAGGATTGTCGAAGTAATTCTTATATAATATTGGAAGGCATCTATCAATTACTGAAGTTTCTTCTGCACTTAACCCTTCCTTTCCTACTACAAGTTCAAACAGTGAAAGAATAAAGTCAGACTTTAAAGATAAGGGATTGTCTTCATCGGCATAGTCTACATTTATATCCAACGGGTTTATATAATCCTTACTTGTTGGCGATATTTTTATAACTTCTCCACCTAGTGCCTTAGTTAAATTTCCATACTCCCCTTCCGGATCACATATAATGATGTCATCTTGTGTGATTAAAAAAGCATTGGTAATTTCTCTTTTAGCCGAAAAAGATTTACCACTACCAGGCGTTCCAAGTATTAAACCGTTTGGATTCTTTAAAAGCTTTCTATCTGTCATAATGATGTTACGACTTAAAGCATTTAATCCGTAGTATAAGCTCTCTCCTTCTAAGCACAGCTCTTCTGTTGTAAAAGGAATAAAGACTGCTGTAGAGCTAGTTGTAAGTCCTCTTTTTATTTCGATTTCATTTTTTCCAAGTGGCAGGGAGGAAATTAGTCCTTGTTCCTGTCTATAGTTAAGATTTTTCAATACACAATTATGTCTACCTGCTATTGAATTTAGTTGAAAGATTATATTACTCAATTTCTTTCTACTTTTTTCCATATTTGTAAACAAAATAGTTATGACAAACATTCTCTCATTATGATTTTGAAGTTCTACTAACAGTTTCTTAGCATCATTACCATAGGTAATTAAATCGCTTGGAAGAATATCAATATCATATCCTGATCTTATAGCCTTCTTATTTTCTTCAATTTTCATTTTATCCAAGTCTGTTATTTTTCTTTTAATCATCTTTATAGCTTCTGTTTGATCAATGGAATTTATATGAAATGTTACAATCATATTTTCTTCAACTCCTAAAAATTCTGATAATAATCTATCTGATAATTCAGGTGCTAGAATTTGTAGAAAGTTTACTTCTCCAAAGTATTCTCCAATTTTAAATTGATTGTTAGATGAAAAGTTAAATGATGCTGGTACTATATAATCCTTAGTAGATAGTCCACTATATTTTAGGTCTTCAAAGGAAAAAACAAAATTCTTATTCGGATTTAATATATCGTGAATAACCTTTAACCTTTCATATCCACTTAATACATAAGCTTTTACTCCCATCTGCTTAAAGTTATTTAATATATCCATTTCCATTCTTTCAAGTCTTGTAGTTGCCTCTTTTAAATCTTGTGCTTGTAAGCTAAAGGTGATATACATATATTTAGTAAGTCCATTATTTCCTTTTTGACTCTGATTTTTTAGCATTTCCCTGTACTCTTTTCGTATTTCATTATATGAATCGTTTCTATCCGGAACATTGATATTTTTTTCTACTTCTTCATTTTTTCCTATGCGATTAATATATGAAAGTTCTATATCAACACTTGGATCAAAATAGTTTAAAAAACTTGAAAATTCATTAAATATACTTTCCTTATCTTCTTCTGTTGAAAGCTGGTAGTTAATATCTAAAAAACGTATCATTTTATTAAATTTGTTCTTCTCAACTTGGCAAATCCCATTTCTCAACATTCTTAAATAAGGGATTGTTTCCTGAACGCTCTTTTTCTTCTTTCCACCAAAAAAGGAAAGCTTCTTTTTGGGCTTTCCTTTTTCTTTAGAAATATTTGCTTTTTTCATCTTTTTTTGACTTATACTAATGCTTTTTAAATCTTCTTTTTGTTTTTTTAAATTTCTTTTTTCTTGATTTAATTTTTTCTGTTGTTTTTTCTGTATTTGATTCATTTACTCCTTTCCTTTCTTTGTTTCTTTATATCATAAATACATTCTGTCTTGTATATCCTTATACTTGTCTGTCTTTTCTTATCTATAATATACTTTAAATATTTTTCAAAATAGATCCCGTCCTTTTCATAAAGAGTTGCAAATATTATAGGAAAAGACACACCTATCATAATTAACATAGATAGGTCATTAGGAAGCACTTTTTTTACCATTAAATATACTGGAAAGCCTATTAGACCTGCAATTGTAAAGCCAATTAATTGTCTTTTTGTTAGATTTAGAGCTACCTTTGTTTTTACTTTTGTTAAGTCCTTTGGGACATTTACATAAGCCATTATTCTAAACCCTCTAAGTAAAAGCCATATATATCTTCTCTGTTCAGATCTTCTAATGATTTTCCCATATTCACTGCTATTTCTAAGACTTTTTCATTCGTTTCTTCTCTATTATCTAAAACTTCCAATGTTTTTCTTATAATCATTCTATTTTGTATTTCTCTTGTAATATATCCCCCTATTAAAAGTATTGGGAGTCCTATTGTTCCAAGTGTTTTTAAATTAATTTTTTTGTCCTTTTTTCTTCTAATTTTCATCATCTTCTCCTTTTTTATTAATGAGCATTTAAAATTGATTTTGCAATACTTCCTGATTTCATCATAGTTATACCAAGTATTAAGGTGTATCCTAGTAATTCAAAAATACTTTTGTGTATGTCTGATATATTTAAAGTCTTAACAAGTACGGCATAAATTCCTACGCATATAAGTAGGAATAAACCTTGCAAGCCAAGTGCGAAGAGCCCTCTTATATAGTTTGTTCCAATACTTCCCCATTCTTTATTGCCCATTGTGGCAAAAGGTATGGCGCAAACTGAAGTATAAATATATATTTCTATCATCCTGCCGTATAGAATAACTGTAATTAGTATTGATATCCCTTGAATTATCATCTTTACAATTGATGTCTCTAGTACTATAGTCATTAATTTTCCTATTGACTCTCCTTTTAGGCTATCTACCATATTAGCTATATCACCTGGAGAAACTTTTGCACTAGCATTTGCCACACCTGCTGCCTTTCCTATTAAATTCTGTGCCACATCAAATACTGCCATAGAAAAGTCAAAAGCATGAGATACAAGCCATACTGCTATCCACATTTTTATCATATATTTAAAAAAATCAAAGGTATCTGTGTCATGCATATTATTTTTGTTCATTACCATTTGAATTAATTCAATACATAGTACAGCCGTTATGATAAGACCTGCTATGGGAAGTATAACATTTTCTGAAATAGACTTTATGAAGTGGAAAACCTCCGAGTTCCATCCACTCGGAGTCTTTCCTACCTCATTTGCTATCGTTGATACTTTATCATTTATATCAAGGAGCATTCCGCTTAAATTTTCCTTGATCATATCAATAAGTATCTCCGAAAAAAACTCTTTGATCTTATCTACTATATTAAACATTTTATTTTAACACGTTTGCTAATAGCGGTATTAGTTTTAAACCTATGAGTACAATTCCCCCTCCAGCCATAAGCTGCTTAATACCTTGAGATTTAGCACCAGGGTTGTCATTCCCATAACCTTCCATCAGGTTGATAACACCCCATGCTCCAAGCCCTGCACCAATTGCTGTAACTAATATTTTTAATACATTTACTGCTTGTGTAAAAAATTCCATTTATATTTCCTCCTCTTTTTCTTCTTTTTCAATTTTATTTATGTGCTTTACTATAAAATTTTTAAATGTCTTGTCTTCTTTTTTTGTTTCCTTAAAATATCCAAAAATATGGATGTATTCTCCACTTTTAAATTCCTTCACACTTTTTGCCTTTTCTCCGTAGAGATTACAGTAGATATATTCTTTTTTAACCTTTCCTTCTTCTTTGTTCTTTCTAACTATTGTGAAGTTAGCTACCTCTTTTTCTCCTTCCTTTGTATCTATTGCAGTTGTTTTTATTTCTCCTACTAGATTTCCATTAATATTTAGCATTTCTCTTTCCATTTGTTCTATCTCCTTTATTCCATAAAAAAAGCGATAGTTTTCTCTATCGCTTCTACTTCTAATTCATTAATATTTCATTTTTCTCTGTATCTTATTTTTTCGGCTCATCTCGTATATTTTTCATTCTTCCTCCTTTGGGCATAAAAAAACACCGAAATGTTTTTTTCGGTGTAGATTTCTCTATTTAATTTTATGGTTTTAGTAATTCTTTCCAGTTTTCTATAAAGCCAACATGTCTTAATTCAATATTTTCATATTTTGATATTAGTGCTGTTAGATCATGATAAAATTTTTTGTAATTTTCTTCTTCAGAAACTATTTTAAGATTAACTAATGTAGCAAATATTGTATTGTTTGAAATATTATTTTTTAAATATTCTTTATATAGCTTTGGTGATTTTGTAAGCTTTGCTCCATATAGCCTGCCATAATGGGCACATATATTTCTTATATAGGCAAAATTTTCTATCCAAGATTCAAAGTAATGGTAGTCTGTATGAAAGACTTTTGCAATTTTACTTTTATCTTCATTTTTCATATTCTTATACATTTTAGATAAAGTTCCAAAACTTGCTACTTCTATCACTGCATAGAGTGGAATTTCTCCACCTTCATAATTGTCTTTAAAGTTTTTTATAAATGGTGAGCGTCTATTTCTTTTAACTTCCCTTGCTAATTCTTCTAGTACCCTTTCTTGTTCCTTTTGTTTCTCAAAATTATTCATATCTTTATATGAAAAGTTCCCATATCTTAAAGAAAAATAGTTTGTGATAACTGCTCTTAAAGAAACTTCAATATGCTCTATTGTTTCAAATATAAGCTGTCTAAGTTCTCTATCAAATTTATATAAACTTACAATATCTTCAAAACTTGTTCCTGATATATATCTTCCATCTTTTTTTAATGTGATACTATAAGCTTTAATCAGCCTATAATAGGATATTCTTCCAAGAATTTTCTTAGCATAAGTTTTATCTTCTACTAAAAGTCCTAAGTCTATTAAGTTTTTTACTTGATTTTCTATACTAATCGGTTCTTGATGAATTTTTTTCATTTTTTCTCCTAAAATCAAATGACCCGACTTGGTCCGCATTGTTAAGAGGCGTGTCGGGTACTGTTGACATTATTATATGTTATAAAATATTTTTTGTCAAGTATTTCCTTTTAATCTTTCCTAAATATCTATCTTACTTCTTATTTAATTTTAAATTTATTCATCTAGTATTTCAACTACCATGCTCTCTTTTAACTTAACCTCATCTTTTCTCTGTAGGTATTTCTCTATGTCAAATATATTTCTCTTGTCATAATCTTCAAGGAACTTATAATTCTTATGTTTGGTTATATCAAATTTATCTGAAAGAAATGGTCTAACTCCTCTTAATTGGTAGATACATTTCCCACCATCCATTACAGTTATTTCATCTTGGCTCATTAATTCTTTTCCAGTTTTTTGATAGTTTAAACCAAAACTCTTTTGATTCGATCTTGTTTCTGATGTATTATATAGGTCTATTGTTTCTTTTCCCAAACTTTCAGATAATTCTTTTAATGTTGTTCTTTCTTTGCCTCCTAAAAATAATGTAGAATCACAATTGCCAACTATGGTATCGGCATTATCTTTATAGATACTTTTTAGTTGTGATTGTGCTTGTAATATTATACAAGCTGATATTTCTCTACTTCTAATAGTTGCTATCAGCTTTTCAAACTTTGGAATTAAGCCGATATTTGCAAATTCATCAAGTAGGCATCTCACATGAATAGGAAGTCTTCCGCCATATTCGTCATCTGCTTTATCACATAATAGATTAAATAATTGTGAGTACATTATTGATACTACAAAGTTAAATGTATCATCTGTATCCGATATTATTACGAATAAAGCTGTTTTCTTTTCTCCAAGTGTATCAAGTTCCAGTTCATCTTCTTTCATTAAGTCCCTAAGTTCCTGAATATCAAATGGAGCAAGCCTTGCTCCACAGGATATAAGGATTGATTTGGCAGTTTTTCCTGTAACAACTTGTCAAGGACTTTCTAATCATTTTTATCGACTTTTTGATGTTTTTCTCTCTCCATTTCTCTAATCATTATGCGTTTTAATTTGTCTTGCATTGTTTCCGTTGCATTTTCATTAAAGTGAACAACAACCTCATAGGTTGCTTTACCAATTTTCTTTATGGTTTTTGTTCCCGTATTCTGTTCATTTTTATTTTCGTGCATATATTTTTCCTCCTGTTTGTTTCGATAAAAAAGACGATTAGATTTTTAATTTTCTAATCGCCTTTAAAGTGTCATATTTATATTTTTATTATATCTGGCATACTTTGATACCTTTTTAGACTTAAAGTCTTTAATAGTGGCTTTCCACCTCTTTTTATCTATAAAGATTCGCCTATGTCATAGTTCATTTTTTTATTTCCTCCTTGATGTCTTAGTTTTTCTTTGTCTTCTTCATACCATTTTAAGATTGTCGCATAGTGGTTTTGATAGGTCTTACCACTGCTTTCCATGTATCTGGATAGTTTATTTATCATTATTTCTGTGTGTGAGTTTAATTTTTCTTTTAGATTTTTATATTCTTCTTTGCTTAGCCTTACATTTTTGTATTCTCCATAAAAGATGGGGGTGGACTTTTTATCTTTTTCTATCTCTCCCTCTCTCTCTTTATCTATCTCTATATCTTTCTCTATCTCTATCTCTTGTCGGACATGGGTTGGACTCATTAAGGACAATGTCCTCTGTTTATTTTGTCTGTATCTTCTTTTTTTCTCTGCCCAGGCTGTTTCTGATCCGATTAAGTTTGGTATTTCAGTTAAATAGTATTCATCATTTTCTGTTACAACTTCTAATAAGCCTTGGTTGATTAAATAATTAACTGTAACCATTACATCATCGTCTGTTTCATCTATGGTTAGTGCTAACTCTTTTATAAAATCACTTTCTACTCCGTCATAATATAGTTTGCCCTCATCTTTTAGACTTAGTAATAAAAGTTTGAGGTAGATTATCGTGTAGGTATCTCCTCCCGATATTCTCCTTAGCCTTTTTATCCTTTTGTCTGTGAAAAATTCTTCTTTTAATTTTATCCAATAATATCTTTTGTTTGTTGCCATATCTGCTCCTTTCTTGATTTTCGATAATCGAAATTCTTGATTTCCGATTTTCTTAAATTCTGGACTTCTGCTTTTCGGAAGTCTTGTTATTGTATTTAAGGGTGTAACTTTTCGTTACTCCCTTAGATTTCTCTGGTCATATCTTTTTTGTTTGGTTTTACTTTTTCCTTTACTTTCCTTTTTACTTTTTCTTTTGCCTTATCCTTGTTCTTGGATAGGTCTTTGTATTTCTTTATTTGCTTTAGGATACTTTCCTTTTCTTTTTTATTTTCTTTGGCTATGACTTGCTTAAAGGCATATTCCATTACTTTTATATCTTTGGCTTGGAAAAATACTTCATAGTTTTTAGTTTCTTTGTTTTTCATTACTGAAAAACTTACTCCAAGTTTGTTTAGTTCTTTTTTTAAGTCTTTGAGGTCGCTTTGATCTATGCTTATATTTTCTAGTTGTCCTTTTTTATATAAGTCTTTTATTTTCATTTTATCTCCCATAAGACTTTTTAAGTTTCCATTTGCTTTTTCTAAGGTATCATTCATCTTTTTTCTTATTTCTTTTTCAAGATTGATTGATTCTTTTGCTGCCTTTATTGTGTATGTTATTATGGTTTGTGCTGCTTGACCTGCTTCTTTGCTTATTTCTTCGTTTATCATGTTTTCTCTCCTTTGTTTGAAATAAAATAGAGAAGTATAGGCTTTAATTTTTCTATACTTCCCTTTGCTTGTTTTTATTTTATTGTTCTTGGTGGTGGAATGCTTTATTTTGATGTTTTTATATCTTTCTTAGGTCTTTGTACCTTTTATTGTTTTTCTGCTCTTATTTTGCTTTTCCACCTTTAGTAGTTTGTGTGTGTTCTTTTGTCTGATAGATAGTTTTTCATGTTGGAATATATAATCTGTATTTCCTCATTGTTCATTGATTTTATTTCTTCTGTGCTTTTGTAGGTTTTATATGTTCCATCTTGATCTGCTTTTATGAGTTCATTTATTATCTCTTGCCTTTTATTCATCTCTATTACCTCCTCGATCTGCCTTTATTTTCTTGGTCATATTATAGCTTGGATAAGATATTTTTACCAGGTCTTATCTTTCTTGATTTTTGTAATAGTCTTTAGTCATTTGTCTTTTTTTATTAAAACTATCACTATCTTGCTTATACTCTTTTATCTTTTCTATGATACTTTCTTTTTCTCCTCTCTTGATTGCCTTGTCAATTTCAATACTTAGGTCTATGCCATAATCATCATTTACAGTCTTAGCTGCATATTTGATATGATTGATATTTTCGTATTCTTCCTTAATAGATTGAGCTTGTTTATTTAGCTTAGTAATTTCAATTTCAAGACTTTGTATATCGCTTTGCCAATTTTTAGATTTAATAGCTGATGAGCCTGTTATTTTTTCAAGGATTGCCCTTGCTCTTTTATATTTATCTATCTCGTCTTTATGGGAATTGTAAAAGCTGTCTTTGAATAGGGATTTACTGTTCCATTCCTCAAAGACTTTTTTGTTATCCTTGATGATGTCCGCATAGGCAAAGCATTTATTTAAGTTTTCTATTCTTGTGGTTTTCGCCTTAATGTCTTGACTAATCTTCTTATTTTGGGATTGTAATGTGCTTATCTTTTCTTGTAGGTCGGCTATGGTTTTAAGATTGTTGTCTTTCAGATATATTCTTGCTTTGGAAAATCGTCTTAGGTCTGCACCTATCTTTTTGTTGCTTGCATAGGGATTTAACTTTCTTGCTTTTTCTCCCTGTAAGTCATAATAAATACTGATGTACTCATAGAGATTAAAGAGTTCCGCCTTGTTCTCATATTCTTCTTTTTTCTCCTGTTTGTATTCATCATATTTTACTTGCAGACTTCCAAGTAACGAGCCTATCCAAGACGTAAGTTTGGATAGCTCCTCTTTTAATTTTCTAAATTCTAAATTCAAGGCGATGATTTTTCTGTTTTGGTTTCCTCTCTCTGTCTGTATGCCTTTTTTCTCCATCTGATAACTGCTTGTGCCTAAATGAATTTGCGGGAGTTCTTCTCTGCCTTGTTCTTTAAAGGTGCGTGGATCTATCCTTTTATTTATGTTGTTTCTTGCCAAGTATTCGTTTGCTTTCTTTGAAAAGTTTTCTCTCCACTCTTTTGCTTTGTCAGGTTCATTCCAATCGTTCAAATTTACTTTTCTTGATTTATAGTTTCCACTTTTCAGTTTTATCTTTTCTCCGTTTTCATCAAGGATATATTTTTTTCTGCATTTCGGTTTCCAATTCCCTTTTTTGTCTATTTCTCTAAGGGTAAGTAGGATATGGGCGTGTGGTTGTTCTTCATGATCGCTTGCCATAGGATTATGAATATTACAGTCTGCTATCATACCTTTAGAAGTAAAGTTTTCTTCTATAAATTCGCTGATTAACTTTATTCTGTCCTGTTCATTTAATTCTCTTGGAAGTGTAAAGAGCAGATTTCTTGCAAGTTGTGAATTTTTACTTTTTTCGATTTTCTCAACTTCATTCCATAGGTATTCTCTGTTTGAAAACTCTTTCGGGATATGTTCCGGCAGAAATATTTTTGAGAATACAAGGTCTTCTTTTTTAGAATAGTCATGTGTTTTTCCATAGTATTCATCTTGTAATTTATCTCTTGCATTGTATGCAGCTTTTGCAATCACGCTATGCCCTTTTGACCTTGCCACAATATCTACATGGGTATGCAAACTTTTGATTTCCATTGTCTTTTCCTCCTTTATCTGTTTTCAATTTTGGGATTTTACTATCCTAATGTTCAGGTCGTATCTTCGCTCCCTTTTTCAAAGGGCGCAAAGATACACCGTTTGACTACGGTGCTTTGCGTTCCTGCGGAAAGCTTATAGCTCCGCTAAGGAAACGAAAACGCTAAAGCATTTTTATTTGTTCAAGGGGGCTACTCCCCCTTAGACCCCTGTGAACTTTGTTTTTTGTAGATTTTTCAAATCCACAAAAAAGCAAAGTGTTAAAATGTTCTCACTTTGCTCCATCTCAGTTTCTAATACATTTTCTGTTTTCCTTATTCTTCCTCTGTCAGTTCTTCAAAATCATCATTTGCATTTTCCTCTTTAAGATTTGGATTTTCTTCTAAAGAGATTTCTTTTTCTTTTAAATGAATTTCTGTAAGTTCTTTTAGCTTTTCTCTATTTCGATTATCGGAAAGTACATAATCTAAAAAGGCATAGATTAAATCATTGTCGGTACTTTCTTCTGCTCCGGTTATCTGTTTTTCAAATTTCTCAAACACGCCTCCTTTTTCTACTTTTCGTTTCGTGTCCGCCTTTCTTTTTAGCTGTGATTTCTTTTGTCTTAGTTGCTTAATTTTGTTTTCTACCTGTTCTTTTTTCTTAGTTTCTTTTTCCAACTGGCTCATTACATTTTCTAACTCTTTCATTTTTCATTCCTCCATTTCAATATTGTTGTGTTCCAAACAAAGAAAGGCTAAGCACCTTTCTTTGATACTTAACCTTTCATCATTTTTTAGATTTTATCTTCTAAAATCTTTCTTAGTTTTTCTAAAATTTGATCCCTCCTTTGTCCGATTGCCTGATGTGTAACTTTCTCTTTTCTGCTGATTGACCTAAGACTTTCTTCTCTGTAGAAGATGGCTTCCATTAACTCTCTTTCTTCTTTTGTCAGTGTAGCTAATGCCTTATGCAGTTCTTCAATTTGCATTTTGACTTCTACAATTTTTTCTAAGTCTATTTTTTCATCTATGATGTTATCTACAAAGTGTCCATCATGATCTAATGATGAAAATGGAATAACTCCATACTTGCAATCCTTTTTCTGAAGATATTTTTCATGCTCTGTTATCTTCCAATAGGCTTTGTAGACTTCTTCACTTATGGGTATAGCTTCCCCTTTGACATAAAGGTAATATTCCTTATTAGGCATTGTGTTATCCTCCTTTTTAAGTTCTCTGTTTTGCTTTTTGAGAATAAAAAAGGAGGACTTCTACACTTTGACGTAAAAAGTCCTCTCGGCTTAAAAACTAATATTTTATATGATTTTCTATTTTGTTGTTTCTGGTAAAGTGTTATTGCTACGTGTAAGCAATTCCAAGCATAAAAAATGATAAATATATCTTATGTGAATAACAAAATTTAGTGTTTTCATTATTTATCCCTCCATTGCTTAGCTACATTTTAACCTCCATTCTTTGATTCTGTACTTAACCAAACTACTCTTTTACAATCCAAATATCATCTTGATTAACAACACAATTCGAGCATCCCGAACATTGACTTTGGCATTTACTTGTTGCAGACCTTTTAGTTTTTACCAAATATCCATTATTTTCGAGATATTCAATTTTCATTTTTACACTATCTAAATCCTCACCTGTCAGTTCAACAAGTTCTTGCAAAGTGCAAGTCTTTTTCTTTTTCAATACTTCTAATAGTTGTATAAGCATACTTATCACACCTTAAAAAATCAGTAGTCCAATATGATATGCAACACAAGATATAATTAGAGCCGATAATATATAATACAGTGCTATTTTTATCGTCCATTTTTTTGAATGTGTTTCTTGTGCGGTAGCTGCAAGAGCCATCAAACAAGGCATATTGAAGAAAAAGGCAAAAGTAAATGCTAAGGCTTCCGGCTTTGAAATCATTGTCAACATATTATTGCTTAGAATAGCGGTATCTACTGTCCCTTTAACCTCAACTGCATGCCATATTCCTGAAGAAGTAAATAATGATGCCATTACTCCTAATGCCGATTCTTTTCCCATTGCAGAAGCAACAAAAGCCATAAATAATTGCCATGGTAACCCAAACAATTTTGTTACAGGCTCTATAAATGTTCCTACTTTATAAATAAGGCTGTTAGCTATATTTCCATCAGGCGTATAGGCAAGAATCCAAAATATAACAGAAATAAGGATAATGATACTCAATGCCCTTTTCAGTACATTTCCCATCCTATTCATTACAGAAGAAAGTAAATTTTTCCAATGTGGCTTGTGATATGGTGGAAGTTCCATAATCATTCCAAAATGTTCACTTCCCTCATAAAGCGATTTTCTGAAAATCCTATATGTGATTAGTAAATGTAGAAAAGCAACTGCAAATAGGCTTAATATCACAAATACTGCCTGTTTTCCGAAGAATGTTCCTGTAACAAGCCCGACTACTCCCCATGTTGACCCGCAAGGGACTACCCAAGATAATGCAATCGTCATAACCCTCTGTCCCCATGAATCAATTACTCTCGTTCCTGTGATTCCACCTATATTACAGCCGAAACTTAACAAGAACGGCATAATTGCTTTTCCTTGCAATCCTAATTTCGACATAGTGTTGTCAAAGACATAGGAAACTCTTGCCATATATCCTACATCTTCCAAGAATCCAAATACTAAGCTAATTCCCAATACATAACTTGCCATTTGCAATGCAAAAGTAATTGCAGTCATTACGGCTCCACACAAAAGTGAAATCAGCCAATTTGATACTCCAATGGCGACAAGCCCCTTTGCCAACAATGTTGATATTTTAGGTATAACAAACCCAAATAACCCCATTAGCGGAAATCCGATGAGCATAGAAGCAACTAATCCTAAAATGATAACTCCGATAGCCATAGGTTTTCCGAAAGCTTTACTTGTGGCTATACGATCAAATTTGCTTCTCTTAAATACTCTCTTTTTCTGAATAACATTTGCATTGATAAGTTTATCTATCCATTCAAATTTACAATTACCGGTTATTAAATTGCCATTTTTTATGCTTTTTAATACGTTCTCTATTTCTTCAAATTCGACTTTTTCAACATTATCTTTTACTAACGCAATTACTTTTGCATCCTGATCTAATAATTTTCCGATAATCCACGACTTTGAAAATACACCTATACCTTTATCAGGGATATGTTTTTTTAATAGCTTATAGTTATCTCCAACAATATTTTCATATGCCCTTTCTAAATTTTCGTCAGATAAAATTTTTCCTCTATCTGAATGCTCCAGAAAAGCATAAAACTCTTTGTATTCCTTTTTATCTGCCGCAACGATAGGAATGACAGGTATATTCAAGGATTTTTGTAACCCCTTTATATTTATATTTTTCCCTTGACTTGTAGCAACATCCATCATGTTCATGATTAAGACAACCGGAATATTTATTCCAATGTAGTCAGAGAGCATAAATAGACTTCGATTTAATTGTGAAGCATCTGCCATAATAGCAATTAGGTCTGCGTTCCCGGTTTCTATATATTCTCTTGTTATAACTTCTTCCTCTGAATTTGCTGATAATCCGTAAGTTCCTGGTAAATCCACAATCGTATAATTGGTATCTTTATACGAAAATTCGCCTTCTTTTTTCTCAACGGTTTTACCCGGCCAATTTCCAACATGTTGATTTGAGCCTGTCAACCCATTAAACAAAGTCGATTTTCCAGAATTAGGCTGCCCCAGCAAAGCAATCGTTATTTTCTTCATATCTCAAAGTACCTCCATCATTATTTTCTCTGCCTCTATCTTATTGACAGCTATCATCGTATCTCTACAATAAATGAGAATAGGTTGCTTTTTATAATTCTGGATAACTTCAACATCGCTTCCGACAGTTATTCCGATAGATATTATTCTGCTTTGAAAATGTGTATCACCAATAATTTCAACAACTTTACCTTTTGTCTTTTCTTTCAAAGTACTAAGCCTCTCCATAACTATTCTCCTTTATCATCCACTTTTTCGCTCTTTCCTGTGTATTTACCATTTCATAGTAATGTCCTTTTTTTCCATAAAGTTCATTATGATTTCCTTGTTCTTCAATTCTTCCGTTATTTATCAAAATAATTTGATTAGCGTTTTTAATGGTATTCAATCTGTGAGCAATAACAAAAACTGTCTTTCCTTGCATTAAATGCTCCAAAGCATTATTGATTTTAGCTTCATTATCAGGATCAAGAGAAGCTGTAGATTCATCCAACAAAAGAATTGGTGCATCCTTCAGAATCGCTCTTGCAATAGCAATCCTTTGTCGTTCACCGCCGGATAATGTACTTCCTCCATCTTTTATTTCCGTTTCATATCCATCCTTCATTTTCAAAATAAATTCATGGCAACAAGCTAATTTTGCAGCTTGATAAACTTCTTCCTTTGTTGCATTAGGTTTTCCAACCCTGATATTGTTATAAACAGTATCGGTTAACAGTACATTATCTTGAAAAACCTGACTAACATATTTAAGCAACACATCAGGTTTTATGGATTTTATATTTTTTCCACCAATTATAATTTCTCCACTATTTACATCCCAAAATCTTGCAATCAAATTAGCGATTGTAGTTTTTCCTCCACCGGAAGGACCAATTAAAGCTGTAGAAGTTCCTTCTTTTGCTTCAAAAGAAATATTGTTCAGAATCGTTTTATTTCTATCATAAGAAAAATTTACATTCTTAAATTGAATATCAAAATTTTCTAATTCAACTTCATTTTCAGAATAAGGCAATGGCTTCGTTTCATAAGCTTTCTCAAGATTACTTGCAGCTAATTTCAAATCTTTCAATAGTCCATAGGAATGTTGAAAGGCAATAAGAAGTGCAGATAATGCTAAACTCATAAGCATAAAAGCCACAAACTGTTCAGTTCTAACACTACCATTTATAAGCAAATATCCTCCTATAAGAAGAACTATCGGAAGCAAAAAGTTAACTGTGATAAAGTACATACTTGTAGGTAACGCCATTTTCTTTTCTGCGTTTACGCTTGTCTTTCTAACATTTTCAAGTGTATTTATCATTCTTTCAAAATGTTCACTTGTCATATTAGCTGACTTAAACGCTTTCATACCTTGAATGTACTCTAAAATAATAGAAATCATCTTAGAATTTAAATTTCTTTTTCTTGCCCCGTATTTTTCTATCAATTTGTTGCCCCATATCAACATAGGATATGCGATAAGCAATACTAAACACTCTAATAATGCGAGCTTCCAATCGATAAAAAATGTGCCTAATAAAATCAATATTGCTGTAACTGCCGTTTTAATAACCGATGGTAAAGTGTGCGTTATGATCAGTTCAAAACTACTCAAATCCTTTGTAAGAGTTGATAATAGATAACCACTACTATTTTTTTGGAAATGACCAAGGCTCAAACTCCTATAATGATTTGCTAAATCCAAACGCATATCTCCACACATTTCAGCTCCTCTTGAAAAGCTCAAATAGTATGCATGCCTATAAATCAGTATCCTTGCAATCATACTGATGAAACATATTACCGTATATTCTATGATTAAGGTTTTAGTTAATGTATTTTGCAATATATTAACAACGGTAAAATAGAGCATTAAATACAAAACAATGCTTCCTATCGAATCAATAACCATTAGAAAAATCGGTAAATACAATTTTTCTTTTTTATCTTTCAGAAGTGTTCTAATAATCTTAAGCATTTGCACTTACCCCCTCTCCAAAGTAATCTTTTGTGTATGTGTTCCACATACTTTCATAGACCCCTTTTCTTTCTAAAAGAGTTTTATGTGTTCCAACCTCTACGACTTCCCCTTCATCAAATACAACAATTTGATCTGCATTCTTAATAGTATGCAAACGATGAGCAATCATAATGATTGTTTTATTTTTCAACAAGTTTTGAAGTGCTAACTGTATCTGGTACTCATTTTCTATATCTGAATAGGAAGTTGCTTCATCAAAAATAATAATTGGAGAATCTTTGAGTATTGCTCTAGCGATTGAGATTCTTTGTTGCTGTCCACCTGACAATTTCACCCCTTGATCCCCGATTCTTGTCTGATATCCATTCGGTAAACTCATAATAAAGTCATGAATTTGTGCTGCTTTTGCAGCCTCAATAATCTTATTTTCATCTGTATCTGTTCCCATACGAATATTCTCATAGAGAGTGTCCTCCAAAAGAAATACATCTTGAAAAACAAATGATGTAATGTCCATCAAATTATCTATTTTTAATTCATTGATCGGTATGTCGTTAATTTTAATTGCTCCACTTGTTACATCCCAGTACCTCCCAATCAATTGTGCAGCAGTTGTCTTGCCTGCACCGGAAGGTCCCACAAAAGCATTTATTGTATTCGGTTTTAAGGATAAATTTATATGTTGTAATGCTTTATTTTTTGTTTCTTCATCGTCATAGCTGAAAGTAACGTCTTTAAAATCTATTTTCATACACTCATTCTTGTTTATGATTTTTGTTCCGTCTTTCAATTCATCCATATCCATTATTTTTTTTATGTTATCCAATCCGCTTCCAAGCTCCATAGATTGCATAAAGATTGTTACCATATTTAAGAACGAAACAAAAAAGCACATTGTAAGCATAATAAATAGCAAATAGGATGTTGCTGATAAAGAATTTCTCAAAAAGAAATATCCTCCGAACGGCAATGTAAATAAGATTGCTGAATCCAAAACCACTAAGGTTATTGATAAAGGATAGCAAGAGCTCATACACATCTTTTTCCAACAAGTAATATACGCATTCAATGAGCTTCTATATTGTTCAAATTTTTCTGCTGTTAAATGATACATTTTTATTACAGGCATAGCCTTTATAAATTCGTTTGCCGAAGCATTTAAATCAGCAATATCTTCGGATAGCTCCGTTGACATATCCGGATAATTTTTCATTAGCATCATAGGAATTCCTAATCCCAAAATCATAGGAATAAGCATAACAAGTGCCATCATCCAATTTAATTTCAACATGAAAATGAACATAATAACCGGAACAACTGCTGCCTGAGCTAATTCCAAAGTGCTATGAGCCAAAAAATTTTCAACTCTATCTACATCATCAAACAACAATGTTTTAATTTCTCCGGGGGCATGCTCTTGAAAGAATCCCAAATTAAATTTTGAAATATGATTTACAACTTTCAGCTTAATTCTGTGTATTGTGTTAAAAGCTGCTGTATGAGATAAAATGCCCGCAAAGGACATTAGTATTGCTTGCAAAACAGCACTTATAATTCCTATACCTGCCCACATTAAAATTTCTGTATACGAAATATTCTTCTGGAATATCATTAGTAATATCTTATAAACTACAAAATAAGGAACTAATGATAAAGCCGCAGAAATGACAGATAAAAACATTCCTAAATGTAGCTTTTTTCTCTCATCTTTTGCTAATTGGAATACATAAGATATCCCTGTCTTCTTTTTTTCCATTAGTTATTCCATCTCCTTTCATAATTGTTAGCCGTATCTAACTAACTACATTCATTATAAAGCTAATTTTTTATAACTCAAAATCTAACTATGAATTTTGATATTCCTTGTAATCCCTTTATTTATAAGCTTTTTATCAGTATTTCTATTTACATTTTTATAAATTTGTGATATAATAAAATAAATTTGTGATATTAAAAGAGGTGAGTAGAATTGATGGATAGAACAGTTATTGATTATTTAACAAACTTAGTACATGACGCTCCTTTTATTCCTGTTCCAACTTTATCAACCGAAAACAAACAAATCTTTAAAATAGATCCCCATTTTGGCAAAGGTACTTTTCGCATACTAAAATTTGACAGCCGTTTAATTCTAATTTTAATTGCTAACTTTACTCCAAATGAAACAATGGAGAAAATAACCGAAGTATCTGAAAAGTATTTAGAGATTAGCCAATTTGAAACAGAAAGCAGTTCATTTAAAGTCGGTGGCAGAAAGTTAAATAATGTAGAAAAAGGTATATATTGTTACTTAAATACAGAAAAGAAAACTTATACCTATTGTGAGGCAAATAAGCCTGTAAAGTTTACGAAAATAATCCTAACCAAAGAATACTTTGATACTTTCTTAAAATTAAAATATGATGATTTTGAATATGAAAAAGCAAAGATTCTTAATTCTTATTTGTTAAAAACTCAAAATTCTCCGCAGTTGAATTTTATATTTCAACAGATAAGAGAATCCCAAGCTGAAGGAAAGATTTTGCCTTTATATTTGGAAAGCAAAGTTATGGAACTATTATCTATCATAATTACAGAGTTAGAAGAAAAGGAAAAAAATATATCCGTTGTCTTAACTAAAAAAGATAAGCAAAATCTGAAAAGGGCTGTATCAGCTATGAAAAAAGATTTATCGGTTCATATTGACGGACTTGAACTCTCTAAAATTGCTTTAATGAGTCCTGCACGATTTCAATTAGCTTTTCGCAAATACTACGGTGTTCCTCCCTACGAGTACTTAAAAGAACTAAGGCTTAATAGGGCATTATTATTGCTGAAAAATCCCGAGTATAAAATATCTACGATAGCAGAAAAAGTTGGCTATACACACACAGGACATTTTGCTAAAATATTCAAATCAACTTATGGTATCACACCAAGTAAATATAAAAGTATGCTTAACTAAAGAAATTTATCCCAATATTATAAAACATAAATTTAGAGCGTGTAATTTTTACACGCTCTCTTTAAATGATTCCTTGTTTTTATAATCCTTCATCAGTATACCTGCCCTTTTCAAAACCTTTAACTTCTCCTGTTTTTTCTGTTCTCTCCTTTCCTTATACCTTTCCTCATACTCCTGTTGTTTTCCATTTGCTTTACGCTTTAGATAATTTTGATGAAGTCTGTCTCTTCTCTCATTAATTTTTCGTTCTTCTTCCTCAAGTTTTGATCGTTCTTCTTCGCTTAACTCTTCTTTTGGCACTTCATAATTTCCTATGAAGTTAAAATATATTTCTATCTTTTGCTTTGATGTCTGACTTCCTTTTCTATCTCTTTCGTGTACGATAATTTTTTCTACAAACTCATTTATCATTGTAGTTGTAAGTTCATCAAAGTTTTCATAACGACTGATAAGAGATATAAATTTTCTTGCTCTGTCTGTTTCTTTTTCATATCTTGAAACCTGCTGCTCCAAGTCCTTAATTTCTTTACTTAAAGCTACCTGCTCCGTTTCATATTGATTATTAAGGATTTCATAGCGATTATTCGGTATTTTATTCAGGATCATATCTTCGTAAATTCTGCACATCAGTCGTTCGAGTTCCTGAAGTCTGTTTTGGCTTTCCGTTAATCTTATCTTTTCCTTTTCTATCTCTATTTTTTCTTTTTCTTCCATTTCATTTTGAATGGAACGGATAAAGGCTTCATTATCTTCATCAAGGTATTTTTTAATGTCTTTCAGTGTTTCCCTAATAAGGTTTAAGACTACTTCCGCTTTTATTCTGTGTGCTGATGGACAAAGCATGCCACAAGGTGTTTTAGTATAGGCACTGCAAGTGTAATAGGGTATATTTTTGTAATTGCTCGTTCTATGAACATACATCTTGCTCCCACAATCTGCACAATACATCAGTCCTGTGAGTGGGTGATATTCTCCCCAACCGTCAGGATACCTTTTTACATTTCCCCTTATCCTTTGCACATTATCAAAGGTTTCTTGGTCTATGATGGCTTCGTGAGTATTTTCAAAGATGAGCCAATTATCTTCGGATACATATTTACTTTTCTTATCCTTGAAATGCTTTCTTGTTTTAAAGTTAACTGTATGCCCTAAGTATTCTTTTTTCTTTAAGATACTTGCAATTGTGGAGCTACACCAACGATAAGGATATTCAAAGTTTTTGCTTTGATGTAATCCATATCCCAATTTTTTCTGATGATAAGCGGGTATATCTATCTTATCCGCTTCCAGTATCTTTGCTATTTTGTATGGTCCTGCTCCGTCCATTGTAAGATTAAATATTCGTCTTACTATCTCGGCTGCTTTTTCATCTACAACCCACTTATCTTTGTCTTTTTCATCTTTGATGTAGCCATAAGGTGGAGTGCTTGCCGTATGCTTTCCGCTTTCTCCTTTTGATCTAAATGTAGATTGTATTTTTCTTGAAGTATCTCTTGCATACCATTCATTCATAATATTTCTAAAAGGGGTAAAATCATCTTCTCTGTAAAAACTGTCTACATTGTCATTGATAGCAATCAGTCTTACGCCCTTTTGTCTTAATATCTCCATACATTGACCGACTTTAAGATAATCTCTGCCGAGTCTACTCATATCCTTTACGATGATACAACCGATATTTCCAGTATTTACTCCATTCATCATTTCCATAAAGCCTGGTCTATCAAACTGTGTCCCGCTTATTCCGTCATCTGTAAAATGGATGATGTTGGTTAAATTATTCTTACTTGCATATTCTTCAAGGATTTTCTTTTGATTAACGATTGAGTTACTTTCTCCTTCAAGTTCATCATCTCGACTTAATCTCTCATAGAGTGCTGTTATCTTTTCAAAATTCCTCACTTTTTCCTCCTTTCTCTTAATTTCTTAAATAAAAAAGAATTAAGAAGTACATATTTCACTAAAACAGTGATTAAGTGTTCTCCTTAATTCTATTACTCCTGCTGCAAGCTTATATTTCTTATATTGCTTGACTGCAAAGTGCGTAGGCTCTTTCTTTTCCAATGCTTCAAACAGTCTATCAATGGGATTCATATAGGTTTCATCATCTTCTCTGACTTCTGAAGCGTCTATCATATCCAGTAGTGTCGCAAAGTTCTTTTCTTCTCTTGGAGCTTCATAGAAGATATATCCGATAAGAGCTGTATAATAGAGCTTTTCGGCTTTCACCCAAAAATCTTCTCCTGCTTTTTCTCCCTCTCCCTTAGTGTTCGCAATAATTGTCTGCACCAGTTTCAGTATGTCTTTTTCACTTCTGATGTAAGCGAATGGATTGTACTTCATGCTCTTTTTGAAGTTGATGGTATTTAAGATTTTTATCTCATAGCCATTATCTTCAAGCATCTTGCCACACTCAATGACTATTGTTCCTTTAGGATCTGTTACACAATATGAAGAGTGCATTTGCATTAGGTTCGGTTTTACATAAAATCTTGTCTTTCCTGAACCAGAACCACCTATAACAAGTACATTTTTGTTACGAGCATAATTTGGATTTGCAGGTCTGCCATTCATAGTTAATCGTTCTGTTTGAGTAAGCAAAATATTGTTTTGGAACTTTTCATCCACATACGGCTCTATATCTTTTCTCGTTCCCCAGGAAGCGTTTTGTCAAGTACCTTTTTATATTTATGGACGCTCTTTCTGTAAGCCGTATTAACTTTTAAGCAAAGAAAAACAGTAAACCTTTTTTGATTCACTGTTTCTCTTTGTTGTATTATGCTTATTTCTTAACGGTTATATAAGTTAAGCCATTTTCCAATCATTTATGTGTTTGCATGAGAATGACTGTGTATATGCATAGGGTTAAATATAAAATGTCTATGCTCATGCGAATGTACTACTTTTCCGTGCTTATGCTGGTGGGTATGGACATATCCATTATATATTTTTTCGTTACCAAGCGTATCTTTTATCATAATCAATGTGCTGATTATCATAATGCCGAGGGCGATATAAAATTTTACTGTTGGTCTTTCACCCAAAATAATAAAACTAAATCCCACTCCTAAAAATGGTGCTATAGAATAAAATGCACTTGTTTTTGCTGCACCCAAGTTCTTTTGTGCCATAATATAAAAATTTATACTTAAACCATATGCCACAAAACCAAGTAACATAACCGCAAGTATATATAGTATTTCAGGTAGATGTTCTCCAATGATAAAAGCAATAACAATACTGCCAATACCCGAGAAAATTCCTTTTATTAACACAATTTCCTCAGAACTTTTATCACTTATACTTCTTGTACAATTATTCTCAATCCCCCAACAAATACAAGCACATAAAACAAACATTGAACCTTTATTCAGTGCTAATGCTTCCATCCCCTCAAAGCTAAGAATGACGCTTGATAAAAGTACAAGGACAATAGCAATCCATAATCTTTTAGAAATTTTTTCCTTAAAAATCAAAAGGGCAATGACCGATGTTGCAACAATTTCAAAGTTATTAATTAACGAGACATTAGCAGAATTTGTATTGGCAATGCCAAACATCAGAAATATCGGTGCTGCTATATCAAGAACAACCATTGCAATTGTATAAGGTAAATCATTTATATTAAGCCATTTTTCGTCAGTCAATTTGTTTTGAGTTTTCTTTATTCCAAGTAATATCCCAATACCAACACCTGCTCCTAAATACAAAAAACCGGCAAGCATTGTCGGAGACACATTTGCTAATAATATTTTCGATATTGGTACATTGATTGCATATAATGCTGCTGCTAATATTGCAAAAAATGTAGCTGTTTTATTTTTACTCAGTGTCAAAGCCCCCTTTCTATCTTTTTTAATATTATACCATTTTTTCACTTAGTTTTATAGGTCTAACTCATTCCTCTTTCCCTGTGATAGTCGCTTTTCGTGTCCCTCTATTTGCTCTATACAGGTTTTAACTTTTTCAGCCTGTTCAACTTCTTCTCGTATCTCCAATATTTGACTGTATAGGTTCTTTTTCTCTTTCTTCAAAGTGGCAAGTTCTGATTTCCATTTACTGATGGCTAAGGTTTTACTTTCTCCTAAATGGTCTTTCAAATATTTCTTAGCACTTTCAAATAAAATAATTTCTGCCGTATGCTCGTTATAAAAATTCCCCTGTTTGCTTTTCTTTGTCTTGGTATAGGCTTTGTAGGTGTCCTTATGCTTCAAATATTTTTCTGACTGGTCTATGAGTTTTGTTTTATCATCAACTTTCTTTTCGGTATCTTTTAAGGCTCTTGTGGTCTTGTAATTCTTATCTCGTAAGGTAACTATACTTTCTTTTAGCTGGGATAATGAAGTGATATTTTTATCTTTGAGTAGCTGATAACTCTCAATATATTTTTCTAAATCAGCATTATTCTTATCTGCATTTTCACGGATAAGATTTTCAAAGATTGACTGCAAATTTTCTTTGAGTGGGAGGGTGAACTTTGTATTTTCATTTTCTGTATTTTCTTCTTTTCCAATTCCCCTTATCCAATTTAGCAATGCCTTTATTCTTCTTGAGATTTCTTTTAATATCTTGTTTTGATGTATGATTTCTCTGTTGATGTATCCTCTGTCTGTGGATATGCCTTTCTTTTCCATTTGTGTTGCTGATACTCCTAAATGAATGGTCGGTATTTGTTCTATTCCTTGCCTTAGATAAGAGCGATGATCCACTTTCTCCTGTATGCTGTTTTCTTCAAGATATTTGTTTGTGATATCTGCCCATGCTTTTCGCCACTCTTCTGCTTTGTCTTGCTCATTCCAATCTGTTGTATTGATTTTTCGTGTTTTGTAATTTCCATTTTTGAGTTTTACTTTTTCTCCGTTTTCATCAAGGATATATTCCTTTTTTGATTTTGCTCCCCATGTTGTATCCTCGTTTAGTGGTCGCATGGTAAGTAATATATGACAATGTGGGTTTCCATCATTTTTATCATGTATTGCAATATCGGCACACATACCTACTTTTACAAAATTTTCTTTTACATATTCTCGTACAAGATTTATTTGTTTCTCTCGGTCTAATTCTTTGGGTAAGGCTACTTCAATTTCTCTTGCAAGTTGTGAGTTTTTACTCTTTTCTATTTTTTCAACACTATTCCATAATGTCCCTCTATCTGAAAATTCCTGTGGTGCATTTTGTGGTAAAAGAATTTCTGTATGGGCTATTCCACCTTTTCTTGTAAAGTCATGGACTATACCGTCATATTCGTTTTTTATCTTCTCGCCACTTCGATAGGCGGAAGCTGCTACTGCACTTTTGCCTTTACCTCTTGAAATAATCTTTATGCAAAGATGATATATCGCCATAGTAAAAAACCTCCTTTCCATTTTCTGATATGGTTATGGTGGAGATAGATAGAACTTCCTAAAAAAATCGGATAGCTTTTTATCCGATTTCTTTTGGGAAGTACACAAGGGGTAGGAAATTTATTTCCGTAGGGGAGTGTAGCTCCCCTGTATCAGCGTTAGCTGATATGCTCTCTGCAAGAGCCTTCGGAGAACGCACACACCCTTTAGGGTGTATAAGTGCGCCCTTGTCAACAAGGGACTATTTCTCTATCTCTGTTTCTTCCTCTTGTATTTCTGTAATTTTGTTTTCGCTTTGTTCTCGCTTCTCTATGATTTTTAAGATTTTTTGATTGATTGCTTCTTTGATAGTTGAAAATGAGATTAGTTGATAGAATTCATCTTTTGTAAAATCCTTGCTTTCGGTAAAGATACTTTCAAAGACTGCTCCTTTTTCATAAAGCCTTTTATCTCTCTTTTTTCTTTCTTCCTGTTTCTGCTGACTGATGAGCTTTTTTCTTTTGTTTTGTAACTGCTTAATTTCTTCTTCTGCCATTAAAATTTTTTCATCTATATTTTTCATTTTCTGTTTTCCTTTCTTCGTAATTTTGAGCAAAGAAAAAACAGTAAACCATTCTTTTTGTTTACTGTTTCGTAAGTTGATATATTATTACTTGTATTTAATTATTTTACTTCGACAAACTGAGATTTATAGTACTATCTTCTTCCATTTTCTGATTTTTGTTCTAAAAGATCCAAAAGGTGCAACCGTATTTACATGAATAAACTTATATACCTCCCATACTGCTATTTTAGTCGCTTCATCAGCCCATTTTTTCATATGCGGTTTAAACAATTCTTCCTCACTTAACGAATCAATCATTGCATAGATAGAATTAATATTTTCATTTAATTTGGATTTCAACTCTTGTAAGGATAAATGAGCGTAAGTATCCGTAAACCACTGATATAATTCACCAAGTTGATTCCATTTAAATTCGTCCGATGGTGTCTTTACTTTAAGTCCCTTTCTTTCATCTTTCTCCCATTTAAGAAGTAAGGTTGTCCATCCCACTTGATAAGCAAGGTTTTCTGCGGGAGTTCTATCAACTTCATCAACTCTCTTATCTTTTAAGGTTTCTGGTATATTATCAAATTCTGAAATATATTTTTTAAATGTTTTATTTATTTCAGTCTTGAGTTCTTCTTTATTTTCGTATGTTCGCAAAAAATCACCTCCACAACTTCTTATTTTTCTCTCTGAATAATTAATAATATTATACCATTTTTAAGCCAGTTTTTCTATCTCCTCTTTCTGTGGCACTTGACAGTTGCCTATAAAGTTAAAATAAACATCAACCTGTTGTTTTCTGTTTTTGCCTTTTCTTCCCCCTGTCGCTTCGTGGACTACTACTTTTTCAATATACTCGTTTATCATTGGTACTGTCAGTTCCTCAATATCTGTATACTTTTCTATCATTTTTAGAAATTTATCGGTGTCAACTTTCCTCTGATGATAGCTTTCTATTTCTTGTTCAAAATACTGTATTTGTTTCTCTAAATCTTGTTGCTCCATATCATAGGTATTAAACAATCTATCAAAGTGTTTTACAGGAATTTTCCCAAGTGCATGGTCTTCATATAGCTTTGTAATAAGGGTTGTTAGTTCTGCATTTCTTGATGACAGTTTTTCTAACTTCTCTTTATCTCCTTGATACTTTTCTTCTTTTTTTTCATCGGATAATCTATTCATCACTTTTAGAAATTCTTGCTTTTCGTCTTTGGCAAAGTCGGTTATTTCTTTGATTGATTTTAATAGAATTTCATTCACTGTTTTTACTTTAATATAGTGCATACTGCAAGTGCCTTTTCTGTGTCTATAATGTTGACATACAAAAGAGTAATCACTATCATATTTCTTTTCTTTGTGTTCTGCCGGCTCTCTGTAACTTAACTTTCCTCCACAATCTGAACAGATTAAAAGTCCTGTAAAGGGGTGTGATGTTGTTCCATACTTTGGACTTCTTCTCACTGTTTTTCTTAACCTTTGTGCGTTATTCCATGTTTCTTCATCAATGATTGCTTCATGGGTGTTTTTGAAGATAATGAGTTCATCTTCTTTCGCCTTTCTTCGTTTTTTGGTTTTGTAATCAAGGCATATTGTTTTACCAAGTACGGTGTGTCCCATATATTCTTGCTTTTCTAAGATATAGCCTACTGTGGTCGGTGTCCAAAAATACGGGTCTTCTATTCCTCTTTTCTTGGAGCTATGATTATTTTCGGGATAATGTATTTCTGCATAGGCTGATGGGATAAGGACTTTATCTTTGGTTAGTATATCTGCTATCTGTGTTACTCCATATCCCTCTATTACAAGTCTGTAAATGCGTTTTACGACCTTTGAACTCTCTTTATCGACAAGTAGCTCCTGTTTGTTCTTAGGGTTTCTATAATAGCCGTATGGTACGCTTGGTGATACTCTTTTACCCTCTTCCATTCTTGCTCTGAAGATGGATTGTATTTTTCTTGATGTATCTCTTGCATACCATTCGTTCATGATATTTAGAAATGGGGTAAAGTCGCTTTCTGCTTGTTTCTCACTATCTATTCCGTTATTGATGGCGATAAATCTTACTCCCTTTTCTTTGAAAAGTATTTCGGTGTAAAAGCCTACTTTGAGGTAATCTCTGCCAAACCTACTCATATCTTTTACTATCACAGTAGATACTTTGTTTTCTTCTACTGCTTTTATCATCTTTTGAAATCCCTCTCTATCAAAGGTTGTTCCGCTTACTCCATCATCGGTATAGTGATAAATATTTATAAAGCCGTTTCTTTTTGCATAGCTTTCAAGTAGCTGCTTTTGATTGGTGATGGAATTACTTTCTCCTTGCATTTCATCATCACGACTTAAACGCTCATAAAGGGCTGTTTGTCCTGTTCTTTTCATATTTGACACGAGAATTACCTCCTTTCCAAGTTTTTATTATTTTCTCTGTCCCTATGAGGTTAATCCTTTAGGATCTGTTACACAATATGAAGAGTGCATTTGCATTAGGTTCGGTTTTACATAAAATCTTGTCTTTCCTGAACCAGAACCACCTATAACAAGTACATTTTTGTTACGAGCATAATTTGGATTTGCAGGTCTGCCATTCATAGTTAATCGTTCTGTTTGAGTAAGCAAAATATTGTTTTGGAACTTTTCATCCACATACGGCTCTATATCTTTTCTCGTTCCCCAGGAAGCGTTTTGTCAAGTATCTTTTTATATTTATGGACGCTTTTTCTATAAAGATTTTTAGCTTTTAGACAAGAAAAAAACAGTAAACCTTTTTTGATTTACTGTTTTGCTGTTAGTTTTATTAAAATTTATTAGTTAGATATTGGGTTAGAAACTCAAATGTATAATTTTTGTTCTGTTTAACTTATCTGCAAAATACATATATATTCTTGTTTTTAATTTCAATCCCTTACAATGCTTTAATGCTCCATCAAAAAAGCCTGTAACTCCTACTAACCCTGTATTCGTGCAGCTTGCAAATTCTTTTGGGTCATCTACGCTAAAATACATTTGTGCGTCTTCATTTCCCGTTTGTTTTACATATTTATTAGCAAGCTCTAATCCCTTGGAATTTGTTGCGTCAAATATCAATTCTCCGTTAGGAATCAATGATTTCATGCCCTTAATCATATCTACAATTTTTTCTTTATCAAAATATTGATATACTCCTGCAACTACAATCATTGTCGGCAAAGAAGTATCTATTTCTTTTATCCAATCAAGAGTAAACATATCCCCTGCTATCAATCTTTCATTATCGGCATTTCCTAATACTTTTTTTCTTAGTATTATGACATCCGGCAAATCGATTTGATAGAAATTAACTTTAACATTTTTTATGCGATTATATGCTGTTTCCAATCCTGCTCCTAAAAAGACAATATTACATTCCTTGTTTTTTTCGATGAAACTAATAATTTTTTTGTCCATCGTTTGTTGTCTGCAAACACTTGCCATATAAAAATATTCAGTAGTATTACTTTCTATACTGTTTGTGGGTATATGTTGTTTTAAGGATAATGCTTTTTCATCATAGAAAAAATCAGGAAATTTTTCAGACGCATAAACTCTTGCTATAAGAGGAATATATAGAGTATCTGCAACACCACTAAGCAACTCATTTTTGTTCATCTCCATGTCCCTCCTTTCTCATTTTATTTTGCAAGTTATGTGAAACTAATTATTTTCATTATACCACTTTCCCACTTAGTATTATAGGTCTAACTCATTCCTCTTTACCTGTGATAGTTGCTTTTCTCGTTCCTGTAACTCCTCTATACAGGTCTTAACTTTTTCAGCTTGTGCCACTTCTTCTCGTATCTCTAATATTTTATTGTATAGGCTCTTTTTCTCTTTCTTCAAAGCGGCAACTTCTGTTTCCCATTTGGATATATTCAAGGTCTTACTTTCTCCTAAATGTTCTTTCAAATATCTCTTTGCACTTTCAAATAAAATAATCTCTGCTGTATGTTCGTTGTAAAAATCTTCCTGTCTGCTTCTCTTTGTCTTGGTATAGGCTTTGTAGGTGTCCTTGTACTTCAAATATTTTTCTGATTGGTCTATGAGTTGTGTTTTTTCATCAATCTTCTTCTCGGTATCTTTTAAGGCTCGTGTTGTCTTGTAATTCTTATCTCGTAAATTAGTAATGCTTTCTTTTAATTGATTGATATTTGTAATGTTTTTCTCTTGTAATAGCTGATAACTTTCAATATATTTCTCTAAGTCTGCATTATTCTCATCTGCATTTTTACGGATAAGATTTTCAAAGATTGACAATAAATTTTCTTTGGGTGGGAGGGTGGATTTTATATTTTCGCTCTCTGCTTTTTCTTCTTTTCCTATTCCTCTTATCCAATTTAGCAAGGCTTTTATTCTTCTTGAAATTTCTCTTAAAATCATATTTTGATGTTTGATTTCTCTATTGATATTTCCTCTGTCTGTAGCTATACCTTTCTTTTCCATTTGGGTTGCTGATACTCCTAAATGAATGGTCGGTATTTGTTCTATGCCTTGTCTTTGGTAAGAACGATGATCCACTTTGTCCTGTATGCTATTTTCTTCAAGATACTTGTTTGTAATATCTGCCCATGCTTTTCTCCATTCTTCTGCTTTGTCTTGTTCGTTCCAATCGGTTGTATTTATTTTTCTTGTTTTGTAATTGCCATTTTTTAGTTTTACCTTTTCTCCGTTTTCGTCAAGGATATATTCCTTTTTTGATTTTGCTCCCCATGTTGTATCTTCGTTTAATGGTCGCATGGTAAGTAGGATATGACAATGTGGATTTCCATCATTTTTATCATGTAGGGCAATATCGGCACACATACCTACTTTTACAAAATTTTCTTTTACATATTCTCGTACAAGATTTATTTGTTTCTCTCGGTCTAATTCTTTGGGTAAGGCTACTTCAATTTCTCTTGCAAGTTGTGAGTTTTTACTTTTTTCTATTTTTTCAACACTATTCCATAATGTCCCTCTATCTAAAAATTCCTGTGGTGCATTTTGTGGTAAAAGAATTTCTGTATGTGTTATTCCTCCTTTTCTTGTAAAGTCATGGACTATACCGTCATATTCGTTTTTTATCTTTTCGCCACTGCGATAAGCGGAAGCTGCTACTGCACTTTTGCCTTTACCTCTTGAAATAATCTTTATACAAAGATGATATATCGCCATAAAAGAAAACCTCCTTTCCATTTTTCGGTATGGTTATAGTGGCGATAGATAAGACTTCCTAAAGAAATCGGATTGCTTTTTATCCGATTTCTTTTGGGAAGTACACAAGGGGTAGGAAATTTATTTCCGTAGGGGAATGTAGTTCCCCTGTATCAGCGTAAGCTGATATGCCCTCTGCTAAGAGCCTTCGGAGAACGCGCACACCTGTTAAGGTGTATATGTGCGCCCTTGTAAACAAGGGACTATTCATCTATGTCCGTTTCGTCCTCTTAGCTTTCTATATTTTGATTTTCTGTTTCTTCTCTGCTTTCTATAATTTTTAGTATTTTGAGATTTGCTTCTTCCTTACGAATTAAAGATGTAATCAACTGATAAAATTCATCTTTGGTTAGATTTTTACTTTCGGTAAAGATACTTTCAAAGACTGCTCCTTTTTCATATATTCTTTTATCTCTCTTTTTTCTTTCTTCCTGTTTCTGCTGACTGATGAGCTTTTTTCTTTTGTTTTGTAACTGCTTGATTTCTTCATCTGCCATTAAAATTTTTTCTTCTATGTTTTTCATTTTCTCATTTCCTCTCTTTCTAATTTTGAGCAAAGAAAAAACAGTAAACCTTTTTTGATTTACTGTTTCTGTGGTAATTTTTATTAAATTGTTAGTTCTACAAACTGGGATTTGTTTTAGTTATCTCCCATTTTCTTTAATTCCATATGTAATACACAAGCAAATACCATCTCAATAATACATGCCGCAACAGCAACCGTTGTGCCGTTTAATGCACATCCTAAAATCAAAGAAATCATCGGAATGGAAATTGCAGCAACTGTATATCCCTTTGATTGATACAACCATGAATATGGAAATAAATGTGCTCCAAACACCATAGCGTATACCATAATCATCTTTTCCGGAACCGCACTAAACACCCACATAACGATTAATAAATAAACCATTTGATTTAAGGTGAAAATGAAGCCTAATTGTCCAAGTGGATTTTGTTTTGAAAAGATATCCACCTTTATAAGTTTACCAATTAGCCAAGACAGCGGTAATAATGGGCATGAACAGCAAAACACCAATAAATTTTTCATATTCATATTGATATCTAAAATTGACACAAGTACTATCAGAAGCCATATAATCACCGATGCCATGATAAATGGTAATCCTTTTTTCTGCTGAATTGCAATTTCTTTTCTTAATTTATCCATCATTTTCTCCTCCACAAATTCAAATTTGTTTATCTATATTGACTAATATTATAGCATTTTTTAGTTATTTTTTCTACTCACTCGCTACTATCTCCTTTAGAATGTATTACCTTGAATAACTTATCTTGAAATGTTTCCTTGCTCTTTTTATCAAAATATATCTCTGTTACAAAGGTCTTTCCATTTATCTTCTTTGTAAGAATACCATCAGGCT
>NZ_JAGGLO010000015.1 GCF_017874475.1 Anaerococcus degeneri
GTGATTTTGTTATGATATTCTATCATGGCATTATCCTCCTTTTCTCGTGTCTATATATCACTCCTGTTCAGTTAATATTATGCAACCCATCTTGCAGATCCATATTCTTTACCTTGCCTGTATTTCTTTTTATTTTTACCTTTACTATAAACTATTAGCTTAACAAGACCAGCAACTGAAATACCCAATAACAAGTCCCTTGGATTAAGGCTTGGTATATAAGATAAAGTTCCTATGTCAGAAATTCCCACCATTATTCTATCAATAATATCTCCTCCTACATAAGAATTGATGTGCTTAGAAAAAATATTGCCAATATAGAAGAATGATAGATAAGGAATGTTTGCTAATATAAATTTCTTTGGGTTGTCTATTTTAATTAAGTTTTTAATATCAGAAAGAATAGCTTCCAATATCTTATTCATCGTAGTAACCTTCACTATCTAATAAAATTAGTAGGAAGTGTCTTCCCTTTGGTGTTATAAATGTTTGTATTCCTACAAGTGTACCTAGTGGATCAACCCATTCTTTCACTTCAAAATATCCCTTATTCTTATTTGCATAAGGTAAGAGTTTCTTTTTCTTATCTCTATAAATTAATCCCTTATCCATTAAAAAACTTATAAACTGATTTTGTGGTATTCCTAACTCTTTGGCAGTATTTCTAAAGTTTGTAAGAAGGTTATAATCTACTAGTTTGTCATAATAGTCTGCCTTTGGTCTTAATTCTTCAATTTCTTCTTCTCTTTCAGCAATAATTCTATTGGCTACAAGAATTGCATCTGCAAGTAACTCTTCATTAGTTTTCTTTTCTTGCCCTACTATATATCCTCCGTTTTTTCTAATACTAGGTAAGATTTCTCTAGTTACCCAAGCTTTGAATATTTTTGCTTGTGGTAGTTTTGATGAGAGGATAAGTGAATACAATCCTGATTCGTTAATTATTGAAATATTCTGTATTCCTCCAGGGGTGTTCCATTTCGTTACACCCTTATCTTCCTCATCTACATGGTCATAAACAGCTTTTCTTGGATTAACATATCCTAACATAGTTGCTACTTCATTAGCTATAAAGAAAAACTCACCGTCTTTTTCTATAACAGTGAGTTTCCCAAAATTCTTATTTTCAAATGTTTTTAAATTACTTATCATAAGCTTTGCTCCTTATGTTTATTTTTAACTTTATCTTTTCTGATGGTGTCCTTAGCCATATCTTTAAACTTATTTATAGTCTTCGTTATTGAATCTTTCCTATCGGCCTTTCTTTCAGAAGCCTTAACTGCTTTTTTAAATGCATGTTCCATTACCTTTATATCCTTAGATTGAAAAAACACAGAGTGGTTGCCAGTTTCCTTATCTTTCATAACAGAAAACTTCACTCCGTGTTTATTTAAAATTTTCTTTAATTCTTTTAACTCAGGATCCTTTAGATTGATTTCTTCTAACTGTCCCTTTTTAACCATATCTTTTAGTTTTACTTCTTTTCCGTTATTTTTTATTACATTTTTCAAGCCTCCTTGTTCTTCTATTTGCTTGTGTACTTTCTTTAAGGCATCAAGAATTGCTTTACTTGTTGCTTTTGCAAGTCTTACTTCAAGATTAAGACTCGACCTAGATACTTCTTCATTAATCATCTATTCCACCTCCATATAAAAGTAACTCTTTGTATTTTCTTAACTTCTCTTGATGGATTTTTCTTCTAAAATCTTCTCCTGTAACTTTAACTGGTATTGTCATTTCAAGTATTCTTGAATATATTCTCTGATACTCAAGGTCAATGTTTGGATTTTGAATAATTTCCAATGATAAGTTTGTAGTAAAAATTGTCGGCCTACCTTTTAAGTATCTTGAGTTTATAATGTTATATACTTGTTCTCTTGCATAAGATGTATCCCTTTCAATTCCAAGGTCATCTAAGATTAACAAAGGAACATTAGAGAGGTTACTTATTATTTCATTTGAATCAACCTTAAATGCAGATTTTTGTATTTGATTTATAACCTGAGATAAATTCATAATCTTAACTTTAACTTGTTCTCTTTCAATTAATTCATTTGCAATAGAACAAGCAAGATAAGTCTTTCCACTGCCAACATCTCCATAAAATAAAAGTCCAACATTGTCTTTTTTCATTTGCTCAAAGCTTTTGGAATAATTATAAGCAACCTTGTAGGCTTGACCTTTTTCATTTAAGAATCTCTCAAAAGTATATTGGTGTTGGTTTGGCGATGAAAAACAATCTCTTTTTAGCGATGATATTCTCGTTAATATTTCTCTTTCTGCATTTTCCTTATCTCTTTTTATTTCACATTCACATTTAATTCTTGGAATAAACTTTGTAAATCCAAGGTCAAGTAATTCTCCATCAACTCTTTTACCGCATACCTTGCAATAGATATGTCCATTTCTTTCAATATCATTTTCTCTTAATACAAAATCTTTTAAGTTTTTCATAAACTCTCTCCTATATCGTAATTCATTTTTCTTGTTGATTTGTCATTCATGCTTTTCGCTTGATCATTAAGATACCAATTGATTATCGTTGCCTTGTGATCTTGATAAACTCTGTTGTTTGCTTTCATATACGATGATAATCTATCAATGTACTCACTAATTCTGCTTTCTAACTCATTTGTTAAGTCCTTGTATTCTTCATCAGTCAAAAATATATTTTTATATATTCCATAAGGCTTTTGCCCTTTATTAAAATCATTATTTCTTAACTCATTATTACTAATATTGTTATAGTTACCTTCCGATTTTCGAAAATCTTGACTTTCGATATTCGAATCTCTTGAATTTCGATTATCGAACTTCTGGAATTTTGTTTTTCGAACTTCTTGATTTTTTAATTCCATATTATTAAATATGCTCATAAAGTCTTTAACATAAATTCTATTAGGCTTTCCAAGTCCTTGTCTTTTCTTTTCAATCAGTCCTATTCCTGACTTAATATCAAGTTCAGCTATTAATTTGTTTGCTTTTTCACTGGCACAATTAAATTGATCTTTTATACTTTCTATTGTGTAGTAAATAAAAACTTTTCCGTCTTCATCTATCCAGCCATTTTTATATGAAAGACCCATTCGATTAAGCATATATGAATACAAAACTTTTGCTTCAATAGAAATGCTCTTAAAAATTTCATCTTCCATTAATACCATAGGTAACCTAATGAAGTTATACATTTCAGATTGCCTATTATAAAAATAATCAAAATTCATTCCTGCCTCCTTTCTTTGAAATAAAAAAGACGACAGAATTATTACTTTCTATCGTCTGAGATTTACATATTAAATTTTCATCACAAAATAAGACTCTTTAAAGAATCCTTAGTTTTATTGGTATGCTATTTACAATACCCATTGTTAAAATGGATACTCTAAGCAGCACACCAACTATTTATTTTTTGAGTTTTAAACTTTGGTAGAAGTCTTGAACTCCTTATATTTACATAACTATTTGCCTCTATCACTATTATGACACGAAACCCTGAGAAGAAATCTAATACATATGAGTCAAAATTTGATCCAGCCACCATTAATTTATCTATTAATGAAACTGGCTTAGGAAACTCAAATATATCCTCATTAAACAAGTCTTTAATCTCTTTTGCAGAGTTCTGAGAAGTTCCTGATTTAGAAATGTCGATAGAATAGTCCACATTTACATCATCTATTAAGGTGGGTAAAGTCGCTCCATCTCTAACATCTTTTAAGAATCTTTTTTGATATGGAGTTCCATTTTCACCCCTAAAAACTATTCGATTATCATTTAGTAATTCATTCATTTTACTTTCGTTATATAACCAACATTTGTTCTTAGGCGGCATATGTTTTTTTCCTGTTGAAGGATCTTGTATTGGATATACACAGCTTTCTACTAATCTCCCACCTTTTCCATTTCCAGATAAATCAGCATAATTCCAAGCCCCTCGTGGATCATTATCCGGATTTTTATAATTTGAATTCATCTGAGCTGTTCTTCTTTGTAAATTTAATTTATAAGAATTATTATTTCTTGAATATAAATAAATATATTCATGATTCTTACCTATAACTCTATCATTGGGTGGAGTTGATCTTCTTTTCCAAATTAAATTTTCAATATGATTCTCTTCCCCAAAAACTTCATCGCATATTTTTTTGAGATTGCCCTGCTCATTATCATCTATTGATATAAATATAACCCCATCATCAGAAAGAAGGTTTCTAGCGAGCCTAAGTCTTGGATAAATCATAGAACACCAATCAGAGTGGAAGCGGCCGTTGGATTCGGTGTTTTTTATTAATTTACCCCCTTCTTCGTCATAATCGGCATTATCCTCATTGTATTGGTCGAGATTTTTCTTAAAATCGTCATTATAAACAAAGTCATTGCCTGTATTGTAGGGCGGATCGATATAGATCATCTTAATTTTACCAAGATATGATTCTTGGAGGAGTTTTAGGACTTCGAGGTTGTCGCCTTCTATGTAGAGGTTTTCAGTATTGTCCCAATCCTTTGACTCTTCCACAACTGGTCTTAGGGTTTTATTAATAGACTTATTAGCCTCTGCCATAGCCTGCCTTTTGCCAGGCCAGGTAAATTCATAGCGTTCCTTGCCTTTTTCAACCACATCATCCCTAAGCACTGCCATCAGCTTATCAAAATCTATAGCTCTCTTAAGTACGCCATTTTCATCCATCTTTTCAGTTATAACCCCAGGAAAGAGCTCACCTATTTTTTCTACATTTGATTTTTCTATGTCCCTTGATTCAAAGTCAAATCGTTCGATTGTCATTACATCCCCCTAATAGTTCTTAGAGTATAAAAACCTTTAATTATCATTTTTAATAATTAATAGTGTATAATTATATAATATTATGCATATTATTTGTGTTGATCAAACATATCCAAGCTTATTATAAAATATAAGGACATAAAAACGAAAAAAATATTTACGATTACATAATTATAAAAATTGATTTTTGATATTTATCTACTCACATGGGTAAACTAAGTTTTATTTGATATAACGATAAGTAAGAGCATATAATTTATAAGTAATAAAACTAAGCATAAATTTATGGTTTTAAAAATCCTGATTGACTTTATTTAAAATAGTGACATAATGTATATAAGTGGCAAGCCATATTTAGAGTGGAGGATTATAATGAATTCAATAGAAAATAATAACAACATGTCTAAGCTAATAAAAAATAGAAGAGAAGAATTGGGCTTAACTATTGAACAAGCTGCAAAAAAAGCTAATGTAGGCACTAGAACATGGAGTAGGTATGAATCTGGAAGTCCAATTAGACAGGATAAAATTAAGGGTATATTAGTAGCTTTAAGGTGGTCAAAATTTCCTAATGATGAAAAAACAGATGTTGAAAATTATCTAGATGAGTATAGGAATCATGATGCATGGTCAGAAACGATAAACGACTTATATGGTAAACACGCAGCTATAGCATTTTGCATAGGTTCTGATATCTTATCAGATTATATAATGATGGATCTAGAAGAATTATCAAGCTTACCTAAAGGTTCACACATTGGACAATTAAATGCTTCTAACCTTCAGTTATCCTTACCAGAAGAATTCCTAATGGAGTATGATTATAATTTCTTAATAAAATTAAAAAGAGCTTTAAATCAATTAATAATAAAAGCTGTGAAGGGTGATGACTTTATAGCTCATAAGCCTATTGAAGAGATAATATTAAAATCAATCATCGACGAGGCAGAGTTATTAATGCAAGAAATGTTAATCAATCTTAATAAAGATGACTTTGAGGATTTCCAGTATTGGGATGAGTGGATATACGATATGTTTGGAGATAATGATATTGAAATATTTTTATATTCAGATATGTCATTGCCTATAGCTGATGATTATAAGTTTGATAATTGGTTTGAAGATAGGTTTTATGTAAATGATGATGAATAATGTTTTTTATATTATTTTAAGATTAGGATAAAATAAAAAATAAATGCCTGGAGGTATTATGAGCGGAGAATTAAATAAAGATGAAAGACAAATTAGATCTTCTGCTGCTGAATATTTGACCTATATAGCTGCCACAGGAAATGATGAAGATGCTATTGAAATAAGATATGAAGATGAAAATATTTGGCTAACTCAAAAGATGATGGCTACTCTTTATAATGTAAGTGTTTCTACAATAAATGAACATTTGAAAAATATATTCCAAGACAACGAAATGCAAGAAGAAGCAACTATTAGGAATTTCCTAATAGTTCAAAAAGAAGGCAATAGAACAGTTTCAAGAGAAACTAAGCATTATAACTTACAAGCAATTATCGCGGTTGGTTTTAAAGTTAATGACGAACGTGCGGTCCAATTTAGAAAATGGGCAAACCAAATTTTAAAAGATTATACAATCAAGGGCTGGGCCATTGATGATGATAGGCTCAAAAATTCAGGAACTAAGCTAACAGAGGATTATTTCGATAAATTACTTGTTAAAATTCGTGAAATAAGATTATCTGAAAGAAGATTTTACCAAAAAATTACTGATATTTATACTACTTCTTTAGATTATGACCCATCAGCCAAAGCTACCAGGAGATTTTTTGCTGCTGTTCAAAATAAATTGCATTATGCCATTCATGGTAAAACTGCAACTGAATTAATAATTGATAGGGCTAATCATTCTAAGGAGAATATGGGGCTTACAAATTGGGAAGGATCTCCAGATTCAAAAATTCATAAGTATGATGTGAGTGTTGCAAAAAATTACTTAAACCAAAAAGAGCTAGACCAGATGCAAAGGATAGTTTCAGCTTATTTAGATATGGCAGAAATGCAAGCAGAAAGACACATCCCAATGACAATGGAAGATTGGGAAAATAGATTGAACGGATTTCTCAAGCTATGGGACTCAAGTATATTAAGTGATGCAGGAAAAGTAAGCGCTGCTTTAGCTAAAAAATATGCCGAAAGCGAATTTGAAAAATACAGGATTATCCAAGATAAATTATATAAAAGTGATTTCGATAAGTTTTTAGAACTTGAAAATTTCACAGATGATGCAAATGAATGAATAATTATAAAAATTAAGGGAGCAGACTTTCATAGTCTGTTCTTTTTATTTGTCTAGGCGATTTCTAATACCTTATTCATGGGCTCTCTCCTCCACCTGTAATAGTTTAGGAACGTAATCTTTTTATAATCGATGCTCAGTAAATTTTTATATAATTACTCCTATTCGTCGTAATTTTATTAAAATCTACATAAGCTTATTCTATCATTTTCTGCGAAAGATAAATATTTCTAGAAAAAGATGAATACCACAAAAAATATCAGTCACTTATATCCTGGCGGCATGACAGATATTTTTTGCTAGCATTATATTCGTAGCATCGGTCCTCACCGAGCTGGACGGGCTTTTCAAAAATTACATAAGGTTCTCCATATATTTTTACTACGCACTTTCAGTACTTGAAAAATATTATAGACCGTACAAATTTTGCTAACAAAATTTTCACTAGCATTAGGGGTGGAGCTGGGGTTCCTTTGGTTTCATTAGAGGTGGGGCTTTTATCTAGTTTTTCCAAAACAAAAAAGCCCCGTTTCTGGAGCTTTCCTTAGTTATTTACCATATTTTTGATTATTTCTATAGACTGCCTGTAGGATGCGGATTCTATGTCGGGGGTGGTTGGGTTTTCTTCGTTGATTTCACCGGTTGGGTCGTAGCCTAAGGTGTTGGTGTAGGTGAAGACTAGTCCCGAGTTTGGGAGGACGGAGTTTATGACTCCGAGGGTGATCCCGTCACCTCCGGTTTGAGTTCCTACTATGGTTGCAAATTCAGTATTTTTGACAAAGGATGCAAAACCTTCTGCTGCCGAAAATACGTCTTCGTCGACTAGGAGAAATATTTTTCCCTCATAGCCATTGTCCCTTTTGGATTCGTCTGGATTTATTGCGATTGTATCCTTGATATAAAAGGCGAAGTCCTTCAATTCTTCGGCATGGTCTAGCCTTATCCCTGTAATATCAACATTTGACAAATTTTCCATGTTTAGGGTATTATCCTGGAGCAAAAGCCTAGTTTTTGGCGAATCCTTGAAAAACATATGGTTTACAACTTGTTTTGGGTTTTTGGATAATTTTGGCATAAGAAATCTCTGCCAGTATTCCATATTGCCCCCAACATTGTCCCTGATGTCTATAACTAGGGCCTTGTACATGTGTTTGTTTCTCAAAAACTCGTCGAGAACCTTCTCGTCCTTGTCAATATTTGCCAAATCTCCCATCTGGGAAATCTTTAAAATAGCGAGGTCACCCTGGCTTTCCAGGCTGATATTGGCTTTGCCGTCGTCTTTTATAAGACCCATTTGCTTTCTTTTTATAGGGCCTGAGCCTGTCTTGGATTGGATTCCGTCAATGCCGTACCTATTTCTCACAACCTGTCTATTTAGGTTTAAAAATTCGTAATAAATTGAAGGTTGATTCCAATTTTGCGAATAATATTTCAAAGTTTGGTCAACATAGGCTGAGTCCGCAATTTTGGCGTGGAAATTGTGCAAATCGCCCATTATCTCGTTTAGGGTCTTGATAAATTCTTCGTCAGTCTTGCAGTCTTTGACCTTTTTGAGGTAAATATCGTGGTTTTTTAGGAAATCTATGTCGTATTTTCTCTTCAAAACCTCAAAAAATGGGTAGGTCTCTTTGAGCTCTCTGAATAAGTATTCAAAGTCTGCCACCATTTCAGACCTTGTGAGCTTTTTGGGATTTTCATGGCTTGCTAGTTGCAAGTGGGGTGGGGCTTTGAGGTCCTTGTACCATTTGAGGTATTCTTCCAGGGAAAAATCCGTAATATTTTCCGGATAAAAAATCCCTGTGTGGGCCGCCGCCTTGATTCCAGTATTTTCCCTGGCAAGTTTTTCCCTTTCGAGATAGGCAATCCTCCTTTTGACACAGGAAGTTTGGATTAGGATGAGAAGGACAAAAAGGATGGCAAGCCCGTATTTTTTAAGCTTTGTCATTGAAATCTCCCCTCATTACAAAATCTCTTTTGAAAATGTCAAAAAGGATGGCAATATTGCCCAAAGGATTTACAAGTGAATAAATTATCAAAAGGCCTGCCAAAACAAGGAGCCTGCGCTCTTCGTATATCCTTATTGCAGCTGGTTTTTTCCTGGCCCTTAAGGTTAGAAAACCTATTAGGATGGCAAGGGATCCAAAGACTTTTTCCAAAATTTCCTTGTAATAAATTCCAAAGGCAATTATACCCGCCCCTGCCAAAATCCAAATGATTGACGAGGCGATGTTGATTTTATAATATTTTCTTAAGTCTGAGTTTTTCTTCCTTCTTCTCATATCATAGGTCTAAGTTTGGATAAACTTTCATAAAGGTGTCATCACGAATGCCGTCCTTATAGTCAAGGTAACCTGCCATTGCGATCATAGCTGCGTTGTCTGTACAAAGGATGGTTTCTGGATAATAAAACCTTATGTCTCGCTTTTCTAATTCTTCGCCCATCCTTGCCCTAAGCCTTGAATTGGCAGCAACTCCGCCAGAAATGGCAAATTGTTTGTAGCCAGTTTCTTCAAGAAGCTTAATGGATTTTTCTACAAGGACATCAACCACTGCATCTTGGAAGGAAGCAGCTAAGTCCGCCTTGTTGATTTCTTCTCCCTTTTGTTCTAGGTTGTGGGCATAGTTTAAAACTGCAGTCTTAAGGCCTGAAAAAGAAAAGTCATAAGAGCCTTTTTCGAGCATAACCCTTGGAAAATCAATGGCTTGTGGATTGCCTTCCTTGGCAAGTTTGTCGATTTTTGGTCCGCCTGGATAGCCGAGACCGATTTTTCTTGCGACCTTATCAAAAGATTCACCTGCGGCATCGTCCCTGGTAGAGCCTACGACTTCGATGTCGTTGTAGTCATTAACCTTGCACAGATAAGTGTGGCCGCCCGATACAACTAGGCATACAAAGGGTGGCTTTAGGTCCTTATTTGAAAGGTAATTTGCACAAATGTGGCCCTTCATGTGGTTGGCTCCTACTAGGGGAAGGCCAGTGGCTAGGGCTAGGGCCTTGGCGGCAGAAATCCCCACCAAAAGTGAACCAATGAGGCCTGGCCCCTTGGTTACGGTGATTAAATCTAGGCCAGAATAGGAAATTCCCGCCTCATCCATTGCCTTATCAATCAAAGGATTTATAGCTTCAAGGTGTTTTCTAGAGGCGATTTCTGGGACAACTCCCCCAAAAAGGGCGTGGATGTCAATCTGACTGGATATTAAATTTGTTAAAATTTCTCTTTCATTTTTCAAAATTGCAACGGATGAATCATCGCAAGATGTCTCTATTGCAAGGGTATAAAAATCTTTCATGTAATGGTCCTTATCATATTGTAGGCATCTTCGCCTGTCTTTTGATAGTAGTTTTTCCTGATAGATTGGATATTAAAACCGTATTTTTCATAAAGATTGACAGCGGCAATATTCTTGGTTGAAGCTTCTAGCCAAATTTCGCTGGCTTTTTTCTCCTTGGCAAAATTTATCAAATGCGCCAAAAGAGCCGATCCTATACCTTCTTCTCTGTAGTTTTTATCGACCGCTATGGTGAAAATCTCAACCAGGTCCGATATACAGGAAATTATGTAAAATCCAACCACTTCCCCGTCTTTTTCGTAGACGAAATGTTTGAGGAAGGAGTTTTCTTCAAACTCTTTAAGGAGCCTTCTTTTAGTCCAAGGTTCGAAAAATGAATCGTTTTCGATTTCGTAAACCCTGTCGGCGTCTTCAAGTTTCATTGGTCTAATCAATTCTTAAACTCCCTTTCTGCCTGGCTTTTTCTTAGATAATTTGGACTTATTTCATAAAGAGGCTTGGCTGGATTATCATCTTCCATTGCAAGCCTAATTAGGCCCCCGCCGATGCAGTTATTGATATTTATAGGCGCTTTTTTTGCCCTTTCAAACTTGTCGAAATACTTGTCATTTAAAAGGCCAATCATCTCTATATCAAGGCCTTTGGCATTTACAAGTTCTGCCAAATCGTCAATTTCATAAAGATTTGCAGGAATAATTTCTTCTAGATTTTCTCCATACAAGGCGGCATAAACCCTTGTGGACCTAGCGTCGATTAAAGGAAGCTTTGCCCTTTCTGATGTGGACCCAGCTGCCATGGCCTTTAGGGTTGAAATTGTAATCAAATCTTTCTTCTCAACTTGGGCTAGGGTCTTTGCGACAGTCATCCCAATCCTGAGGCCAGTAAAGGATCCCGGACCCTCGGCTATTACAAATTTATCAATATCCGCAACGGTCATTCCCAAAAGGTCTAGGAGATTTTCTATCATTGGGACCAGGCTTTCAGAATGGGTCTTTGATTGGTTTACATTAAAATCGCCCAATATTTCATTTTCACAAGCTACAGTCACAGTTGAAATCATGGTTGATGTATCAATTGCCAAGTAATTCATTAATCTCCCTCGCCCTTTCTGTGTCATCTAGGATGGTGATTTCCCTTGTGTCAGGGTCAATCTTGTCTATCCTTATATTTATCATTCCATCTGGCAAATATCCCTCGCCATTTTCCGCCCATTCCAAAAATGTTATAGCCCCTTCCGGGTAAAAATATGTCTCAAAATCAATATCCAAAAGGTCGTCAGGATCTGTAAACCTGTATAAATCTAGGTGGTAGATAGTCTTATCTCCCTCATAGATATTTACAATGGCAAAGGTTGGTGAAGACGAATCGTAAATCTTAAAAAACCTGGCAATGGCATTGACAAGGGTTGTTTTGCCGGCACCCATATCGCCAATGAGGTTTATAACGTCGCCTTCTTTTAAAAGCGGCGCAATATTATTTGCAAATTTTTCTAAGTCACTTATCTTGTTTATAATCATAAAAAGCCTTTCATTCTTAACATTATACCTCTTTTTTTCGCCAATAGGGAAGCTTTCGCCTATTACCAACGCAAAAAGCACCCGGCTGAGGTGCTTTTTGTCAAACAGAATATTTTATTGGATAATAATGTAGGATTTCCCTTATTTTAATTTTAATATTGGAGAGACCCTCTTGTAGATTAGGTCGGTAACAAAGGCTGCTGCTGTGCCCTTTACGATGTTGAATGGAGCTATGGATAAAAGCATGAGGCTTACATAGGATTTAACAAGTGGGTTACCTGGTACTTGGCCTGCAAAGGCGTTTAGGTCTATGCCCATGGCTTTTCCATAAGCTGGGAAAACCACAAAGGCGTTTGAAAGTGTAGCTATGGCTGTCATTGCAATTACACCGCAGAAAAGGGCGAAGATTGCAGTTCTCTTGGTCTTTTTGTTTTTATAGATTGATGCTGACACAAATACGAAGGTCGCACCAACTATAAAGTTTGATAATTCGCCAACGCCAACTGTTTGAGTCTTTGTTAGGTTAAGTATATTTTTAACTAATTGGATAGCAACTCCTGCCCAAGGTCCCATGGCAAAGCCGCCTACAAGGGCTGGCACGTCAGCTAGGTCTACCCTCATAAAAGGTGGAGCTATAGGAATTGGTAGTTGGAAAAACATTAGAATAAAGGCTAATGCTGATAAAATACCGATCTTGACAACATTGTTTAATGAAATAGATTTTGTTTTGTTCATAATACCTCCCTTTGGGCAATAAAAAATGCCCAGTTATCAGGGCACGAAAAAAGCTATAATATCTTCTTCCATCCAGACTATACTGTCGGTTTTGGAATTTCACCAAATCGGTCCTGAGACTCGCAGACTATCACTGCCGGTTAAGGAATTGCACCTTTCCCTGAAGAAGCAATGGATTTCCATTGCTAATATCTATTCAATTTCTAATTCTATTATATGAAAACTTTTGCTTTTTGTCAAATATTTTTATTTAGTTTTAAAGGATCCAGTGTCCACCTATATCCCTTGGCAGTTACAGTGTCGATTGGCTCTAGGTCTGCCTTCTTAAATTCTTGTCTGATTTTTCTGATATGTTCTCTCACAGACCTTGGAGTTGAATTTAGGCCCCTTTGTTGCATTTCATAAACTATATCCTCTTTGGATAAGATATTTGGAATTGATTGGATTAATATAGAGCAAATTTTAAGCTCAGACTTAGTCAAATTTAGGATTTTATTGCCCACCCTAAAGACTCCCTTAGCCTCGTCCAGGCTACATTCACCCAAATCTAGGACATCAGCCTTGGATAACTCTTCGACCTTTTTGAAAACCTCGTCGATAAATTCCTCACGAGTGAAGGAATGGATCACAAAGTCCTTGTCATCAAGCTCCTGTTCGTAGGGGTTTTTTTGGTATCTTTCTGTTAGATAAATCACTGGAATATTTGTTTTTTGTTTTATGTACTGTATAAATTGGAGACATCTGTTGTGGGTCATATCCACAAGGATTAAATCATAGATACTACAATCCTTAAACAGAAGCTCATCCATTGATTTTATCTGTTCTACGACAACCTCATTTTTGTCAAAATGAGAGTTAATTAGGCCTGAAACTCCATTTTCATTTTCTATTGAAGCTATTCTCATCTTGTCCTCTTTCTAATTGTACCACTCACATATTATCATAATACCTTTTAAAGCAATGTCAACGGCATTTTTTATTCTTTTTTGAAAATATATTTATATTATAAAAAAATATTTTAAAGGTAAATTTCCCATCATATTTACTCGCTAGGCGTATTTTTCGACGATTTTATTTAGTTTTCATAACTACTTTGTAAAAATTAAATAAATTTAAAGCGACAAAAATAAGACAATTTGTCTTTGCTTATAGGGCTATTTTATAAACAAGGTTTAATTGTAGCAAAATTTATAGGCCCTGTCAATAACTTTTCAAAAAAAATACCCAAGCCCTTTAAGAATAGTTAGGGCTCGGGAAAATTCCTAAAATTTATAGGTAATATTTTTTGATTACGTTTAGCTCGTCGTCTAATTCGTAAACAAGTGGTTGACCTGTTGGGATTTCTAGATCCATAATGTCATCATCTGAAATCTTTTCTAGGTGTTTTGCAAGGGCACGAAGGCTGTTGCCGTGAGCTGCTACTAGGACAGTTTCACCTTCAAGTAGTTGTGGAGCAATGCTATCGAAATAGTAAGGAAGTACTCTTTCGAGGGTTACTTTGAGGTTTTCAGCTCCTGGAACAACGTCTTTTGGAAGGTGGGCAAACATTGGTAAATGTGCTTGTTTTTCTTTTTCTTCTTCAGAAATTTCTGGTGGAAGTGTGTCGTAAGATCTTCTCCAGATATGAACTTGTTCATCACCGTATTTTTCTGCAGTTTCTGCCTTGTTTAGGCCTTGAAGGGCACCGTAGTGTCTTTCGTTAAGTCTGTAGGTCTTGTTTTGTGGTACATACATTTGGTCAGAATATTCAAGAACATAGTTACAAGTCTTGATAGCTCTTTTTAGAACAGATGTGTGAGCGTGGTCAAATCTAATGCCAGCTTCTTTAATCTTTCTACCAGCTTCTTTGGCTTCTTCTACACCTTTTTCTGAAAGGTCTACATCAACCCAACCTGTAAATTTGTTAGCTAGATTCCATTCACTTTGTCCGTGTCTTACTAAAACTAATTTTTTTGTCATTATCTTCTCCTAAGTTTTTCAAAAGCTTCATTTTCTACTTGTTTCGCTTTTAAAGCTTCGTTCCTATTTTCATCCAGACTATCAATCCAATTTAGGGCCTTGGCAGTGCCTTTAATCACGCATTCTTGTGGATCTTCGGCAACCTTTGCCCTGATTTGGAACTTCTCTTCTATCCTATCTTTTAGACCGATTGTTAAAGACGCTCCGCCAGTTAAAATAATTTCCCTGTCGAAAATATCTGAGGCAAGCTCTGGAGGAGTCACCTCAAGTACCTTCTTAATCCCCTCAACAATCTTGTCAATCTCGCCCCTTAGGGCATCCTTAATCTCTGATACCGGTATATAGACCTTGGCAGGAAGGGCATTTGAAACATTTCTACCCTTAACCTCAAAGGAATCGTCAGCGGTAAGTGTGTCTGCAGCTTCCTTTATAGACTCTGCAGAAGTATCGCCAATCAATAAGCCATAACGGATTCTAATAAAATCCTTAATAATCTTATCAAAAGAACGACCTGCAGCAGCAACTGACTTTGAGGCAATAATTTGGCCCATAGAAATAACAGCTATATCGCTAGTACCACCGCCAACATCCACAACCATAGACCCCTTAGGATCTGTAATATCAACACCAGCCCCAAGAGCAGCTGCAAGAGGCTCCTCGATGAGGTAGGTCCTGTGAGCTCCAGCATTTTCCGCTGCCTGGATAACGGCACGCTTCTCCACCTGGGTGGACCTAGCTGGAACACAGATTAAAAGATCAGGCTTGATAAGGGACCTCTTAATAGACTTCTTGAGGAAATCCCCAAGCATCATCTCAGTCGCCTTAAAATCAGCAATAACACCCTCTTTCATAGGCATTATGCAAGAAACATTGCCACCGGCCCTTCCAATGAGCTTCTTGGCATCACTACCCACCGCAAGGATCTCGTCAGATAGGACGTCAACGGCTATGACAGCTGGTTCGTTTAAAACTATTCCTTTGTTATTAATATAAACAAGCACGCTTGCTGTACCAAGGTCTATAGCAACCGACCTTCTAAATCTTGACATCTTCTTTCCTTTTCTAATACTAATTTCGCCTTAGGCAGGCGATGGCCTTTCTTTTGCTCGGCGCAAGGCCTTATAATTTTTTTGCATTAGGCGTTTGGCCATATAGTTTTTTTGCATTAGGCATTTAGCCCTATAGATATATTATATTACTTTTTGTGAATTATTAAACTATAAATCTTATTTTATCCAAGATAAATTATTTTTTTCACTAGGTTAGTCTATTAATCCAGGATTAATGGTAGTAAAAACTTTTAAATAAAAGTTTTTACGATTTTCAAAATTTCTCAAGGTGCAAAGCACCGCAGTAGAAATTTATGAAAAACCTTATGTAATTTTTTAGGAACGATGCGACGAATAGGAGCATTGGTCCTAAAAAGATTACGTTCCTTAGCTGTTAATCCGAGATTAACCATATCATAAATTATATCTAGGTCATTTACATGACCCCTCCGTTACTGGGGGAACCCCAAGGGACAACTTGCCCAAGCGGCTTAGAGCGCCGCAGGGTCCCTCACTGGGTTCCCCCAGGCCCCCTTTCCGCTACACCCCCGAGCGGCTCCTTAAGCGGAGGGCGAGTAAGTAAGCTTGCTAATCGCAAGCTTTTTTGTCTAGAGAGAATAGCCTTGTATTAGTTTATGTATTTTCCCACAGATTTCTAATATTCAAACCCCTAAAAACTGATAACTCGCTAACGCTCAAACAATCAGTTTTCTTAACGGGGCTTTCTATTAGAAATCTTTGCCCGATAAAAGGGAGAATAGGTCTCAAAGTACCGACAATTCTCGGGCTCGTTTGGCTTTCGCCAAACATTGCTAGATGAGTTTTGCATTCTAAAACGAAAAGTTTAAAAACTTAAGATTAAGTATTTTAAAATCTCAAGACTCCGTTAAGAAAATTGCACTGACAGCACTTTACGAATAAAAGTATTATACATACTGTGAACTAATTTTTAAATAAAAAATACAAGTCAGACGAGATTGCAATTTTTAGGAGGCTTGGGATTTTAAAAATTTAAACAAATATTATTTCTAAACAAGGATTCCTCCATACAAACATGTTTGCCGATAGGCAAACTCCTTGTCCCACGAGAGTGGTCGCCCGGAGGGGGTAACGGAAGGGGTTTTAAAGGGGACCCGATGGGGGAACGTGCGAAACGTTCCCCTGGGGTCCCCTTTTTTCGAAGTTATTATGTTAATAAAAAAATTTACTATAAGTTTACATTTACTTTTAAAAAAATAATTAATATTTTTTAAGGTCTTGGACCTTATCCAACCTCTCCCATGTAAACCCATCTTCATCTTCCCTACCAAAGTGTCCGTAGGCTGCGGTTTTTTTGTAGATTGGGCGTCTTAGGTCTAGTTTGTCTATTATGGCGCCTGGCCTAAAGTCGAAGTTTTCTTCTATGATTTCTTTTAATTTTTCGTCGTCGTATTTGCCTGTGCCGAAGCTATCTACAAAGATTGCAAGGGGTCTTGCCACACCAATCGCATAGGAGACTCCTATTTCTAATTTTTTTGCAAGACCTGCTGCCACCATATTTTTGGCGGCGTACCTTGCCATGTAGGCTGCAGATCTGTCTACTTTTGTTGGGTCTTTGCCGGAAAATGCTCCGCCGCCTGCCTTTGAATATCCACCGTAGGAGTCTACGATTATCTTCCTACCTGTAAGGCCTGAATCTCCCTTTGGGCCGCCTATTACGAATTTACCGGTTGGGTTTACAAAGATTTTGGTCTTATCATCGATCAATTCATTCGGCACTACTGCTTTAATTACAAGTTCTATGATGTCTTCGCGGATTTTTTCCATCGGGATTTTGTCTTTGTGTTGGGTTGAGATTACGATTGAGTCTATCCTTACTAGCTTATCGTCGTCGTATTCTACAGTCACAAGGCTCTTGCCGTCTGGTCTTAGGTAGTCTAGGATTTTTTCCTTGCGGACTTTGGCAAGTCTTTTTGCCAAATCCTGGGCAAGTTTAACTGACATTGGTAGATAGACCTCTGTTTCATCATCTGCATAACCAAAGACCATGCCTTGGTCGCCTGCACCGATTTTATCGTAATCGTCGTGGCTTTGGTCGTATTCGCTTGCCTTGTCAACTCCTTGGGCTATGTCTGGGGATTGGCTGTTGATTGATGTCAAAACTGCCACATTTTCGTAGTCAAAGCCTAGGTCATTGTCAGTATATCCTATTTCCTTGATTGTATCTCTTACCACATCTTCTATTGGAACATATGCTTCTGTTGTCAATTCACCAACTACTAGGACGAGTCCTGTTGTGGTGATACATTCTGCTGCAACCCTGGCGTTTGGGTCTTGTTTTAGGCATTCATCCAAAATTGCGTCTGATATTTGGTCACAAACCTTATCTGGATGGCCTTCTGTTACTGATTCGCTTGTAATAAATTTACGCATTTATTTCCTCCAAATAAACTATGGCTCTTGCTTCTATCCCTTCGCCCCTGCCAGTGAAGCCAAGTTTTTCGCTGGTAGATGCCTTTACTGACACATTTGCCATATCAGTTCTTAGGTGTTTTGCAAGTAATTCTACTATTTCTTCTCTTTTTGGAGCAATCTTTGGCATTTCGCAAATTATAACTGAGTCAAGATTGCCAATTATGTAGCCTTTTTCGTACATTTTTTCTACCACCCTGTCTAAAAGGTCGATTGAATATATATCCTTGTAGGCAGGATCAGTGTCAGGGAAAAGATTGCCAATATCAGGCATGGCAAGGGCCCCTAAAATTGCGTCCATGATGGCATGTGTTAGGACGTCGGCGTCTGAATGGCCCAACAATCCCAAATCGCTCTCAAATTTCACACCGCCAAGGATCAAGTCCCTGTCTTTTACTAATTTATGAACATCGTATCCTATACCTACTCTCATTTTTCTCCCCTTATATAGGCTCTTGCGAAGATTATATCTTCGGCTGTTGTTATCTTGATATTGGAATATTCACCTTCAACCACCTTTACAGGTTCATTTCTATCAAAAAACTCAAAAAGCTGGCTGTCGTCAGTAATTTTGGCTTCTGATTTAAAATAATTTTGGTAAAGTTTTTTTATTAACCCGGTGTCAAAGGCCTGTGGGGTTTGGATATTGTAGACAAAGTCCCTATTGGGAGTGAAATCTACTTCCCCCACCTCATTTACAACCTTTATTGTATCCTTGGTTTTAGTCGCAGCAATGGCTGCTTTGTAAGTGTTGAGTTCTTCTAAAACCCTCAAAAAAAGACTCCTAGATGCAAATGGTCTGACTCCGTCATGGCTTAAAACCAAGTCAGAATCAGGATTTAGGGCACAAAGTCCCTTGTAGGTGGATTCTTCTCTAGAAGCCCCACCTCCAACCATTTTTATTCTAGGATCTCTAAAAAGAGATAAAATCTCAGAAGCAAGGGTAAAATCTTCATCCCTTACCACCAAGATTATCTCATCAAATTCTTTTATACTTGTCACAGTTCTTAGGCTTAGTTCGAGGATTTTTTTGCCCCCAACTTCTAGGTAGGGCTTATTTGTAGATGAACCCATCCTTGTGCCTGAACCTGCTGCAGTAATTACTGCTGATAAAAATTTTCCCTTATACATCTTCCGCCCTTACAAAGATCATCCTACCGGCTGAGGTCTGTAAAACTGATGTGACCTTGGCCTTGATTGTCTTATCTATGAGGTCTTGGCCGTCTTCAACGACAACCATGGTTCCGTCTTCAAGATAGCCTACGCCTTGGTTTTTGCCCTTACCTTTTTTGATGACTTCTATTTCCATCTTTTCACCTGGTATTACAACAGGTTTTAATGAATTTGCTAGGTCATTGATATTTAAGATAGGGATGCCCTGAACATCTGCGACCTTGTTTAGGTTGTAGTCGTTGGTAAAGACCTTGGCCCCAAGATCTAGGGCAAGTTTTAATAGTTTGGCGTCAACTTCCTTGATGTCTTTATAGTCCTTATTTAGGACTGTAAGCTTGATTTTGTCGGATTCCTTGATTTTATTTATTATATCAAGGCCACGCCTTCCCCTTTCTCTTTTGAGATCATCTGGGGAATCTGCTATGTGTTGGAGCTCTTCAAGGACAAATTCTGTCACTATTAGCTCACCTTCAAGGAAATCAGTATTTATTATATCAAGTATCCTGCCGTCGATTATGACTGATGTGTCAAGGACTTTTGGACTTGCTGTTAAGTTTGACCTGTCGAAAAATTCTCCGCCGTCCTTAGTTTCCGCCCTGGACCTGGTCACAAGGCCTAAGAGGTCTTCAGAATTTTTGTAGGCTAGTTTCCATCCTAAATAACCAAAACCAATATATAATAAAATAGATAATAGCACAAAAAATGAATTTCCCATAAATGGTAGGGAGAGTTTGGTTAATGGTGTGGATACTAGGGTTGCTATCAAAAATCCTAGGATAATTCCTACGACGCCTACGACAAGGTTAGCAGCAGGTAATTTACTGATTTTCTTTTCAAACTTCGACAGACTCACTGCTGCACGTTTGGATATTGGATCTGTTGCAAAATAAAATATTATTGCAAATAAAGCTGATGAAATGACTTTCGCCCACAGAATTAATTTGCCGCTATTAGGGACAAACCCAAAAGCGGCGTTAACTATTCCGAAGACTACTATGCCAAGAACAGCTCCGATTAGCATAAAAACTAATCTGATTACTCTTTTCATAAAATCTCCTTATATTAATAGACTAGAGTCCTATAGATTCGTCTATCATTTTCTCTGCTTCTTCTTTATTCAAGGAACCTGCCATAACAAGCTCGCTTGCAAGGATTCTCCTTGCTCTGTTTAGGAGCTTCTTCTCAGTTGTTGAAAGTCCCTTATCACTATCTAGGATAGCAAGGTTTCTTACCATTTTTGCTATCTCGAAAATGTCGCCAGTCTTTAGAATCTCCTGGTTGTCCCTATATCTCTTGGTCCAATTAGAGTTCATCTCAGTTGGCGTATCGTCAAGTATTTCTAGGACTTCAAGGCCTTCTTCCTTGCTGATTATAAATCTAATGTTAGCATCTTTCATATTAGCTGCAGGTATTGATATATCCATCTCACCTATAGGCATTTTTAGGATATAATATTCCCTTTCTTCGCCCATAAACTCGATCTTTTCAATCGCATCAATGACCCCTGCACCATGCATTGGGTAAACTATCTTATCGCCTACTTTAAACATCATAACCTCCTAGGTTTCTCACTTATACTATACCATAATTTTGAGATTACGCTTATGCCAATCGTTTACTATATCACAAAAGAAGTCTCATTTCAATCCATTAGGCCAGTTTTCATATTAACCCTTTGGCCAACGACTTCGATTGTGCAATCGGTAGTCTTGCCACCAAATTCTCCATCTAGGGACCAAGAAACCTCCTTTTCGGTTTTGATCCTGATGTTTTTGACCTGCCTTTGGATGACAAGGTCGGATGATTCGCCAGTTGTCAAAGATTGGATAATCTTATTGAGGTCTGTGATTGATTCTGGTTTTTTAACCAAGGTTACCTCAAAAAGTCCGTCTGTAAGGCCAACCTTGTCGTCAAAGAGGTTAAAACCTCCAACTGAAACAGAATTTGATGCCATGAAATGGATAAATTCGCCTTTTATCATTTCATCGTCAAACTCAATTTCCGCCTGGTAGGATTCCATAGATTGAATTGGCAAAAGTTTTTTGATGCCTTCTACAATGTAGGCTGAGCGGCCGATTAGGTTTTTTACATCCTGGTCGGTCGAAAAAGAAATATCAGAAAGGGCACCAAAGGCTGCCACATAGACAAAGTACTTATCGTCAATTTTTCCTACATCAATCCTCTTAACCTTGCCCCTGACGGCGGTTTTAGTCGCCTTTTCTATGTCTGGGGAAATATTGATTGTCTTTGAAAAATCGTTGGTAGACCCAGTTGGTATATAGGAAATGGTTGGGTCTATATCTGCCTTTAGAGCACCAGATACTGCCTCATCCAGGGTCCCATCCCCGCCTGAAATGAGAATTTCGTCAAAGTCCTTGCCGTATTTCTCGACAATTTCCCTGCAATCGCCAGATTTTTGTGTGGCGTAAACTGTAGGAAAAATCCCTTTTGATGAGAGGTATTCGATTATCCAAGATAATTTATCATTAATGGCCCTTTGGCCAGAGTTTGGATTGTAAATAAATAGTAGTTTTTCCATATATTTCTTTCTTTCTTTTATATTTTACACTGGGGGACCTTAAATTTTGGTTAAGGCAAATTTCCCTGAAAAAATTTGTAAACTTATTGGTTTTGGCTAAAAATTTCTTTGTCAGTTTTATTATAGATTATAAAACCAGTTATCTTTTGCCCGTCGGGACTGGCTTTTTTTCCAATTTCTCTTAGCCTATCGTCGTTTTCGAGGGTCTTTATTTGGCAACCCGGCCTATAGAGTATATATTTCGCTTCTGGATTTAGGCCTAGGGCAAAGTCCACATGGTAGTAAATTTGGTCATAGACCCCTTCTTCTGTGGTGATTTTAAAATCTTTTAGGTCTAATTCATAGCGATAATCGTCTATGGCCTTGGTGATTTCAAAATTTCCCTCAAACTCTGAAGAGTGGATTTCTTCCCCGTGGTAATAAAGCCAGGCTGTGTCTGTTAGGCCGTAGTCCTTGCCGTCTGCGGCAATTTTCCCAAAATAATCTCCCCTAAAATGTCCGCCATTTTCAAAGATGATTTTTGTTTGGCCTGTATCTTCGCCATAGGTCCTGATTAGGGTCTGACCCTTTAATTTTTCATAGAAAAAGTTTTTTATAGTTTCAAAGTCAACTTCTTTTTGACCTTGACTTTGATTTGCATCCTGGTTTTTGTCTGCATTTTCTACTGACTTTTCATTTCCACAAGCCGCTAGGATTAACACAATCAGAAGGGCTAGGACCTTTTTCATATTTCTATGTAGGCCCTAAAACCCCTGTCTTTGTAGTAGGATCCTGGGGTGTTGTAGTAGACAAAAACCCTGTCAAAACGCCTGCCTGCAAAGAGGGCTCCGTCGTGGCTTCTTATTTCCTCTGGAGTTTTGATCCAAGATGTGGTCTTGGTGTCAAAGACTGCAATTTCTGCAAGGGCCTTGTATTTTTCCTCGCTCAAAAGTTTTATGCCAAAGTCGCCAATTTCTTCCATAACAGAAGATGCTGGGGCATTTTCCTTTCGGGCAAGTCTTGCTTCTTTGTCATAGCAAAGGCCCCTCCTACCCTTTGGGCTCTTGTCGGCCAGATCTACATAAACCAAGCCCTTAAAGATTTCCAAATCCACTAGGTCTGGCTCGCCGCCTGTTTCTTCCATGGCATAAATTGCGTCATAAAGGTCTAAGTTGTTGAGAATGCTAGATTTGACAAAGTCCCACTTAATCTTTGGGTGCCTGTCCATATTGTCTTTAAATCTCTTTTCTAGCTTGTCAATAAAGGCTTTATCGTAATTTTCCACTATCTTCTCCTTTTATTTTCTAGTAAATGTCTAAGGGCCGCAACCGGTGCGTAAAAAATCATTCGGGGTCCGGCGTATTTCATTACTTTTTTGATTCTTTTCCTATTTTCCTCATCGTAGCAATGGATTTTGCAAGACGAACAAAAAGGTTTTGCATCCCCGTGAGGACAGGCAGCAAGTTTTTTTGCCACATAGGCTTTGAGGGGTTGTCTTTCAAAGTCCTCTGCCAAATGCCTGTCATAGTAAAGATCAATCATAAACTCGACTAAACCAAGTCCCCTGTCGGATTTTTTCATTACTTGTCTTCTTCGGCAAGCTTTCTTATAGCTTCAAGATCGGTTGGGTCTTCGATGCCCGCTTCCTTTAGAAGGTCGATTATGGCATCTGTTGTTTGGAATAATTCTTCGGCTATTGCTTTAGATTCTTCTTCTCCACTTATTGGCTCATTAACTGGGGCTTTTTTTGGCTCGTCAACATAGAAGACCTTGCCTGTCTTTGGGTCAAAACCAACAGTTCCTGCAGTATTATCTGCTATATCTATATCATTTCTATCTTTATTATCGTTTTTTGCTTCTAACATAAGTTCTCCTTTTAATCTTTATAAGATTATTTTATCATTTTTTGCCTATAAATTAAAGCTTTTCATCTTTTTAAGAAAAACCGCCCCATCCGGGACGACTTTTACTTCAATAATTTTTTGAGATACTGACCAGTGTAGGATTCCTTAACCTTTGAAATGTCTTCTGGAGTCCCTGTGGCAACTAGGTTTCCGCCCCCGTCACCGCCTTCAGGGCCCAGGTCGATTATATAGTCTGAAACCTTTATTACATCGAGATTGTGCTCGATTACCACAACTGTATTATTTTGGTCCACAAGCCTATTTAAAACTTCTATAAGCTTGTGAACATCAGCTGTATGAAGGCCTGTGGTAGGCTCATCTAGGATATAGAGAGTCTGACCTGTTGAAACTTTGGCAAGCTCTGTGGCAAGTTTGACCCTTTGGGCCTCACCGCCGGATAATTCTGTGGAAGGTTGGCCAATTTTGATATAGCCAAGTCCCACATCGTAGAGGGTTTGGAGTTTTCTCACAATGGAAGGCTGGTTTTCAAAAAATTCAATTCCTTCCTCAACAGTCATATCAAGGACCTCAGATATATCTTTGCCCTTAAATTTGACTTCAAGAGTTTCCCTGTTGTATCTCTTGCCGTGGCAAACCTCGCAAGGCACATAAACATCAGGTAAAAACATCATGTCAACCTTGATTGTCCCGTCACCCTTACAGGCCTCGCACCTGCCACCCTTGACGTTGAAGGAAAATCTTCCCTTTTGGAAGCCCTTCATCTTGGCCTGGTTGGTCATGGCAAAGACATCACGAATGGCATCAAAAACCTTGGTATAGGTCGCTGGATTTGACCTTGGAGTCCTACCTATTGGAGACTGGTCGATGGCTATTACCTTATCAATCTGATCAAGGCCCTTGATTTTCTTGTGACGACCAGCGTGAACCTTGGACTTGTTAATTTTCCTGGTTGCCATCTTGTATAAAATTTCATTCACAAGTGAAGATTTGCCCGACCCAGACACCCCCGTCACAGTTGTAAGAGTGCCCAGTGGGAATTTCACGTCAATATTTTTTAGGTTATTTTCACCAGCCCCTATTACTTCTATATACTTATCCGAAGTCCTGCGTTTTTTTGGAAGTTCGATTTTTTTCCTGCCAGCCAAATAATCGCCTGTGAGCGAATCCTTGCAGGCCATGATGTCCTTAAGTGAACCTTTGGCGACAATTTCCCCACCGTGGATGCCGGCCCTTGGCCCAATATCAACGATAAAGTCCGCCGCCCTCATGGTATCTTCGTCGTGTTCCACAATTATTAATGTATTTCCAATATCTGTGAGGTTTCTTAGGGACTTTATTAGCTTGTCATTGTCCCTTTGATGAAGGCCAATTGAAGGCTCATCCAATACATAAGACACACCCACAAGACCTGATCCGATTTGGGTCGCAAGCCTTATTCTCTGGCTTTCACCGCCCGAAAGGGTTGAAGCTGTACGGTTTAGGGTAAGATATGAAAGACCTACGTCATTTAAAAACCTTAGCCTTCCTTTAATTTCCTTAATGATAAGCTCTGCGATTTGCTCTTTCATCTCAGAAAGCTCGAGCTTGTCGAAAAACTCGATTGACTTTGAAACAGAAAGTCGGGTGAGTTCTGAAATATTTTTGCCCCCGACCTTGATAGCCAAGACCTCTGGTTTTAGCCTGTCCCCGTGGCAGACCCTACATTCCTCTTCGCCCATATAGTCCCTAAACTTTTTCTTTTGGGCATCGGAATTTGTCCTTTGGTACCTATCCCAAATATTTTGGATGGCCCCTTCAAAAATCCCTTTGTAGCGTTTTTTGCCCGAAAAATGGGACTCAAAAACAAAGGATAAATCATAATTAGTTCCATATAAGATGTCATTAATCATTTCATCTGGCCCATCTTCCAGAGGTGCGTCGTATGGGTAATTATAATGATCTGCAATAGCCCTTATGACCTCATAGTAATAAGTCCCCTTGGCAGATGTTGCGTAAGGCTCAACCACACCTTGGTTTATAGAAAGGCTCTTGTCGGCAAGGATGAGGTCTGGGTCCACCTGGAGGTGAAAACCAAGGCCGTTACACTCTGGACACATGCCAATTGGAGCGTTAAATGAAAACATATTTGGGGTGATTTCTGGCAAAGACACATGGCCTTCAGGACAGGCAAGTTTTGATGATAAAAGCATTTGGTCTCCGCCAATTACATCCACAATCACAAGGCCATCAGCAAGGCCGATTGTAGTTTCAAGAGAGTCCGCAATCCTAGATTCAATTCCCTCTTTCATCTTAATCCTGTCTACAATTACAGAAATATCGTGCTTTTTATTCTTATCAAGGTCAATGTCGTCCTCGATTTCATATCTTTCCCCGTCGATAATAACACGGACAAAACCGTCTTTTCTAATATTAGCCAGGGCATTTTTGTGCTGGCCCTTCCTAGCCCTAATAACTGGGGCAAGAAGTTGGATTTTAGTTCCTAAAGGTAATTCCATAATCCTATCAACCATCTGGTCAACAGACTGGGCAACGATTGGTTTTCCACAAATCGGACAAAAAGCGTCCCCGATTCTGGCATACAAAAGCCTGTAATAGTCATAAATTTCAGTCACAGTAGCCACAGTCGAACGTGGGTTCCTGTTGGTAGTCTTTTGGTCAATGGAAATAGAAGGCGATAAACCATCAATAGAATCAACATCAGGCTTATCAATCCCACCCAAAAACTGCCTAGCATAGGACGAAAGACTCTCCACATAACGCCTCTGACCCTCCGCATAAATAGTATCAAAGGCAAGAGTGGACTTACCAGAGCCCGAAAGCCCAGTAAAAACAATCATCTCATCACGAGGGAGGGTAAGATCTATGTTCTTTAGATTGTTAGTCCTTGCTCCTTTTATAATAATATTATTATTTTCTTTCATCAGTATCCTTTCTTTTCTTTGTTAGCCGAGCTAACCTGTCTTTTTTTCTTTTATTTTAAATAATTTTAGTAAATTAGTATTTTCTCTTATATTTAATATTATTTCCTGTAACATTATATTATATAAAACTTAGATTTTTAAAATATCCCTTCGAACCTGGGGAGGCCCAGGGGAACGTTCCGGACGTTCCCCAACCTGCCTCCCCAGACCCCACTCGGCTACCCCCTCCGGCCGGCCCCTCGCGGGGGACATTGTGTTTGCCTTCGGCAAACTATTAATATAGAGGTGCCCTTGTTTTAGTTGAACTAACTCCAAACTTTTTTGACATTCAGTCGGCTAAAATTTGATAACTCGCTAAAGCTCAAACAATCAAATTTTTTTACGCCTCCTTCATTTACAAAAATACAAGGTCTTAAGTTTTTAACTCTTCATATAAGAAAGATAAAACTAATTTAGCAATGTTTGGCAAAGCCAACGAGCCTTGCGAGTTCTAGTACTTTGAGACCAAGTTTCACTTTTATCGGGCAAAGATTTCTTATCGAGGGTTGCGTTAAGAAAACTGATTGTTTGAGGCGTAGCCGAGTTATCAGTTTTTAGCAGCCCGAGGATTAGAAATCTGTGAGGATATACGTAAATCAATACGAAGTTATTCTCTTTACTAACGAGGTTTGCCGATAGGCAAACTCCTGGTTTCGCACTCCGCTCTAGGAGCAGTTGGGGGTGTAGCGTAAGGGGGTCTTAGGGGGAACCAGTGAGGGGGCATCTGCCGCCCCCTTGGGTTCCCCCTATGTACGGAGGGGTCATGTAAATGACATAGACATATATAAGATAAAATTAAAATTAAAACTAAAGTTTAAAGATTTTAATCCTGGATTAATAGACTCACTTAGTGAAAAGGTCCCTTGGGGTTCCCCCAGATACGGAGGGGTTATGTCAATGACCCAAGTTGTCTATTTTATAAAAGAATTCTAATCAATAAATAGTTTTGAAAAACTTTTTCTAAAAGTTTTCTCTCATTTTCTTTATTTGATCTCTTAATCTTGCTGCTCTTTCAAAGTCTAATTCTTCTGCCGCCTTATACATTTCGCTTTCCATATTTATTAGGATGGTTGTTATATCTTCTCTATTGAATTCTTCGATTTCTTCTTCTTCGGATTTTTTGGTGATTTGAATTATTTCGCCGATATTTTTCTTTATTGTTGTTGGTGTGATTCCGTGTTTTTCGTTGAAGTCTTCTTGGATTTTTCTCCTACGTTCAGTTTCGTCTATGGCTCTTTGCATAGACCCTGTGATGGTGTCTCCGTACATGATTACGTGGCCTTCAGAGTTTCTTGCAGCGCGGCCAATTGTCTGGATCAAAGAGGTCTCACTTCTTAAAAATCCTTCCTTGTCGGCGTCTAGGATTGTAATTAAGGATACTTCTGGTATATCAAGACCTTCTCTAAGGAGGTTGATTCCCACCAAAACGTCAAATTTCCCTAGCCTTAAATCTCTAATGATTTCAGACCTTTCTATTGTTTTGATGTCTGAGTGGAGGTATCTTACCTTGATGTTTTGCTCCATCAAATAATCTGTCAAGTCTTCGGCCATTTTCTTGGTCAAGGTTGTCACTAGGACCCTTTCGCCCTTGGCTATGGTTTTGTAAACTTCTCCTATTAAGTCGTCTATCTGGTTTTCTGTTGGTCTCACTTCCACGATTGGGTCTAGAAGCCCAGTTGGTCTAATGATTTGCTCTACAAGCTCACCATGGGTTTTCTTCATTTCGTATGGGCCTGGAGTTGCTGATACATAGACCGTTTGGTTTATCAAGTTTTCAAATTCATCGAATTTTAAAGGTCTATTGTCAAGGGCAGATGGGAGCCTAAAGCCAAAATCTACCAGGTTTTGCTTTCTAGACCTATCGCCCTCGTACATGCCGCCAACTTGGGGTATGGATACGTGGGATTCGTCAACCATGAGGACAAAGTCATTTGGAAAATAATCTATAAGTGTGTAGGGCCTTGAACCCCTTGGCCTTTGGGAAAGGTGGGCAGAATAGTTTTCTATCCCCGAACAAAAGCCGATTTCCTTGAGCATTTCAATGTCATACTTGGTTCGCTGTTCAATTCTCTGGGCCTCTAGGAGTTTGTTTTCACTTTCAAATTCCTTGATTCTCTCTTCGAGCTCTTTTTCTATGGTAATTATTGCCTTTTCAGTCTTTTCGCTGGTTGTAGCATAGTGGCTGGCAGGGTAAATATAAGCATGGGAAATTTTTGAGATGACCTTGCCTGTTAATGGATCAAATTCTGAAATCTGGTCGATTTCATCGCCAAAAAATTCAATTCTGATAGCCTTTTGGTCAAAACCTGCAGGATAAATGTCTAAAATATCGCCCCTGGCTCTGAAGGTTCCCCTTTCAAATTCCACATCATTTCTGACATACTGGACGTCGATTAGCTTTTTCATAACCTCTTCCGGGCTAATTTCCTGGCCAGGACGGAGTGATACGACAAGCTTTTTGTATTCAATCGGGTCACCTAAGCCGTAAATACAAGACACACTAGCAACTATAATTACGTCCCTTCTTTCAAAAAGGGCCATAGTTGCCGAGTGGCGCATCTTGTCGATTTCGTCGTTTATGGACGAGTCCTTGGCTATGTAGGTATCAGTCGCTGCCACATAGGCCTCTGGCTGGTAGTAGTCGTAGTAGGAAACAAAGTATTCCACAGCATTTTCTGGGAAAAATTCCTTAAATTCGGTAAAAAGTTGGTAGGCTAGGGTCTTGTTGTGTGCAAGGACCAAGGTTGGCCTTTGAACATTTTGGATAATGTTGGCCATGGTAAAGGTCTTGCCAGAACCAGTAACCCCCCTTAGGATTTGGTCCTTTTTGCCAGAAAGAATTCCCTCGCTTAATTTTTTAATAGCCTCAGGCTGGTCACCCTTTGGCGCATAGTCTGAATGTAATTTAAATTCCATCTTATCTCTCAATCTATATCTAAAAGCTTTCGCTAAATTTCCTTATTTATACCCTAGTATTATACTAGAAATTAGCCACTTTTCTATCTTTGAAAGTCCATTCAAAACCTCCCTGGTTTACATTTATAAAATTTCATATATAATGAATATGTACTAGGGGTGCTGGAAATTTCTGGCTGAGATCATACCCTTAACCTGATCCAGGTAATGCTGGCGGAGGTAAGTTACAAAATCCTCCCAGTATTGTGCAAAGGAGGAATTTTTTTATGAATAATAGTAAATGGTCAACAAAAATGATAGCTGAAGGCGGTGTAATGCTAGCCCTCGCCTTTATTCTAGGCCGTATCACCCTATTTAAGATGCCTCAAGGAGGCTCTATCACAGCAGGCCAGATGATTCCACTAATCATCTTTGCCATCAGACACGGAGCAGGCCCTGGCATCCTTGTAGGTGCTCTTTACGGTGTTCTTGATATGATGTTTGGTGGTTCAATCTACCACCCAGTCCAAGCCATCCTAGACTACCCACTAGCCTACGCTTCACTTGGTCTTGTTGGATTTTTCTCAAAGAATTTTGCAGCAAACCACGAAATCGCCCCTGTTATCAAGGGCACATTCCTAGGCGTATTCGCAAGATTTGTATGCCACGTCCTAACAGGAGTCATCTTCTTCGGCTCCTACGCCCCAGAAGGCCAAAACGTTTGGTTATATTCAATAATCTATAACGGAACTTTCCTAGGAGTAGAATTTATAATCACAATTGTAATCATCGTCCTACTAAAAAATTTCATTACTAAAGATATTGCTAGATTATAATAAGTTTTTTATCCGAGATAAATTATCTTTTTTTCTTATCCGAAATAAGTTATTTATCTTTTATGTAATTATTTTATTTACAATTGAATCTTCGTAATAAAGGGGACCCCAGGGGAACGTTTCGCACGTTCCCCCATCGGGTCCCCTTTAAAACCCCTTCCGTTACCCCCTCCGGGCGACCCCTCTCGGGGGATATTGTGTTTGCCTATCGGCAAACATGTTGGTATGGCGAAGTCCTTGTTTTAGTATATTATTATCCAAACTTTTTAAAATCCAAAGCCTCCTAAAAATTGCAATCTCGTCTGACTTGTGTTTTGCCTTTTAAAATAAGTTCACAGTATTTATAATATTTTTATTCGTAAAGAGCTGTCAGTGCAATTTTCTTCACGGATGCTTGGGATTTAAAATACTTGACCTTATGATTTCTAACTCTTCGTTTTAGAAAGACAAGACCCATCTAACAATGTTTGGCGAAGCCAAACGAGCCTGGCAACTCTGGAACCTCGAGACCAGTTCTCTCTTTTATCGGGAAAAGATTTCTAATCAAGGGTTGCGTTAAGAAAACTGATTGTTTGAAGCGAAGCCGAGTTATCAGTTTTTAGCAACCCGAGGATTAGAAATCTGTGTGGATATACGTAATCTCATACAAGGTGATTCTCTCTACATAAAAAAGCTTGCGATAAGCAAGCTTCTATATCCGCACTCCGCATAAGGAGCCGCTCGGGGGTGTAGCGGAAAGGGGGCCTGGGGGAACCCAGTGAGGGACCCTGCGGAAGGTCCCTTGGGGTTCCCCCAGTTACAGAGCAGTCATGTAAATGACTGAGATAATATAGATGATACAGTTAATCTCGGATTAACAAAAAAATAATAACTTATCTTGGATAAGCCAACCTAATCTCTTATTTTAAAAGTCCTAGACCCAAACTTCACTATCAAAATATTCACAACAATAATAAAAGCTAAAATAAATCCACCGCTTGCCAGCAAAATCATCTTGTAATCCATATCTTTCACAATAAAGGCACCGTAGATGCAAATATAGTAAACTACCATATTTATGACTCCTGCAAGCTTACTTACAGCCATTCCTTCTTGGTTGTAGGGTTGGAGGAGGTAGTATTTGGCGAGGGCTAGGCTTGTGAAAAATGTGGTCATTAAAAGGATATAGGCAAGAACGACTAAATTTTTTACCCACAAAAGCTCTCCCTTGTAGGCCACAGCTGCCATATAAGTCGCAAAGACTGCCGCCGCTGGAATTAGGTTGATCGCAAGCATGGACCTAAATCTCAACCTATACATGGCAAGGAGCATCTCTCCCTTTCTATAAAAACCGTAAGGCAAAAGGCCCTGGTCGCAGTTTAAATACATGGCGGTTATGACCTTATCCTGCCTTGAAAGAGTGTACATCAAAAAAGGCATGGCTCTGATTGTTAGCTCAAAAATATCTTCCGCTCCTAAAGTTTTCTTAAAAACTGTAAAGAAAAATACTCCCAAACCAATGGCTGGCACAGCTAGAGATTTTATTATGACTGGCTTTTTTATAAGTCTTTTGTGTCTTATAAAAAACAAGGAATTAAGGAAGGCTAGACCCTTTTTCTGGTAAAGTCCCTTTGTGTTTTTAACTTCAATATCCTTATCCTTTAGCTCGTAGTTTTTGGCTTCGCTTAGGCCAAGCTCTTCTCCACCCACATTATATTCTTCTACAGACTCCTCTATCACCTGGTCAAAAGATTTGAAACACTTAAGGCTACTTACACCATAGATGAAAAGGGCAAGTGAAAATATAAAAATTATTACAGTCGTAATCCTTAAGTCAAAGCGTCCTGTGATAACAAGCCCCATAACCGCAAGATAAGTCAAAAGGATAAATGCAACTTGCAAAAGTCCATTATCTAAGATTCCCTTTTTGTGTTTGAGTTTGTATTTCATCCAGAAAACCGAAGCACCGATTTCTAGGAAGTAGACAGCGAAACTCATCAAAATCGGATATATAAGGGGAATTTTATTTATCAAGCTAAAAAATATAGCAAAAATAAGAGTCCTTCCGATTAGCCTCATGGCTGGTTTGTAGTACAAAAACATCTTGTAAGAAGATGCTGGATCAATATGGTATTGGGCAAAATATTTACCAATTCCAGGCCCACTGTCGTAGATAAAGTTCCTAAATATCCCCGTTGCAAAATAGAGAATTACGGGAATCATGAGGCCCATAAGATAAGATGTCAATTCAGCTTTGCTTGCCAAATCCGCCGCAAAAATCTCTCCACCAAAGATTTTATAAATCCAGCCATAGGTGATTGTTGTATATAAATAAGCAATAAGAAAAGATAAGGCGCAGCCCAAAATTTGCTTTATAAGGACAAAAATTGGATAAAAACTGTACATTATCTCCTTAAGCTCAAAAAATCTGTACTTATGACCTGAACCCCAAAATCCGGAATACGGATGGAGGGGTTTTTGTATGACAAAATATACAAAAGAATTTAGAGTAAAACTAGTAAAGGAATATT
>NZ_JAGGLO010000016.1 GCF_017874475.1 Anaerococcus degeneri
GTACCAGTAGCAAATACAACTCCCTTGCCATCTGTCATTTCATCCATATACCTACATTTCATATACATATCCGAAGACTTAAAGGCTTCACTTTGCCCGATACCTGCAACATTACGCATTTTGGTATAGAGATAAAGGTTCTTAAAGCCATGTGCCTCGTCAACAAAGAGCTTATCAACTCCTAATTCCTCAAAGGTAATCACATCGTCTTTCTTAAAATCATCATTTAATTTTTCAAGCCTTGTTTCCAGTTTTTTCTTTGTCTTTTCGAGCTGTTTCACAGTAAAGTTCTGATTTCTGTCATGCTTGTATTCTTCTACATAGTTTACGATTTCATCAATCTGATCTTGAATATGCTTTTCCTGATATTCCTTACTCATAGGAATTTTTTCAAACTGCGTATGTCCGATAACAACCGCATCGTATTCCCCTGTAGCAATCTTGCCTATAAACCTCTTTCTGTTTTTCGGCTCAAAGTCTTTCTTATCAGCCACCATAATATTCGCTGACGGATATAGCTGCATAAACTCACGACCGATTTGCCCTGTTAAGTGATTTGGGACAACAAACAAGGACTTACTGCACATTCCAAGCCTTTTACTCTCCATTGCAGAAGCTACCATTTCAAAGGTCTTTCCACTGCCTACTACATGGGCAAGCAAGGTGTTTCCTCCATAAAGGCTTCTTGCTATAGCATTTCTTTGATGAGGTCTTAAGTCAATCTCCGTATTCATTCCCTCAAAGGAAAGATTGCTTCCGTCATATTCTCTGTTACGGATAGAGTTAAAACGCTCATTATACAGCTTTACAAGACGGCTTCTTCTTTCCTGATCGTTAAATATCCAGTTCTTAAATTCTTCTTTTAATAACTCCTGCTTTTGTCCTGCAAGCATGGTTTCTTTTTTATTTAAGACAGAAGTTTTAGAGCCGTCCGGATTTACAATTTGGTCAAATACCTTTGTTTCTTTAAGGTTTAAGGCATCTTCAATCAGCTTATAGGCATTTACCCTCGATGTACCAAAGGTCATTTCAGCAAGTTCATTTCCTCTGTCCTTGCTTTTTCCTTCTACATTCCATTCGCTTGTAAGGTTGGAAAATTTTACCTTAATATCCCATCTTGCATATCCCGGAGTTTTTAACGTTTCAAAAATAAATTTCTCAATATCTTTAATCGGTATCCAAGTTGCACCAAGACGCACATTGATTTCACTTGCTTCTAATTCCTTTGGAAGAACTTTTGTAAGCTCTGCTTTTTGGTATTCCAAACGGTTCATTTCATAGCTTATCAGCTCTTTTTCTTTTCCATTTTCTTCATAGCCAAGATGAGGGAGTTCTCTTTCCGTTTGTCTGAGCTTTGATAAGTAACTGTCTACTATGGCAATCTTATCCCTTATATTCCCACTTAAATATTCATCCTTTGTTACATAGCCATATTTGTAGGAGTTGCTGCCATTTGCACAAGCAAAAGGTAAATCCCCATCCTCCAAGTTAAATGAAAGCGGTCTGTAAAAGTTTTGTTCCTCTCTAATATTTAAGTAGATTTCCCCTCGAAGCTCCTCAATTAAAGTCGGTCTGTCTTTTCCTGTAAGACTTCCCATATAGTCAAAGTCCACATATCCTTTTTCAGACACCGATAAGACAAGGGCTTCTAAAGAAGTATCCACATGGTCTATAACTTTAGCCTTTGTAATAGTTCTTTTGGAGAAAATATCTCCCTTTGCCTTGAAATTTTCTTCTTCATCAAGGATTTCTATGGAGGAAACAAGAGGGAAGTTGCTATCCTCTTTCAAGGCTCTGGTATTACTTAGGTTATTTACAAAGCCATGTTTCTTTGAAAAGTTATCATAAACTTCGTTTAATCTTTTTTGAGAAGCCTTGATTTCTTCTTCGCTGAAATCTTCCTTCTGCTTGTAAATCACATCTTTTAAGGCAGCATTCAGTTCAAGGTAATCCTTGATTTTTTCTTTATTCTTGTCTGATACTTCCTTTTTGATAAAGAGTGAGTTTTCTCTATAATAAACTTCATCATCAATTAAGGTGTATGAGAAGTTCTTTACATCATCGGTTGCAGGGATAGAAGTTATTTCATCATCAAGTAGCTCTATTTCTTCATACTTTGCATCTTTTGAAATTCTTTCTCCCGCAATCTCGATACGATCCTTTAACGAAGCCATATTGTTCTCTTGCCCTAAAAAGGCTATCGGCTCACAAGTTAGAGTTTTCCCAAATCTACCACTTACTTCACGCATAGAACCAAGCACTTGTTCAGGATGATTCACAAAATATTTGTTATATACAAGCCCGTTTTCATCTTCCGCAAGATGTATCCAATCTTCCTCTCGCTCAAGTACGCTATCTCTTTTCTTTAAGAAGATAATATCTGAAGTAACTTCTGTGCCGGCTACGCCCTTAAAGGTATCGTTTGGAAGCCTTATTGCTCCTAAAAATTCGGCTCTTGCTGCGAGATACCTTCTAACACTTTCGTCTTTTTTATCCATCGTTCCTGAAGATGTGATAAAGGCGATAACGCCACCATTTCTAACCTTATCAATGGATTTTGCAAAGAAGTAGTCGTGAATAAGAAAGTTATTACGATTGTATTCCCTGTCATTTACCTTATACTCTCCAAATGGAACATTTCCGATTGCGATATCAAAGAAGTTGTTGGAAAATCCCGTTTCTTCAAGTCCCTTAACCTGTATATCACTTTCAGGGTATAGCAGCTTTCCAATACGCCCGCTTACCGAATCAAGTTCCACACCATAAAATTTTGACTTATTCATTTCATCAGGTAGATTACCGATAAAGTTCCCAACACCCATTGACGGTTCAAGGATATTGCCCTGTTTAAATCCCATACCTGAAAGTGTCTTATATACGCCATCAATAACGGTTTTCGGTGTGTAAAAGCTCGTTAAGGTTGATTCTCTTGCAGCTTCATATTCTGATGACGATAGATTTTCCTTTAAGAAAGCTCTTGCCTCTTTCCACTGTCCATCCTTACTTTCATCAAAGACATCAGCAAGTCCACCCCAACCAACATATTTCGCTAAAACTTCCTGAGCTGTAATATCAAGCTCTCGTTCTCCGCTTCCCACTCTGTTAAGCATAGAGATTGCTTCAAGATTATTGTTTAACCTCTCACTTGGAGATAACTTTGAAGGAAGCGTTTCTTCTGTAATCTTGAAATTGTGAGCCTGATTTTTCTTTATCTCTGCTTCCTCAAAAGTCTTTTCGGATTTTATATAAGTCAGATTTTCAAAGATTTTATCAAGCTCACTTTCCTTACGATAAGGAATTACATCGGAGCCTGTAATCATACCTCCAAGATATTCGGTATTATCCTTAACCGTTACTGTGTTTAGGTTATTTCCCATATCATCAAATCTTGTGATGGTATAGTCTTTTCCCTTATACTTCACTTCATCGCCGATGATAAATTCAGGTCTTTCAAGACTTACTTGTCTTAATAAATCCTCATTATCCGTAAAGGATACAATCGGTATTTGATGATTACCTTGCCTTACAGGATCAAGCCACAAATCATTTCTTCCTGTGATTTGATTTTTAGAAATCTCCCTTACTTTGTACTCCTCATGATTAAAATAGATGGTATCGCCTTCTTTAACTGCAAACTCATCTAAAGGGCTGTCCTCTTTTTCGTTAAGCTCTACTTCTTCTTTTTCCTTTAGATAATCTAATAAGGTAGCCTGAAAAGGTTCTGCCTGTATGCTTTCTTCTACTTCTTCAGGTGCTTCAAGCTCTGCAATATTGTCCTCAAAGCTAAGTTCTCCGTTAAAGACATGCTGAAGCTCCTGCTCATCCATCTGCTTTTTAAGTTCACTGTCTTTAAGTTCTCTAAAGGTCTTTGGAAAATCCTCTAAAACAAGTCTTTGGGCATTTAATTCCTTTAGCTCCTCAAGATTAAAATATCCCCATTCAGGTTCAATTCCTAAAACAAGTCCAAAAGCGTCTTTGCTTTCTCTATCGTACTCCGTCATATACCAAGTCCAGTTGCTTCTAAATGGAATGATATATGCTGCATGAACCTGTTTGTCTGCTAAAGCTACATCTTCCTGTGCATAAAGTTCAGGAACTTTCTCAAGCATTTCATCAGTCATTAGATTATTTGGATCATCTTTAGAATAATAACTTGGCTCTTTTTGTTCTTCTATCTCATCCTTTCTTTCAATGTCCTTTTCTTCAAGATAAAGATTCTTAGAAAGCAGTTCATCTATATGCTTTGCTACATTTGACCATGTAAGAAAAACATCGTTACAATGATTCTTCTGTAATTTAAGTCCCTTTGCATCATGCCATTCATCACTTCCCATTGCCCCTGAAACAGCATGAGAACCTCCACCAATTCCATACTCGTCTTTTATGAAATTTGCTTTTTCCTGAAGCGTATGGTTTTCTTTAAAATACTTTGTAATTCTTTCTTTCCCTTGATCAAAGCCGCTTCCTCTTGAAATCGTAGCAAGGACTTCATCTTCTGTAATAAAGCCATGTACCTTTGGAAGTTCGGTTAAGTTAGAGATATATTCCTTTCTCGGAATTGCAAGCTCCTCTAATCTCTGGTAAAGGCTATCTACCTTGTGATAATGAAACCTTAGTACATCTTTGTTTTCTTTATATCCTGTCAAAAAGCGACTGTACTCGGAAATAACATTCTTTAGATAGTCAGGATTTTTAAGAGCTTCCGATAACTGTCTTGTTTCTTTCGGAAAGCCACCACCTCTTTCTATAAAGTCAAAATAGCCTTGTGCTTTCCCTTCTTCACTTAAATCGTGGTATAGATACCATAAGGATTCTGAAACTCTATCTCTTTCATAGTCCTGTGCTTCAGAAAGCTCTACATTTGTTGCAAACTCTCCATTTTCCAAAAGTTCATTGATTCTTCTTGCAGCATTACTCCAGCTTAAAATTTGCGTGCTATCTTCTCTTGCAGAAGTTCCATAAGCTAAATGAATACCTTTATCCGAATACCAGGAAGATACTTCTGTTCCATTAAGAAATAAACCGTTTCCGCCTCTAAAGGTATCTTTAAGGTATTCTCCTAATTCTTCTACTGTTTTCCCTTTGGAAAATTCAGCAATAATAGGAAGTCTACCACCCTCATGATTTCCACCGTTTACAAGAATACTGTCAATATCATTTTGAGTAAGAGGTATTGTAAGTTTAATCTGTCCTAATCTGTTTTCAGGCAAAGAAAAAGAAGCCTTGTCAGCTTCTCTTATCTCTTTATCCGTATTTTCTTTTAGATTTCCACTATTTCCTTGATTGTCATTTCTTTGAGAGCTGAAATCATCGCTTTGTACTGCGGATGGCTCTCGTCCTCTATCTTCCAAGCTATCATCAGTTTCGGCTTCTCTGCTCTCATAAACTCTATTGCCTGTTTCTGAATATCCATCAGGTGTCCTATCAGCTTCTTCTCCTTGTATAGATCCACTAACATCTCGAAGTGGCTCTGCTCCTCGCTGTTTGAAAGATAATCCAGCCTCATCACTGCGTACACCGGATTCGGATATTCCCTCATAAAGTCCATCTCTTCCTCTAACTGATTCAGCGTATTCTCTTTGATTTTCTCTATTATCTCGTCCGTACTCTCCATTTCGGAAAATTCGCTCGTTTTCACTAATTCTTTCCTGATCATCTCGTCGAAGTACATTTTCTTCTACCTCCTCTAATTCTTCTTTTATTTTATTATATCCTGCTTCTTTACCTCTTAACACTTCTTTTTGAAGCTCTAACTCTTTGCTTTTTTGAATGGTAGCATCAATTATATTTCCGCTAATATCCGACACCGTTTCTCCAAGGCTCATAAGAGAAATGCTGTCAAGCATTGCAAAGTTTTCCTTTAGAAGCTCCGTATCCATAGGATAGTCTAACTTAAATCTTGAAGCTACTGCATAGCTTACCGAGTTCCTCACAAACTTGGTAAAGGCTATTCTGTCCTCATCGGATATTCTAAGCTCATTCATCAAGCTATCTATCTTTTTATCTCCGTAGAGCCTGCTTAAAGAAAAGATGTTTTCTAAGGTGCTTTCACTTTCTTCATAGCCTTCAACTTTTATCATTTCTTTTAATACATCTCTATGAGATTCTTTATCAAATCTCCAAAGATTTACTTCATTGACATCTCTGTTTTGGGAAACGGTTTGACTTATATCAAAGATATAGTCCACCTTTTTATATGTGCCATAGTCCTCTAAAATGGGGATACCTTTTTGTCCTCTCATAACAGTTCGATTAAAGCGTTCCCTCCAGTAGTCAAACTTGGCACAAGCTGTCGCTTCAGGATTTTTATCATAAATACTTAACTGACTTCTAAAGTCATACCTCTGATTGTTTCCGACAACCTTTAAGAGCTTCAGATACTCTGCTTCACTCTGCAGAATATCTTGTTTTATTAGCTCCAAGATGTTATGAAAATCATTTATTCGCATGTTTACCTCCTTCTTTTTTGCATGAAAAAAAGGCGGTTAGATTTTACTCTAATCACCTTTGTACTACATATTGATATTATCCTTTTATTTCAACTTTTTAATTGATTCACTCTCGGATAATATTTTCATCTGTTCAATTGCTATTGAATTTAGTTTTTCCAGTCTTTCAGATTGACTCATGCCCTCATTTATAAATACCGCATTAAGATTTTCAAGATTAGAAAGGCATACAAGCTGCGATATATCTGCATAATCTCTAATATTCCCTTTTAAATCCGGATTTTCATCACGCCATTCTTTCGCTGTTATTCCAAACAAAGAAACATTAAGAATATCCGCCTCACTTGCATAAATAAAGTTGATTTTTTCTTTTGAAAGTTTTTCGGGTACAAGCTTATTTTTAATGGCATCTGTATGAATCCTATAATTGATTTTTGCCAAATTCCTTTTTATATCCCAGCCTAACTTCTTTTGTTCTTCTTCCTTTAAGCGTTCAAATTCCTTAATCAAATACAATTTAAAGTATGGAGATACCCAAGAAGCAAACTCAAATGCTATATCTTTGTGAGCATAAGTTCCGCCATATCTTCCTGCTCTCGCAACTATACCGATAGAATTCGTTTTTTCTACCCACTGCTTAACAGATAAAATAAATCGGTTAAATCCTGCTTCATTTTTAATTCCCTCGAATTCGGGGGAATTAAAATTGGTATTATACATTTCTTCCCAAATACCTAAAAACTCTATTGTGTTCTTGTTTCTAAGCCATTTTTCTATTAAAGCAGATCCGTTCTCAATATTTCTAACCATATCTGTTAAAGAAATGTAATCCCTATTATCTATGGCAATAATGCTGATTTCTGAACCTTCAACATTTATTTTAGACACATAATCACCTCTCAATCATTACATTGATTATCTTATATTATAGCATTTTTAGGGCATTTTTTCCATCTTAAAATAAGTGCCATCTTACTTGCTATAAGTTGAAACCACTTCTTTTATCTCAGTTTCAATTGCCTCTAAAAAATTTTTCTTTGATGATTTTCCCTGTGCAATATCCGATAACTCCATTTCCCACTTTGCTGTTGTTTCTGCGGATTTAAAGGTACCAGCTACAATCGTTACAAGGCTGATTCCCTTATGTGTAGCAATAAGGTTTTTCTTATCTCTCTCAATAAATCCTTTGAAAATTAAGTTTTCAATAATCCCTGCTCTTGTTGCAGGTGTTCCAAGTCCTTTTCGCTCGACCTCTACACCTTTTTCCAGTGCATCATTACCAGCCACTTCCATTGCTTTCAAAAGCGTATCTTCAGTAAAGTGTTTCGGTGGTGTTGTGTACTTTTCTTTTATTTCCTTGTTTTCAATGCTCAATACATCACCAATGTTCACATCAGGAAGTACCATATCTTCATTTTTCTTAGACTTATATTCTTTAAGATATTTTGTAAAACCTTCATCTTTAATTGTCTTACCTGAGCTTGTAAAAGTAAAGCTATCGAATTCAGCTACAATCTTCGTTGTATTTTCCACTAAAGGATAGCCCACACTTGCGTGGAATTTATCGGATATAAGGAAGTAAACTTTAGCTTCACTTAAAGGAAGTTCTGAAACATCTTCTTTTAAGGAACTGATTGTCGGGATAATAGCATGATGATCCGTAACCTTTTCAGAGTTAAATACCGTCTTAATACGCTCTGTATCAAAATCATTTTTCCCTAAAATGTTATTAACCGTACTTACAATCATATCTTCCGTTAAGCATCTGCTGTCTGTTCTTGGATAGGTAATCAGTTTTTTCTCGTATAGGCTCTGTGCATAATCAAGTGTTTGCTTGGCACTATATCCAAAATACTTATTGCACTCTCTTTGAAGTGTTGTAAGGTCAAAAGGCAAATCAGGCTTTGTTATCTTTTCCTTTTGAATAACATCGGTAATTCCTATCTTATCGCCAACTAAATTGATTAGCTGTTCAGCAGCAACCTCATCATCAATTCTCTCTGTTGATAGTGTAAAACCATTCATAGAAAGTTCGACTGTAAAATATTTTTCTTTCTTAAAATTTGCTATCTCATCATCTCTATTTACAATCATGGCAAGGGTAGGTGTTTGAACTCTTCCCACACTGTAATTTTGCTTGTATAGACACGAATAGAGTCTGCTTAAATTCATTCCCACAAGCCAATCTGCAATCGCCCTTGCTTGTGATGATTCGAATAGATTATCGTAAAAACTTCCGTCTTTCAGGTTATCAAAACCCTCTTTTATGGCACTATCTTCCATTGATGAAATCCAAAGGCGTTTCATCTTCTTTTTACAATTTGCCTGATTGTAGACAAGCCTGAAGATTGCTTCTCCCTCACGCCCTGCATCGCAAGCATTTATCACGATGTCTATGTCCTTATCGTCCATGAGCTTTTTAAGAATCGTAAATTGTTTCTTTGTGGACTTTGCAATCTCATACTTATATTCTTTTGGAATAATCGGCAAATCAGCCATATTCCACTTTGCGTACCTTTCATCGTAGCTTTCCGGATTTGCCATTTTAATTAAGTGTCCAACACACCAACTTACCTTGTATCCGTTTCCCTCATAGTATCCGTCTTTCTTTTTTGTAGCTCCAATCACTTTTGCAATAGAGATTGCAACACTTGGCTTTTCAGCAATTACAAGTTTCATCTATATTTTTCCTCCTGTTTTTCAATCGAGTAGGGAGGACTTTCTCCTCCCTCTCACACCACGGAGCGTGCCGTTCGGCACTCCGCGGTTCAATTCAAATAGTAATCTAAACAACTAATGAGTCCTCGCTTTGCGAGGATTTCTTTTGTTATCCTGCGAAGTCCGGCTGTTTTTGCTACCGCCTGATAATGGTCTGCAAACCCTACAGATTGTCTCGCCATCCACTCTGGTACACCAAGCTTCCTTAGTCCCCACATCCTTTTCTTACTAGTTTTCCATTGCTTCCATATAACTATCCTCATACGATTACGAAGATGTTTGTCTATTTTAGTCATATTTTGTTTCATCTTACCTATCCTAAAATAGTTTATCCATCCTCTTATCACCTGATTTAGTCTCAGTATCCTGTAGTCCATAGACACTGACCACGAACGATATGTTAGTTTCTTGAGCTTTCTCTTGAATCTGTTTATTGAATCTTTATGTGGTCTGGCTTCCCATTTTCCATTCATTTTCACAAAGCCAAATCCTAGGTACTTGAGACCTGTTGGTTTTGTGACTTTGGATTTAGTAGCATTTACCTTAAGGCTTAGCTTCCTCTCTATCCACGATGTGACCGTATGCATCACTCTATTTGCAGCTGCACTGCTTGCAACGGTTATTATGCAGTCATCTGCATATCTAACAAAGTGCAAGCCTCGTGCTTCTAACTCTTTGTCTAATTCATTGAGCATTATGTTACTAAGCAAAGGAGATAAGTTACCTCCTTGCGGAGTTCCTATAGTGGTTTCTTCATATTTACCTTTTACCATTACTCCTGCTCTTAGATACTTAGTTACAAGAGATATTACATCTGGGTCTTTCACCGTTTTGCCTACCAGGTACATAAGCTTGTCCTGTGGTACGTTATCAAAGAACTTTTCTAGGTCAATGTCCACTATGTATGTGTATCCATCATTTAGATATTCTAGTAGCTCTACTATTGCTTGTTGTGCTCTTCTACCTGGTCTAAATCCATAGCTATGTTCACTAAACTGTGGCTCAAACATTGGTGTTAGAATTTGGGCAATTGCTTGTTCTATGATTCTGTCTACTACTGTTGGAATTCCAAGGTTTCGTACTCCACCATTTGGTTTTGGTATTTCTACTCTGAGTACTGGTTGTGGTTTATATTTCCTTTTCAGGATTTTCGTTTTGATATCTATCCAGTTTTCTTTAAGGTATTTGTTAACATCTTCGATACTTATACCGTCTATGCCTCCGGCACCCTTATTGGCTTTTACCTTTTGGTATGCCATTTTCATGTTCTCTCTGGATAATATTTGATTCATTAGTTGTCCCATAGATTGTCTCACTTTCCTAATTTTCTTTTGTACATATTAACCCTATCTCCTGTGAAATGTTCACTCCGTTACGTCTTTGCTACTATATTTCTCGTCGGGCTTATATACTTAGTTTGATTAAGTCACTTTGACTTTTAGAATTGTTCAGCCCTTCGCTCCATTTCCATTACAGAAACTTCTCCACTACTATGGCTTCTGCTGACTTCTCACAGTTCGTTGTTACTAGATTTTCCTCTGTGAGACCTCACGGGATAAGTCGTCAGTCTTTCCTCGTCTACCTGCCTAATTTACTTACATAAGTTACGTTTGCCTTTTGGACTTCGTGACTTTATGCCCACTCATCCTTTATGTAAGCCTTGGTATTAGGTTTCTGTTCGTCAGGCTACGATTTTGCTATTGCTTCTTCTCGCCATCACCTCACGGTGATAACCTTGCAAGTTGCTATGAGGTTCGTCGGCAACTACGCCCTACGTGGACTTTCACCACAGACTGACGGCATGCCCGTCATACATATAAAAGGGCGAAAGATTTTACTCTCTCGCCCTGTGTTTTGCACCAAATATGAGATAGTTTTGGGTGCAAATTTATTCCAAATCATCATCTTCCTTATCTTCTGTTTCTGCTTTATCTACTTCATTTTCGCTTTCTTCCGCTTCTGAAAAGAAATCATCATCTTCCTCCTCAAAGCCTTCAAGCTCCTTATCTTCCTTTTTCTTAACGACCTTAAAATAATATCCTGCACCTAATGCTCCTGCTACTACAAGAATGAGAATTAAGTAGGTTCCTGTATTACTGCTTTCTTCCTTTTTTACAGGTTTAGGTTCTTCTTTTTCAGGTTCTTCCTTTGTAATTTCCTGTTTTGGAGCTTCTTTCTTTTCAACCATATTAAGAAGATCATCTTCGTATACTTCTGTTAGGAGCATAACATTCTCGCTATCCTCATCGTGATTGATGATTAAATGGAAGGTCTTGCCATTCTTAGTAGTAAAGGTAACAAACTGTCTTGCATCCGCTGAATACATATCCGTTTCTCTCTTATCACTGCTATCTCCATGATGAATCGGATAATCCTTGTTCGCATTATCCTTATTTTCCGTAACAGTTCCTCTTGCCTTTGATGGAGCAGAAGCAACTCCTTTATTGGTATTTACATTCTTACTTGAACCATCCATAGAGGAATCCTGACTGCTGTTATTGGCAGGTTGTTTCGGTGTCAGCTTATTGGGATAACGAACTTCTTTTTCTTTTCCATCGGTCTTGCCAACATTTGTGTCCTTTGTAATCTTTCCTGTATTATCCTGTGATGATGAGCCTTTACCCATATTACTTACCGATGTTTGAGGTAAGTTTCCTGTTCCTGTTTTCATTCCAGAGATAGGGCTGATTGGTGTTACAACAGGATTATGCGTAACAGGAGCTTTGCCAACCTCATTCGTCTTTTTCTCAAGCTCCTTAATTTTCTCAGTTAGCTTGTCTATCTCCTTCTTCATATCTGCTGATAAGTCTTTATCGTCTTTGCCCTTTTCAAGTTTTTCCTTCAGCTTATCTATTTTTTCCTCAAGGTCTTTGATTTTCTCCTTTTGCTTGTCGCTTAATTTATCCTTGTCCTTAATCTCCTGATTTAGCTTATCAAGTTTTTCCTGAAGTTCCTTAGATTCCTTTTCCATTTTGGAAATATCATCTTTGCTAAGCTCTGTTTGAGTTCCCTTATCTTCTGTTTTTGGCTTTTCCGTCTGCGTCTGAGCATTACTTTCTAACTTCTTTACAATTCGGATAATACTATCGCTTCCATCTCCTTTTACTGTATAGTTTACAAAATCGTCATTAAAGCTCATGTTATCAGGAAGCATTTCAAGATCAGACGCATCAATCACCTGATTTTTGTCAAAGAAAGCTGAATACTCCTTATATACCTTTCCATCCTGATATTGATATTTGACCTTTACTTCACTTTTTGTCTGACTTTCCTGATCCTTAGTATCCTTATTGTCTGTTTGAGCTGACGCATTCGCTACTCTCTTATATAAATCCTCTAAAGGTAATTCAAGGTAGGGTACACCGGTATGAAATCTATTCCATGTTTCAATAATCAGCTTGTCCTTAATAATCTTAATTTCTTTGACATTATTGATATTTGGATTTGCTTCCTTTACTCTGCCAATAATAGCGTTCTTTGTTTCCTCTTTAAGCTCTCCCTCATAGTCAACTGTTACTTTCTCAATTTTTCTATTTAACTGTAAAACAGGGCAGGTATAGACAATGACATTTGCTTTCTTTCCTTTTACAGTTCGTTCTTCCGCATTTTCTGTAATATCTCCAATATAGTAATTATCCTTATCTCTTGGAGAAACGATACTTGTAAAAGCACCTGTCCCTACATTGTGAATTCGATAATATGGATAGGGTTTCTTTGTCATGTATCTTAGATCATCTAACTCATTTTCCTTGTCCATATTCTCATTGGTAAAGGTTTCATTATACTTATCGACAACTACACCTCCCTTTTCTTCAAAAGATTTTGATAAGGAAAATTTAAAGTTCAATGGCTGACCTTCTTTATTTTCTTTTCCGACATAATAAAATCCTCTAAAGGTGTCATCTGAAGTATGATCCTCGAATTTCAGTTCATAATATGTTTCATATTTTTCAGGCGGTTCATTTGACGCAAATACTGTCTTTGCACCAACTTTTAACACCCCTAAAACTCCACCCATTAAGAGGGTAAAAGCTACAACAATAGCTGTAATTCTTTTATTTTTCAAACTGGTTTTCATTTGTCTTCTCCTTTTTCACTTCTGCTTTTTCTCTGTTTACTTTTGCCATTAAATCACTGATTGTAATGTTGTTCTTTCTGCAAATGGCAATAATTTCTTCGTTTTCAAGTTCTTCCTCACGAATGAACAAAGGCTCCAATTCTTCATCAATTAGAGCCTTTTTATCTTTTAATTTCTTTATTCTGTTTTTTACTGCTGTAAGTTCTTTTTTCAAATTGTGTCCTCCTTATCTGTTTACATTTGGCGGAAAGCCGAAACCTACGGGATGGTGCTTGCAGAAAGTTGCTATCCAATCATCTAAGGTAGTTACTCTGATTCGCCCGATATTATCTATTACCTTGCCATCGCCTATATAAATTCCCACATGACCATAGGTAAGTCCTGCTGTACTTCCGCTACTACTACTTTCAACTGCAACAAGCATTCCTACCTTGAGTTTTGATTTATCTGATGTAAAGGTGTAGTTTCGGTACATATCACAAGCATTTCCTCCGATATATCCAAGTCCTGCATTTTGATAGACCTGCGACACCCACATAGCACACCAGCCTGCACCCGGAGATGGCGTAATGTATGCAGCATTTACAATCTTCTTTTGAACTTCCGTAGAAGCCTCATACTCTTTTCCACCTCCGATACCTCCATTGGAAGCAATAAGGTCGCTATTACCAAAGGCTTCTCCCATATTGCCTTGAGCAAGGAATAAGGCTTCATAGTGTTTTAGATTGTCAGGATAGTTCGCAAAGACTTCTCTGATGATACTGTCCATTTCCCTTTTATGAAGGGTTACAATGAGTTTCTTGTACTCGTAAGGTTCTTCATGGCTTTCGGTATATTCATTTCCATCTTCATCGGTATAGGTTTCTGTAACTGTCCTGTATCTGATTTCTACTTCTTCCTTATACTCAAGGTCATACATGGACTTAAAAAGCTCATTTAATACGGAGCTTACTTCCGATACATTCTTTACTTCTCCGCACCTTGATGTAATGTAGGATAAAAGCTCATGGACATTATGACCGATGTACTCTGTGTTATTTAGGATGTACTCGTCATATCCGGGATAATTCTCTTTGACATGATCAACCTCGTTTTGAAGCTCACTTTCCATAGCGGAAAAGTTCTGATTGATTTCATTTAGGACATTTGGCTTTGACAAATAGCTTGTTGTAAGAACAGAACTTGTGGAGTTCATAAAGCCTGTCATTCCCGTTCCTGCAAAGTTGATAAAGAAAGTTCCCAAAATAATAAGACCTATGAAGATAATCATAAGTCCCTTTGCTTTTCTTAATATGACTTCCTTTGAACTTTTAAGACTGCCTATAAGCCCTTCCTTAATGCGATCTCTAAGCCTTGACTTATTCTGCCTTTTAATGGAATCTTTCATCTGCTTTCGCTTCTGAAATCGCTTAAAGTTATTTGCTTTTTGATACTCCTGTGTCTTTTTTAGCTCCTCTTTGGCATCTCGAAACTCCAATTTGGATTTTCGCTTTCTGATTTTATAGTCCTTATTCGTAAGGTCATATCCTTTCTTCGCCTTTTTCTTATCAGAATATTTCTTTATGCCATGAATGAGTTTCGAGCTTGCGTCCGCTGTCTTTTCTCCTGCTTCCACCCCTTTGTTTTCATCGCTTCCATGGGATAAGTAATCTCTTACGGTTTCACTTCCTTTAGCAAGTCCTGAAAGGGCAGATACTTTTACCATATCTTTCTTTAGCTTTTTCTTCTGCTCTTTAGAAAGTCTGCTATGAACTTTTTCGCTGACAGCATCTGTTCCCGCCTTTTTACCTTCAGTCTTATTTTCCTTTGATACATCTTCTTTTTTTCTTGTATAAAGGCTTTCGGTGTAGTTTTTCCTCTTATGCTTTCTCTTTTTAGCCTCATAACTTTTAGAGGAACTTCCAATAAACTCATCTTTTTTATGGAGATTATCATCCACATCATAAGTTGACTCAAAATAGTCGCTGTCCCTAAAGTCATTGTCATATCTATCTATGATTCCGTCATTGTCGAGGTCTTTTCCTAAAGGATCATAGATTATTCCATTTTTAACCTCCGTAATATAATCCGATCTTCCTGTTTCAGTGACAAAAGCTACGCTATCCTTATCAGAAGCTCTATACCTTGCATTTCTTTTGGAAGTTTTTCCGTTTTGTTCAGTTTCTATGCTTCTCTTACTGACCTTTTCATGCACCTTATCTTGAAATCGGTCTTTATCATGGACAATTTTTCCTCTGTAATCATCGTTATGCTTTAACTTACTTTCTTCAGGCTCTATACTGCCATTACTTTGCAATGTTTCCTTTTCTATCCTTGCTCTTTGCCTTTCCTTAAAGTCCTTTTTCAGTTTCTTTCCCATAAGCCTACCTCACTTCTTCAGGCTTGGTTGTCATCTTCTGATAAAGGATTGTGTCTTTCGGGAACTTATCAAGGAAAGGAACAATGGTATTTCCAAAGAACAAAAGTCCTTCTCCTGCATTGGAATTGGTTACATATTTTAGCTGTGGCTGTGAGATTTTAAGTTTCCTTGCTAAAATTTCTCTATCGCCGGAAGCCTGATTGAGCATTAAAACAAAGTCCGTATTATCAAAGATATTTTCAATTTCTTTACTCATCAGTAGGTCTTTGACATTCTGTGTAATGCCTGTCGGGATTCCTCCCCACTTACGAAATCTTTTCCAAATCTCTACGGAATAGGAAGCTGTCTGCTCGTCTTTTAAAAGCAAGTGAAACTCGTCGATATAGTACCTTGTAGCCTTATTTCCTCTGTTTTGCGATACCTTATTCCATACCTGATCCTGAATAACAAGCATTCCGATTTTTTTAAGCTGACTTCCAAGTTCCTTAATATCAAAACAAAGAAGCTGCTTATTTAAGTCCACATTGGACTGATGGTTAAATACATTAAGAGAGCCTGTTACATAAATCTCCATTTCCGTTGCCAGCTTTTTACCGACTTTTTCTTCCTGATTTTTTAACATATCATATAGGTTTTGAAGAATGGGCATATTACAAGGCTCTGGATTTTCGAAATACTTTTCATAAATCTTAGGAAGGCATCTGTCTATAACCGACTTTTCTTCTGCTGTAAGACCACTACCGCCAACTACTAATTCAAGCATCGACATAATGAAGTTTGCTTTGTCCTTTAGTGGTGCGTCCCCATCGCCATAGTTCATATTGATGTCAAGGGGATTTAGATAGTCTTTTGACTTACTACTGACCTTTATGACTTCTCCTTTAAACTGACGAACAAGGTTTCCGTACTCGCCTTCCGGATCGCAGATAATCACATCATCATCGGTTGTAAGAATGGCATTTGCCATTTCTCTTTTTGCACTAAAGGACTTACCACTTCCCGGAGTTCCGAGAATTAGACCGTTTGGATTTTTCAGTTTCTTTCTATCTGCCATAATCAGGTTATGGCTTAGGGCATTTAGTCCGTAATACAAACTGTTCGCCGAATTTATGAAAAGCTCCTCTGTGGTAAAAGGCATAAATACTGCCGTAGATGATGAGGTTAGTCCTCTGTCAATTTCAATCTTATTTACCCCAAGTGGAAGTACACTGATTAAGCCCTGCTCCTGTGAGTGATCAAGCCTTTTTAACTTGCAATTATGCTTATTGGCAATAGAGCTGATTTGAGAAATGGTATTGTCCAGCTTTTGAATTGTCCTTGCAAAGTTCATAAAGATAATGGTTACAACAAACATTCTTTCATCTCTTGTCTGGAGGTCTTTTAAGAGGCTTTTTACATCTTCTCCATAGGTGATTAAATCACTTGGAAGAATGTCCATATCATAACCGCTTCTTACAGCCTTTTTATTCTCCTCAATCTTCATCTTGTCAATATCGGTATTTTTTCTTTTTACCATCTTGATGGCTTCCGACTGTTCGATTGCCTTGATATGAAAAGAGATATTGATGTTATCATCTATATCCAAAAACTCAGCAAGCATACGGTCGGAAAGCTCACTTGCAAGGATTTGAAAATGACTTGCTGCTCCGATAAATTTTCCAAACTTAAAATACCTTGACGGTGTAAAGTTAAATTCATCAGGAACAATGTATGTCTTTGTGCTTTCTTTCTTCTTTAAGTCCTTATATGAAAATTCAAAGGTCTTATTCGGATTTAAAACATCATGAAGTATCTTCAGCCTTTCCTCTCCGTTAAGGCTTTCTGCTCTTACTCCCATACTTTTAAGACTCGATAATATATCTATCTCCAGTCTTTCCAGTTTTGATGTTGCCTGCTCTAAATTATCCGCTTCCACTGTAAAGGTTACATACTTTGATTTTTTCAGTCCGTTATTTCCCTTTACAATCTGACTTTTGAGCATTTCTCTAAACTCAAGGCGAATATCGTCAAACCCGTCCTTTTTATCCGGTATTTGAATAGCTGATTTCATTTCTTCATTTCTGCCAAGCTGATTGATATATGAAAACTCTATGCTGACACTTGGATCAAAGGAATTAAGAAAATTTGCAAACTGATTAAAAATCAAATCTCTATCTTCTTCTAAGGCAAGCTGATAGTTTATATCCTCAAAGGCAATACTCTTATTAAAATGCTTTTCATCAATCTGACATATCCCGCTTTTTAAGAGTCTAAGATAGGGAATGGTATCTTCAACAGTGTATCTTTTCGGTTCTTTCCTAAAGATAAGGTCAAGTAATCCGCCCCTATCTTTTTTAGACTTTCCCTTATTTTGCTTTAAGTCCTGTTTTTGACTTCTTAACTTCTTTTGGTTTTGTTCTAACTTTAGCTGCTGAATTTTTCTTTTGTCTTTCAAGATAAACCTCCTTTCTCACTCTTTTTTGTGGCTGATAAAATTTATGAAGGTAAATATACTTAAAGTATTTCTCAAAGCTAAGTCCATCCTTTTCAAAAAGAGTGGTAAAAAATATAGGGAGAGTAGACACAATGAGAAAGATGACTGCTATATCATTTGGAACAACCTTTCGCATAAATAAATAGATTGGTATTCCAATCAGTCCTGCAATCGTAAAACCTATCAGTTGTCTTTTTGTCAGGTTGAATGCAACCTTTGTTTTTACCTTCTTTAAGTCTTTTGGGATAGGTACATACGCCATAACTTACCTCCCATCTTCTTTACCCTTTGAAAGCTCCTCTATATGCTCATATACGGAGCCGATTTCTTCCTGAATACTTGCAATCTGTTCATTTGTACTTCTGTTATATCTTTCCTGCATTAGACAAAAATCATTGTGGCAGCGACCGATGTCTTTTGTTCTTTCTTCCAAGTCCTCCACTTTGCTGTGAAGCCTGATTCTATCCATTACTGCCAAAATACCTGTTCCAACTGCTACTGCTATCAATACTGTTTTTCTTTTGTTCATCATATATTTCCTTTCTTTTAGTGTGCATTTAATACGCTTTTGGCCAGTGTTCCGCTCTTTAGCATCATTAACCCCAGCAAAACCGCATATCCAAGTATCGTAAAGGTACTTGTGTGTATATCTGTTATCTGTATTGTTTTAACTAATACTGCGTATATTCCAAGACAAACCATTAAAAAGAGTCCTTGTAATCCTATGGCAAATAAGCCTTTGATATAGTTTGTTCCGATTTGTCCCCACTCTTTGTTTCCCATTGTGGCAAAAGGAATGGCTGAAACGGATGAGTAAACATAAATCTCAAACATTCTGCCGTATACCACAAGCATAATCACAATGGAAATGACCTGTATTGCCACCTTTATGAGCGAGGTTTCAAAGAGTATCATGACAAGCTCTCCAAGACCTTTATCTTTTAAGCCTTCTACCATCGTTACAATCTGATCTCCGGAGATAACGGCAGAGGTGTTAATTACCCCTGCCGCTTTATTTACCATGTGCTGTGCAACATCAAAGACTGCCATAGAAAACTGAAAAGCATGGGACACTAACCATACGGCAATCCACATCTTTATGATGTACTTGAAAAATTCAAAGGTATCTGTATCGTGCATATTGTTCTTTTGCATAACCATATTGATAAGCTCGATACAAAGGACTGCCGTTATGATTAGCCCTGCAATGGGGATAATGACAGAGTCGTTAATGCTTTTGATAAAACTAAAAACCTGTCCGTTCCACCCCATCGGTGTCTTTCCCACATCCGTTGCAATCGCACCAACTTTATCGTTGATGTCAAGAAACATGGACTCTAAGTTTGCTTGGATACCGCCCAGTAGAAGATCTTTGAAAAACTCCTCTATCTTGTCGAATATCCCAAACATTTAATTTCTCCTTTTCTTCTTACTTGAGTACATTTGCAAGAAGCGGAATCAGCTTTAATCCGATAAGGACAATGCCGCCTCCTGCCATAAGCTGCTTAATGCCCTGAGATTTTGCACCCGGATTGTCATTACCATAACCTTCCATCAGGTTAATAACGCCCCATGCTCCAAGTCCTGCACCTACTGCCATAACTAAAATCTTTAATACATTTACTGCCTGTGTAAAAAATTCCATAATTTATTCCTCCTCGTTTTCTTCTTTCTTTTCAATCTTGTTGTATGACTTCACAACAAAGTTTTTGTAAGTCTTTCCGTCTTTTTCACGCTTCTTGAAGTAACCAAAGATATGAATCAAATCGCCCTTTTCAAAGACTTTTGCTTTCTCCGCTTTTTCTCCATAAGCGGCACAGTTGATATATTCCTTGCCTTTCCCATACTTTTTTACAAGCGTAAAGTTTACAACTTCAACAGCTTCTCCCTCTTTGTCAAAACTCGAAAAAGTTGGTTCTGCCAATAAATTGGCATTGATGTTAATCATTTCTTGCTTCATTAAAAATTTCTCCTTTTCTTTTCAATCGAGTAGGGAGGACTTTCTCCTCCCTCTCACACCACGGAGCGTGCCGTTCGGCACTCCGCGGTTCAATTCAAATAGTAATCTAAACAACTAATGAGTCCTCGCTTTGCGAGTATTTCTTTTGTTATCCTGCGAAGTCCGGCTGTTTTTGCTACCGCCTGATAATGGTCTGCAAACCCTACAGATTGTCTCGCCATCCACTCTGGTACACCAAGCTTCCTTAGTCCCCACATCCTTTTCTTACTAGTTTTCCATTGCTTCCATATAACTATCCTCATACGATTACGAAGATGTTTGTCTATTTTAGTCATATTTTGTTTCATCTTACCTATCCTAAAATAGTTTATCCATCCTCTTATCACCTGATTTAGTCTCAGTATCCTGTAGTCCATAGACACTGACCACGAACGATATGTTAGTTTCTTGAGCTTTCTCTTGAATCTGTTTATTGAATCTTTATGTGGTCTGGCTTCCCATTTTCCATTCATTTTCACAAAGCCAAATCCTAGGTACTTGAGACCTGTTGGTTTTGTGACTTTGGATTTAGTAGCATTTACCTTAAGGCTTAGCTTCCTCTCTATCCACGATGTGACCGTATGCATCACTCTATTTGCAGCTGCACTGCTTGCAACGGTTATTATGCAGTCATCTGCATATCTAACAAAGTGCAAGCCTCGTGCTTCTAACTCTTTGTCTAATTCATTGAGCATTATGTTACTAAGCAAAGGAGATAAGTTACCTCCTTGCGGAGTTCCTATAGTGGTTTCTTCATATTTACCTTTTACCATTACTCCTGCTCTTAGATACTTAGTTACAAGAGATATTACATCTGGGTCTTTCACCGTTTTGCCTACCAGGTACATAAGCTTGTCCTGTGGTACGTTATCAAAGAACTTTTCTAGGTCAATGTCCACTATGTATGTGTATCCATCATTTAGATATTCTAGTAGCTCTACTATTGCTTGTTGTGCTCTTCTACCTGGTCTAAATCCATAGCTATGTTCACTAAACTGTGGCTCAAACATTGGTGTTAGAATTTGGGCAATTGCTTGTTCTATGATTCTGTCTACTACTGTTGGAATTCCAAGGTTTCGTACTCCACCATTTGGTTTTGGTATTTCTACTCTGAGTACTGGTTGTGGTTTATATTTCCTTTTCAGGATTTTCGTTTTGATATCTATCCAGTTTTCTTTAAGGTATTTGTTAACATCTTCGATACTTATACCGTCTATGCCTCCGGCACCCTTATTGGCTTTTACCTTTTGGTATGCCATTTTCATGTTCTCTCTGGATAATATTTGATTCATTAGTTGTCCCATAGATTGTCTCACTTTCCTAATTTTCTTTTGTACATATTAACCCTATCTCCTGTGAAATGTTCACTCCGTTACGTCTTTGCTACTATATTTCTCGTCGGGCTTATATACTTAGTTTGATTAAGTCACTTTGACTTTTAGAATTGTTCAGCCCTTCGCTCCATTTCCATTACAGAAACTTCTCCACTACTATGGCTTCTGCTGACTTCTCACAGTTCGTTGTTACTAGGTTTTCCCTCTGTGAGACCTCACGGGATAAGTCGTCAGTCTTTCCTCGTCTACCTGCCTAATTTACTTACATAAGTTACGTTTGCCTTTTGGACTTCGTGACTTTATGCCCACTCATCCTTTATGTAAGCCTTGGTATTAGGTTTCTGTTCGTCAGGCTACGATTTTGCTATTGCTTCTTCTCGCCATCACCTCACGGTGATAACCTTGCAAGTTGCTATGAGGTTCGTCGGCAACTACGCCCTACGTGGACTTTCACCACAGACTGACGGCATGCCCGTCATACATAAAAAAGCGATCGGAGTTTTTCTTTTCCAATCGCTGATACTCTTGCTATTTAGTTTTCCTTAGTGGGACTTCTTATCCTTACCATCTTTCCTCCTGATTTTGAGTAATAAAAAAGCAGCAAATCTATGTTCGTTAGACTTACTGCACTCTTGTAATAACCGTTTCTCTATTTAATTTTGCTTTCCCTTTTCGCTTGATATATTCCTCAATATCAAAGGCATTTTTCTTATTAAAATCTTCAAGTAACTTGTAATTCTTATGCTTTGTAATATCGAATTTGTCTGACAAAAACGGTCTGACACCTCTAAGCTGAAAGATACATTTACTGCCATCCATAACCGTTATCTCATCTTGACTCATCAGTTCCTTACCTGTCTTTTGATAATTCAATCCATAACTATTGGCATTGGAGCGTGTTTCCGATGTGTTATACAGGTCTATGGTTTCTTTTCCCAATGTTTCAGATAGCTCTTTTAGAGTTGTTTTCTCCTTTCCACCCAAGAATAGCGTACTATCACAGTTACCTACAATCGTATCTGCATTGTCCTTGTAGATTGCCTTTAGCTGAGATTGTGCCTGCAAGATAATACTTGCTGAAATTTCTCTTGAACGGATTGTCGCTATTAACTTCTCAAACTTCGGAATTAAGCCGATATTGGCAAATTCGTCAAGCAAGCACCTTACATGAACAGGTAATCTTCCCCCGTACTCGTCATCTGCCTTATCGCAAAGTAAGTTAAATAGCTGTGAGTACATGATAGACACCACAAAGTTAAAAGTATCATCTGTATCAGAGATAATAACAAAGAGTGCTGTCTTTCTATCTCCAAGTGTATCAAGCTCAAGTTCATCTTCTTTCATCAAGTCCCTAAGCTCTTGAATATCAAAAGGAGCAAGCCTTGCACCACATGAAATAAGAATAGACTTTGCTGTTTTTCCAGCAGCAAGTTTGTATTTCTTATATTGCTTTACCGCAAAGTGCGTAGGCTCTTTCTTTTCCAATGCTTCAAATAGTCTATCAATGGGATTCATATAGGTTTCATCATCTTCTCTGACTTCTGAAGCATCTATCATATCCAGTAGTGTCGCAAAGTTCTTTTCTTCTCTTGGAGCTTCATAAAAAATATAACCTATCAAAGCCGTATAGTAGAGTTTCTCGGCTTTCACCCAAAAATCTTCACCTGCTTTTTCACCCTCTCCCTTAGTATTTGCAATGATTGTCTGTACCAATTTAAGTATGTCTTTTTCACTTCTGAGATAGGCGAATGGATTGTACTTCATACTCTTTTTAAAGTTGATGGTATTTAAGATTTTTATCTCATAGCCATTATCTTCAAGCATCTTCCCACACTCAATGACTATTGTTCCTTTTGGATCTGTTACGCAATATGACGAGTGCATTTGCATTAGGTTTGGCTTTACATAAAATCTTGTTTTTCCGGAGCCTGAACCGCCAATAACAAGTACATTCTTATTTCTTGCATACTTTGGATTAGCAGGTCTACCATTCATAGTTAATCGTTCCGTTTGAGTAAGCAAGATATTGTTTTGGAACTTTTCATCCACATACGGCTCTATATCTTTTCTCGTTCCCCAGGAAGCGTTTTGTCAAGTACCTTTTTATATTTATGGACGCTTTTTCTATAAAGAATTTTAACTTTTAGACAAGAAAAAAACAGTAAACCTTTTTTGATTTACTGTTCTTGTTTTAGTTTCGTATAAATTACTATTTTTATAAATTACGCAAGTAAAATCACTCTAACCATGTAAGAACTTCTCTATGATATAGAATAAAGTAAAATACTAAGAAACTTATGATTGTAGAAAATAAGTAAACATAGCGATTTTTCACTCTTCTAAAAAATAATACTCCGAAAGCAATAGTTCCTATTCCATCCATTAGTAACTGAAATAGAAAAGTATGTGTCATGTAAAATTTTATTGCTATAGCTACCGTTTCCGAAAATAATGCTCCTACAGGCAACGAATATAAAATAGAGTTATAAAATTTATCTCTATTCCAATAATAAAGTGCAAACGCTGCAATCGCACATGGTATAGACAAAATAGTAAACATTATAAATAAAGAAAAACGAAATCCATCCGAAAACATTGGAATAAACATACCAAGAATAACTTGCAATCCATAAAAGCTCAATGTCATTCCAAACATATATAAGAATGAGCTAATTCCTGCACACTTATTAGATGAACTTTTTACTACTATTACAGTATTTGAAATCATCCAAAATCCTAATAGTGTTTGAACAGAAGACCAACTCCATAAAGTATCTAATGAGCAGTAATCTAATAATCGAGTAATACATCCCACCAATATTCCAATTAAAAATATTTTTATATATGATTTTCTATCATCTCTTAACTCCATTTTCATTATATTTCATCTCCAAAAAATTTATAATTACTCATAATATTATAGCATAATTAGGAATAGTTTTATAGCTCTAACTCATTCCTCTTTACCTGTAATAGTTGCTTTTCTTGTTCCTGTAACTGCTCTAAACAGGTCTTAACTTTTTCTGCTTGTTCAACTTCTTCTCGTATCTCTAATATTTTATTGTATAGGCTCTTTTTATCTTTCTTCAAAGTGGCAAGTTCTGATTTCCATTTGGATATATTTAAGGTCTTGCTTTCTCCTAAATGGTCTTTCAAATATTTCTTGGCACTTTCAAATAAAATGAGTTCTGCTGTATGCTCATTATAAAAATCTTCCTGTCTGCTTTTCTTTGTCTTGGTATAGGCTTTGTAGGTGTCTTTATACTTCAAATATTTTTCTGACTGGTCTATGAGTTTTGTTTTATCATCAACTTTCTTTTCGGTATCTTTTAAGGCTCTTGTGGTCTTGTAATTCTTATCTCGTAAGGTAACTATATTTTCTTTGAGTTCAGATAAGGAAGTGATGTTTTTCTCTTTTAGAAACTGATAACTTTCAATGTATTTCTCTAAGTCTGCATTATTGTTATCTGCGTTTTTACGGATAAGATTTTCAAAGATGAATAACAGGTTCTCTTTGGGTGGGAGGGTGGATTTTGTATTTTCTTTTTCTGTTTTTTCTTCTTTGCCTATTCCTCTTATCCAATTTAACAAGGCTTTTATTCTTCTTGAAATTTCTCTTAAAATCGCATTTTGATGTTTGATTTCTCGGTTGATATTTCCTCTATCTGTGGCTATGCCTTTCTTCTCCATTTGGGTTGCTGATACTCCTAAATGAATGGTCGGTATTTGTTCTATGCCTTGTCTTTGATAAGAGCGATGATCCACTTTGTCATGTATGCTATTTTCTTCAAGATATTTGTTTGTAATGTCTGCCCATGCTTTTCGCCATTCTTCTGCTTTGTCTTGCTCATTCCAATCTGTTGTATTGATTTTTCTTGTCTTGTAATTACCATTTTTTAGTTTTACTTTTTCGCCATTTTCATCAAGGATATATTTCTTTTTTGATTTTGCTCCCCATGTTGTATCTTCATTTAGTGGTCGCATGGTTAGTAGGATATGACAATGTGGGTTTCCATCATTTTTATCATGTAAGGCAATATCAGCACACATACCCACTTTTACAAAATTTTCTTTTACATATTCTCTTACAAGATTTATTTGTTTTTCTCTGTCTAATTCTTTGGGTAAGGCAACTTCAATTTCTCTTGCAAGTTGTGAGTTTTTACTTTTTTCTATCTTCTCAACACTGTTCCACAATGTTCCTCTATCTAAAAATTCCTGTGGTGCATTTTGTGGTAAAAGAATTTCTGCATGAGCTATTCCACCTTTTCTTGTAAAGTCATGGACTATGCCGTCATATTCATTTTTTATCTTTTCGCCACTACGATAAGCAGAAGCTGCTACTGCACTTTTTCCTTTGCCTCTTGAAATAATCTTTATGCAAAGATGATATATAGCCATAGTAAAAAACCTCCTTTCCATTTTCCGATATGGTTATGGTGGCGATAGATAGAACTTCCTAAAGAAATCGGATAGCTTTTTATCCGATTTCTTTTGGGAAGTACACAAGGGGTAGGAAATTTATTTCCGTAGGGGAGTGTAGCTCCCCTGTATCAGCGTAAGCTGATATGCCCTCTGCTAAGAGCCTTCGGAGAACGCACGCACCTGTTAAGGTGTATATGTGCGCCCTTGTAAACAAGGGACTATTCCTCTATCTCCGTTTCTTCCTCTTGGTTTTCTAAATTTTCTACTTCTGTTTGTTCTCTGCTTTCTATGATTTTTTGTATTTTGATATTGGCTTCTTCTTTACGAATTAGAGATGTGATTAACTGATAAAATTCATCTTTGGTTAAATTTTTGCTTTCTGTAAAGATACTTTCAAAGACTGCTCCTTTTTCATATATCCTTTTATCTCTCTTTTTTCTTTCTTCCTGTTTCTGCTGACTGATGAGCTTTTTCCTTTTGTTTTGTAACTGCTTGATTTCTTCATCTGCCATTAAGATTTTTTCTTCTATGTTCTTCATTTTGTCTTTTCCTCTCTTTCTAATTTTGAGCAAAGAAAAAACAGTAAACCTTTTTTGATTTACTGTTTCTGTGTTAGTTTTTTTCTAAACTTTGATTTTTTATTTCATTTATAATTGTATGATTTTATTGGCTATATCTTCCACAAATCGCTTATCGTGTTCCACAAATATGAGTGTAGGCTTTGCTTCTTTTATAATTTCCTCAATCTGTATTCTTGATATTACATCTATATAATTCATTGGTTCATCCCAAACAAATATATGAGCTGGCATTGACAAACTTACAGCAATTAAAACTTTCTTTTTTTGTCCATCACTATAGTTTTTCATATCCATTTCAAATAATTCTCTTGCAAAATCTAATTTCCTAAGAATTGTTTTGCACAATGTTTCATCAACACCTTGCTTATGAATATACTCATTTAGGCTTCCTGTCAAATTAGATGTATCTTGAGGGATATACGATATTTCCAAATCACTTGCTGATTTTATTTCACCAATATACTCATGATGTAACCCTAACAAAATTTTAATCAAGGTTGATTTTCCACTACCATTTTGACCATATATAGCCACTATATCACCTTGTTTTATCTCGAAACTTACATTACTTAATATCTGTCTTTCTCCATAGATTGATGATAAATTGCTAACCGATATTAGAGAATTTTTATGATGGCGTAATGGATGTAATAATAGATTTTCTTTTGTTTCAATATCTTTTAGTAAACTCTGTTTTTCTTCTATTGCCTTGTTTTGTCTATTTTCTAAATTCTTTGACTTCTTCATCATCTTGGCTGACTGATGACCTATATGACCTTTGTCAGGTTTTACGCCTGATACTTTTACACCATTTTTAGTATTTTCAATTTTATCAGACCAAATTTGACTTTGTCTTGCTGCTTCTTTTAATCGTTTAATATCTTTTCTTAATTTCTCATTTTGACTGATTTCAAACTGGTCTTTCATCACTTTATTTTCATACCATGATGTAAAATTTCCTGATTGGACATCAATAGAATTTCGGTTAATAGAAATAACATGATTGATACAACCATCTAAAAAATCCCTATCATGAGATATAAGCAAAAATCCCTTTTTACTTTTCAGATATTCACTTACAACTTTTCTTCCGTTCATATCTAAATGGTTTGTTGGTTCGTCAATAAGTAAAAATCCATCTTCCTTTGTAAATAAAATAGCTAAAAGGATTTTTGTTTGCTCTCCTTTAGAGAGTGTTTCAAACTTTCTATAAAGGAGATTTTCATCTACATTTAGTAAGTTAAGTTCTTTAAATAATTTCCATTCTTCCTCATCTGATATTAGTTCTTTATATAACTCAATTCCCAATTTTGAGGTATCACTTATATTGGGTGGAAACTTAATAAAGTCAACACTTTTACTAATTTTTCCTTTGTAAACTTCTTGGTTTAGAAGTAGCTTGAATAAAGTTGATTTTCCAATTCCGTTTCTTCCTATTAGCCCTGTTTTCCAGTTCGTATCAAATGAAAATGATACATTATCAAATATAGGTTTTACATATCCATAATATGAGAAAGTGAGGTTTTCAATTTTAATTAGCGACATAAAAACACCCCCTCACAAGCCTATTTTATTTATCATTATATCATTTTTTAGGCATTTTTTCTACTGCCAGATTTCTCACTTACTAGCTACTATTTATCCTTTGAGTGTATTACCTTAAACAGCTTATCTTGAAATGTTTCCTTGCTCTTTTTATCAAAATATATCTCTGTTACAAAGGTCTTTCCATTTATCTTCTTTGTAAGAATACCATCAGGCT
>NZ_JAGGLO010000017.1 GCF_017874475.1 Anaerococcus degeneri
GGTTTACTGTTTTTTTCTTGTCTAAAAGCTAAAAATCTTTATAGAAAAAGCGTCCATAAATATAAAAAGATACTTGACAAAACGCTTCCTGGGGAGAAAGTAAGGATATTGCTCCATACATTGACCCTAAGTTTGAAAACAATGTTCTTATAACTAATACTGAAAGACTTACAATGAACTCAAGACCTAAAAATCCTAAATATGCTAGAAATAAAAATGTATTAGTAATAGGAGGTTCTGGATCAGGTAAAACGAGATTTTATGTAAAGCCAAATCTAATGCAAATGCACTCTTCCTATGTAGTAACAGACCCTAAAGGAACACTTGTGTTAGAATGTGGAAAAATGCTCTATGAAAATGGATATGATATAAAGATATTAAATACAATAAACTTCAAAAAGTCCATGAAATACAATCCATTTGCTTATTTGAGAAGTGAAAAAGATATTTTAAAACTTGTCCAAACAATTATCGCCAACACCAAGGGAGATGGAGAAAAAGCAGGAGAAGATTTCTGGGTAAAGGCTGAAAAGTTATATTACACTGCCCTTATCGGTTATATATATTATGAAGCACCTGAAGAAGAAAAGAACTTTAAGACACTTTTGGATATGATTGATGCAAGTGAAGTTAGAGAAGATGACGAAACTTATATGAACCCAATTGATAGGCTCTTTGAGGCACTTGAAAAGAAAGATCCAAGTCATTTTGCAGTTAAGCAATATAAGAAATATAAGCTTGCAGCAGGAGTAATAGAATTAAGGAGAACACTTAATCACTATTTTAGTGAAATATGTACTTCTTAATTCTTTTTTTATTGAAAAATTAAGAGAAAGGGGGTAAAAATGAGGAATTTTGAAAAGATAACAGCACTCTATGAAAGATTAAGTCGTGATGATGAACTGCAAGGAGAGAGTAACTCTATCATCAATCAGAAAAAAATATTGGAAGAATACGCAAGCAAAAATAATTTGTCAAACATCATTCACTTTACAGATGATGGAATCAGCGGAACACAGTTTGACAGACCGGGATTTATGGCAATGATGAACGGAGTCAATCAAGGAAATATCGGTTGTATCATCGTAAAAGATATGAGCAGACTTGGCAGAGATTATCTCAAAGTCGGTCAATGTATGGAGATACTAAGACAAAAGGGCGTAAGACTAATCGCTATCAATGACAATGTAGATAGTTTTTACAGAGAAGATGATTTTACCCCTTTTAGAAATATCATGAACGAATGGTATGCAAGAGATACATCAAGAAAAATCCAATCGACTTTCAGATCAAAAGGCGAAAGTGGAAAACATACGGCAAGTACACCGCCTTATGGCTATATCAAAGATGAAAAAGATAAAAACAAATGGATAGTAGATGAAAAAGCAGCAGAGATAGTAAGGCGAATATTCAATATGACCATGCAAGGCAATGGTCCGTATCGAATAGCAAAGATATTGGAGAGTGAAAAAGTAGATATACCCGCCTACCATCAACAAAAATTAGGCTATGGGCTATATCAAAGCAAAAACTTTGAACACCCATATCGTTGGTGTAGTTCCACAATAGCAAGTATTCTAAAGAAACAGGAATACTTAGGACATACAGTCAATTTCAAAACAAGAAAACACTTCAAGGATAAGAAAAGTAAATATGTATCCGAGGATAACTGGCTTATTTTTGAAAATACACACGAGCCAATCATAGACCAAGAAACCTTTGATAATGTGCAAAGGATAAGAGGAAATGTAAAAAGGTATCCTGACGGTTGGGGCGAATATCACCCACTCACAGGACTGATGTATTGTGCAGATTGTGGGAGCAAGATGTATGTTCATAGAACAAGCAACTACAAGAATGTCCCATACTATGTTTGCAGCAATTACAAGAAAGTACCTTGCGGCACACTTTGTCCATCAGCACACAGAATAAAAGCAGAAGCAGTTTTAAATCTTATTAGGGAAACACTGAAAGACATTAAAAAAAACCTTGATGAAGATAATGAAGACTTTATCCGTTCTATTCAAAATGAAATGGAAGAAAAAGAAAAAATAGAGATAGAAAAGAAAAAGATAAGATTAACGGAAAGCCAAAATAGACTTCAGGAACTTGAACGACTGATGTGCAGAATTTACGAAGATATGATCCTTAACAAAATACCAAATAGCAGATATGAAATACTAAATAACCAATATGAAACGGAACAGATAACTTTAAGCAAAGAGATTAAAGCTTTAGAGCTTGAAATATCAAGATATGAAAAAGAAACAGACAGAGCTAAGAAATTTATATCTCTTATCAGTCGTTATGAAAACTTTGATGAACTTACAACTACAATGATAAATGAGTTTGTAGAAAAAATTATCGTACATGAAAGAGATAGAAAAGGAAGTCAGACATCAAAGCAAAAGATAGAAATTTACTTTAATTTCATAGGCAATTATGAACTGCCACAGGCGGAGTTAAGTGAGGAAGAAAAACAAAAACTTGAGGAAGAAGAAAGAAAAATCAAGGAAAGAAAGGACAAGTTACATCAAAATTATCTTAAGAGAAAAGCAAGCGGAAAACAGAAAGAGTATGAAGATAAATATAAGGCAAGAAGAGAGCAGAAGAAACAGGAGAAATTAAAGATTCTAAAAAGAGTGGGTATACCAATTACTGAATATATGTGTACCCATAAAACAGATTGCAAATAATTTAATTGAAAAATAATTCGAATATTTTCGAAATAGAGTTGACATACATTCTGTAAAAAAGTATAATCTATTTAGAAATATATCGAAATAGAATTTTGAAGTTTAAAATAGATTAGACGAGGTAATTTTAGTGGGATTCCCGAATACATTTAAAGCATTAGCAGATCCTGTAAGGCGTGATATTTTACTTTCCTTGAAGCAAAAATCACTTACAGCAGGAGAAATTGCTGAAAAATATGATTTATCTAATTCAACCATTTCTTATCATTTATCCTTGCTAAAAAAAGCAGAATTAGTAACGGAGAGGAAGTATAAGAATTTTATATACTATGACATAAATATATCCGTATTTGAGGAAATGATAATTTGGTTATCACAGTTTCAAGGAGTGGAAAATGAAGAATAAAAAATGGTATGTGGTAATAATACTACTTAGTTTTTCAGCAAGTATATACCTATTAACTAACGGAAATGGAGAAATTAGTTTCTATAAGTTGTATATACTACCAATGATAATTTCGGTATTTAGCATAGGCTTAGATATAATTGGTGGGATGCTGGCGAAAAGAGATAGATTGCCACATAAATTAGTATTGCCTATTGCAATGAGTGTTCCTGTGTTATTTTCTATATCACAATATGGAAAGTATGTTTTTAATCAAGCGAATGAAAACTATACTCAGAAAATAATACATGTTTTAGTAGCTTTAACCATTATTGCAGTTGGGAATTATTTGCCAAAAACAAAACCAAGTAGATTTGTAGGACTGAAATTTTTCTGGTTATTAGATAGACCGGTACTATGGTTTAAAGTGCATAGGTTGGCGGGATATTTATGGATTATATCTGGCATTTTGATACTATCCGTTGGTCTTTCAAATAAATGGTTTTGGATGATTAGTTATGCAATGCTGCTATATGTCATTCCATTGATATATTCCATTGTGTTATTAAAAAAAGAAAAGGAGGAGAAAAATGAAATCATCAAAGATTAAGCACCTAATTATTAGTAGTATTTTATGCTTAGCTACAGTTGGCATTTTCTTGGTATTTGGTAAGAATTTACCAGATATAGTACCAGTACATTGGGATTCATCTGGAAATGTTAATGGTACTATCGCCAAAACCTACTTAACTTACGGAGCACCATTTGCATATTTGCTTATTAACTTTATTGCATTTGCAAAGTTTCAAGGAAGTGAAAAAGCAACATGGAAATACTATCTTGTACCATTAAGTGTAATAGCAATTAGTTTCTTGGTAATATTTTTAGCTTTGAGATAAGAACATAGTGCAGAGTAAAATAGCTCCAGACAGATTATTCTGCTGGGGCTATTTTTAGGAGGAATTATGCTGAAAATAAATAATTTTTCGAAAACCTATAGTAATGGTCATGTTGCAATTGCTAACTTAAATTTAACGGTAGAAGCAGGTGATATATATGCGTTTATTGGTTCTAATGGTTCAGGTAAGACATCAACTATAAAGGCTATCGTGGGAATACATGATTTTGATGGTGAAATCATTGTTAATGGTAAAAAAGTAAGCAGAAAAAATGAAACTTATAAAAAAGATATTGCTTATATACCGGATAATCCTGATGTATATGAAAATTTGACAGGCTTTCAATATGTCAATTTTGTATCTGATTTATACGAAGTCGCAAAAAATGTAAGAGAGGAAAAGTTAGATTATTTCTCAAACTTGTTTGAAATGAAATCCTTTCTAAACAATACAATTTCATCCTATTCACATGGTATGAAACAAAAAATTGTGATTATCTCAGCATTGATTCATTCCCCTAAGTTATTAGTAATGGATGAGCCTTTCGTGGGATTAGATCCCAAATCATCATATTTGCTAAAAGAAGAAATGAGAAAGTTAGCGAGAAATGGTGGAGCAATTTTCTTTTCAACACATGTTTTAGAAGTTGCAGAAAAGCTTTGTAATAAAATTGCCATGATAGATAATGGACATTTGATTTTTGAGGGTAAAACAACAGAAATATTAAAAACCTCTGATGGATTAGAGCAATATTTTATGGAGATGATTAAAAAATGAAGAATACTGTCATACTTGTAAAAAATCAAGTGATCAATCTCCTTAATATCGGTAATGGAGAGAAAAACAAAAAAGAAACATTGATATATACTTCATTGAGTCTATTTTCTGTATTTATGTTGGTTTGCTTGTACAATTTCTTTTCAATAAAATCAATTATAGAAATTGGGTTATATAAGTATGCTGTATCGTATGGAGTTTCCATATCGTTTTTCTTTGTGGTTTTAGCAACGATTTTTAGAAGTAATTCTATTTTCTTTTATAACAAAGATTTTGAAATGCTTAGTTCTTTTCCGGTAAAAAAATCTGAAATCATTGCAAGTAAGTTTTTTCTATTATATTTAATAGACTTAATTATATGTGAAAGCGTACTGCTGCCAGATGTAATTTTATTATTATTAAAACAATACATTTCAATTGAACTATTTTTGATTTTTTTAGTAGCAAGCATAATTATCCCTATTATTCCTATGTGTGTGGCTTCCGGCTTGGCGATTTTAATTGAGATGTTAGGTAGTTTATGTAAAAGAAAAAATATTGTGAACATCACATTATCATTTTTGCTTTTCATGGGATATTTTATAGTTATATTAATAAATCGTGAGGCGAAATATTCAGCGTTAGAAAAAATTATTGAGAATAAACTTATAAAAATATTTCCTTTTGCAAAGCTATTTTATATCGGAGAAAGTTTACAAATTAGACTTGTTATTTTCTTGTTTATTTCAGTTGCGATATTTAGCTTGTATTTCACTTTCTCAATGAAAAATTACGATAAAATACATCTATTTCTAAATAGAAGTTTTCAAGGGAAAAGAGATGCTAACTTAACTATTAAGATAAAGACACCATTTAGAGCATTGTTTGAGAAAGAATTGAGACGATATTTAGGCTCAAGCAGTTATGTAATAAATACTTCTTTGGGCATTATGATTTTGTGTTTTGTATCATGTGGATGTATTAAATTTGGAATCTCTAATATAGAAAATCTGTTAGGAATAAGCTCATTGGAACCAATACTTACTCAATATGGTTCATTGTTTATTGCTTCATTTTTAATAATGTCCTGCACTACATCATCGTCCATATCATTGGAAGGCAATAACCTATGGATATTACAATCATCACCAGTGTCTACAAGGAAAATCATAAATAGTAAAATAGCGGTTAATGTTTTAATACACTTTGTTGGATATGTACTTGCAGTAATGATGATTCTTTTGAAAACTAAATTGAATTTGCTTCAAATGAGTTTTGTATTGATTGTTCCGATATGTTATTCATTATTTATTTCTGTTGTAGGTCTTTATCTAAACATGCGATACATGAAACTTAAATGGAATGATGAGATAAGTGTAGTTAAGCATAGTACAGCAGCCATACTAACCAATCTTATTGCAATCTTGATGATTGCAGTTCCTGTTATAATGATGATTTTCTTGCATTTGTCATATCAAGTAACAATGCTTATAATATGCACCTTAATGCTTATTGTTTGTCAAAAATTATATAGAGTTAGTCTATCTATAAATTTTTGCAAGTAATGTGAAGAAAATACTAATGAACTAATAATAAAATTAAATATAGAGATAAATGAATGAAAATTTATGAGAGGATGAGATTTTTGAAAAATTTAACTTTTAATAGGCAAATAACAATTGGAATTATTTGTATGTTTTTAGGGTTTATTATAAGCAGTGTTACAGATGTTAAATGGTTTTCTAATATTGGAGCATGTCTTTTTGGATTGTTTTTTGTTTTAAATCCAGTAGAACCTGAAAACTATAAAGGATATTCTAATTTAAAAATTTGGATTAGAATGACCGGGATATTAATAATGGTGTTAGGTGCTATTACTCATTTTAATTGGTAGTTAACTATCAGTTTGTTTAACTAATAATTAAATAATGGCTAACGAGAAAAGCAGTAGATCAAAAAGGTTTACTGTTTTTTCTTTGCTCAAAATTAGAAAGAGAGGAAAATAGAAAATGAAAAAAGAAAAAACATTACAAGAAGTACAAATAGAAATTGCAGAGCTTGAGGAAGAAAAAGAAAGCTATGAAATTCAGTTACGACAACTAAAGAATAGAGAAAAAATGTTAGTCAAGTTAGCAAATCAAAAAGAGAGAACAAGAAGAAATCATAGGCTTATTCAAAGAGGCTTGATAGTAGAAAAGGTAATTAAAAATCCTCTTATGTTTACCAATGAGGATATAGAAAAGCTGTTAAATATTTCTACTCACACAGAAGAATACAGACAAGCCTATGAAGAAATGATAAATGGGAAAGATATGGAAGATGAAACAGACATCGAGTAGACAGAATAAAAGACCTTAGTTTTTTCAGAAGCTCCCTGCAAGGGCAAAAAGCTCCGCAGGACGCAAAGCACCCTTTAGGGTGTATAATTGCGCCCTTAGTAAACTAAGGGATTTTAGCAAGTCTTTAAACACACAAAACTTAATAAAAATATACGGATAAAGCAGATAGGAAAAGATAGAAAAAATAACCTGTATGCTTTTTTCTTTATATGAAAAATAAACAAAAAATGAAAGGAGCTTATACCGATGGCAGAAACATTTCACTTTAATATTTCCATGATAAGCAGAGGAAAAAGTAAATCGGCAGTTGCAAGTGCAGCATATATCTCTTGCGAGAAAATCAAAAATGAATGGGATGGAGAAGTTCATGACTATCATAATAAAAAAGGACTTTTACATTCAGAAATCTTCTTGCCAGAGAATGTCCCCATAGCATTAAAAGATAGAACTACTTTATGGAATAGCGTTGAACTAAATGAGAAAGCAAGCAATGCACAGCTTGCAAGAAACTTCATTATCGCCTTACCGAAAGAATTATCTTTTGAAGAAAACAAGAAACTCATTATCGACTTCATACAAGAAAATTTTGTATCAAAAGGAATGATAGCAGACCTTGCAATCCATGATGAAAGTGATGAAGAAAATAACAATATCCATGCTCATATTATGACTACCCTTAGACCAATCAATGAAAAAGGAGAGTGGCAGGCAAAAAGCAAAAAAGAATATGTTCTTGATGAAAACGGAGAAAAGATAAAACTAAAAAGCGGAAACTACAAAACAAGAAAAGTAGAGCTGACAGACTGGAACGATAAAGGCAACGCAGAGAAATGGAGAAAGAATTTTGCAAGACTTTGTAATCAGTATTTAGAAAAAAATCATCAAGAAAAGAGAGTGGATCATCGTTCCTACAAAAGACAAGGAATAGAAGAAATCCCAACCATTCACATGGGAGCAAGTGCCAGTGCCTTAGAGAAAAAAGGAATCGAAACCGACAAAGGAAACATCAACAGAGAAATAAAAAAACATAACTCTTTAGTAAAAGCTATCAAGAACAAGATAAAAGAAATCACTTCTTGGATAGACTCTTTACTTGGAAATCTGCAAGCAAAATACGATGAGTATAAACAGACCAAGAAAGATGAACTGGAGAACAAAGCAGAACTCTTTAACCTCTATGAATATATTTCTATCTACAACGAAATACAGGGAGAAAAAACAAAAAATCTATCCTACTATGGACAGATAAAAAAGGGAAATGCAGACCTAAAGAGATTTGTAAAAGCAATCTACTATTTGAAAGATAATCATCTTCAAACCATAGCAGACCTACAAGAAAAAGTCTTTGAACTGGCAAAGCAAAGTAAAAAAATAAGTGGTGATATTCAAGATAAAACACAAAGAATAAAAGACCTAAATCAATGTGTAAGTTGCATAGACTCTATCAAAGAAAATAAAGAAGTCTATCAGGAATACAAAAGCAAAACCATATTCAAAGACAGCTTTTACAATTCTCATAAAAAGGAAATAGATAAGTACCAAAGAGCAAGAAAGATTATAGAAAAGTTTACCGGGACATCAGCTATAAAATTAAATGATTGGCAAAAAGAAATATCAAGCCTTGAAAAAGAGATACAAGACTTAACCAAAGATAAAGCTAAAGTACAAGATGAATTTAAGCAGATAGACCACATCAAATATGCAGTAAAGATTGTTAATGACGAGTATGGAATAGACCTATCCATAGAAATAGATAAGGCAATTAAGAGAGGAGATAAACCAAGTGTAATTGCACAACTGAAAAAATTCCAAGAGCAAGAGGAAAGAAAGGAGCAGTACAAACAAAAAGCAAAAGATAAGGCTAAAGAAAATTATAAAAATAAAGGGGAGGAAAGATAAAAATGGCAGACAACAGAAGATACTATTGGTTAAAATTGAAAGAAGATTTTTTTACAGATAAGAGAATCAAAAGGCTAAGAAAAATATCAGGAGGAGATACCTATACAATCATTTACCTCAAATTGCTTTTACTTAGCTTAAAAGATAGTGGGAAGCTGTATTATGACGGAGTAGAAACAGACTTTATCAAGGAGCTTGCATTAACGATTGATGAAACGGAAGATGATGTAATGGTTACAGTAAATTATCTTGTAGCACAAGGATTGATGGAGATAATCACAGAAAATGACGAGTATTTTTTAACAGAAATCCCAAGTCTTATAGGTTCAGAAACAGCTTCTACAAGGCGTTCAAGAAAATCGAGAGGACAAAAAGCGTTGCAATGCAACACCAGTGCAACATCTTGCAACCTTTTGCAACAAAACTGCAACGGAGATATAGAGATAGATAAAGAGATAGATATAGAGTTAGAGAAAGAGGGGGAGATAGAAAAAATATCCCCCTCCCTTTATGGAGAATATAAAAATGTTTCCTTAACTGATGAAGAATATGGAAAATTAAAGGATAAAATGCAAGGTCATAGGGATAAAATGATAGAGAAGCTGTCAACCTATATGCAAAGCACAGGAAGAAACTATAAAGATCATTATGCGACCTTAGTTCATTGGTACGAACAAGACAAAGGGAAATTAAAGGAGAGCAGTAAATCAAAAGTATATACCTTTGAAGATTATGACAAGGGGGAACACTTGTAGACCTCGTATAAGACGGTGGAAAGGTGTTTTTAGAGCGTTAATGATAAAACAGGTATCAGACTATTGCTAAGTGTAAAATGGAGCTTAAAATTGCAGTATGGAAAAAATATCGTATTTATGATAAAATGATAATGATATGGTAATAAACTCAGTTATAAGGAGAGGATATATAAATGCGAATTCAATTTACTGTAACCGATGAAGAACTTGAAATTTTAACTAAAAAAGCAATAGAGGGAGGTTTCCCAAGCGTTACTGAATATTGTAAGTGTAGCAGTTTACAAGAAAATACAAGCTATGTTGACCTATATACTACCTTATTAAACAAAATTAGCTCTTTACCGAAAGGCAAAGAATTTGTTTTGAGAGAGTTAATCGCAACACCGCCGGCATTGATTGGCAGATGGTTTTATGAAAATGTAAATAAGGGACTTGTAAAAAATGTAGAACACATCGGAAAAGCTGAAGGCGGAGTAGAAAAATATAAAAGAATTTAGATAATGTTGGAGGTGCATTTCATGGCAGAAGAAAATAAAGAGATAGTTATTGTAGATGATAAAACTATACAAGAAAAAATATATCTTATTCGTGGGCAAAAAGTAATGCTTGATGCAGATTTAGCTGAAATATATGGTTATGAAACAAAAAACTTTAATAGACAGGTGAAAAACAACGCAGAAAAATTTGAAGGTGAAGACTTCATGTTCCAATTAACGGACGAAGAAATGGTAGAACTTTCAAGGTGCAAAAATTTCACCTTGAACAGAGGGACTGGTAGAGGAAGTAATATTAAATACAATCCTTATGCATTTACAGAACAAGGAATCTATATGCTCATGACTGTACTAAGAGGTGAACTTGCTGTTAGGCAAAGTAGAGCTTTAGTTAGAACATTTAAGCAAATGAAAGATTTTATCATAGAAAACCAAGATTTTATCGGTTCAAAAGAATTAGTTCAAATAGCAGTACAGACAAATCAAAATACAAAGGATATAGCTGAAATAAAGTCGCAAATGGCTACAAAAGAAGATTTGAAAAAGGTTATGGATAATTTTATAGATCCGGACACATACAAGCATTTCCTTTTAATGAACGGAGATAAGATTGAAGCAGATGTTGCCTATACCAAAATATATAAGTCTGCAAAGAAAAGTATTTATGTGATAGACAACTATATAGGCTTGAAAACCTTAGAATTATTAAGAGCTGCAAAAGACAATGTTGAAATTATAGTCTTTAGCGACAATATGAAAAACAAGGATATGCTGACAAAAAATATCCTAAACGATTTTAGAAAAGATTACCCTAATATCAATCTTAAGATGAAAATTGCAGGGAAAAAGTATCACGATAGATATATTGCCATCGACTATGGAGCAGACAGTGAAGCCTTTTATCTTTGCGGAGCGTCATCAAAGGACGCAGGAAATAAAATATCAACGATTTCAAAGATAGAGGAATCCTCTAAGGATATGTATCATACAATGTTTGGCGGAATGCTGAGCAATAAGGATTTGAAAATTTAATATGTAAATGCTCAAGCGTTATTCAATGTATAAGACTTGCAAAAGGCGGTAGAAATAAAACTCTATCGTCTTTTTTAATTGCAACTAATAGGAGGAAAATAATATGCACGAAAACAGAAATGAACAAAATATTGGAACAAAGACCATAAAGAAGATTGGAAAGGCAACTTATGAGGTTGTTGTCCATTTTAATGAAAATGCAACGGAAACCATGCAAGATAAATTGAAAAGGATAATGCTTAGGGAAATGGAGCAAAAAAAAGACAAAAAAACCCATAAAAATGATTAGAAAGTCCTTGACAAGTTGTTACAGGGAAAACTGCAAAGTCAATTTTAATATCATGTGGAGCAAGACTTGCACCTTTTGATATAAGAGAGCTTAGAGAATTAATGAGCGAAGATGAACTAGAGCTTGATAAAATTGGAGATAGAAAAACTGCTTTATTCGTAATAATATCAGATACAGATGATACCTTTAACTTTGTAGTCTCAATAATGTATTCCCAATTATTTAATCTACTATGTGATAAGGCAGATGATGTGTATGGTGGAAGACTTCCAGTTCATGTTAGGTGTTTGCTTGATGAGTTTGCAAATATTGGCTTAATTCCTAAATTTGAAAAACTGATTGCAACAATTCGTTCAAGAGAAATATCAGCAAGTATAATACTGCAAGCACAATCTCAATTAAAAGCAATCTATAAAGACCATGCAGATACAATAGTTGGTAACTGTGACTCAACACTTTTTCTAGGAGGAAAAGAAAAAACAACAGTAAAAGAGTTATCAGAAACTTTAGGAAAAGAAACCATAGACCTATATAACACATCAGAAACAAGATCAAATCAAAAATCTTTTGGTCTAAATTATCAAAAGACTGGCAAGGAACTTATGAGCCAAGATGAAATAACTGTAATGGATGGCGGTAAGTGTATATACCAACTAAGAGGAGTAAGACCTTTCTTGTCTGATAAATTTGATATTACAAAGCATAAGAATTACAAGTTGTTGGAAGATTATGATAAGAAAAACTTATTTGATGTGGAAGAGTATTTAACAAATAGAGATAAGGTAAAGTTAAAATCCAGTTATAAAATAAATAGGTTAAACATTTGAGTTTATGGAGAAGACAAAATGTGTGAAAATAGAAAATCATCTTTAATTATATTAAATATAAATGGGGAGCACTTTATTCTAGAAAGTGATACAGAACTCACAAGGGATAAGAAAAATTATATTGAAGCAATATGTGAGACAATGTACGATGAAAGTAATGAATGGTATGATGATATATACGATATGTCCCCATATGATATAGCTGAATTATTTGAAAAAACAGTAAAAGAAGAAATAGGAATAACTGTTACATTTAAAGCGATAGACCTTGAAGTATCTATTTTAGAAGACTAGAAATATTGAAATGGATGAATATTGGTCTGATGATGGATTAGCACCAGAATGGCGTAAGAAAATGAAAATTGGGAAAAGAATTAGGTAAATTAGTTTAAGGAGATAAAATATTGATAGAAAGTAGACCTGAGTTTGATAAAATCACATCGTTTAATGAGTTTAATAAATACTATTGGTATCGTGAAGAACTTTCACAGATATGCAAGTCATTAGGATTAGAATACAGAGGTACAAAACAGGAACTCAATTATATTATTGAACAGTACTTTAAGGGTGATTTGATTAAAAAGTCATCAATAAAAAATGAAAAGAAACAAGTAGAAACTATTACCTTAGATACTCCATTACTTGAATGCGGGTTCTCCTTTAACACACATTTCAGAGATTATTTCTCAATTTTAACAGATGTTTCGCCATTTAAATTTACTGCTGATATGGCTACTGCTTGGAGAAAAGTAAAAAGAGAAAATGATTTGAGTTTTACAATTCAAGATATGCTCAAAGTTTATTATGGGAAATCAAATTATGCTAAGTATGATAATTCGGTTTGTCAATGGAATAAATTTTTAAAGGATTTCTGTGCAGACGAAAATAGTTACAACTACTCGAATAAATTAAAAGTAGCCTCCATTCTTTGGAAAGAAATTAGAGATTCAAAAAACAAAAAAGTTTATTCACGAGAACTTATAAAAAAATATGAGGATAAAATAGAAGACTATCACAAGTAAACAGAAACTATTTTTTTGAATGAAAAAAATTAATACAGATAGATGTTAGGCGATAGAAATTAAAAACTCTATCGTCTTTTTTTATACTCAAAATTAGGAGGTTAAGATGGTAAGGATAAGAAGTCCCACTTAAAACAATTTAATATATTAGACATTTAGCGATTGAATTATAATTTCAGTCGCTTTTTTAATTGAAATTTTTAGAATAAGGAGAAGAAATTAATGGATAGAGAAATGATAAATATTAATGCAAATTTAGTTAAGGAAGCTGAATTTTCAGAATTTGAAAAAGATGGAGAAAATGTTCAAGTAGCAAATTTTGCTCTTGTTAAAAATTATGGAAAGGGCAAAGAATATACAAATTGCTCAGTATATGGAGAAAAGGTAGAAATTGTAAAAGAATTTGAAAAAGGAGATCTAATCCATGTCTTTGGATATTTCAAAGAAAACAAAAAAGGAGATAAGGTCTACAAGAATTTTATAGTTAAATCACTAAAAAAAATAGAAAATAAAGAGAAAGAAAACGAGGAGGAATAATATGGAATTTTTTACAGCTGGAGTTGGAGTTTTAAAGACACTTGTAACTGCAATTGGTGCAGGTTTAGGAGCATGGGGAGTTATTAACTTAATGGAAGGTTATGGTAATGATAACCCTGGTGCTAAATCTCAAGGTATTAAGCAATTTATGGCAAAATAAGGACGGAATAACACAACAAATTCTCTAAAACAAATCACTAAATCAATGTAAGATTGAATGAAATCAATATTTATGCTATAATTAAATAAATCTAATGAACAGAAAAAGAGGGATATTATGGCACTTAACTATAAACCATTATGGATACAGTTAGCAAAAAAAGGACTAAAAAAAACAGATGTAATAGCTATGGCAGGACTTACAACAAATGTTATGGCACAAATGGGAAAGGATAAACCAATTACATTTAAGAATTTAGAAAGAATATGTAAGGCTCTATCTTGCACTCCTAACGATATTATTAGTTTTGAAGATAATTTTAGTGACGAGGAATAGAAAATGAGTTTAAGGACAGAAGATCAAGTTAGGGATTATGCAAAAGAAGCAGAAGATATAAAACAAAATAAACTTTATGGTATCAAGTTTGATAGAGAAAGGGCGTAGGTTATGAAAAAATTTTTAAAGATTTTTATTTTTCTTGAAATAATACTCTTCGCATATATTTTTAATACTTCTATTTACAACATTTACGAAAAGAATAACATTTCTTCCGAGAATTTGAAGGGGTATGTTTTAGAAGAAACGTCTCCAGAAATTCTCAACAAATTTTATACAATATTTACAGAAGAATATTCTCAAAACAAATTAGAACTTATTAACAATACGCTCACTTCTACAGATAAATCCATTTATGATTTATATTGCTATCCATTAAATGAGTTTGTACAAAAGCAACCTATATCTAAGTCTATTTTGCTTCAATATCATGAATTGAAAAAGGAAGATTTCTTAGATAGTGTTGGTGTATTCTATACGGACTTACGAGCCGATGAAATAAAAGAGATAGAGTCTCAACTATCTGTTGCAATAAGCGATTTTCAAAATGAAGCTATTCCGTATAGAATGGTGTTAAAATTAAATCTTTTTAATTTTGTAATCTTGTATATTGTGCTTCAAATAATATACTGTATTTACACATCTTATAGTTTGAAAAAAATAGGTATTAAAAAAAGCATGGGCTTTTCTACTGTGCATATTTTAAAGGAGCAAATTACTAGTATAATAAAATATTTTGTTGTAATATGCTCAGTATTAATTTGCTTGCTAAATTTGTATTACGCATTAACAAACCGATTTGAATTTTCTTATTTAGCAACAAGTTTACTTTTCTTTACTATTATTTTAGCTATAAATATAATTTGTGTTTTAATTACAAGTATTTTAATTAAATTTGTTTCTTTGGAAGCAATGATAAAAAATAAGACTTTAAATAGCGGCATAAACATTATAGTTCAGGCTGTAAAAATAGTTTTTTCAGTAATAATCACGATTACTATTATTTCATTGTTAAATCAAGGAAACTCATTTAAACAAAGCCAACAAGCTGTTTTAGATTATAAGTATCTGGATGGATATTATACCGCTAATGGTTTTAATTCATCAGAATATGATTATGCGTTAGCAAACAAAGACATATTAGAAAGTTATTCTGAACAAACATTAGAAATGTACAACCATAACCATTCGTTACTTTGTGATTTTAGTAAGGGCAGTGCTTTACAGACATCACGCCCCTATTATGAACAACAGCTTGTTATAGCAAATAGAAATTATCTGAGTGAATTCTCAAATATCCAACTCAATGGAAAACCATTGGGAGAGGATATATTTAATGAACCAACAGTATTAGTTCCTCATAAATATAAGAGCGATGAAAATTCTATTAAAGAATATATTAAGCAAGAATATTTCCGATTGATGAACTACGATCAATTTTATAAAATACCTGGAGAAGAAAAATCTATTGATAAATTTAATGTTGTCTATATAGATGATGATTCTACGGTAAAAGTTAATACAGAAAATGGTTTTTCAGACATGACTGACCCAATTATCATTGTTGATACGGGCGATTTTGGAGGGCTTTACTATTTGGATTCCTTAAATAGAAGATGTCTATTTTTTCAAATGGAGTCAAGAGAAGAATTTTCTTCTCTGTTAGCAGAATATAATTTCGAGAACTTAGTTACAGCCGGAACATTACTTACACCTTATTTAATGCAACTTGAAAATGTAAAATTTGTTCTTAAAACGCTCACTATGTTTACGATTGTCTTTATAGTTTCCTTACTGTTTATTTTGTATATTTCAAACTATGTAGACATTGTTGTAAATCGAAAGAGATATGCAGCAAAAGAGATTTTAGGATTTTCTCATTTTAGAACACTGAAAAATCGTTATATTTTTTGGGGTATCGAACTAATTATATCGGGCGTATTAACTGTTATAAATTATTATTTTGCTTGTCTTTTTGCGATTATACTTATTGACTATATATTCTGCGAATTGCTTTATAGAGTTTATATCTTAAACTCTTTATACGAGATTGAAAAGGGGGCATAAGTATGTCATTGATTACATTGAAGAATATCAAAAAAGAATATGGAAAAAATCAGGTTCTATTTGAAAATTTATCTTTAGAAATAGAAAAGGGCGAGTTTGTAGGACTTGTAGGCAAAAGTGGTGCAGGTAAAACGACACTTTTAAATATAATTGGATTGATTACTGATATATCTGAGGGAACAATCACTATTGATGGTCATCAAAATTTGTCCGTAAACAGCAAAAATGCTATGATTTTGAGGAGACATACTATAGGATATCTGTTTCAAAATTATGGACTAATAGAAGATGAAAGCGTATTATGGAATTTAAAATTAGCTCTTGAATATAAAAAAATGAAAAAGAAAGAAAAGCTGAAAGTAATCAATGAGTATTTGAAGCAATTTGAGTTAAGTGATATGCTTAACAAAAAAGTATATCAACTAAGCGGTGGAGAGCAGCAGCGAATTGCAATTATTAAATTAATTTTGCAAGGAAGCCAGATTATATTAGCTGATGAACCAACTTCTGGACTTGATAAAGAGAACGAAATGATAGTGATGAAACTTCTGAAAGAATTGAATGAAAAGGGAATTACTATAATCATGGTAACTCACAACATGAATTTGTGCAATTACTTTTCCAGAGTTATAAATGTAGAAAATTTTAGATAGTTAGAAGATGAATTTTCAGAATTTGAAAAAGATGGAGAAAGAATAATAAATAGAAAATCATTATAGAAACATAGATGATATTTCAAAAGACATAAAATTTTAATAGTGAAACTTAGGAAGAGATAGCAGAAATGTTATCTCTTTTTTAATACAAGAAAGGAGATCAGTATGAAAAAATTAGAACAACTAAGACAAGAGTCAAAAGAAATAAAAGATAAAATTGACGATACAGAAGAAAGATTAAGGCAACTAAAAAATCAAGAAAAAAAGATACTAAAACAAGACATAGTAAAAAGAAGAAAAGAAAGAACTCATAGGCTCATAACAAGAAGACCAATCTTAGAAAGCCTTATAGAAAATGCAGAAGAACTAACAGATGAAGAAATAAAAATCCTACTAGAAGAAGC
>NZ_JAGGLO010000018.1 GCF_017874475.1 Anaerococcus degeneri
AGTCATAGCCAAAGAAAATAAAAAAGAAAAAGAAAGTATCCTAAAACAAATAAAGAAATACAAAGACCTATCCAAGAACAAGGATAAGACAAAAGAAAAAGTCAAAAGAAAAGTAAAAGAAAAAGTAAAACCAAGCAAAAAAGATATGACCAGAGAAATCTAAGGGAGTAACGAAAAGTTACACCCTTAGATACCCACAGTAACAAGACTTCCGAAAATCGGAAATCAAGAATTTCGATTATCGAAAATCTGGGAAATATCAAGGCATATAAGATATAAAATTGAATAAACACAATATTTATGATATAATTAGAGCAATTAAGAGGTCAAAGAGGTGCTTGTATAAATGCGCTTATAGACTATATTGAAAAAATTTTGCTTGAACTTGGCAAGGATTTTATGTATGCGGTAAGCCTTGCCACCACTTATTATTATGTAGACATGGTATATATAATCAAAGGAGGAAATATTATGAAAGGTGGTTTTAGAATTCTTCTTGCCATAATGATTTTATTTTCATTAACAGGATGTAAAGGGAAAACAGATGGAGATATTACAATTGATAAAGGTGATTCAAGTAAATTTAGCCAAGAAGAAATAGATTCTGCAATTAAAGTAGTAAAGGATAATTTTTCATTCCCAGGCTCAGAATTAAAAGCAGTACGCTACGATGAAGCTAAATCTGAAGATGTAATAAAAGATTTTATGGAATATGGAGCAGGCAAGGGCACTGATATAGATCCAAATAATATTATCGTACTATTTTCAGATTTTGATGTAAGTGGGGAAAATCCTGTATTAAGTAAGGATGAATACAAGAATTACAGCTGGACCTTAGTTCGACCAGACAAAGATGGGGAATGGAAGATAGAAGATCAAGGTTATTAAAAAATATAAGGAAAAATAAAATATAAATTATAAGGAGAAGTAGAGAAAAAATCTACTTCTTTTTTATTGCAAGGAGGATTAGAATGGCAACAAACAAAAGATATTATTGGATAAAATTAAAAGAAGAATTTTTCACAGACAAAAGGATAAATAGATTAAGGAGAATATCGGGAGGAGATACCTACACGATAAGCTACCTCAAACTTTTACTCCTAAGCCTAAAAGATGAGGGCAAACTCTATTATGACGGAGTAGAAAGTGATTTTATAAAAGAGTTAGCACTAACCATAGATGAAACAGACGATGATGTAATGGTTACAGTTAATTATTTAATCAATCAAGGCTTATTAGAAGTTGTAACAGAAAATGATGAATACTACTTAACCGAAATACCAAACTTAATCGGGTCATAAACAGCTTGGGCAGAGAAAAAAAAGAAGATACAGACAAAATAAACAGAGGACATTGTCCTTAATAAGTCCAACCCATGTCCGACAAGAGATAGAGAAAGATATAGAGATAGATAAAGAGAGAGAGGGAGAGATAGAAAAGATTTAGCATTTTTGGTATAATCACATTAATCAAACTAAATTTGTAATGATAAAATGAGCTTGTTAACTGTAAGCTGATTATGATAAAAAGATTAAAACTCCCACCATTTGTGTAAGAAACAGAATAAAATAAAGAATCAGATTGGAGTGATGAGAATGGATAAAAAAGATTTAGCTATTATAGGAGATAGTGAATATATAAAAATGCTTGAGAAAATAAAAAGATCATATACAAGCAGGCAACTTAAAGCAGCAGTTTCGGTCAATTCTGAAATGCTAAAGTTTTATTATAGTTTAGGTGAAGAAATTATTAGCTTAAAGGCAGAAAGCAGATGGGGAAGCGGATTCTATAAAAAATTAAGTTCGGATTTAAAAAATGAAATTCCCAATGTTAAAGGATTTTCTGTTACTAATTTAAAATATATGAAGAAATTTTATGAAATGTATTCGCCATTAAATCGTCCACAGCTTGTGGACGATTTACAAATATCTAAAATCGGTGGAGATTTTAATATGATTTTTAGTATCCCATGGGGACATCAAAGATATATTATGGATAGATGTGAGGGAAATTTGAATAAAGCATTTTTCTTTATATCTAAAACATTAGAAAATAGCTGGAGTAGAGCTGTGCTTTTAAATTTCTTGGATACAGATCTATTTGAGAGACAAGGAAAAGCAATAACAAATTTCACAAATAATTTGCCTGCTACACAAAGTGATTTAGCCAATGAAATGACGAGAGATCCGTATAATTTTGACTTTATATCTATAAGGCAAAATTATGATGAAAAAGAATTGAAAGACGCTTTGATGGATAATATTCAAAAATTCTTATTGGAGCTAGGGACAGGTTTTTCGTTCGTGGGCAGAGAATATAGACTTGTAGTTGGAAATTCAGAAGAATTTATTGATATGTTATTCTACAACATTAAGCTACATTGCTATGTAGTTGTGGAGGTTAAAATTTCCGCATTTAAACCTGCGGATATAGGACAACTTGGAACCTATGTAACATCTGTAAACCATATATTAAAGGGAGATGGGGATAATCAAACAATAGGTCTTTTAATCTGTAAGACAAAGGATAATGTATTGGCAAAATATGCTTCTGAAAGCTCAAGAGAGCCTATTGGAATTTCAGAATATCATCTACAAAACTTAATTCCTGAAAGTTTAAAGGGAGCATTACCAACCATAGAAGAAATTGAAAACGAACTAAAATAAATTTTAAAAACATAATAAATGTACACAAGGCGGTAGAAGTAAAAACTATCGTCTTTTTTATTTGAAGAAAGGTAGGAGAGTATGGCAGATAAAAGAATGTTTTCACTAAAGATAGTAGATAGCGACTTATTTTTGGATATGCCACTAAGTAGTCAATGCCTATATTTTCATTTATCAATGAGGGCAGATGATGACGGTTTTGTAAATAATCCTAAGAAAATCATCAAAATTATCGGAGCTAATGAAGATGACCTAAAAATACTTATTGCCAAAGGCTTTGTGATAGTCTTTGATCAGGGAATAATCGTCATTACTCATTGGAAGATAAATAATTTTATTAGAAAAGACAGATATAAGCCAACAATGTATATAGAGCAGAAACAACAGCTTTATCAAACGGAAAATGGAGCATATATTTCAGAAGAAAAAGTTGGTTGTCATCTGGTTAACCAAAGGTTGTCAAGTGGTCAACCCAGTATAGGTAAGGGTAGATTAGATAAGGTTAGTATAGATAAGGGGAGAGAAGAACAGTCCACCCCCATTTTTTATGGAGAATTCAAAAATGTAAGGTTAAGCAAAGAAGAATATAAAAAACTTAAAGAAAAACTAAACTCACACGCAGAAATAATGATAAATAAACTATCAAGTTACATGGAAAGCAGTGGTAAGACCTATCAAAACCACTATGCGACAATCTTAAAATGGTATGAAGAAGATAAAGATAAACTAAGACAGAAAGGTTTAAATAAAAAAATGAACTATGATGTAGGAGAATCTTTATAGATAAAAAGAGGTGGAAAGCCACTATTAAAGACTTTAGGTCTAAAAAGGTATCAAAGTATGCCAGATATAATAAAAATGTAAATACGACACTTAAAAGGCGATTAGAAAATTAAAAATCTAATCGCCTTTTTTTATTGCATGAAAGGATAAGTTATGACAAAAAGACAAACAAAATACATTGTAAAAAGAAATTATGATAATAGAAGAACAGATACAGAAGCTTTTCTAAGACTAATAAAAAAATCAAACAAATTAAGTAAGGATAATGAAATTGAGTATAATAAATATAATATTGATAGTAATAAAAAAGAGTGCTATAATAAAAATAGTTTTAGAGAAAGTTGTGTTATTTCTGAAAACTCAAATAAGGAGGAATAGGAAATGATACAAACAAATTCAAATCACTTTTCATTCAAAGCTGCAATTTATTGCAGACTATCTAAAGATGATGAGCAGAAAGGAGAGAGTGCCAGCATACAAAACCAAAAGGAACTTTTAGAAAACTATGTAAAATCAAGAGGTTGGAGTATTTACGATGTATATATAGATGATGGATATACTGGATTAAATACAAATAGACCATCATTTCAAAGACTAATTAGAGATATTGAAAATAAAAAAGTAGATATAGTCATCACTAAGGACTTATCAAGGCTTGGAAGAAACTATTTGCAGACTGGATACTATACAGAAAATTTCTTCCCAAAGAACAATGTCAGATATATAGCTTTAAATGATGGAGTAGATACCTTTCAAGAAAACAACGAAATAGTTCCTTTTAAAAATGTTTTAAACGAGTTTTATTCAAGAGATGTTTCCAAAAAGATGAAATCTGCCTATATGACAAGGGCAAGGCAAGGAAAATTTATTGGTTGTCTTGCTCCAATAGGATATAGGAAAGACAATGAAGATCCACATAAATTAGTAATCGATGATGAAACCTCATGGATTGTTGAAAAAATTTTTGATCTTGCTTTTAGTGGCTATGGAGTCCAGGCAATTAGGAGAAGACTTTTTGAAGAAAAAATACCTACACCTACCTGGTGGAATAGAAAAAAAGGACTTAGAAATAAAAAAACTAAGTTAGAAATGACCTTAGATGGTGGAGAGTATTGGTGGGACTGCACAACCCTAAAAGAAATTATTGAAAACCCAGTTTATATTGGTCATATTGCTAGTCAAAAAGTTAATTATAAATTCAAAGTAGGTTGGTTATCCGATAAACCTAAAGAGGAATGGATAATAGTAGAAAATACGCACGAACCAATTATTTCTGAAGATATTTATAATATAGCAAATGAAAAATTAAAGAGCAGGAGAAGACCATTTAAAAATGGAGAAGAAAGCATATTTGCAGGCATTGTGAAATGTCCCGATTGTGGAAAATCTTTAAATCTTGGAAGAAACAAATCGAAAAAAAGAGAAAAGTTACTCACTTGTAACACTTATAGAAGATACGGAAAGTCATTATGTAGTCAACATAGAATTTATTATGATACTCTTTATGAGATAGTGCTTAAAGATATTAGAAAAAATGCAGAAATAGCATTAAAAGACGAAAAAGAAATTATAAAAGCACTTGAAAAATCACGAGAAATTGATAATGAAGAAGAACAAAAATTTATTATGGATAAGATTTACGAAGATCAAATAAGAGTAGAAGACTTAACTAAAAAGATTGAAAGATTATATGATGACTGGCTAGACAATAAGATAAGTGAAAGTAACTTCCAAAAAATTCTTGAAAAATCACAAAACGAACAAGATTATCTAAATCAAAGAATAAAAGATAATCAAAAATTGATTGTCAAAGAAGATCTTGAAGATATTAATGTTAAAAAATGGATTGAACTCATAAAAAAACATAGGGATATAAAGAAGCTGGACAAAGAAACCTTAAACGAACTCATCTCAAAAATCTATGTTCACGAAAAAGAAGTAGTGAATGGAGAAATCACCCAAACAATTGATATTTACTACAATTTCATAGGAAATACAGACACGCTACAAGTATTTTACAATCTCTAATTAGGCATAAAGCAGCTTATGGCTGGTGGAGGAATTGTACTAATCGGTATTAAATTAATTCCACTACTTGCAAATGCTTTAAATTAGGAGAAAGTCTATGTTTGGTATCTTTGACAAGCTAACTGAATTTTTTAAGGATATGCTACTCGGAGGTATCAAAGCAAATCTTGAGTCCATGTTCTTAGATATAAACGACAAGGTAGGAGTTATTGCAACTGATGTTGGAAAGACGCCAATGGGTTGGAATGGAGAAGTGTATAACTTCATTAAAAACATTAATGACAATGTAATTGTTCCAATAGCAGGTCTTATCATAACAGCAGTTTTATGTATTGAACTCATAAATATGGTTATGCAAAAGAATAATATGCACGATACGGATACTTTTGAGTTTTTCAAATACATTATAAAGATGTTTATAGCAGTCTACCTTGCAAGCCATGCCTTTGAATTTTCAATGGCAGTCTTTGATGTGGCACAAAATCTTGTAAACAAAGCGGCAGGGGTAATCACTACTTCTGCCACTGTTTCAGGAGATCAGATAGTTGCAATGGTTGATACATTAAAAGAAAAAGAAATAGGTGAGCTTTTAATGATATTAGTTGAAACAAGCCTTGTAAGGATTGCAATTCAATGTATATCTTTAACTATTACCTTAATAGTATATGGGCGTATGTTTGAAATATATGTCTACTCATCAGTATCATCCATACCATTTGCGACTATGGGAAATAAAGAATGGGGTCAGATTGGAACAAATTATATCAAGGGACTTTTTGCCTTGGGACTACAAGGTTTGTTTTTGATGGTATGTTTAGGTATCTACACCGTTTTAATAAGAACGGTACAGATTACAGATATTCACGCAAGCTTGTTTAGTATATTAGGATATGCTCTACTACTTGGACTTATGATGTTTAAGAGTGGAACAGTTGCAAAAAGTATTATGAATACGCACTAGGAGGAATAAATGTTAAAAAAGAAAAATTGTGCTTTATTGGGACTTGGAATTTTATTGGGAGGAACTTATGAAATCTTAAAAGAGAAAAAAAGAAATGAAGAGATTAGAAACTTAAAGAGGAGAATAAATAGACTCGGAAGATGTCACAATGAATTTGTTATGTATCAAGGCGAATACAATGACAGAAATGAAGAAAAACAAGAAGAATTAGAAGAAAGAATTAGCTACCTGGAAGAGGAAACAACATCTAATTATGACCATATACTTGAACTTTCCAAAGAAGAAGTAGAGGGAGATTAAAATGGCATATGTACCAATACCAAAAGATTTGGACAAGATTAAAACAAAGGTTGCCTTTAACTTAACCAAAAGACAACTTATAGGTTTTTCTGTGGCAGGACTAATTGGTATACCAACCTATTTATTTATGAAGAAATATCTACCTAATGATGTTTCTATCATTGTAATGCTAATAGTAACCCTGCCAATCTTTTTTATAACCTTATATGAAAAAGATACCTTAACTTTTGAAAAATATTTTAAATTTTTCTATCTTCATAAGTTTTATCAACCAACTAAGAGAATAAGAAAGGAGGCATACATTGAAGCAAAGAAAAAAGCAAATCAGCGACTTAAATCTAAGGGAAAAACAATTAAAAAAAGACCGAAAGGAAGTAAGAAGGCTAAAAACAAAGAAAGATCAAACAAATAGTCTTCTAAGTGTACTTTTAAAGAAAGAGAAAAAGAGATTTACTGTTGAAGATACAATTCCCTATATGAGAATGTTACCAGAGGGCATTTGCCAGTTAGATGAAAAAAATTATTCAAGGACAATTTCATTTCAAGATATAAATTACCAGTTGGCATTGGAAGAAGATAGAGATTTAATCTTTAACCAATTTGCCAACTTTTTAAATTCTTTTGATCCAAGTGTCCACATTGAACTTTCGTATGTAAATCAATTAGGAAGAAATAAAGACCTACAAGATGCAATTAAAATTGCTGATAAGGGAGACTTCTATGACGATGTAAGAAAAGAGTTTAGGGAGATGTTAAAGCTTCAACTTGCAAAGGGCAATAACGGACTTAAAAAGATGAAGTATATAACCTTTACAACAGAAGCCGATAACCTAGAGCAAGCAAGAGCAAAGTTAAATAGACTTGAAGTAGATATTTTATCTAACTTTAAATCTATGGGAGTAAGAGCAGAAAGCCTTGATGGTGAAGAAAGGCTAAGACTTGTTCACGATATGTTAAATCCAGACAAAAACTTTTATTTTTCATATAAAGATTTGAAGAAGAAAGAGTCTACAAAGTCACATATAACTCCCAATATCTTTAATTTTGCACCAGTAAATAATTTTAAATTTGGTAAATATATTGGAGCAGTAAGCCATTTTCAAATACTTGCAAGTGAGTTATCAGACAGAATGTTATCTGAGTTTTTAGATATTGATGACAATATTTATGTAGCTTTTCATATAGATGTAGTTGAACAAGCAGAAGCCATTAAACTCATTAAGAGAAAAAATACAGACCTGGATAGAATGAAAATTGAAGAACAAAAGAAAGCAGTTCGAGCAGGATATGATATGGATATTATTCCATCAGATATAAATACTTTTGGTGCGGATGTTAAGTCCATGTTATCTGACTTACAAAATAGAGATGAAAGGCTCTTTGTAGTTACCATAGTAATGATGAATTTTGCTAGGACTAATCAAAAATTAGAAAATACTATTGCTCAAATCTCATCAATTGCTAACAGACATAATTGTCAGGTGAAAAGATTATCTCATCAGCAAGAGCAAGGACTTGTTTCTGTCTTACCTCTAGGAGTTAACCAAGTCGAGATAAAAAGATTTTTAACTTCATCATCAACGGCAGTATTTATGCCTTTTACAACAGAAGAGCTATTTATTGATTCAGCAAATTCTTTGTACTATGGCTTAAATGCCCTTAGCCAAAACTTAATTATGGCAGATAGGAAGAAACTCAAGAACCCTAACGGATTAATATTAGGAACACCAGGTTCTGGTAAATCTTTCTCGGCAAAGAGAGAGATGGCAAATGCAATTCTTGTAACAGACGATGATGTAATTATTTGTGATCCTGAAGGCGAGTATTCAAACCTTGTAAAACAATTTAATGGAGAAGTTATTAAAGTTTCAGCAAAATCAAAGGACTACCTTAATCCACTAGATATAAATATGAACTATGGAGATGGGGACGCACCTTTAAAGGATAAGGCAAACTTCATAATGTCTATGCTTGAACTTGTAGTAGGAGGATCTGGTCTTACTGCTGCAGAAAAATCAGTTATAGATAGGTGCTTACCAAAGATATACCAAAAATATTTTGAAGACCCAAAACCAGAAAATATGCCAATATTAGGAGATTTATACGATATGCTCCTATCTCAAGAAGAGGGAGTTGGTAGAAAACTCGCAACAGAAATGGAAATTTATGTTAAGGGAAGTCTTAATGTATTTAATAATAGGTCAAATGTTGACCTAAATAGGCAACTGCTCTGCTTTGATATAAAAGAGCTAGGAACACAACTTAAAAAAATAGGTATGCTTGTAATTCAAGACCAGGTTTGGAACAAGGTTTCCCTAAATAGAGGAAGTAAGTCTACAAGATACTATATAGATGAGTTCCACCTTTTATTAAAAGATCCACAAACTGCTTCATATTCAGTAGAAATCTGGAAAAGATTTAGAAAATGGGGTGGTATTCCAACAGGCATAACTCAAAACGTAAAAGACCTTTTAACAAGTCAGGAAATTGAAAATATCTTTGACAATACAGACTTTGTTCTAATGTTAAATCAAGCATCTGGAGATAGAGATATTCTTGCTAAGAAATTAAAAATATCACCTTATCAGCTAAACTATATAACTAATTCAAATGCAGGTGAGGGATTATTATTCTTCGGAAATACTATTGTTCCATTTATAGATAAATTCCCTAAAGACACCATGTTATATAAGCTAATGACAACAAAACCAGAAGAAGCTAAGTAGGTGTGATATGGATAAAAAACTAAAAAAAGATTTTCAAAAGAAAATTATACGAAATAGGGACGCTCCTGAAAAGAATCTTGAAAGTAAACTTGTTCATTCAGATGATTATATCAATAAGATTATTAAGACTAAGGATAGGTTCGGAGATAAAATTTCAGAAAAAGAATCTAAACTTATTCACGAGAATGTATTAGCAAAAGATCAAAAACAAGATAAACTAAAAGATTTTCAGAAGTCTAAAAACAAGGAAAGAATTAGAAAAGAAGTTTTAGATAATAAGGATAAGGCTAATGAAGTTAAACAGACTAATCTTGAAATAAGGACAGATGAAAGCTTTAAACTTGATGAAGAGTTAGATGTAGACTTTAAAAAGGTGAATTTTGATAGTGAAAACAGTAGAAATATTAATTCTAATAAACTAACAACAGATGATATTTCAGCTAAGGCTCAACCAATAAGCAATAAGAAGGCATCAAGCAAAAGACAAGTTCTTAAAAATTATGAGGATAAACTTATCCATAGCAAGGATAAATTCCAAGACAAAATCAACGAGAAAGAGTCTAAGCGAATCCACACAAGTGAAGATAAACCTATTGAAACGAAGAAAAGTAAGAGAATATATAGAAAAGATAAGCTTGTTAAAGATGAAGTAAGTAATGACGAGAATAATGCTAATATAGATAAAAAGCAAAAGCAAAAGCTTTATCAAGAAAAGAAGTTTAGAGATAAGGAAAAAATTTCTAAAGAAATAGATAAAGAAAATAAGCTAAGCGAAGTTGATACAGATAAGACTTTTGATAATTCGAAGGTTAACGACAATAATCAAGAATTTATAAAAGATGAAAAGGAAACAAGCCTTAAACCTTCAGAACAAAAGAAAGTTAATAAAAAGAAGACTTACTACAAAAGAAAAAATTATGAAAGTGATAAATTTACACGCAAGAAAATTGATGACTTAAAAAATGAATCTAAGAAAATTACAACGAAAGATTCTAAGAAAGCACAAGATGTTAAAGACTTTATCTCAGATAAAAAGATTGGAGAGCTTGAAAAGTCTAAAAGTAAGCTAAAGGATAATATCTTAAAGAATAAAACTAAAGGAAGTCTATCTTCTGGGGTTTTATTATCTGGAGCTAAGTCATCAGAGTTAGTGAGAGATTATCTAAGTTCAGGATCTGATAATACTGGTGTAGAATCTGGAGAAAAGGTCGCTAATGTAAGCTCTAAACTCCAGCATGGAATAAGGAAGTATAAGCTAGACAAAAAGAAAAAGTCCTTAAAAAAGCTATCTAAACTTGATAAGAAAATAAGAAATAGAAAAAGCAAGTTGGAGTTTAAAAGCGGCGTGGAAGATTTAAAAAAGTCAGACGCCTATATAAAGAAAAATAGATTTAAGAAGTTTTACCAGAGAAAGCAAATGAAGAGCATGATAGCTAAAAAGCACGAAACAAGACTTGTAGATAGAGTTAAAAAAGCTATTTTAAGTTTAGGTAAGGCTTCTAAAGAGCTAATTGTTAGAAAAAGTAAGATGGTTTTATTTCTAGTAATAGGACTAGGTCTTATGCTATCAATCATGATTGGTGGCGGAAGTGTTGGTATGAGTGGATTAAGCAACTCTGTCAACTCAGTAATGACAACAACATACCTATCACAAGATACAGTTCTAAGTGAAGTTAATCAAGAATTTTCATCAATGGAATATGACCTACAATCACAAATAGAAAGTGTAAAAACAAGTCATCCTGGATATGACGAATATATCATAAAAAAAGAAGGAGAAATTGGTCATAATACCCATGAACTTTTATCCTATATAACTTCAAGATGTGGAGAAGTAAAATCAGCTTCTGAAGTAAAAGGAATTTTAAAAGAACTTTTCGATAAGATGTATAAGCTTGACTTTAAGGAAGAAATTGAAATTAGAACAAGAACAGTAGCAAAAACTAGATATGATAGTCGTGGCAATCCTTATACTAGCTATGAAAAAGAAGAGTATGAATATAAAAAGTTAATTGTAACTTTAAAGAAAAAAGAAATGGATGAAGTTGTTAGGAAAATATTTAAAGATTATCCAGATAATGTAGTTCATTACGAAGCTCTTCTCGAAGCTAAGGGGAATATGGGAGATGTTTTTGGATCAGGTAATGGGGACTTAGGAGAAATAGTAGACAATCCAAACTTTGGAAATCCTGGTCTTGCTTTTGATTCAGCCACTACAAAGGCTCTTTTTAATGAAGCAGAAAAACATATAGGCAAAAGATATGTGTTTGGAGCAAGTGGACCATCTAACTTTGACTGTTCAGGTTTTGTATGTTGGTCATTTACAAAGTCTGGTGTAAAAAGAATGCCAAGAACAACTGCATGGAGAATATACAAAGACTATTGCAATCCAGTAAGTCCAAGTGAAGCTCAACCTGGAGATATTATATTTTTCCACTCAACATATAACAGTGGAACACCAATATCTCACGTAGGAATATATGCAGGTAACGGAATGATGATTCACGCAGGAGATCCAATTCAATACACATCAATAAATTCAAAATATTGGAAATCACACTTTTATGGTTTTGGAAGACCAAGATAGAAGGGAGATATTATGTGAATAGGAAGCTTATAAGTATTAGAAACAAAAAGAAAAAAATAGAAGAGAAATTAAAAGATTTAAATGCAAAATACAAGGAAATTTGCGATGAAGAAATACAAGTTGAAAATGAAGAAATAATTGTAACTCTTAGGAGGAACAATATTAGCTTGGAAGAATTAATGGAGAAAATCAATGATAGAAAAAGAGAAGAAAAATTAAAAGAAAAGGAGAATATTCATAATGAAGAAATTTAATACGAACAGACTAAGAGCCTTTTTTATGGCTCTTTTATTAGTTTTAACATCAACCTCAACTACTAATGTACTAGCTAAAGCTGATGATACAGATGGTAGTAAAAAAGTGATAGAAAGTTCAATAAGTAAAATTAGTGATTTAGAAAATCAGATCAAAGATTTAAATGATAAGAAACAAGAAGACCAATCAAAGATAGATGAATTAAAAGAAAAGTTAGAAACTTGCAAAGATAATGGAGAAAAACTAAAACAAGAAAAGGCTAAGCTAGAAGAGGAAATTAGAGATAAAGACAATAAGATTGCTCAATTGAATAAAGAAATTGAGGATCTTAAAAATTCTAACAATAATGAACTAATAACAGAAATTACTCAGCTTAAAGATGAATTAAAAAGATTACAAGATGAAAATGCAAAACTAAAAGAAGATTATTCATCTACAAAATGGGAGTTAGAA
>NZ_JAGGLO010000019.1 GCF_017874475.1 Anaerococcus degeneri
AAAGATAAAGAAAATCCAGTAGATGTAAGACAATTTTTAACATTTCAAACTAAAAGTGGAAAAACTATGCACCTAATAGTGGATCACTCATCAAATCAAGATAATGTAAGGCTATTGACAGAAGTAGGAGAGCAAGACCTACTTAATATGATTGAATCAGAAGATAAAAATACTATAAAGGTTGAAGAGCCTAAGAAAGAAGAAGTAAAAAAAGAAGAACCTAAGGCTGTACCAGTAAAAGAAGAAAAGAAAAGTGGGATAGGTTCATTTCTAATTATTGCACTTGTAATTGGAGGAGTTGTAGGAGCAGGATATTATTTTAAAGTAGTCAAAGCTAAGGAAGATAGAATGTTGGAAGACTTTGAAGAAGATGATGAGGATTATATTAGTGAGTCAGAAGATGATGACGATGATGAAACTCACGAAGAATCTTTAGATGAAGATGATGAACTATTATAAGAATATTAAATTTAAGTACAATTGAACTTTTGTCCCAGATATGATATGATATTTGGGACAAAGGAGGATTGTAATGAGTTCATATACAGAAAAAATATCAAATAGAATAAATGATTTTGACTCACATAAAGTATTTTTTGCTAATGACTTTTTAGATATTGCTTCTTATGAAACTGCTAGAAAGACATTGAATAGAATGGTTAATGAAAGAAAAATTAAACGTGTAATTGATGGCTTTTATTACAATCCAAGATATAGCGAGTTAATTGGAGAGTATGAAGCAGTATCAATTCACGAATTAGCACTTGCCATAGCAAGAAAATATAATTGGAATATTGCACCATATAATAGTACAGCTTTAAACTTATTAGGACTTTCAACACAAGTTCCAACTCACTATAAATATATATCCAGTGGAAGATATAAGGAATATAAAATTGGGGATACGGTTTTAGAATTTAAAAAAGTAAATCCAGGAGAAATTGCCAATATGTCCTTAAAGACTGCAACAGTTATTCAAGCAATTAAGTCTTTAGGTAAAGAAAATATAACTAACGAAGTTATACAAAAGATAAGAGAAAATTTAACTGAAAAAGAAAGAACAGACTTAATGAATGAGTCAAAATCAGTTCCATCATGGATATATGAAGTAATAAGAGAAATTTGTGAGGGCAAAAATGAATAAGTTTTATATAGAAAACAAAGACGATTTAAGAGTTTTAATAGTAAATACAGCCAGAAAGAAAAATATATCTGAAGCAGTAATTGAAAAAGACTATTGGGTTACTTTTATCTTAGACTATCTATTTAATGAAAACAAATGGAAAGGTTATTTAACCTTTAAAGGTGGAACATCACTTTCAAAATGTTTTGGACTTATAGAAAGATTTTCTGAAGATATAGATCTAATCTTAGATTGGCGAGTATTAGGTTACGAAGAAAAAGAACCTTGGTTAGAAAGATCAAATACTAAACAGGATAAATTCAACAAAGAAGTCAATGAAAAGACAGAAGAATTTTTAAGAGATGAATTATTAAAAGTCTTAGAACAAGATTTCAAGGACATGGACTTTGAATTTATGATTGATACTCTTGATCCACAAACAATTCTATGTAAATATCCTAAAATCTTTGAATCTAATTATTTAACACAAAATATAAGGCTTGAAATAGGAAGCCTTGCAGCATGGACACCTGCAATTGATGTTGAAGTTTTGCCGATAATTAGCGAAGCCTACCCAAATATATTTAAAGAAAAAACTAATATAAGAACAGTATCAGCAGAGAGAACTTTTTGGGAAAAGGCAACAATACTTCATCACGAAGCAAATAGACCAGAATCTTCTCCTATGCCACATAGGTATGCAAGACATTTTTATGACCTATATAAAATAGCAAATTCAGATTTTAAAAACAAAGCCTTAGAGGACAAAGAATTACTAAAGAAAGTGACTGAATTTAAAATGAAATTCTACCCTAGAAAGTGGGCAAGGTATGAAGATACATTAAATGGTAGATTGAAGTTAGTTCCAAGAGAGTTTAGATTTTCTGAAATAGAAAAAGATTATAAGGCTATGGCAGAAATGATTTATGGAGACTATCCAAACTTTGAAGAGATTATAAAAGTTCTTCAAGAACTAGAAAAAGAAATTAATAAGTAATAGAATTCTTCCGAAAATAATACGATATTCGGGAGAAATATTTTGAGCGAGAGAGAAATCTTTCGCTCTTTTTTTATTTAAGGAGGTATTAATGAAGTTAGTAATAGCAGAAAAGCCAAGTGTAGCAGTTACAATTGCAAAAGTAATTGGAGCAAGAACAAGAAAAAACGGATATTATGAGGGGAATGGATACATTGTTTCTTGGTGTGTAGGTCATTTAATTCAAATGGCAAGTCCAGATAAGATAGACGAAAAATGGAAGAAATGGACAATAGACACTCTTCCTATAATCCCAGAAGAATATATTTATGAAGTATCTAAAAGCACTAAAAAACAATATGGAATTTTAAAGAAACTTTTAAACGATAAGAACATCGACACAGTTATAAATGCTTGTGATGCTGGAAGAGAGGGAGAACTTATTTTTAGGCTTGTATATAATCAAGCTAAATGTAAGAAGAAGATTCAAAGACTTTGGATATCTTCAATGGAAAACAAAGCTATTGAAGATGGCTTTAGAAATCTTAAAGACGGAGAAAACTTTGAAGACTTATATAGATCGGCAAGTGCAAGAGCAATTGCGGATTGGCTGGTAGGAATGAATTTAAGTAGGCTTTATTCTTGCATTTACAAGGAAACATATTCAGTCGGTAGAGTACAAACTCCAACTCTATATTTAATAGCTAAAAGGGATAGTGAAATAAACCTGTTTAAGAAGCAAAAATATTATACAGTTGACCTATCTTATGGAGGATTGAAGCTTGTATCTGATAGGATTGATAAAATTGAAGTTGCAGAGCAACTATTAAATCTACTAGAAGATGAAATAGTTATTACAGAGGTAGAAGATAAAGAAATAAGCACAAAACCAGATAAGCCTTATGATCTCACTACCTTACAAAGAGAAGCAAATAAATATTTTGGGTATTCAGCAAATGACACTTTAAACCTGGCACAAAGCTTGTACGAGAAGAAGCTAATCACATATCCAAGAACGGATAGCAGGTATTTAACCGATGATATGGTAAATACTATGAAAGAATTATTAGAAGGACTTGAAGAAGATTTTAAAATCAACGAATCAAACTTTAAGTCTATTTTTAATTCATCTAAGGTTACAGACCACTATGCGATTATTCCTACTATATCTGGCATTGGAAAAGCCAAAGGTCTATCTGATAAAGAAAGCAAAATCTATAATTTAATTAAGAATAAATTACTTGCTTCATGTTCGGGTAACTTAAAGGAATCTAGTAGAAAAATTAGATATGAATATGATAAATTTAACTTCAATGCAAGTGGCAAGACTGTAATCGATGAAGGTTATACAAAGTATCTAAAGATTTATGGAAAGGGAAAACAAGAAAATGAATTACCAGATATAAAGACTGGAGATAAAATTAAGCTAACTTCTAAAAACATATCGGAAAAATTTACAAAAGCTCCAGGTCATTATAATGAAAATACACTTTTAAAGGCTATGGAGAATGCAGGAGTAGAGTCTTTGGATAAAGAAATAGAAGTAGAAAGGAAAGGCTTAGGAACACCAGCAACAAGAGCAGGAATTATTGAAAATCTTATCCATAAGGACCTCATAAGAAGAGATAAGAAAAACTTACTTGTAACAGAAAAAGGCAATAGGCTTGTATCGATTGTAGAGGATAAGTTTAAATCAGCAGAAACAACATCTGAATGGGAAATGAAACTTGCAAAGATTAGCTCTGGTGAGGTAGATAAAGAAGACTTTTTAAGAGAAATAGAAGATAGTATAAGGGAGCTTGTAGGTAGGTACAAGAATAATCTAAATGAATAAGGTGAAAATATTAGAGCTTTTCGGTGGCATAGGTGCTATTAGAAAGGCTTTTATTAATTTAAAGATACCTTATGAAGTAGTTGATTATGTAGAAATAGATAAGGCTTGTGTTAAATCATACAATGCACTTTATGGAGAAGATTATAAGCCAAAATCAGTAGTAGGATATAAAGCTCCTAATGAGAAGATAGACTTAATTATGCATGGAAGTCCTTGCCAAGACTTTTCAAGAATAGGAAAAAAGCAGGGAGGAGTAAAGAATTCAGGAACTAGATCAAGCTTACTATTTGAAACAATTAGAATAATTAAAGAAATGAAAGAAAAACCTAAATGGATAATTTGGGAAAATGTAAAGGGAGTCCTTGATAGAAATATGAGGGACTCCTTTTTTATTTATCTAAAAGAGTTAGAGAGCCTAGGATATGAAAGCAAGTATGAAATCTTAAATGCAATGGACTTTGGCATACCTCAAAAAAGAGAAAGGATATTTGTTGTTTCATGTCTTGGAGCAAATAACTTTTCTTTTAATAAATTGGAGAGAAAAGAAACAAGACCACTAAGTGAATTTTTGGAAAAGGATGTAAGTGAACTTTACACCATGACCCAACCTTATATGCTGAAATTTTTAAATAAAGGTATAGACAACAGTTTTAGAGGGCGACTAAAAGTGATTAAAGATTTTTCTTATACTATTTCTACAAAACAGATGAGAGTACCTAATTCTGGAATAATAGATATTGGAAATGGTAAATATAGGTATTTAACAGAAAGAGAATGTTTAAGACTCATGGGTTTTGATGACATTGATATTAACAAACTAGAAGAAGCACATCCAAGAAGAAAAAATTGTACTTCAAGCAAGCTTTATAAGCAGGCCGGCAATTCTATTGTGGTTGATGTTTTAATGGCTATTATAAAAGAAATTCATAGAATGGAGGTAGGAAATGCAAGTAAATGATTTTAAGAATATACAAGAAGCTATAAAGTATGAAGTTTTGCAAGATGAAAAAGAATATTTAAAACTCTTAAAAGTTATAGGTAACAATCAGAAATATGATTTTTCTAGCCAATTGAGTATATATAACAAGGAACCTGAAGCTAGAGCTTGTGCGACTTTTGACATGTGGAAGAAATATTTTGGTCGAGTTGTTATGAGAGGTCAAAAGGGTATTCCAATTTTAGTTGGAAGTGATGTAAATCAAAGAGTTTCATATATTTTCGATATTAGTCAAACCACATCAATGGATAGGAATATCAATGAGGTTAGCTTATGGCAGTTTGATCACGAAAACCATAACGAGGCTTTAAAAGAAATAATAAATGCTTCTTCATTTGAAGCTAGTGATTCACTTAATGAAAATATATTTTCTTTAAGTCGAATTTATGGAGATGAATATATTAACTTGGCTCTTGCTGATTTAAGGATAGATATAGAGGATAGACTTAGCTTTGAAAAGTTTATGAGAGACTCAATATCCTATGCGGTAGCTAATAGGTTTAATACAGTCTACCCTATGGATATGGAAAATTTAAAAAATAATTTTTCTAGGATTAATACAATTTCTTTAGAGCAGATAGGTCTTGTAATATCAAGGGTTAGTGAAGATATTATAGATAGAACAATAGAAAAATCTAAGGAAATAGATCGTGCTAGGCTGCTGACAGAAAGGGCCGGTGGCGACTATAATAAAGATATAGAAAATATAAACGAAGATAGAGGAGGTAAAGATGATTTATATAGACGAGATGATAGTTCAAGAATTAGAGATGAACGAGTTTTCACAGATGGAAGCGACAGAAGAAATAGCAATGAAGATCGAAGAGAAAAACTTGGATATGATGGAGAAGGATCTGGAATTTATGGAGAGATTTCCGAATCCGACATACGCAGTTCTAAGACTGTCTTACCTAGTAGGGAGCGAGGACATGGAGAACTGGAAGAAACTTCAGGAAATGTACGAGGAGAAAACACTTTTGAACCATCTGAAGGAAATCCAGAATCAGGCAGTGGACTTTATCAAGAGAGAGAAAGTCAAAATGATGAAAGCACAAGGATTGACAGAGAAGATGATGAGAGAGAATCCAGAGGAATACCAAGGACAGATGAACAACTTGATGGCAACAGTCAAGAAAATGGCAACCAAGGAATACGTGGAAGCTTAGAAAACGAAATAAGCCAAGAAAAGGAAGCTGATGAAGCTTCTTTTTTTGATGGCAAAAACACTGAAAATAGAAAAGATTATTGGATTGTAGAATTTAATGAAAACCACGAATTAGTTCCCGATTATAGTGGGCAGATAGTAACTAAAGATTTAATTAATGTCCTAAGACAAAAAGATATTGATGTTAAAGACCATAATCAAACTCTTGGAGAAAATGAATTTGGAGAAATGACTGATGATTATATCGGATATTTCAAATTCTATTTTGACCACTATGTAGACGGAGAAGTTGTCGAGCATTATAGGGTTGACCTTGGTGATGGTGAAGAAGTAAATGAGCGTGAATTTTCATATTTAGAAGAACAAGTTGCACTAAGTGAGGAAAAATCATTAAAAGAAGAAACTCAGGAAAAGATAGAGCCTAAATTTAAGATAGGTGATCAGGTTAGATATAAAGATAAGGACTTTACTATTACAGATTTTGATGAACTAAGTGGAGGACTTAAAACTGTAACCATTAGAGATAATATGGAATATATGGGAGGTATGATTAGGGGTTCGGAAGTAATTCCATATAGAAACGATTCATACCTTGAAGAAATCTTTGAAAATCTAAGTCAAACATCAGAAAAACTAGCAGTAAAGGTTGGTAAGGAATTTATTTTCGAAGATGAGAATACCTTTGATGGAATTAACTTGATTGAAACAGGAACTAAGGTAGAAGTTAATGGGGAAGAATTTCCTTTATATAAGGGTGAAACATTTGAAGAAAGTAGAAAGATTGATGACCTTTTAGATAGTGGAAACTATGAGATATACAAATTATCTGACCATGAAAAACAAATTGAAAGACAAGTAGAACAAGAAAGCTTTATTGATAACCACAATCCTGAAATTGACCAAATGATGGATAGGTATGATGTGCCAAGACAAGCAGCCGAAAACTTATTGAGGGGTAAAGAAGATTTAAAGAATCTAGGCTATGAATCTAATAAGGAAAGACTAAGTTTTGCTAGAAATTATGACTTAAAAAATCATATCTACTCAGAATACCTTACACCATCAGAAAAGCTAGATAAAAATATAAAAGCTATTAAAATGCTAAAAAGACTTGAAAATGAAAATAGGAGTCCAAGAGAGTATGAACAAGCCTATCTTGCTGATTATCTAGGTTGGGGAGGTCTTGCCGATGTCTTTGATGAAGAAAAGGGAGGTCAATGGCTCGAAGCAAGAAACATTTTAAAAGAAAATCTAACAAATGAAGAGTATGTGAATGCTAAAGAGTCTACTTTAACATCGTTTTATACACCTAGAGAGGTAATGGATGGAATATATAAGACTCTAACAGATATGGGATTTAAGACTGGAAATATCCTTGAACCGTCTGCAGGAGTTGGTAACTTCATTGGTAATATGCCAAGTGAAATACAAGCGTCTAAAGTCTATGGAGTAGAAAAAGATAGCATAAGCGGAAGAATAGCAAGAGAGCTCTATCCTGAAGCTAATATTCAAATTAAAGGCTTTGAAGAAACAAACTTCTCAAATAACTTTTTCGATTTAGTTATAGGAAATGTTCCCTTTGGAGATTTTAAAGTTAACGATCGTGAATATAACAGAAATAATTTTCTGATTCACGATTATTTTTTTGCAAAGTCAATAGATAAGGTAAGAAATGGAGGAATTATCGCCTTCATAACTTCATCTGGAACTATGGATAAAAAAGATGAATCTGTTAGAAAATATATTAATGCAAGATGTGAGTTTTTAGGAGCTATGAGGCTTCCTAATACAACATTTAAAGGACTTGCTGGTACAGAAGTTACTTCAGATATTATTTTCTTAAAGAAGAGGGATTCAGTTATTGAAAGAGATGATGATTGGATACACCTAACAACTGATAATAAGGGTTTGACTTACAACAAATATTTCGTAGATAATCCTCAAATGGTACTAGGGGATATGAAAGAAGTATCTGGAAGATTTGGCAATACTATCACTTGTGATGCAAAAGAAGACGAAAATCTAAAAGATTTAATGGATCTTGCAAGTAAGGAAATATCTTCAAATGCAAAATATGAAGAGGTCGAACTATTGGAAGATGAAGAATTAAGTCTACCAGCAACAGATGATGTTAAAAATTTTTCCTATACCATTATTGATGAAGAGGTCTACCTAAGAGAAAACTCAGTCTTAATTAAGCAGAATATATCAGATAAAAACAAAGAAAAAATAAAAGATTATCTTGATGTAATGAATGCTTTGAAAGATGTAATAGAAAAACAAAAGGACGATTTTTCAGACGAAGAAATAAAAGAATCACAAGCAAAGTTAAATGAAGTCTATGATAACTTTTCAAAGAAACATGGCTTTATTAACTCCTTATCAAACACTAGAGCCTTAAAGGAAGACTCAAACTTTCCTTTGGTATCATCAATAGAAATACTTGATGATGAGGATAATTTCAAAGCAAAGAGTGATATATTCTCAAAAAGAACAATCACAAAGGCTAAGGTAGTAGACCATGTAGATACTTCCCTTGAAGCTTTAGTTTTATCAGTTTCACAAAAGGGATATGTAGATTTTGAATATATGGAATCTATCACTAATAAAGACAGGGATACCTTAATTGGTGAACTTGAGGGCGAGATATTTTTGGATATTAAGGACACAGACCTAATAAATAACAGAATGCCCTTTGAAAACTTTAATAATGACGATCCATTTCATTTTTCATATGTATCAGCTGATGAATATTTAAGTGGCAATATTAGAGAAAAAATTGGCTATCTCAATTCATATATAGGAGAAATCGAAAATGTAATAGATTTAGCACCTTCTGAAAAGAAAGATACATTATTAAACGAGTTAGGCAAACTCAAATATCAAAGAGAAAAATTACAAGAAGTTATGCCTGAAGAACTCACTGCTTCTGATATAAATGTAAGGTTAGGAGCAACTTGGATACCTCAAAAAGATATAGAAGACTTTACCTTTAATCTTTTAAAAACACCAGGTTATGATAGGTGGAATATAAATGTTAGGTTTTCACCACATACAAGTGAATGGAACATTGAAGGTAAAAGTGTTGACTCGACTAATGACCTTGCTAACATGACTTATGGTACAAGTAGAGTGAATGCCTATAAGCTAATTGAAAATGCCCTTAATCTAAAAGATACAAAGGTATTTGACCAAGTAATAAATGATGATGGTTCTAAGACTTCTGTATTGAATAAAAAAGAAACTATGCTTGCAAGTCAAAAGCAAGAGCTGATTAAAGAAGAATTTAAGAATTGGATATTTGAAGATCCTGATAGAAGATATAGGCTAGAGAAGATTTATAATGAAAAATTCAATTCAATTAGAAATAGAGAATTTGATGGTTCTAACTTAACTTTTGATGGAATGAATACTGAAATCAGACTACGAGAACATCAGAAAAATGCCATAGCAAGGACTTTATATGGTGGAAATACACTACTTGCCCATGTAGTAGGAGCAGGAAAAACTTTTGAAATGGTAGCTTCTGCTATGGAATCTAAAAAGTTAGGACTTGCAAGTAAATCATTATTTGTAGTTCCTAACCATCTAACTACTCAAATTGGTAGAGAGTTTATGCAATTATATCCGTCAGCAAACATTATGGTGGCCGATAAAAAAGACTTTCAACCAAAAAATAGAAAAAGATTTATTGGTAGGATTGCAACAGGAGAATATGATGCAGTCATCATAGGACACTCTCAATTTGAAAAAATACCAATGTCCAAGGAATACCAGGTAAGGCATATACAAGACCAAATAGATGATATAGTTTCCTTTATTGATGAGAACAAAAGAAATAGAGGAGAAAATTTCACAGTAAAACAACTGGAAAAGACAAAGAAGAAACTCTTGGTAAGACTTGAAAAGCTAAATGATGACTTTAAAAAAGATGATGTTATAACCTTTGAAGAACTAGGAGTAGATAAGTTATTTATAGACGAAGCTCATAATTACAAAAACTTATTCTTGCATACAAAGATGAGAAATGTTGCGGGTATCGGTCAAAGTGAAGCCTTTAAGTCTTCGGATATGTATATGAAATGTAGGTATATGGATGAAATGACAGATGGCAAGGGAGTTGTATTTGCTACTGGTAC
>NZ_JAGGLO010000020.1 GCF_017874475.1 Anaerococcus degeneri
CTTAGTTTTTCGGACTCAGCTTTGCTTCGTCTCGAAAATGACCGATGCTCTTGCACACCTTACTTTTACTCATTTTACAAACTATAATATCCTCTCGAGGCCTTTGGCCTCTCGCTTAGTTTTTCGGACTCAGCTTTGCTTCGTCTCGAAAATGACCGATGCTCTTGCACACCTTACTTTTACTCATTTTACAAACTATAATATCCTCTTGAGGCCTTTGGCCTCTCGCTTAGTTTTTCGGACTCAGCTTTGCTTCGTCTCGAAAATGACCGATGCTCTTTCGCACCTTACTTTTACTCATTTTACAAACTATACTATCCTCTCGAGGCCTTTGGCCTCTCGCTTAGTTTTTCGGACTCAGCTGTGCTTCGTCTCGAAAATGACCGATGCAAATGCATCGGTCACCCATAGATGGTGGGACTACTCCCATTAGCGAATCAGAAAATCCAACGCTCCTATTCGTCGCGTCGGCTTTTCTTCCCTGTAGAAGGGCAGTAATCCATTTATCTTCGCACTTCGTGCTCTAAATATGGATCTGACGTAAAAACATCGCTTGCGATGTTTTTACTCCCATTCTTCTTTTTATGCTGTTCACTACATTCAAAAGTGTTCAAAGCGCAGGTTTTTAGTTTATCTCATACTGGAAAATTCGTTCCATTTAAGCTTGTTTCTGGATTAATTTACCCGTCCCAGTCCCAACGCCTCAATCTATGTCTAGTTTTCAACCGTCTATGATACAATTAAACTATTTATCTAAACCCTGAAACTCTTTACATTTGGGTATAGAAAAAGCACCTACTAAGTAAAGTAAGCGCTTACTTATGATTATTGATATTTATTATTTAGATACTGTTCATTTGCCTTTATTAAACTATATTTTTCTAAACCCTTCTTATCCCAATACCCAATTTTTTTCTAATAAAAAGCTTCTGCTATTTGCAAATACAAATCAAGAAATATTGAATTTTTCCTGGCGACAATGGATAAATCATGAACTAGATTAAAATCTTCTAGCTTTATAACCCTAAGCACACCCTCCTCTAGTTCTTTTTTGACACAGGATTCAAATATAAAACTTATACCACAATCTGCCTTGAGCATTTCTACTATGGAACGCATATTATTTATTTCTATGATATTTGCAAAATCTTTTATATCAATATTATCCATACTTAGAAAATTTTTTAATATAGCCAAGGTACCAGACCCGTCTTCTCTTATAATAATTCTTTCATCTAACAAGTCTGTTAACTTTTTTACTTGTTTTTTAAACTTGTGATCTTTGTGGCAGAGGCATACAATCCTGTCGCTTTTATATTTTTTAATAAAATAATCACTAGATTTTATAAATCCCTCTATGATAGCAAAATCTATCCTACCGCTATCGATATCACTTAAAATCTCGTCCGTATTCTCATAATAGATGTGGAAATCACAGGAAGACTTTTCTTTAATTAAGGCTATAAGCTTATCCATTATTAAATATTCTCCGACTGATCTAGTAAAACCCAAAGAAATTTTCTCACTCTTAGTTTTATTATTAGCTAATATAATCTTCAACCTATCTTGATCATTTGACATAGAAAGTAAAGCAGATTTTAGAATCTTGCCCTGGTCTGTTAGGCACAGACTCCTCTTGCTTCTATAAAAAAGTTTACAATTGTAATAGTTTTCTAGATACTTAATATGAGTAGATATAGCTGGTTGAGTTATATTAAGGCTTTCTGCAGCCCTTGTAAAATTCATATATTTACATACTTCCAAAAAACTTTCTATCCTAAAATCTAACATGATATCCTCCATATATATCATAACAAATTTTTATAATATAGTAAATAATTATAATTTTACATTATGGTAATTTATTATATAATAAAGAAAGTGAAAGGAGAATATATGATAAAATCTATAGAAAAAAATATAAAAGGGATTATTCTCTGCCTTGTAATTGCAATAATATCCCAAATAATCGGCAAGAAAATCCCTCTCGTAGGACCAGCAGTCTTCGGTATTCTAATTGGTATGGCCCTAAATCAAATTATAAAAGACAAAAAATCTTATATGAGTGGTGTGAGATTTACATCAAAGAAAATCCTTCAATATGCTGTAATCCTACTAGGATTTGGACTTGATCTTGGAATTGTTTTAAAAACTGGTAGACAATCACTCCCTATCATCCTATCTACCATATCAACATCATTGATAATTGCTTACCTAGCCTACAAGGCCGGACTTATAAAAGGAAATATTGCAACACTTGTTGGTGTTGGATCATCAATTTGTGGAGGTTCTGCAATTGCAGCAGCCGCTCCAGTTATAGATGCAGATGAAGATGAGATAGCCCAAGCCATATCTGTTATATTCTTTTTTAATATCTTAGCTGCTATCCTATTTCCAAGCCTAGGTCGTATGATTGGATTTTCTACTACCGACGGTAATGCATTTGGTATATTTGCAGGCTCTGCTGTCAATGATACATCATCAGTTACAGCCTGTGCATCAACATGGGATACAATATTTAATCTTGGTAGCCAGACACTTGATAAGGCTGTAACAGTAAAATTGACTAGAACCCTAGCTATAATTCCTATATGCTTAGGACTAGCCTTCATAAGAATGAGAAATGCCGAACAAGAAGCTAATAAAAAAATATCCATAATACAAATCTTTCCATTCTTTATAATCTACTTCATCCTTGCAAGTTTGATTACAACTATAGCCCTAGCCAAGGGAGTAGATATAGGATTTTTCAAGCCCTTTAAGGACTTATCCAAATTTTTCATAGTAATGGCAATGTCAGCTATAGGCTTTAACAGTGATATAGTAAAACTATTAAAATCAGGAGCTAAACCACTAGCCTTAGGAGGAGTGTGCTTTATATCAATCACATCCATAACCCTAATACTAGAAAAAGTTCTAGGCATCTTATAAAAATAAATCATCTAGGGTATTCTAATTACAAAAAGACCGCAGTTTGAAAACTACGGTCTAATTTTTTGTCCAAATGTAAACAACTTGGAAGAATTATTCAATTTATTTTTTTTGCAAATGTTCCCATTTTAATCCCAGTTACAGTTTTTCATACCACTATCCTCTCGAGGCCTTTAACCTCTCGCTTAGTTTTTCGGACTCAGCTTTGCTTCGTCTCGAAAATGACCGATGCAAATGCATCGGTCACCCATAGATGTTGGGACTATTCCCATTCTTCTTTTCCAAACGTCCGATATATCCCAAACCATTCAAAATACTATATTTTATTTTTTCTAATAACACTACATCCACCTAATTATAGGACGTTTTCAGATTTTTAGTCCCGTCCCAGTCCCAGTACCGGACAATAAAGGCAAAAATAATCTATTAAATTTTAAAGAATATTATCTTCCTTATGGAATCCTTAAATTTGTATTTTATACTAAGTTTATAAAATGAAGAGGAGGTTCATTTATATGGACAAATTGATATTAGAAACAAAAAATCTTACTAAAACTTTTGGTAAACAAAAAGCAGTGGATAGTATTTCTTTAAAAATAAAAGAAAATTCCATATATGGATTGCTAGGACCTAATGGGGCTGGTAAATCGACTACATTGAAGATGATTACTGGAATGATTCATAAAACATCTGGAGAAATCTTTTTTGAAGGTCACCAGTGGAGTCGTGACGATTTATCAGATGTTGGTGCGTTGATAGAAATGCCTGCCTTGTATGAGAACTTATCAGCTAGGGAAAATTTAAAAGTTAGGACACTCCTACTAGGATTACCCGATTCTAGGATTGATGAAGTTCTGGAAATAGTAAGTTTAAAAGATACTGGTAAAAAGAAAAGTGGTCAGTTTTCTTTAGGCATGAAACAAAGGCTAGGTATCGCAATTGCCTTATTAAATAATCCTAAGCTTTTGATTTTAGATGAGCCAACAAACGGACTTGATCCACTTGGAATTCAAGAATTGCGTGATTTAATGAGAAGCTTCCCAAATAAAGGAATAACTGTAATTTTGTCTAGTCATATTTTAGCAGAAGTTGAACAAACTGCTGATCATATTGGGATTATTAATAATGGAAAATTGCAATATCAAAACATTATTAATAATGATGACAATTTAGAAGAACTTTTTATGAATGTTATAAAAAGTGAAATGGGAGTGTAAAAAATGATATCTTATATTCTTGCGGAAAATTTAAAACATAAGGGCACTTTCTTGAAGAAGTTAGTAGTTCTTATGCCAATATCTTTAATCTTATTATCCTTATTTCTTATGCCAAGCTACTTTACTACCAATTCCTATAACTGGTGGTATGTAATAATAATGCCGGCAACTTTTGCCTTAATACCAGCAATGATGCATAGAAAAGAAAGTAGAAAATTAAACTACAGAGCAGTTTTCCCTCTAAATATTAATCTCAAAAAGTTATGGGTTTCAAAAATAATTACAGCATTTATTTATATGAGTATTGCTGCTATAATTCATATGCTAGGAGTGTATATTTTTCAATTTTTAATTGGAGGGCAATTAACACCTAACTATGGATTTTCAACATTACTATTTGCTAGTTCCTTACTAATTATAGCCAATATTTGGCAAATCCCATTATGCTTTTTCTTGGCAAAAAAATTTGGATTTATTACAAGTATTATAATTAATGCAGTATTAGGGTTAGGATTAGGAATCTTGTTGTCTGACGGTGCTTTTTGGATTTATTGCCCATATTCTTGGGGAATTAGATTAATGATTCCTGTTATGCATATTTTACCAAGTGGTGTTTTGACGGAAGTATCAAATCCAATAATATCAAGCACATCATTATATATTCCTTGTATTTTATCTGTATGTCTATTTACATTACTTACAATAATAAGTGCAAATTGGTTTTCAAATCAAGAGGTGAAATAATGATAAACATTATAAAATCCGAAATATATAAAATCAAGCACACCTGGCTTCCTTGGATTCACATAGTTTTACCTATAGCCTATTCTTCATTATTTTATGTGTCATCAAAAACTACTGGATTAAAAAATTTTGAAGAAAGCGATATAATACAAACTTATTTTATACTTTTAGGAGCATTAATCCCAATAATATTAAGTTTTATAACTTCAAAAGTTGTTGATATGGAAATAAGTGCTGGAAAATTTCAAATGCTTTTATCTACTACAAAATCCAGAACTAAGGCTTATATAGGAAAACTTATTGTATTAGAATTGGGATTTGTTATTTCTCTGACTTTAGCGATTATAATTTTTGCAATATTGTCGGGATATCAAAATATCTTAGATTGGGTTATTGAATTTTTCTTAATTGTTATTAGCAGCTTTTCTCTATACATGATTCATCTTTGGGTATCAATCATTTTAAGTAGCGGTGCATCTATTGGATTGGGTTTTCTAGAAACAATGGTTAATTTACTTTCATTAACTGTCATTGGTGATAGTATTTGGTATTTTTTACCTTGTACCTGGGCTTCTAGACTTCCAGCTATGTATATTACTATGAGTAAGGTTTCGGATTGGTCTTATTTTCACAAAGAGTTGAGACTGTGGAGTTTTGTAGCTTTGTTTATTATCTTAATCCTATTTATTTCCTCATTAGTTTGGTTTAATAAATGGGATGGAAAATCTATTAGCGAATAGAATAGAGGTATTTTTATGAAAAATAAACATAAATTATTAGTCATTGCGATAATCTTTGTTTCTTGTTTCTGTCTTTCTTATTGCAGAAATCTTAGATATAAAATGGATCAATATTCTACTGATAAAGAATCTTGTATTTTGAACGATGAAGATGTAAGACAATTTTATTATAAAAATAAGTCCTACACCATTCTTGATGAAGATTCTTCAAATGAAGATGTAAATAAATGGATTGGAGTTATTAGAAAACTAGTTGCAGTTGATGATAAAGGTAAAATAATTAAACAAGTTGATGCCACCAATTTAGGCATAAATAGTCTGGACAGCTTTGCAAAAGATCTAAATAATGATATTCATCTCCTTCAATTCTTTGATGTATATACAAACGATAAAGCTAAAGACACATTAATCGTAGAAATAAATGGTAGCAATTACAAAGCAGTTCCTACAAATAATATAAATAATGAGACAAAGATTTTTAATTTTAAGGAACATTCGAGAGAACAAAATTCAGAATTTCAAATAAACCACAAAAATGTTACTCAGTTATTTTATGATGGAGCAACCTATCAAGTGACTGATCAGGTTGTCTCAGAAGATGATTTGGAAGATTTTATAGGTATTATTGCCAAAGATGTTGTATTTGATAGAGATACTAAAAATATAATTATAAAAGAAGACTTAGGTAAAATTGACTGGCTAGGTGAAAATAAGTCTAAACGTGAAACACGGTTTTATTTAGATGTTTACAAAATTTCCGGAATAGATATTAGTGATGGATTTGCAGTAAAAGTAAATGACCAATATCTAAAAGCAAAATCCGAGTAATATCTGAATGATAAAGTAGTATCTTATTAAAAAATGAGGAGGTGATAGGATGTCTTTAATTCTTGCAGTTGATGACGAGTTAGATATGCTTGATCTAATAAAAAACATTTTAAAAAAGAACAACCATAAGGTCGATGTATATCAAAACCCTAAAGATATTGATAATAGTAAACTTAGTAAATATGATTTGATTTTACTTGATGTGATGATGCCAGATGTTGATGGAATTGGTTTTTGCAAAGAAATTCGCAATAAAGTAGACTGCCCTATTCTTTTTTTAACAGCAAAAACTATGGAAGAAGATATCGTCGAGGGATTATTAATTGGTGGAGATGATTACATCACAAAACCTTTTGGTGCAGCAGAACTAGTAGCTCGTATCGAAGCCCATTTAAGACGAGAAAAAAGAGAACGACACACCAGTTTAAATCTTGGTGAAATTCGATTTGATTTATCTTCCAATGAAGTGTTTGTAGCGGAGAAAAAAGTTTATTTGACAAAATCTGAGTATCAAATTTCAGAATTACTAGCAAAAAGAAAAGGACAAGTATTTTCAAGGGATCAAATATACGAGCTTGTCTTTGGATTTGATGGTATAGGAGATGCATCTGCAATATCAGAACATATAAAAAATATTAGGGCAAAGTTTCAAAAATATGGGAAAAATCCAATTGAAACAGTATGGGGGATCGGATATAAATGGAATTAAAATCAAAAGGTCAATCTCTTAAAAATATACTTTTTAAATATTTGTTAAGTATTGCACTGGGACTAGTAATCTCAGTTGGATTAATAATAGGTTTTATATCTGCTTCTTACCAATTTAAGTGGATATTTCCTGCAAACTATACTGAGAATTTAATTCTTGAAAAAAGAACAGATATTGCCACTTTAAAAAATTTCGAAAAATCATTACTTCCAGACAATACATCTTATCTATTTCTATCAAAAGACGATAAAGTTATAGAAACAAATATGAATAAGAATATCCAAGATGTAGCTTTTAACTATCATAAGGGATCTGGTAATTCTAATGCCAACTTATCCTTTATGGAAATACAAAGATTAGATGGATATGTACTTGTAGCTTATGACCTAAAGCCCTATTATAAAAGTCCTTGGATGCAAAAAAATCTACCACAAGTAAATAATTTATTTCTAAGCTTAATTATAATATTTTGTCTTATTAGTATTATTACTATCACATTAATTTGGGCAAAGAAAATATCAAAAGAATTAAATCCATTACTAGATGCTTCAGAAGAAATCAGGAAACAAAACTTAGATTTCCAAGTTAAAAAGTCTAATATTCAAGAATTTAATACCATATTAGAAAGTTTAGAAAAAATAAAGTTAGGGTTAAGTGAATCTTTAAGTACAAATTGGAGAGAGGAAGAGAAAAAAAGAAATCAGATTTCAGCATTAAGCCATGATATAAAAACTCCAGTTTCAATTATAAAGGGAAACTCAGAATTATTAGGAGAAACAAACCTAACAGAAGAACAGCAAACATATCTAAATTATATTAGAAAAAACACAAGTCGTATTGATAAATATATCGAAACTTTAATGCTTGTTAATAAATCTAAGCAAGCAAATGAATTAAAATTTCTTGAAATTAGGACAGAAAAATTTATAGAAAATATTGAAAAACTAGCTACAGAATTCACATCAACTTATAAGTTAAATCTTTTAGAAGATATTAGCTATAAGAATGATTTTTTAATAGTAGATTTAAAAAATTTTGAACGAGCCTTTCTAAATATTCTTAGTAATGCAGAAGAAAACAGTCCTAAAAACTCAACCATTAAGCTACTTATAAGTTCCAAGAATGATAAGCTTCAAATATCAATACTTGATCAAGGACATGGATTTACAGGTGAAGACCTATTATATGCAACAGATCAATTCTATCAAGGAGACAAAAGTAGGCATTCAAAAGAAAACTATGGTATAGGCTTATTTGTTGCAGAACAAATTATTAAGATGCATGGAGGAAGTCTTATTTTAGAAAATAGAACTGATGAATGTGGTGCTAAAGTCAGCATACTATTGCCAGTAAAGAAAACTCAAGAATAGGGGCATTTTTTTCTTGCATTTATGAATTTTATGTGTGTGGTGTTTGCATATCTTTTTAAAAGCACTTTCATCAGTTTTTTCGTTCTTAATAATGTAATCTATTGCCAAATTTAGAGTTGATTTTATTGGATGTATCTTTGTAATTGCAATACTAATCACCAGAACTTTCTTTTTATTTATTAAGAATCAGGGAATATATATCCCATATTTTTTTATAATTTTTCTATTTTTTCTCTAATATAATCAATATATTTCTTGTAAATAACACCACTTGTATTAGTAGCTTTTGCAATCTGGTTTATGTTATTTGTTGCATTTGAAAGTAACCGTTGGAGATGTCTAAATAAATTAATCCTCATAATATGTAGGCAAAAAGACCGCAGCTTGAAACTACGGTCTTATTTTTTGTCCAAATGTAAACCACTTGGAACTATTATTAAATTTATTCTTTTTTATAAATGTTCCCATTTTAATCCAAGTTACAGTTTTTAATCTTCTGTAACCGTTGATTTTACAAGATTTTACTAATGTCCTCTCAGAAACTTTCAGTTTCTTCGCTTAGTCTTGTGCTAGCCCGTCTGGCTATGGGAAGACCCACCACGCGAAGTCCTAACCCTATTTCATCAGAAATAGCTGGTAGGCCTGGTGCAGTGGCTGAGTGGTCTCGAAAATAACCGATGCATATACATCGGTCACCCTAAATTCAAGATAATTTGTGAGGAAAAATGGATGAAATAGACGAAGTACAAAAAAGCCCGCAGTGAGGCGTACCTTAGTACGCCGCAACGAGGGCTTTTTGAAACGAGTCTAGTTCGCCATTTTTACCACAAATTACTCCCATTCTTCTTTTCCAAACGTACGATATATCCCAAACCATTCAAAATACTATATTTTATTTTTTAGAGTATCCCCAAATCCACCTAATTATAGGACATTTTCAAATTTTAGTCCCGTCCCAATCCCAGTACCGGACAAAAACTAATAATATTTATAAAGATTCTATATAAACGCCAAAATACATCTAGCTAATAATAAAAACCACCGGTGCAGTGAAATGACCCCCAAAAGCTTGACTTAAAAACCAACTTAAAGAGGTCAGTTTTTTGGCTCTTTGTCAAATCGTGTTGGTAATTAAAAATCAACTACATTCTTTATCGGGATAGAAATTTCTATCCCCGATTTTTAACTAGCAAATAAATTTCT
>NZ_JAGGLO010000021.1 GCF_017874475.1 Anaerococcus degeneri
ATTGCCAGTTTTTTGTGCCCAGCCTGTATTTGGTGTTACACTTGGAGCTGTTAAACTTACTTCTTCATTTTTTAGTACCCAGTAGGTTTTTGTTGCTCCGTCTGCTATTGTTCCGTGCTTACCTGCTGAAAAGTCTACTTTTACGTAGTCGGTGTCGCTTGGATCTGATGTTAATACTTTTTTCTTGTACTTAGCTGTTACTGTTAGGCCACTTGCACCGATTGCTTCAGTGTCTGCTTTATCCCAACCTGTGTTTTTGTAACCATCTTCTGGTGTTACGCCTGGTTTTGTAACGTCTTTTAGGGTTTTGCCTGCTTTTGGGTTTACCCAGTAGGTTGTTGTGCCAGATAGTGTTCCGTGGGCGCCTGCTTCAAATGTTACTTCTACATAGCCTGCTGGTTTATCTTGACTGCCTGGAATGATGTCATCTATTTTAATAGCGTTGGCATATATGATTGTTCCAGCATTGATTTCTTCGCCTGCTGATATTGACCATGTTGGGTTTTTGTAGCCTATTTTTGCTTTTGGTAGTGTTGGGAAGGCTCCTTTTGGTATTTTCGCTCCCTTTTTGATGTCTTTTATTATTTCATCAAAACCTTCTACACCAGTACCTGCCTTGAAGGTTACTCTTACATAGCCTTCTGGAGTTTGGTCACCCGCTTTTGGGTTTAGGACGTCTGGTGTTGTTGTTAGGGTGATTGTACCACCTGTCTTCTTGTCATAAGATTTTTTTATCTTGTAGGTGGACTTTTTAGTGTTTCCTAGTTGTACTTGACCATTTTCTTCGCCTTCTACTGTGAGGGTTGGACTAGTTCCTGGATAGCTTAAATCTAGCTCGTCAATTTCCGGATTATCTCTTAAGTTTGCACTATATTTGCTTGAGTCTATTTCAAATGGTAGGTCAACGCCTGTGTTCGAATCACCTTGGTGCTTGTCCGCACCATCTATAGATAGCTTGCCCTTTAGTTTTCCATCATCATCCCTTAGTGCTTCTCTGCCATAAGGGTCTTGGACTTTGACTTTTATTTCAGGATTTATGATTTGTGAATATCCCTTTGGTAAAGAGAGGCTTTTGTCTACTGGATTTGACTTTGTAGTACCAGTTTCACCTTCTACCACTGTATTTGGAGCGTTCGTTATTATAGCATTCCATTTTCCTGATCCCAAAGAAACTGGAATGTCTACAATCGCCTTAGCCCTTACCTTATTGCCTACTATCTCTCTTCTATTAATTGTAATAGTTTTCTTATAAATTATGTTATCCGATCCCGTACTGGTAAATTGTACATCAATATCAATGGTCTTAGGCAAAAGATCCACATCAAAATTACCGTCATCAAGGCCTTTTAAAGTCAACTCTAAATCAATGGTTTGTTTTATTGTAGCGCCTGACCTAACCCTTTCACTAACTTTTAAATCTGCTATCTCAATGCCGACGTTTTGAATTTTTTCATTATTTTCTGGAGATTTGTCTTCTTTTTCATCTCTATGGGCATTATTATTATCTTCCTCAGCATTTCCCTTAGTAGGATCCTCATCAGCTTCAACTACAATCTCAACTCTTACCTTCTCATCTTCTTTGCTTGCATCATCATACTTGATTGTAAGTTCAACGCACTGGGTTCCTTCAGTGCTGGTGTCTATTTTTTCACCCTCATAGACAGCTCTCGCTCCCTCTGGGAGATTTTCTATGGCAAGGCTTGGGTCGACACTGTCTCCTACTTTAACTCTCAAGGTCTTTGTTACAATTTGAGTTTTTTCTTCTTGTTCATCGGCCTTTTCTGGGTGTATTTCTTTTGTGTCAGTATTAGAATTTTCTATTTCTATTCTTGTTTCATTAATCTCAGATCCAGAGTTTTCCTCATCCTTTTTTAAGCTTGTTATATTATTATTAGAGACAGAATTTTCTTCATTCTTTTCTGTCGCTTCCGAAAGCTCTATTTCAGAACTACCGTCTTCATCAGCTTTTGCTGTTTGACTACTTAACACAAATGAAATTGATAGAATAGCTACCAATAACTTCTTATTTTTCATTCGTTCTCCCTATGTTTATCTTCTTTAAATCATTAGAATAATAGACTTAGGGGGATACCCCCCCTAATCTATTCTATAATCTCTGTATATGGGTTAGTTATCTTGTAATCGACTTCACCTGGTTGACCAATTGTACCTACTATATCTACAACATCTCCTTTTTGTAGCTTGTAATCATTACCATTTACATCTTTGAATATAAGTTTATATCTTTTAGGTGTACTAGCTTCTAAAATAGCTGTTGCTTTTGGAGTAGGTTTGTTGCTTGACAATAATTGGAAATAATTATCACGTGGATAAGTATTAAGGTCAGTACCTTCAGCATATACATTTACAGTTATTTTTGTATTTTCATCTTTTGGTGTTATCCTTACAAAGCTCTTGCCTGCTGTCATTTTATAAATCATCATTTCTGTTTGGTCAATATAGATGAAGCTAACTGGGCTTTCTTGTTCATTGCCAAACTTATCTTTCGCCTTGACTTTGATATTGGATACAGTCTTATCAAAGGCAAGTTTTTGGACTGTTAGGTTCGCAGTATCTTTAGATTCTTCCTTAATTTGACAGCTTATACCATTTTGTTTATAAGTTATTGTTATATAACCTTCTGGAACTTCATTAAATACCACGTCCAGGTCAGCCCATCTTCTCCATCTCTCAGTCAAGGCATTTGCTTTGTTTTCCTCAGCCATTGGCCCTGTGAGGTCTGGTGTAAATGGATCAGAGTCAGTTGTTATTTTGTTTGGTTCTTGAGCTCTAATTACTATTTCTTTGCCTTCTAGGTCTGCTATTGGTACGTTGATTGTTTGTTCAGTTCCAGGTATTCTTTCTGCACCATCTGCTGGGATTGTGTAGGTTCTACCAGTATCTATAAGCTCACCTGTTTTAGGGTCTCTTGTAAATACTGTATAAACTGTACCAGCTGTTGATTTATCTAATACACTTGGTTCTGGAACTCTGAATATAACTGGGACATTTCTTTCATTAGTTAGTTTGCCTTGTCTGATTTCTTTTACCTTATTAGAAGATAATCTTTTCTTGACAACCATAGTATCTGATCTTTTAGTTTCTTTTTCACCAGCTTTGATAATTGATGTTGCCACATACTTATCGCCTTCCTGTAATGGAGATGTTGGACTTAGAACTATAGTTCCGTCATCTTTTTGTACCCAAGAGATATTTGATGTTGTTACAGTTGGTTCGGTTCTATATTTTACTGGTTTTTCATCCAATGGTTGATTTGGCTGCGGTACTAAGACTAGCTTATTACCATCTGGAAGACTTATCTCAAGTTCTGATAGACGTCTTTCTGGTATTTTTATAAATACCTTGTTATCTTCTTCTGGTTTTGGATATAGTGAGTCTGCTACATAGGCTTGAAGGATTGTTGGTGGTACTACGTTAAATACGTAATTTGTAACATCAATTATATAACCTGTTGAATCGAAATATCCTAGTTTTGCAGATTCGTTAGTATGAGGAGCAACTCCATTAGGGTATGTGCTTGAAGTATGTTTTCTAGCAGTTGCTGATGAGAAGGCATCAGGATTAGATCCCAATTCTATCCATTGGGTCTTTCTACCCCAGTGGATAGGTTTTTTATTTTCATCAAACTTTGGCTCCTCAATCTTGATTCCATATTTTTGCCACTCAGTATTACCTGCATTGAATGCATCTATTTGTTCTTGTTTTTTAAGTTCTACTATGATGTAGGACATCCTACGGCCTTGCTCGTCATAACCTGGCAAATTATCCCAAGTCATACCATTTGGATCATACTCTTTGATTGTACCTTGGATTGGATAGTAGGTTGCTCCGTCTGCTACAACCTCGTAGCCGAATGTTCCTACGGCTGGACGACCGATTAGGGCGAATTTTAGGTTTTGTGTGTAGTTAGGGTCTTCCGGTATTTGATTACCAGCCTCGTCTGCCCATGTCTTACTTGCTTTTACGGTGAAGTTTTCCTTCCATACTGCATATAGGTCTAGACCTTTATCCTTGTCAAATTTGTAATCGTAGTTTATAACTTTTGCCTTGGTGTCTACTTGACCATTATCAGCAAGTTTGAAACTATCACCATCTCTTAGGTAGAGGTCTTTTGTTGGGCCATCTCCTGTGATGTTTATATCTGGCTCATAGGCATCTTTATTTCTTGAGAAACCTACTAGAGAATAACCTTCTCTTCTAAATCCGTCTTTGAACCCATCAACATTTCTTAGGCTCTTAAGTTGAACTGATATTTTTGATAAGTCGGACTCGCTACCCAGTTTCTTAACCACTTCGTCAGATAGGTATTGTTTATCTACAGTTTCTTGCATACCTTCTTTATTTATATCAGCATCAAAGTTTGAGTGGATTCTAATAGATGGAACTCCATAAACCGCATATACTGTAATAGACCTATCTACTGGTGTCTTGTCTGTAAAGATATAAGTCTCATCTGATTGTAAATAATCAAGATTCTTCGCTTCTTCTAGTTTTGCAAATTTTTCTGTAATATATATTGCAGAACCTTCCATCTTTTTGGTTGTCCATCCTAGGAATGAAAGGCCCTCTTTAATTGGAGTAGGGTCATTAGGATCTGCTGTTGGGAATTTTCTTAAGTCGAGTGCGTCACCCTGTAAGTCATTTCCCATATTATCTTTAAGGACTCTATTCTCATCATTAAAACCATTTGCTTTATAGTCAGTTTCTGTTGAGAATTTCTTGTTTAGTGGAAGTATCCTTTTTACTGGATCAGTTTCCATAGCCCTTTTTACCTTATAACTATCTTGCTTGCTATTTGGATTAGTATAACCTTCAAAGGATTTTATAGGATTTCCCTCTTTTTCTTCATACTTTCCTTCATTAAGATCAAATGTAACTACTGATTGAACCTTGCCTATAACAGAGTCAGATGAAACAGCCGACTTTAAATTTACTTCATTAGTCCTTGGTCTAACTCTCCTGTCTTGATCAGCTTGATTATAACGGAAGGCTCTTGCTATAACTGGTGAGTCTTTTTTTAGTCTATCAGCCTTGTCTATATCTTCTGAGTACCTGTATAAGTCCTTGCCTGTTTCAGGGTAGGTCTTGTCATTAACCACATACTTAGCATTATTCGCAGCTGAAAGTGATGTAGGAGCTTCCATAAATTTGAATTTGCCACTTGTTGTGTCGAAGTAAGATATATCAACAATTTGGTTGTTTAGGTAGGTGTAGCCTTCTATTTTGTAATCAGTATCAAATACATCATCTAAGGATGGCATGTATTGAGTTCTGTCAAGGAGGGTTGATGCCATAGATTCTGTTCCAACCAAGGCTCTTGGACTATAGGATGTAGTTGCGTCATTTTGACCAAATGAGGCAATTTCTTCGTCATTGATATAAATCCTACCTGAATTTCCCTTAAGATTTCCACCATATCCAGCATATAAAGTAATTAGAGAGTCTTTTGGGATTTTTACATCAATTAAAAGTTTGCTGGTATAGGTTTTATTCCTATTTGATAGGGTGAAGCTTGTATCAGCATACCTACTACTTATTGCATCACCACTTGAATATACAGCCAAGTCACCTGCTAAAGGTAGGTGGGCAAGCTTTATAGCTAGAGTTTTTGCTTCATTTTGTTGTCTTCTATCAGCCCCTTCTGAAGGAGCCTTATCAAATACAATTTTTACAGTGCTATTTTTACTAGCAACAATATCCTTTTTTGTTTTAACACTAACAGTATCCATACCAAGGCTGTTATCTAAAACCATAGCTGAGTGGAAGTTTAGAGGAAGTAGTTCTGGTTTGAACTCATTTCCATTATCATCTTGGATAGTTGGATATAATTTTTTCAACTTGTCTGTGTAAACATTAAGTCTTGTCACTGTATATTGTGAACCTGTTATAAGAGATGATTGGTTATTAACAAAACCATTTGTTCCACCTGTTGTTGTTACAACCTTCTTTCCATTTTTAGCCTTATAGCCATTAGGAGCAAAAAGAACATATGCCATGTCCCCATCGATATTTACCTGATCCCTAGAAAAACCAGTAACATTTCCCATAATGTTTATAGCAGCAGCGCCTGATGTGGTTGAAGGTTCGATGTAGCCTATAAAGCCATTTTCATCTTCCTTTAAGGCATCCAAAAGCCCCTTGTTAAAGGCAAGCCTGTAGGCCATCAAATCACCATCGATAGAATAATCAGCATTTCCAGTTGCCCCGGTTGAACCCTTACGCCATTGACTTGCTATATACAATTGGTTTGTGTCTGGGTGGTAGGATACACTTGTTTGGCTTGCTTGAATATCTGGTGTGTCTTCTCGACCTCCATATGGTCCACCATAGTTTATTAGAGACGGAAGTAAATTTTTCCTGAAATTTGTTGCATTACTCTTAGGTACGCTTGTTACAGAAGTATAGGAGTTGTATCCCTCAAGAATAAGGTTGCTATTAGGATAAGCTCCTAGATACTTTGTGTACACTTGTTTGCCATCTTTATTTAAAATACGAGATTGGACAGTAGTATCTATTTTGTCAAGATCTTCCCTCTTTGTGTTTATAAGGAAAAGCTTAATAGGTGTGTGGTGAACATTTCCACCCAAGAGGCCCTGAACCATCTCCGAAAACAACATTATTTTATTCTGATCGGTATCACCTGATTCGAATTTTATTCTCTTTTTCATATAGCCATTATAGTAATATGACTTGTTCCAGTCAATTCTATCAGCAAGGCCTTTGGATACAAACAAATCCATCTTTCTCCAAACAAATGAATCCGCTCTTGTTCCCCAAGTGAACTTCAAATCCAAAATCAAATTGCCATCACCATCTTCATGATAGCCATCATAATTTAGCTGAACAGTTTGATAAGGCTCTGATGGTATACTTACGGCTCTAAGTTTTTTATTGCTACCAAGTTCCCACTTTACAGCTCCCTTGTTGGATACAGATTCCTCATCCCAATTAGGATACTTATAGTAGGATTCATCTGTATTTTGATCAAAGTATGTAGTCCCCTTATCCTCGACATTTGCTAGGGGGGATTGTGCATTCTCACCACCGGCAAAAGCTGTAATTGACGAAGAAGCTAACATAGCTATGGCTAAAAGTGAGCTTGCTAATCTCATCTTCATATTTCTTTTATTCATACATTCTCCTTTTATTTTTCTATGACCACTTATGTAATAGTTTTAGTCTTCTGTGAACTTTGATAAAATTTAAGCTTTAAAAAATATAAAAAATATCAAAATCATAAAATCTTACAAAACTAAATGGTCAAAATTTAATTTGTTATCAAACCAACTAAGAATTATTAATAATATGCCAAATTTCAATCTAGTACTTCAAAACTTTTTCTATTTTTTAAGTTTTTTACCATGCTTTGTATAATTATAAATTCTGCAAGTATTTATTTGATATCGATTCCGTTTCTTTGTAATTTAATTTCCCTTTGATAATATAATATAAAACTCATTTAAAGTTGGGAAAATTCCCTTAAAGCCTTATATTCAATCACATACCTCCTTGAGTTTTTTATAATTGGCCTAGGCGGTTTTGACCTAAACCATATTGTTGGCAGCTTTTCGTGCTAGATTTTAGTGCCTATCCTTGGTCACTATGGATACAAAGATAAAAATCCTTGATGAGATTTCTTTTTTTTATATCCTATATTTCATCTGGATAAGATTTTCCCTTTACTTGCTAGTAAAAAAATCAAAATTCCCAAATATGATCCTAGCGTCTTGGGTTGGACTAGTATGGGAAAAATATCTAGCTTTGAGACCTGTCATGGTAAATTCTATCGTCTTGGCTTATTAACCACAATTTGCATGAATAACGGAAAAATGTAAGTATAAAAATCACTTAAAATCAATCGATACCGATACCTTTACACATTTTCAGCCATGACAAGAATATTTTATATGAAGGTTTTCCTTTTTTTGTACTTTACTGTGATGACTTATACGCAAATTATCTATGAATTTGTATGATTAATATACTTTTTTCAACTATTAAAAACAAATAATTAGACTTGAATATGACCCCCAAAAAATAAATCTAAAATATCCTTGTAATGATAATTGATATTATTTTCAATTTCTCTGTATTAATATGTATTAATTGTGTGTTACACCTTATCTTTTTGTAATTTAGGAATAATTATTCATCTCAAAATATTTTCTTGACAAATTTTTAGCAAAATTCATTTTTTAACTTTAATATAATTTATTGCCAAATAAAAGCTTTTCACCTAAATTTCACTAATATATACCTTCTTTAATTGATTAAACTTTTAACGAAATTTATATTATCATGGACTTAATCTCGAGATGAATATTATTGGAATTTGTACCTCTTCGAATATTCTGGCTCTTTATTTGCGGGATTCCTCACATTGCTCGGCATGAAAATTTGGTAGATTTTGCTAAGGTCGTCATTTTATGTAGGTCCTCCCTCGCTTCGACCGTAGTGGAGAAGTCTCTGGACGTCTTTGTATAATTATTATGATAAGGGAATCTAGAAAATTTTGCTAGGGTGATCTTTTTATTTACGTCTTCGGAATGTATGAGTAGAGCTAAATATAAGTTGGTGTAGTAGGTCTCTGTCGCACAGAGTCGAATGGCTTGCTATCAGTCGGGACGAGAGTTTGGGGCACTCTTTCTCATCTCCACCGGGTGTAGAGGCTTGCCCGTCTGGCTTTAGGAAGACCCTCCACGCGAAGTCCTAACCCTATTTCGTTAAAAATAGCTGGTAGGACAGATTTGCCCTAGCGGCCGAGAGCGTGCAGTGGCTGAGTAGTCTCGAAAATGACCGATGCGCTTTGATGTCTTACTTTTATCATTGTCATAGTATATAATATCCTCTTGAGGCCTTTGGCCTCTCGCTTAGTTTTTCGGACTCAGCTTTGCTTCGTCTCGAAAATGACCGATGCTCTTGCACACCTTACTTTTACTCATTTTA
>NZ_JAGGLO010000022.1 GCF_017874475.1 Anaerococcus degeneri
AATAATATGGCAATTTCTTATAAACCATTATGGCACTTATTGGTAGAAAGAGAAATGAACAAAGAAGACTTAAAAAGAGCTGCAAACATAACAAGTAACATAGTTTCTAGAATGAGCAAAAACTCTTATGTGAACTTAGAGTCACTAGAAAAGATTTGCTTGGCATTGGATTGCAGAATTGAAGATGTTATAGAAATTCATAGAAATGAGGTGGAATAAAATTGAGCAATCTATCACAAATCAGAAGAGCTGAAATGCTAGAATACCTAAATCATCTAAAAGAAATTCACACAGATGATGAAAGTAGGATTGCACTTGGAAAGATTGAAACAGCCTTAACTGAGAAAAAATATGGATTAGTTTGGGAAGAACACGAAGAAGAAGTAGACAAACAACTTGTTCATAACATACCAGTTTTTAAAGAGATAGAAGATAAAAAGATAGTTAGAGATAATACCACTGATTTCAATTTTCTCTTAGAGGGGGATAATCTACATTCTCTAAAATTACTGGATAAGACTCACAAGGGTAATATTGATGTTATCTATATTGATCCACCTTACAATACAAAGAATAAGGAATTTGTATATGATGATAATAGGGTAGGTCTTGATGATGGGTTTAGACATTCTAAATGGCTATCTTTTATGGGGAAAAGGCTAGATTATGCTAAAAATTTATTATCTGATGATGGGATAATATTTATTAATATTGATGAAAATGAAGTCCATCAATTAAAAATTCTTGGTGACGAAATTTTTGGTGAAGATAATTTCTTGGGAGAATTTATCTGGAAAGCACGTTCTGGAAAAGGTGGAACTACAGCCTTAATTTCTATTGAGCATGAGTCTATTCTTTGTTATGCAAAAAATAAACCCGAAGCAAATTTTTATATGGAAATTAGGGTTAGTGATACTGAGAAGACAGAACAATTAAGGCAGTGGGGACAAGCTATATATAGGGAAGATAGACCAACAATGTTTTTCCCAATATTTTTTAATAATCTAGACAACAAATGGTGTTTACCAACTAAAGAGGAGTTGCAAAACTTATACGATAATGAAAATAAAGAGTTTAATGACTTATATTTAAATACTTTAATTGAAAAATATAAAAAAGAAAATTGGAAATCATTTTTGCCGATTATCGATTCTAGGTATGGAAGATGGCGTAGAGGATATGACGGGATACAAGATCTTATAGATGAAGAACTTATAATAAGTGACGGAGAAAAAGTAAAGCGAATAATACCTGGAGGAAATATTACAAAAACGGCTGTAAGTTCAATTTTGCCTGAAACATTAGGTACTTCAGCAAATGGAACTAAAGAAATAAAAGAGTTGTTTGACAACAAAAAAGTATTTGATACTACAAAGCCTTTATCTTTAGTAAAATATTTAATTAATCTTGGTACATTCAATAAGAAAAATGCTAATATAATAGACTATTTTGCTGGGAGTGGAACAACTGGGCAAGCAGTTATGCAGCTTAATAAAGAAGATGGCGGAAATAGGAAATATATTCTTTGTACTAACAATGAAAACAATATTTGCGAAAAAATCACTTATCAAAGAATGAAGAATATCCAAGAAGAACTTCCTCATAATCTTAAATACTATAAAACAGAATTTATACCTAAACTTTCAGAAGATGAGGAGATTTTATCTTCTAAACTCCTTGACTATATCAAAGAAATGGTCGAGCTTGAAAATATGTGTGAAATTGATGGGAACACTAGGAGAATAATTTTATCTGATGAAGATTTAAATATAGCACTTACTGAAATGGAAGAAAGTGGTGTTTTATATATTCCATCATTCATCTTACTAACCAATGAAATCAAGGATAGTATCGAAGAAAGGAAACTTGAAGTTGTTACTATCCCAGACTATTATTTCACAGAAGAATTAAGAGAGGTGAACGAATTATGATGTTAGATTTATTTGACTTTCAAACAGACGCCAAAAACTATCTTTTGGATAAAACGACAGATCCAAATGCAAAAAGAAAAATCATTGTAAAAAGTCCGACCGGGTCTGGCAAAACAATAATTCTACTTTCTTATATTTATGATTATCTTCTATGGCAGAACCCTAATAAGGTATTTATCTGGCTTACTCCAGGCAAGGGAGATTTAGAGGAACAATCAAAAGATAAAATGGACGAATATATTCCTCATGCAAAATCTGCTAATATACACGATGCTCTTCTGCAAGGTTTCAAGGGTGGTTATACCTATTTTATAAACTGGGAAATGATAACTAATAAAAAGAATAATGCACTTAAAGATAGTGAAAAGAAAAATCTTTTTGAAAGAATTGCAGAAGCACATAGGGAACAACTTTCTTTTATCACAATTATTGACGAGGAGCATTTGAACAACACCTCAAAAGCAGATGATATACTATATGCCCTTAATTCTGATAGAGAAATACGAGTATCGGCAACAACTGTCAAAAACCCTATGGCAGAATTTTATGAAATACCAGAAGAAGAGGTAATAAATTCTGGTCTAATCACAAAGGCACTCTATATAAACCCTGGTCTTGAAGCAGACGAGATGGACGACCTTGAAAGTGAAACTATTTATCTTATACAAAAAGCAGATGAAAAGAGAAAAGAAATCAAAGCTGAGTATGAGAAAATAGGAGAAAAAATCAACCCTCTAGTTATTATCCAATTTCCAGATATGAGTGAGTCCTTAGTTACTTTTGTAGAAGAACATCTAACAAATATGGGTTACACCTATAAGAATAAAATGCTTGCTAAATGGTTAAGTGAGGAAAAAATAAATACACTTGATGTTACAGATGAAGACTCCAAATCAAACTTCTTGATTATGAAACAAGCTATATCAACTGGTTGGGATTGTCCGAGAGCAAAGATACTTGTAAAACTCCGTGAAAATATGACGGAAACCTTTGAAACGCAAACAATAGGACGCATAAGGAGAATGCCAAGAGCAAGGCACTATGACAATGACTTATTAGATCTTTGCTTCCTCTATACATTCGATGAAAAGTACAAAGAATCTGTTATACAAGGTGGAAATGCCTATGAAGTTAAGAGGTTATTTTTAAAAGACAAGTGCAAAGATTTTGAACTTGTAAAAGAATATAGAAATAAAGACTATCAGTTTGTAGATGAAGTATTAGTTCGAGATAGAGCTTATGACTATTTTAAAGAAAAATATAAACTAACCAACATTAAAAAGGATAATGAAAAATTATTAGAGTCTTATGGCTTTATAATGGGAACAAAAGTTATATCTACCTTTAGGACTGGTAAGTTTATAAAACTCAAAGATATTGTTGATGAAAAGCAAGGTGAAAATAGAGAGATAGCCTATGAAGTATCAACTCACGATCATGGAATTGATTGTTTGCACGCAGTTGATATGATTAAAAAAGTCACTGGTGTGCCATCTAACAAAATGAGGGCAATTCTTCAACATCTTTTCCATAAAAATATACCATCAAGCAAGAAGTTATTAAATCTTTCTAATCGTGAGTGGTACGCTTTTATGATTAACAATGCTTATAAACTTAGAGATGATTTTTTAGATTTAGCAGCAATTTCTAATGAAAGACAAATGCAAATCTTGGATAAGAAAACTGAAAAATGGAAAATGCCTTTAGAAGATTTTTATAAGTATCTTCCGTATGAAACAGAAGTAGTTGAGTATGAGAAAAATGCCTATAAAGAATACAACACATCTATGACAACATCTCAATTTAGATCAACTTCAGAACAACTCTTAGAAAACTATCTTGAAAGTAGAGATGATGTAGATTGGTACTATAAAAATGGAGATACAGGGCAACAATATCTATCAGTTATTTACGGTAATAATCTAAGCAAAGAATATCTTTTTTATCCAGACTATATAATCAAAAAGAAAAATGGAGAAGTATGGATAATTGAAACTAAAGGTGGAGAAAGAAAAGGTGTAAGTAAAAATATTGATAAGCAAATCGAAAATAAATTCTATGCTTTTAAGGATTATGCAGATAGGCGTAAAATAAATTGGGGGTTTGTTAGAGATAAAGATACAAGACTTTATATTAACAATACAAACTACACAGAAGAAATGAATAATGAAAATTGGAAAAGACTAGAAGAATTATTATAATGAGAATATAAAGATTTTAAATTTAATATTTAAGATGAGAGATAAACCTAAAGACGGAAAGTAAGGAGATTTAAAATGTTTTTGAAAAATATTTTTACAAATCACAAATTAGAAGAACTGAAATGCTTGAATACTTAAATCATCTAAAAAATTCATACAGATGATGAAAGTAGGATTGCATTTGGCAAGATTGAAACAACCCGAACTGAGAAAAATATGGATTAGTTTGGGAGAACACGAAGAAGAAGTAAATAAAAGTAAAAGAGAAAAATTATGATTTTTTTGGGTGGAGGTAATTCATGGATTTTGAATTTATTATGTATCATTTTTTAAGTGGATGTATTCCTGTATTTTTAGCAGTAGCTATCTATTTTGCTATTTTATATGTAGTTGAAAAAAACAAACAAAAGGGCATATAATATTATCCTTTGTTTTCTGCTTTTATCTCATAGGGGTATTGGCGGCGACGGGTATTGCCATTAAAGGTTCATTTTCCCCAAGAATTGTTTATATTCCTTTTGTGGATATGATTAGAGGTCCAATAGAAACGTTTTTAAATGTAATTTTATTTATACCATTGGGATTTTTTCTACCATTTCTCTATAAAAAATATAATAGATTAGCAAATATAGTTTTAGCTGGATTTCTTATATCCTTATCTATTGAGTTTGTTCAGATGTTTGATATAGGAACAACAGATATAAATGACTTGATAGCAAATACTCTTGGCACATATTTGGGATTTAGTATTTATAAAACATTTAAGAAAGCTGTTCCAAAATCTTGGATTAATCAGACTCAAGTTGATGGTTTTCAATGCTATTATGAACTGTTATTTTTTTGGATAGGCTCATTAGCAATAATGCTCACTGTTCAGAGATATATTTTTAACATATTATTTGCTGCAAAGTTTTAATTAGTGGTTAGATGTTGGAGAGATAATAACAACTACTAAAACATTCTTAAAACAGGGATAGAGACACCTGTAGGAATAGTTCTATTCATATACTATTTATTATGTATTGTTGACATTCACATGAACAAAAATAAGAGGTGGTATAATCGATAAATCATAGGGCTAGTATAAATTAAGATTTATATATAGAGATAACAAGGATGTTATCTCTTTTTTAATACAAGAAAGGAGTTATATATGAAAAAATTAGAACAAATAAGACAAGAGTCAAAAGAAATAAAAGATAAAATTGACGATACAGAAGAAAGATTAAGGCAACTAAAAAATCAAGAAAAGAAGATATTAAAACAAGACATAGTAAAAAGAAGAAAAGAAAGAACTCATAGGCTAATAACAAGAGGAGCAATCTTAGAAAGCCTTATAGAAAATGCAGATGAACTAACAGATGAAGGAATAAAAATCCTATTAGAAGAAGCAACAAAGACAAAAGAATTTAAAGAAACACTAAGACTAATTGGAGAAAATTAAAATAATAAACAGGAAGATTTTTACAATGAGTATATTGCATAACTTATTTTATTTGAAAGTTTCAAGAAATATCTGAAAGAATACTTAAGAGAAACCAAGATCTTAAATATATTCAAACGGAAATCAAAAGTTGCCAATATGAGGAAAGATAAAAATAACCTTTACAATCAAATATTAGAAATACGAAAATAAGTAGAGCAAGCAGATAAAGTTAAGACTTGCATAGAGCATTTACTGGAACAATCAAAACGACTATCACAGGTAAAGAGGAATGAGTTAGACCTATTAAACTAGGTGAAAAAATGGTATAATTGTATATAATTATTTGATTTTGGAGGTGCTTAAATTTATGAATGAAAGAGAAAAAATCATTCGTTTATGGTTTGATATGTGGCTCACACAACAAGACTTAGGTATAGATGATATTTTTTTAGATGATGTAATTTATATTGAGTGCTGGAGTCCTAAGTATGAAGATCGTCAAACAGTAAAGCACTGGTTTGATGAATGGAATACAAGAGGAAAAGTGCTTGCTTGGGATATAAAGCAATTTTTTCATAAGGATAATCAAACTATTGTAGAATGGCATTTCAAAAATAAAATGAATGAGGGGAAAGTTGAAGAATTTGACGGTATTTCTTTGATTGTTTGGACAGCCGATAATAAGATAAAAGCATTGAAAGAGTTTGGCTGTAATTGTAATAACTACAATCCTTACAAAGAGAGTGAAACACCATTGTTTAGAGATGAAAAAGTGAATTGGTTTTAAGTTGATTACTATGGACATAGATAGATTTTTCAAAACAGTTTTATCACAAAATGCAGAAGAACTTAGGAAATTTTTTCAAAAAAATGCCGTTATAAAATGGCATTGCACAAATGAGGTATTTACCTTAGATGAGTATATAAAAGCAAATTGTGAATATCCAGGAAACTGGAATGGAGAAATAGAACGAATCGAAGAAAATGCAAATACTATTATTCTGGCTTGCCGAGTCTTTCCAAGAGATAATAGTGAGTCTTTTCATGTAGTAAGCTTTATCCATCTTAAAGATGATTTGATTATTGAAATGGATGAATATTGGTCTGATGATGGAATAGCACCAGAATGGCGTAAGAAAATGAAAATTGGGAAACGCATTAGGTAAATCCAATTTTGGAAATCAAACAATTTAATAAAAACTAACACAGTAACAGTAAATCAAAAAAGGTTTACTGTTTTTACTTGTCTAAAAATGGAAGGAAAATACATGGAAGAAGAAATAAGAGAAATAAAAGAAACACTAAAAATAATGAGAGGAAAATAAGAAAAAATAAAGGAGTCTGTAAATAATCAAATCTCCCTTAGATTTCTAAGGGCGCAATTATACACCCTAAAGGGTGCTTGCGTCCTGCGGAGCCAAACCCTTGCAGGGAGCAACAACCATTCGCTTTTTAAAAGTCA
>NZ_JAGGLO010000023.1 GCF_017874475.1 Anaerococcus degeneri
AAAATAGAGCGTTAAAATAAGAAATAATCGTCCTTGGAGATGCCGGGGGTCTGGGGGCAGAGCCTCCAGGGGTTTAATTTTAAAAATAAAAAAAAAGACGATTAAAAATAATCGTCCTTGTATGATGCATTATAATTGTACTTGAATTACATCATTTATCAATTAATTCCTATATTTTGTGTGGTGAATGTGCGATAGCACTCTTTTAATATCTTTTATATATCTTTTAATATCTTTTAGAGTAAATTTTTACCTCGATAAATATTGAAAAATACACATTTAAAAAATGTTATAAAAACATTTGTTGCACTTATAAAAACAAAAGTTGCACTTATAAAAACAAAAGTTGCACTTATAAAAACAAAAGTTGCACTTAACAACATTTATAAAAACATTGTTTTTATAACTTGTTTTTATAATCAAACAAAGTAAAATGAAAATGAGGAGAAATTATGACTGAATTAGTAAAATATCACAACGACCTAAATAATTTATCGATGAGAGCTTGGACTGCTGAAGAAATGGACTTGTTTTTTTCGATTTTGGTTAAAATCAGGGATCATGGCACTAAAGATGTAATTTTAAACACACAAGATTTAAAAAAATTAACAGGCACAGACACCAGGAATTCTTATTGGTATAAAATGGTGGACGGTTTTTCAAGAAAAGCCATCTCATTATACTTCAAAGATACATCGAGCAAATCAACAGAATACATGAATATATTTTCTAAAATATCTTTTAATTTAGATGAAAAAACGCTGAAATTAAGAGTTTCCGAAAATTTTGAGTATATAGTCAACCAATTAACAAAAAATTTTACAGTATACGAATTATCAGAATTTACAAGTTTAAACTCTACATATTCAAAAACCATGTACAGAATTTTAAAGCAGCGGAAAAGCGTAGGAAATCAAGGAAAAGAATTTTCTATTGATCAATTTAAAAGCTTATTGGATATACCAGATTCATATACTGCAAACAACATTCAACAAAGAGTTTTAAAGCCAATTCTGAAGGAAATTCCTGAATATTTTGAAAATTTCAAAATAAAGACAATAAAAGCCGATACTCGCGGAACTCCAGTTATAGCTTACAGATTCACCTGGAAACCACAATTTCCAGGTGATAAAAAATTTGTTTATGGTAAATTTGAAAATAAGAATACTAAATCAGCAAATAAGAAGAATTTAAGCCTAATTGCTGAAAAAGCTAGGGAAAAAAGACTTGCTAGGCTTAAAAAGTCTACAGAAGATCAAACAATATAAGCAAAGTAAAAAGCCGATACTTGCAAAGCAAGAATCAGCTTTTATTTTTTGACTTTAGGGATTTTTTTAAAAATCGATTAGTAATTGGGTCGATATTTAAAAAAATCTTCTTGGCTTTGAGTTTATTTTGGAATATAGACGTTTATTTTGCGTTTTAAGCGATTTTATTTTTTTATCCAGGCATTTATACCTGGATATTTCGGGACAAAATTATAATTTATGATATATAAAAGTGTATAATATACTTGTTATCGCACCCATTCTGATAACAGAAAGGGGGTGTCTAAATGGAAATATTGATATCTTTTCTCGTAACTACCGCGGCAGATGTAACTGGTTACTACATTTGCAAATGGCTAGATGGTTACTTCAAAAGCGATAACTAGCCAAATTAAAAGCCAGGAGTTGGAGCTCCCGGCTTTTTTTGTGTCTGCATGAAAACAAACTGATATCTTTTCTGGTTAATATTAATATACCTTAAATCTTTTAAAACTCAATATCGTTTTTAACTTCCTGATCAATAACTTTACTTGCAAATCTATTGATTTTTTCTACATTTGGGATTGGAAGTTTGTGCCCAGCGCTTTTTAGCTTATACCCGATATCTTTACTTGCTGTTTTAGATGCACGCAAAACTTGATTAACGCTATCGATAGTAATTTCTTCTAGGCTTCGCTTATCATTTCCCCTCATTTGTTCAAAATTCATATTTCCTCCTTGTATTTTCCAAAATCAATCCCCCAGTCGCCTATGGCGACAGCCCCCTTATCTCACTAAGGGGGCAAAATCAGCTAGGGTTTAAAATAATAATTTTTATTTAATATCATATATCGCCTGCCTTCTCCGTGAATTAATACAAGCTTATCTTTGCCTTGTTTATCTAAGTCGGCTGGCTTTATATAGTATTCCTGACTTTCGGATTTTGTTATAGTGTGTTGTCTTGCATTTTTGGAAGTAGAGCGTTTTAAAACATCTTTAAAACCAATTAGTTCGGCAAAATATTTTTGACTTTCTGGTTCGTTTAAACCACCAAGTAAAACTTTAAATTTGAAATTTGCCATCATTGCCTTAGTTATATCGGGTGTATAAAGCACATTTAAATCAGCCAAATTTTGAGTTAGGAGCATGATTCTTGCTTTACGCTTCCTATACTTCCTTAGTGCCTGTAAAATCGTCTCAGAATTGATTCTAAGGCTTGAATATTCGTCTAAAAATAAAAGTATTGTTTTACTGCTACTATCTACTTTTCTATTGGCAATATAGTTCATATACTGTGAAGTTATCAGATTTAGAAGTGGGGAATACAGTTCAAGTTTTGTGTCGTCGACAACAATAAAAATAGCATTATTTTCGATTTTTTCAGGCTCGATTGTTATATCTCCTCTGCCTACAGATTGTTTAATAGTATAGTTTGTCGCAAACAGAGTGAGTGCCTCGTCGACTGCTTGTTTGCACCCTGCAGTGTTTTTCTCGTTAGCTCCTTCAAATGCATTTAAATAACTTATCGCTTCTTGATTTCCTGATTGATCAATGTCTCCAAAAAGATTTATATAATTATTTCTTACAATCTTTTCGCAAATTTCAATAAAATCAAAGCCTTGATGATAAAACGATATTAAGGCAGAAATTAAAATTCTTCGTCCTTGCTTTATAAAAAAATCGCTTGCTTCACCACCTTTGATAGGGTCAGGCATAAGAATGTATGCCAGCTGGCTTAAAAATTCATTTTTTTCAAAGTCTGATGAAAGCTTATCGCATACAGCAAAAGGGCTGTACTTTACTTTATATTTGTCGATTTCATCTGGATTAAAAATGATTTTATCTTTTATGTTCGGACAGTTTTTTTCAATATCTCCTGAAATATCGATAACAAACATAGAACCCTGCCAGGCTCTAAGGGTAGGGATTCCAATCGCAGCTGTTTTTCCAGTTCCAGTCGCTGAAAATACACCTATATGCCCCTCTGACTCTTCAGGAGAACAAATATATTTTGCCCCTTTTTTGCCAAATACAACTCCATGCGCATTAGTCTTGTTTAATTTCAACACTTCTGTAACTTTGTTTAGTTTTTCTTTTTTAGAGTTTTCAACCAATTTTTGAAAAAAGATAAATACCAGAAAAAATACGCCAAATAGTAAAATAACTTTGTCTACCATTTTTTGATGTCCTTTGTATTTTCAAAAGTAAACGTATTTTGATTTTTAGTTTGATCTTTTAGTTCATTAACACTGTAATTTCTTCCGTTCCTTTTAGTGACGCCTGACACAATATAGTCAGCTCCTTTATCTCCTCTTTTTTTAAGAAATTTCATTAAATCTGGGTGGAATTTAAAATATTCTTTATAGGGTATAGCTTCTTTAAAGCTTATCTTCCCCTCAGGTCGCTTGCTAGTTTTAATAACAGGAATAAAGTTAAAATGAAGATGGGGACGACCAACCACCTCTTCAATTGTGTTGCCGTCCTTATCTTTAATTTGATTTCCCCATCTATCCATTTTCTTAATTTTAACTCCCTCGTCTAAATGAACTGTAGCTAGTATCGCGTTTTCTTTTCCATATCTATCACTTAAAAAGTCCACACAATTTTCAAAAAAAGTTTTAATTTCCTCATCTGTTTCAAGTTCTTTGGGTGCTGAAATAATCCAACTCGCCATAGTGTTAACATCTCCTCTGTTATAACAGTAAACTTCACTCTTTCGTTTTAGATATCTATCTAAAGGCGTTAAGTTATCATCATGAATTGATATTTCATAGTTTAAGTGACTTCTAGTTTGATCAACATCTGGATTAGAATTAACAACTGTAGATCTTGTATTATGGTTTAAAATGTGGGCGACTTCATTGTGTTTAAATTTAGCCAAATCTGCCATTTTAATCCTCGATGGAATAAGTTTTTTCAATAAGTTTTTTTCCAGAATTTTTGATTTTCATATATTTTTGCTCTTTTAAAACTTCAGCAAAAAATCTTGGATACATTAATATGTCTGTTATTTTTTCAAAATTATAGAAAAGTTTATTTTCGTCAATATCTTCATTTAATTTTTCTAATTCTTCAATTTCTTCATTTCTTCCTTTTTCGTGAAATTTATATAAGTCGCTTAAATTGTCAATGTTATTTTCTTCAATCAAATCTAAAATTTCAGTTATATTATTTTTCAAAATTTTCTCCTATCTTTATTTTTTAAACAATTCATCAGACCAAAGTATTTTGTTAAAATATTCTGGTCTAGAGCAAGGTAGACCAGAATTTCATTCTAGTCCCTTGCCAGGTCTCAATCGCCGACCTGGACCGCTTTTTTTCTTCGTTCTAGTTTAAAGTTATTTCATACTTTATCATCAATCTTTAACAAAATATTATAAAGTTCATACATATTAATTGAATCAAACTTTAACTTTTCATTTAGCTTAATTAAGCCTGATAAAACATTGAAAGTAGTTTCTTCATATTTGCAAATATCCCAATTTTTTAAAATTAATTGATAAAAATTAATTAAGTGGGAATATTTAGGTTCTTTTTCTAATTCATCAATGAACATTTCATATATCTTAATATCAGACTCTTTAACATTTTTATTCTTGAAAATTTGTAAAAGCGTTTTTAGGTATTTTAAAAGATTATATCTAATAGATTCTTCTCCGGTTAAAACATTGTTACTCCTCAATTCTATTTCTTGGCAATACTTAATTAGATCTTCACTTCTATACTTTTCATTAATAGCCGACTCGCTAAATAAACGTATTAAACACATTTTAATATCTTGATTGATAAGCATATCTTCTGATATAACACTAAACAAAAATTTGTCTTTGGGCATATATTGTGACAATATGGCGTTTTCAATGATTTCTGTCTGAGTTTGATTTGTTCTAGACGAGATTAACTCTATTGTTTTTTTAGGCAAAAAATGAAGCTTGCAGCTTGTTTTAAATAGCGTGTTTTTAAAATCTTCTAACATTTTCCCTCCTTTCTTAATTTATAATATACACTCAAAATTTACATAATACCACCGGAGTACATAAGTTATTTTTTTAACAAATGATTGCTAAGATAAACAACCATTACGGTTGTTTATTCAAGTATTATTCTTTTGCTTTTTAGCTTTATTACTGAATATATAATACGATTTATTCAATAATTTATAAATATAACTCATATTTATTAAAATTTTCCATTAATTTAAGCTATTCGGAGTAAATTATTGCACAAAATGTGAAATTAGTGCAATAATTCTAACTCTGTTTATCATTTCCTAAAAAGAAAACTTTAACACGATGAAATAAAGATTCTTTCACTTCCTTTGATTCAAGCTGCAGAACTCTATCAGCTTTCATAAGATCCAAAAGTTGAGATGAAATTTCCGTATTTTTCAGAATTACATCTTGATAATCTTTCAATCGACTTTCTTTTTCAAGTCTAATATTGTTTTCAAGTTCCTTATTTATTTCTAATAGCTTCTCAAATTCTTCTTTTGGTACTCTAGAGTTGAATTCTGGATCTAGAGCCTGATTCATAAGCAACTCACAAGCCTGAGATAACGTTACATTATTATTTTTCGCAAAGTTTCTAACGTCTTCATTTAATTTCTTTGAAATATTTAAACTGATTTTAATAAACTCGCTAGGCATATTCAAATTCCAATATATATTACCGAATATTATATAATAATATATAGTAATACAATATATTATCCTTTCTTTCCTCGTTTGCCTTGATTGTTAAAATCACTGCGTCTATGGATATTATATCATATTATTTTAAGTTTTCTATATTACTTTATTATAAATAAGCTTTTGAAATAAAATAATAAAGTTTATTAATGCGTGGATCAATATTTCAATTTGTTGTGCTTAATTCATTAAAATTTGCCTCTTAATTTTAATGAATTGTTGTTATTAATATAAATACATGCCTAAATACTTAAAATCGCTTAAAACGCAAAATAGAGCGTTAAAATAAGAAATAATCGTCCTTGGAGATGCCGGGGGTCTGGGGGCAGAGCCTCCAGGGGTTTAATTTTAAAAATAAAAAAAA
>NZ_JAGGLO010000024.1 GCF_017874475.1 Anaerococcus degeneri
TATCCACTTTGTGAATGAGCGTTTTGAAATGATAGAATAGAAAAAGCCGACTACTGAATTAATTTTTGTTGTTTCAGTATGTCGGCTTAATTGTTTTGTTCATTTCAAATTTTAAAAGTCAAGGGCGAGCCTTAGCGAGTTTATTTACCCTTTACTTTTAAAAAGCGAATGGTTGTTGCTCCCTGCAAGGGTTTGGCTCTAAAGGCACGCAAGCACCCTTTAGGGTGTATAATTGCGCCCTTAGAAAATCTAAGGGAGATTTGGTTATTTTATTTTTCCTAATTTTCTCTCATTATTCTTAGTGTTTCTTTAAATTCTTTCGTCTCTATTGCTTCTTCTAGTAGGATTTTTATTTCGTCATCTGTTAGTTCTTCTGCATTTTCTATAAGGCTTTCTAAGATTGCTCCTCTTGTTATGAGCCTATGTGTTCTTTCTTTTCTTCTTTTTACTATGTCTTGTTTTAATATCTTTTTTTCTTGATTTTTTAGTTGCCTTAATCTCTCTTCTGTATCGTCTATCTTTTCTTTTATTTCTTTTGACTTTTCTCTTATTTGCTCTAATTTTTTCATACTAATCTCCTTTCTTGTATTAAAAAAAGACGACTAGATTTTTATTTTTCTAATCGTCCTTTTTCTATTTTGAAGATTTTCTTCTGTTACATTCTTTGCATAACATCTGGCAGTTTTTTGCGTTTGTTTTTCCTCCCTCAACCCAAGGAGTTATATGGTCGCCCTCCATTTCATTTATCTCAAAATGCTCATTACACATAGGGCAAATTCCTTTTTGCCTTTCATAAGCTTCTCTTTTCATTGATGGAGTAAAGGCTCTAATGTTTAAGTGCTTCTCTTCTCCTGTAATTAAATAAGCATAAATCCCAGATTTTTTTGTTATATCATCATCTTGCATTAACTCTTTTATTCTTTCTTCCAAATATACTGGATCATAAGAATTTTGCTTATATTTATTATATAATAATCCCCACTCAATTCCTTTTTGTTCACTTCTATAGTTAGTGAATAATGTTTTTACCCAATTGATAACTGATTGAAAATATAACCATAATTCAGTTGCATTAGTTTCGTTCTGTTTTCTAGCCATATATTCTTCAATTTCTATGGAATCTCTATCAGTTATCCAACGTAATGCAGTTTCTAAATATTCTTGTCTTATTGAAGTACCTTTTAAATAATCACTAGCTATTTGGTATGCAGGGCATGAAGTTTTTGAAAAATATTTTTTCGCTTCGGTTGTCCAAGGTCCAGCATATACTGCATTTCTTAATTCTTGGTCCGTAAGTTTCTCTCCAGCTATATTTATTGTTCTAAACCAGTCTAGTTTTTCACTATCAGTCCCCTCACAAATATAGATCATTAATTTATAATTAAGAATTTCATCTTGCTTATCTTTAGTTAAATTGTGGAAATATTTTTTATTATATGAAAAATCTCCATTAACATATTGACAGATACTTATCGTCCTTTGTTGACCATCGAGAACCTCATAACATTCATCATCACTTTTAACCCAATACATAACATTTAGCGGAAAATTCTTAGTTACAGTATCAATAACTGAATCTCTTTGTTTGTCCTTATAAACAAATTCTCTTTGATACTTTGGTCTTATATTTAATTTCCCATCAAACCCATAAACTCCCTCTTCAGAGTTATCGATGTAACCTTTTGTTACATCTCTAATTTGAATTTCTTTCAATTCAATCTTCATTCCTTTTCCTCCTTATTGTAACTCGTGCATAAGTTATCTTTCCACCTATTTTCCCCTCAGCATTTTTTATCATTCCAGGAATTGATGTGGCGGATAAATACTCTTGCATATAACAATTTTCCATTGACGGTTGCTCTCTCGTTTCCTGAGAATTGGTTTCTAAATTCTTCGTACGAGAACTCTGAAGTATGGTTGTACTTGCTTGCTTGCTTGCTTGCTTGCTTGCTTGCTTGCTTGCTTGCTTGCTTGCTTGCTTGCTAAGGCATTATCTTTCATGTCAATTTCTTTGTCAAGTGAATTAGTTAATGAATAGACTAAATCTTTTCCATCGTTTCCTTTTCTAAAAGCAACTATTTCAAACTGATCTGGATTATATTTATTAAGAAATGTTATTGGTACACCCATAACACCGTCATAATCTACAGGTATATCAGCAACTTTATTTACATTAATAGCGTCATAATTATCATATTTAGGATATTCTTCTTCGTTATATGTTTTGTATAAAGTGATATTTTCATGCCTTTTTTCAATGTCCAAATTAGTAAACCAACATATATTTCCCATGCTTCTCCACTTAATTCCATTCTCATCAATCCTAAACCTTGTTTTTCTTGGCTCATAATAATCTGGCACTTGAAATTCCATATCTCCAGAATGATAACCTAACCAAAGTTTATTTTGAGCAATTAAAGGAAATATCTCTTTATAAGTTATTGCATTTTGATTTCCAATTATTATAAACTTTTTGTCGTACTCGACTAATTGACCGATATATTCTCTAAATAGTGAGAATGGAGGATTGGTAACTACTATATCAGCTTGGTTAAGCAACTCGATACATTCTTCAGACCTAAAATCTCCATCGCCCTCTAGAAGTGTCACAGTATTTTCATTTTGTTGCATTATTTGTCGAACATCTTCAATACCAATTGCACCATCATTATTAACATCTTCTACATTATCAATGATTACTTTATAAGGACTACTTTCGTTTTTATCTTCAATATAATTTATATCAAATATACTTAATTGTCCGAACTTAATAGACGAAGTACCATAGCAAGTAGCTATTAATCTTTTTAAACCAAGATGATTAAAATTATTAGCAAAGTATTTAAAAAAATTGCTTTCATAGGGATCATCACAATTACAAAATACTACTTTATCCTTAAAGTGATTTTTATAATGTCTTAATTCCTTTTCAATATCACTTAACTGCGTATAAAACTCATCTTCTTTGGCTTTATTTGCTCTATGCAAAGCACTATTTCCACTCATTGTAAATCACCTACTTTCTTTTAATAAGTATTCTCGCATAAATACTTGTATATAGTTCTCCAGTTTCACAATCTCTAAAAGCTGGAGGTTTTTTATCCTTTAACTTATTATACTTTCTATACAAAGTTCCTTTAGCATTGTATGTTATTTTTCCTGTTGGCTTCCCATTCTTTAATATTTCCATTTTTTTATTGTTTTTGAAATTGCAACTTCCTACAATTCCTAATTCTACAATTTCAAACTGATCTGGATTATATTTATCTAAAAATGTTATTGGAACGCCCATAATGCCATCGTAGTCCATTGGTATTTCATTTGTTTTATCAACATTTATAGCATCATAGTTTACATACATAGGATATTTATCCTCAGTATAGTTTTCATATAAAAGAAGATCATCATGCCTTTTTTCTATATCTAAATTAGTAAGCCATAAACAATTATTTGTTGATACAATTCTTTCCCCATCTTCATTAATTTTTGTTTCAGTTCCATATAATTCATAATGTTCGGGTACTATAAAACCAGATATCCAACGACCCATTCCATTGCCTAACCAAGCTTTATTTTCTTTAATTAATGCAAATATTTCTTTATATGTTAAGCAATTTATATTTCCTATTACTAGAAACTTTTTGTCGTACTCGACTAATTGACCGATATACTCTCTAAATAACGAAAACGGTGGATTAGTAACTACTACATCAGCCTGTTTAAGTAACTCAATACATTCTTCAGACCTAAAATCTCCATCTCCTTTTAGATTATTGACTTCAACATTATCAAAATCATCAATATTGCCATTTCCATTATATTCTAGCCATACTGCTTCTTCCTTATCATTCATTGAAAATAAATCTATATCTTGATTTTTATAACAAGTAGCTATCAATTTTTTTAATCCCAAATACTCGAAATTCAAATAGAAGTATTTAAAAAAATTACTTACTCTTGGATCATCACAATTACAATAGACTACTTTATCTCTAAAATGAGCCTTATAATATTTCAACTCTCTTTCTATATCAACAAGTTGAGTATAGAATTCGTCATTTTTATTTTTACTTGCTTTTTTTAAATTTTTATTACTAGCTTGTCTACTCATTCTTTAATCCTCTTGTGCTTGTTTTGATTTGCTAATCTCTATAACATCTTCAATTCTGCAATCCAATGCCAAACAAATCTTTTCTAATGACTCTAAGTTCACATAAGAGTTTTTGCTCATTCTTGAAACTATATTGCTTGTTATGTTTGCAGCTCTTTTTAAGTCTTCTTTGTTCATTTCTCTTTCTACCAATAAGTGCCATAATGGTTTATAAGAAATTGCCATATTATT
>NZ_JAGGLO010000025.1 GCF_017874475.1 Anaerococcus degeneri
CTTATCTTGAAATGTTTCCTTGCTCTTTTTATCAAAATATATCTCTGTTACAAAGGTCTTTCCATTTATCTTCTTTGTAAGAATACCATCAGGCTTTTGATGTTGTTCTGTATGTATTTCTTTAATATCTATTTTCTCATTTTCTGCCATTTAGTTCCTCCTTTCGACTTGCACAAAAAAAGATTTCCTGCGATTAGGAAACCTCTTTTACGATTGGTTGATATTTGATTTTAGGTTGTTGCTTGTTGTAGCTTTTTCTTTGCTCTATATTCTCTTGCTTTTAATTTTTCATACTCTCGACACTTTTCAAGATTTTTCGCCCTGTATACTTTTGAATATTCTCTATGATAGGCTCGTAATTTTTCTTTCTTTGCTTCTTCTATTTCTTCCCTCATCTGTATCATTTCTTCTTTTGTCGGCTCTATCTGTTTTGTAAGTTCATTTTCAAATTTTCCGATATAGTTAAAATAAACCTCTATTCGTTGAACTACATATTTTGCTCTTTTTACATCTCTTTCATGCACTACGATTTTACTGATAAACTCATTGATAATGGTAGGGGTAAGTTCTTCAAAGTTGGAATAGCTTTCTGCAAGTCTGATAAATTTCTTTGCTCTTTGGTTTGCATTTTCACATTCGGATAAGCGTTCTTTGATTTCTTCTTTTTCTGCTTTTAAGGTGTAGTATTCTTCAGCATACTTTCTTGATAACTGTTCATAGCGTTCTGTATCCATATTTCCAAGTGCATTATCTTCATAGAGTTTATTCATCACTCTTTCTATCTGTTCCATTCGATCTGTGATTTGTGGCATACGCTTTTGATTTTTCTTGAATTCTTCGGTCTGTTCTTTATACAGACTCCCTTTTACAAGTTTCTCAAAATCTGCTTTGTTTTCCAAAGAATACTGTGCTATCTTTCGCAAGACTTCTGCAATATTTTCCATAACCTCATCAACATCAATGCGGTGTGGGGAGTTGCATTTGGGGTGCTTTGCTTTCCCTTTGGCATATTCACTGCAATAGGTTACATGCTGTACTCTTCCATTTTTGTGTATGGTGCGAATGTGCATTTTTGTTCCGCAATCTTTACAGTACATCAAGCCTGAAAGTGCGTGAATTTCTCCATCTCCGTTTGGTCTTTTTACAGGTGCATTTTTTAACATACGCTCTACATTTTCAAAGGTAGTTCTATCTATTATTGGCTCATGCACATTTTCTGTTATTTGCCATTTGCTTTTATCTACATAATGGTTTCTCTTATCTCTGTAATGCTTTTCGGTCTTGAAGTTGACTACATCACCACAATACTCTTGTCTTTTCAGTATGCGTGTTATGGTTGCTTTGTTCCAGTTATATCTATTTTCTTCATTTAGTGGTTTGTTTTTAGCTGTTCCTCTATCTTGTCTTTTCATATAAAAGGTTGGGGTTAGTATTTCTTTTTCTTTCAGGTAAAAAGCTATCTGATTTCTGTTTTTTTCCTCCATAAATAGCCTGAAAATGAGTTTTACAACTTCGGCAGCTTCTTTATCGACTATCCAATAATCTTTGTTATCAGGGTCTTTTATATAGCCGTATGGGGCTTCTGTTGCAACAGGCTTTCCGTCTGCTCCTTTGGTCTTTATTCCTGTCTTTACTTTCTTGCTGATGTCTCTTGCATACCACTCTGACATGATGTTGATAAATGGGGCAAATTCCAATGTATTTTGGTCAATGCTGTCTATACCGTTGTTGATGGCGATAAAGCGTACATTGTTTCTTCTAAATATCTCCATAGCGTTTCCGACTTGAAGATAATCTCTTCCCCATCTCGTCATATCTTTCATAATGACAATGCCGATTTTACCACTTTCCACATCGCTTATCATCTGTGTATAGGCGGAGCGGTCAAAGAACCTACCGCTTTCATCATCGTCGATATAGTGGCGAATGTTTATCAGCTTTTTATCTCTTGCATACCTTTCTAAAAATGCTTTTTGATTGACAATACTATTACTCTCGCCACCGTCTCTATCTTCATCACCAACTGAAAGGCGGGAGTATAGTGCTGTGATTTTGTTATGATATTCTATCATGGCATTATCCTCCTTTTCTCGTGTCTATATATCACTCCTGTTCAGTTAATATTATGCAACCCATCTTGC
>NZ_JAGGLO010000026.1 GCF_017874475.1 Anaerococcus degeneri
GCGACTTACCCACGCTAGGACGGAAAGACCCCGTGGAGCTTTACTGTAGGCTGATATTGGACTTTGAGATTAGATATACAGGATAGTTGGGAGACTGAGAAGCATGTACGCCAGTATGTGCAGAGTCACCCTTGGGATACCAACTTTCTAATATTAAAGTTCTAACATTGACCCTTGAATCAGGGCAATGGACATTGTCAGTTGGGCAGTTTGACTGGGGCGGTCGCCTCCCAAAAAGTAACGGAGGCGTTCAAAGGTTCGCTCAGAATGGACGGAAACCATTCGTAGAGTACAAAGGCAAAAGCGAGCTTAACTGCAAAACCTACAAGTTGCGCAGAGTAGAAATACGGACTTAGTGATCCGGTGGCACCGCATGGAAGGGCCATCGCTCAACGGATAAAAGCTACCCCGGGGATAACAGGCTTATCTCCCCCAAGAGTCCACATCGACGGGGAGGTTTGGCACCTCGATGTCGGCTCGTCTCATCCTGGGGCTGAAGTAGGTCCCAAGGGTTGGGCTGTTCGCCCATTAAAGAGGCACGCGAGCTGGGTTCAGAACGTCGTGAGACAGTTCGGTCCCTATCCAGCGTGGGCGTAAGAAATTTGAGAGGATCTGTCCCTAGTACGAGAGGACCGGGATGGACACACCTATGGTGTACCAGTTGTAAAGCCATTTGCATAGCTGGGTAGCTACGTGTGGAAACGATAAGTACTGAAAGCATCTAAGTACGAAACAGACCTCAAGATAAGATTTCTCAGAGTACGTAAAGAAAATACGTTTGATAGGTCCAAGGTGTAAGTGCAGTAATGTATTAAGCTAATGGATACTAAACTTTACATCTTGACTGGAAATATTGTTTGCTATTACCAAAAGTTTTTAAAGTTCTTATATGGTGATGATTGCATAAGGGATACACCTGTTCCCATACCGAACACAGAAGTTAAGCCTTATAACGCCGATGGTACTGCTCGGGCAACCGTGTGGTAGAGTAGGAAGTCGCCAAATAAATTAAAGGATTCACACTATGTGAATCCTTTTTTAGTACATAATTATAGAAAAATTAACAATAAAACGAGAGGGTAGAGGTCGGGCAACCTTGTGGTAGAGTAGGAAATCGTCAAATAAATTAAAGGATTCACACCATGTGAATCCTTTTTTAGTACATAATTATAGAAAAATTAACAATAAAACGAGAGGGTAGAGGTCGGACAACCTTGTGGTAGAGTAGGAAATCGTCAAATAAATTAAAGGATTCACACCATGTGAATCCTTTTTTAGTACATAATTATAGAAAAATTAACAATAAAACGAGAGGGTAGAGGTCGGGAAACCTTGTATTAGGGTAGGAATTCTGCCCAAGCGGCCGAGAGCGGCCAAATAATCAAGACTCGCAGTAATGTGAGTCTTTTTTAGTATAAAAATCAATTATATACAAATACTTAAACGAGATAGTAGAGGTCGGGCAACCGTGTGGTAGAGTAGGAAGTTGCCAAATAAATTAAAGGATTCACACCATGTGAATCCTTTTTTAGTACATAATTATAGAAAAATTAACAATAAAACGAGAGGGTAGAGGTCGGGAAAC
>NZ_JAGGLO010000027.1 GCF_017874475.1 Anaerococcus degeneri
TGACCTGAACCCGTAAACACGGAATAATTTAATAATATTTTAAGCGGAATGTAATCTGTACATGACAGGGGACATTCCGTTTAATTTTGTTTTAATTCTATCCTCATTGTACCATCTAATATATTTTTCTATCTCAACAACTAATTCATTATAGTTTTTAAATTCCGCCCCATAATACATTTCTTGTTTCAAGATTCCAAAGAAGTTTTCCATAGGAGAATTGTCTAGACAATTGCCTTTTCTTGACATACTTTGCCTAATATTCATTTTTTCTAGTTTTTTAGTCCATGAACTGTGTTGATAATGAAATCCTTGATCTGAGTGTATAGTTAAATCTTTAATGTCTTTATTTTCTTCTAGTGCTTTTTCTAGCATTTTATTGGTTAAGTTTATTGTTGGGTGATTACTTAGTGTATAGCTGATTATTTCACTGTTGTATATGTCTAATATTGGTGATAGGTATATTTTCTTTTCCTGACCTTTAATTCTAAATTCTGTTACATCTGTTAGCCATAATTGATTTGGTTTACTTGCTCTAAATTGTCTATTTACTATATTGTCTGCTACTTTACCTATTTGTCCCTTGTATGACGAGTATTTTCTTGATCTAGTTTTAAATTTAGAGCAAAGCAAGGATTGTTCTCTCATTATTCTTAAAACTCTTTTATGGTTAATTTTAAATCCTTTATTTTTTAATACTAGAGTAACTCTTCTATATCCATATCTACCTTTTGAAGCTTCTACTATGGTTTTTATTTCCTCTTTAATTTGTTTGTCTTTATCTATTGGTTGTTCTAATTTTATTTTCCACTCATAGTATGATGATTTTGGTAACTTAGCTATATCCAACCATTCGCTTATTTTACTTTCAGGATATTCTTTTTGTAAGTTGAGGATTATCTTTGTTTTCTCCTTGCTTCTGCTTCCTCTTCTAGTAGCAAGGCTTGTAGCTTTTTTTCGTAGATTATCTTCATTTTGAGAAGTCTATTTTCCTCTCTTAGTCTTATTAATTCTTCTCTTTCGTTTTCGTTTATTGGAGTATTATTTTTAGACTCCTTATTTACTTTGGTCATATCTTTTTTATGCCTTCCTCTGTTATCTTCTAGCCCAGATAGACCACGTTCTTGATAAGCTTTTTCCCATCTGTATACCATAGACCCATTAACAAGATTAAAGTGCTCTGCAGTCTCTCTAAGCGAAGTATTATTGATTTGCCTATATTGTATTACAGATAGTTTAAATTCACTAGTGAATTTATTGTTTTTTAACTTTTTAGATAAGTTCTTAAAGCCTCCAGAATTGTACTTATTTATCCATTGCTCTAAAGTAGCTTTTGGAATACAATGTTTTTTAGCTATACTTACACTGCCACCAACTTCTCCAGACAAATATTCCTTTACTAGTTTTACTCTAAATTCTTTTGTATATTTTGTCATACAAAAACCCCTCCATCCGTATTCCGGATTTTGGGGTTCAGGTCAT
>NZ_JAGGLO010000028.1 GCF_017874475.1 Anaerococcus degeneri
AACAATTAAGCCGACATACTGAAACAACAAAAATTAATTCAGTAGTCGGCTTTTTCTATTCTATCATTTCAAAACGCTCATTCACAAAGTGGATATAAAAATCTATTAAGCCTCCACCTAAAACAACAAGAAAGAAAGGAAGTGATAAAAATGGCAGACAGTTTTCATTTTTCAGTAAACATAATATCAAGAGGAAAAGGAAAAAGTGCAGTAGCAAGTGCAGCATATATAAGTGGAGAAAAAATAAAAAATGAATGGGACGGAGTAACCCATGACTACACAAGAAAAGAAAAAGTATTAGTAAAAAATATAATATTGCCTGATCATATACCAAAAGAATTTAATGATAGGTCGACCTTATGGAATAAAGTAGAAATGGCAGAAAAAAATTCTAATGCACAACTAGCAAGACAATTCATAATAGGACTACCAAAAGAATTATCTTTAAGTGAAAACATAAACCTAGTTGAAAGATTTATAAAAGAAAATCTAACATCACAAGGAATGATAGTAGATTATGCAATTCATGATGAGAGTCAAGATAAAAATGGAAATATCCATTGTCATATCATGACCATAATGCGACCCATAAACGAAAAAGGAGAGTTCTTAGCAAAGTCAAAAAAAGAATATATCCTAGATGAAAAAGGAGAAAAGATTTTAAACAAAAATGGAAAACCTAAGACAAGAAAAGTAGAACTAACAACCTGGAACGATAAAGGCAATGTAGAAAAATGGAGAGAAAATTTTTCAGACCTTTGCAACGAATACCTAGCAAAAAACAAGATAGAAAAAAGAGTAGACCATAGGAGTTTTAAAAGACAAAATTCAGATTATCTACCGACAATCCACTTAGGATCAGCAGCAAGTGCAATGGAAAGAAAAGGAATAGAAACTGACAAGGGAAACTATAATAGAGAAATAAGAAAATATAATGAACTTGTAAAAACAATAAAAGAAGAGATAAAGACATTAAAGGGTTGGATAGGAAATTTATTAGGTAACCTATCTACTGCTTATGAAAAATTTAAGGATATAGAAAGAGATAAGGTAATAGACAACCCTAAACTTTTCAATCTAACAAATTATCTATTAACTTATTCAGAAATTCAAAAAGAAAAAAGTAAATACCTAAAAGGATATGCCAAAACTAATAAAGAAAAGTATGACTTCAAAAAGCTAACAAGTGCATATAGTTATTTAAGAAAAAATGACATAGAAACCATAGGTCAGTTACAAACAAAAATAGAAACTTTAAAGTCTAATAGTTATAAGCTAAATAAAAAAGCAAAGACAATCCATAAAGAAATGGAAGATGTAGAAAAGAAAATTTTATACTATGAAATCTACAAAGCCAAAAAAGAATTCTATGATGAATATCAAAAGAAAAATATATTCACAAAAGAC
>NZ_JAGGLO010000029.1 GCF_017874475.1 Anaerococcus degeneri
CTTGTTATGTTTGCAGCTCTTTTTAAGTCTTCTTTGTTCATTTCTCTTTCTACCAATAAGTGCCATAATGGTTTATAAGAAATTGCCATATTATTACCCCTTATCCGTTTTATTGTTAAGATATATTATATCATAAATAGGCTGATAAGTCACTTTAGCCTATTTTATACTTGTGCTTACGTTAGTATTTATTGAGATAGTCCTTGTTTTTTTATGTGTCCCACTTGGAACTGCTCCAAATCAGACGGTCTCCAAGGGACATCTAAATCGTGTAATGCTATTAATTTGTTTTGTACATTTGTACCTGCTCCCATTTTTTGAGTAGAGCCTAATAATACTCTTACTTCTCCTCTTCTTACCTTAGAGAACAATTCATCTTTTTGTTTGTCTGTATCTGCTTCGTGGATAAAGGCTATTTCTTCTTTTGGTATTCCCATATTCACTAGCTTATTTCTAATATCATCATAGATATTAAATTCTCCATCTCCTTTTGGTGTGGACATATCTGAAAATACTAATTGAGTCGATGAATTTTCTTTTGTCTTATCCCAGATCGAAAAGATATTTTTAACGCATACATTTACCTTTGAATTAGGGTCATCAGGAAGTAATGGATTTATTAATCTTTGGTCAAGGGCAAGTTTTTTACCATCATTTGTAATCTTTAGCATATTGTCTTCTGTTGGTTCGACTTGGTTATTTCTAACCGCGTCAGCTCTTTCTGAAATAGCTTCTAATATTTCTTTCTGTTCCTCAGTAGGTTTTGTTTTAATAACTTCGAAGTTTGCTTCTGGTACTGGCAAATTTAACATATCTGAAGTCTTTATATCTGCTACTTCTTTAAACATGCTCATCAGTTCTGGCAAGTTATAAAACTTTGAAAATCTTGTCTTTTGCCTATATCCTGTGCCTTCTGGAGATAATTCAAAGGTGTTTTCTGTTTCTCCAAAAGTAGAAGCCCAAGCGTCAAAATGTTCTAATCCCCTTGCCTTTAAATCATCATACTGAAGGTATCTTTGCATGGTATAAAGCTCTGTCATTGAATTTGATATTGGTGTACCAGTAGCAAATACAACTCCCTTGCCATCTGTCATTTCATCCATATACCTACATTTCATATACATATCCGAAGACTTAAAGGCTTCACTTTG
>NZ_JAGGLO010000030.1 GCF_017874475.1 Anaerococcus degeneri
GTAAGACCCTGTGAACTGAAACATCTAAGTAGCAGGAGGAAAAGAAAGAAAACTCGATTTTCTAAGTAGCGGCGAGCGAAAAGAAAACAGCCCAACTCAATAAGGATCATATTTAATTAGCAGAATCATTTGGGAAGATGAACCAAAGAAAGTGACAGTCTTGTACGCGACAGTTAAATATGGACAGAGTGAAAGTAGCACCGGACACGAGGAATCCGTTGTGAAGATAGGGGGCCCATCCCCTAAGGCTAAATACTAACATGTGACCGATAGTGAACAAGTACCGTGAGGGAAAGGTGAAAAGAACCCCGAAAGGGGAGTGAAATAGAACCTGAAACCTAGCGCCTACAAGCAGACAGAGGACAAAAGTCTGATGTCGTACCTTTTGTAGAATGGGCCAGCGAGTTATTCTAAGCGGCAAGATTAAGTATTTAAGATACGAAGTCAAAGCGAAAGCGAGTCTTAATAGGGCCAAAGTCGATTAGAATAGACCCGAAACCGGGTGATCTATCCATGACCAGAGTGAAGGTGAAGTAAAATTCACTGGAGGCTCGAACCGGGTACGGTTTAAAACGTATCGGATGAGTTGTGGATAGGGGTGAAAAGCCAAACGAACTCGGATATAGCTGGTTCTCCTCGAAATAGCTTTAGGGCTAGCCTTTGACTAAAGATTTTAGGAGGTAGAGCACTGAATGGTCTAGGGCGGTTAACCGTACCGAAACCTATCAAACTCCGAATGCCAAAAAATCAGGTCAAGGAGTCAGACTTAGAGGGATAAGCTTCTAAGTCGAAAGGGAAACAGCCCAGACCGACAGCTAAGGTCCCCAAATCTGGATTAAGTGGAAAAGGATGTGAATCTACTAAGACAACCAGGACGTTGGCTTAGAAGCAGCCATGCATTTAAAGAATGCGTAATAGCTCACTGGTCAAGTGGGTTTGCGCCGAAAATGAACGGGGCTAAAATCCAGTACCGAAGCTTCGGATTGATAGAGAAATTAAATCTATCGCATAAAGAGGAAAAAGGAAAGATAAAACTAAACTAGGAAATATTGTAACAACAATTAATCAAGATAAACGAGTTATA
>NZ_JAGGLO010000031.1 GCF_017874475.1 Anaerococcus degeneri
TCCTTAGAAAGGAGGTGATCCAGCCGCACCTTCCGATACGGCTACCTTGTTACGACTTCACCCCAGTTACTGACCCTACCTTCGACTGCTGCGCCCACAAGGGTTCGCTCACAGGCTTCGGGCATTGCCAACTTCCATGGTGTGACGGGCGGTGTGTACAAGACCCGGGAACGCATTCACCGCGACATTCTGATTCACGATTACTAGCAACTCCAACTTCATGTACTCGAGTTGCAGAGTACAATCCGAACTGGGACAGGCTTTTTGAGATTCGCAAGACATCACTGTTTAGCTGCTCTGTGTACCTGCCATTGTAGCACGTGTGTAGCCCAAGTCATAAAGGGCATGATGATTTGACGTCGTCCCCACCTTCCTCCGGTTTGTCACCGGCAGTATCGTTAGAGTCCCCAACTTAATGATGGTAACTAACAATAGGGGTTGCGCTCGTTATGGGACTTAACCCAACATCTCACGACACGAGCTGACGACAACCATGCACCACCTGTATTACAGTCTTCCGAAGAAGTAAGGAACTATCTCTAGCTCCCGCCGTAATATGTCAAGACTTGGTAAGGTTCTTCGCGTTGCGTCGAATTAAACCACATGCTCCGCTGCTTGTGCGGGTCCCCGTCAATTCCTTTGAGTTTCACGCTTGCGCGCGTACTCCCCAGGCGGAGTGTTTAATGCGTTAGCTGCGGCACCCAGATTTACTCCAGACACCTAACACTCATCGTTTACGGCGTGGACTACCAGGGTATCTAATCCTGTTTGCTACCCACGCTTTCGTACCTCAGCGTCAGGTTATGGCCAGAAAGTCGCCTTCGCCACCGGTATTCCTCCTAATATCTGCGCATTTCACCGCTACACTAGGAATTCCACTTTCCCTTCCATACCTCAAGATGAGCAGTTTTAAAAGCTTACTATAGTTGAGCTATAGGATTTCACTTCTAACTTGCTTACCCGCCTACGTACCCTTTACGCCCAATGATTCCGGACAACGCTCGGACCTTACGTATTACCGCGGCTGCTGGCACGTAATTAGCCGGTCCTTATTCCTATGGTACTGTCATGTTCTTCCCA